>NZ_NPJG01000079.1 GCF_002251245.1 Prevotella sp. P5-92
ATAATCAATTAACATTAATCATCATGAGTTCTACATCTAAATCAAGCACTTGGAAGCTGGTATTGCAGCTTATTGTGGCAGCGCTGTCTGCTATTGCTACAACTCTCGGAGTGACGAGTTGTATGGGAGTGAATCAGTACGTGTGACTATACGATTTAACGGAAATTGTTTCAAAATAATAGGGCAAAAAAATCCTGAACCTTTTTGCAGGTCCAGGATTTTTGATTATAACAAATGATGTTTGCTCTAAAAAACATTATTCTGCAACAGGTGCTTCCTCTGCCTCAGCAGCAGGAGCCTCTGCTGGTGCCTCTTCTACGGCTACAGGAGCTTCCTGAGCGGCAGGAGCGGGAGCGTTCTCAGCTACTACTGTAACAGGAACTTCAACAGACACTTCCTTGTGGAAGCAAACGGTGGCAACATAGTCGCCAACCTTCTTGATGTCGCGCATAACAATGATCTTGCGGTCGATGTCGTGACCGAGCTTCTTCAGCTCCTCAGCAACGTGAGCGGCTGTAACCGAACCGTAAGTAACGCCTGTAGCGCTGACCTTAGCTGCGATGGTGAGAGCAACGCCGGCGAGGGCGTTTGCCTTCTGCTGTGCAGCGTCCTTGATGGCAGCGAGCTTGTGAGCCTGCTGCTTGAGGTTTTCTGCAAGAACTTTCTTAGCCGACTCAGATGCGATAACACCCTTGCCCTGTGGGATGAGGTAGTTACGGCCGTAGCCAGACTTTACGTTGACGATGTCGTTCTTGAATCCCAGACCTATGATATCTTCTTTAAGTATGATTTCCATATAAGTTACCTCCTCTTTTAATTATTTCATCAAGTCAGTTACGTATGGCAGAAGTGCTATCTGGCGTGCGCGCTTTACGGCCTGGGCCACACGACGCTGGTACTTCAGTGAAGTTCCAGTGATGCGGCGAGGAAGGATCTTGCCTTGCTCGTTGAGGAACTTCTTGAGGAATTCAGGATCCTTGTAGTCGATATACTTGATACCGCTCTTCTTGAAACGGCAGTACTTCTTCTTCGTTGTGTCCACTGAAGGTGGAGTCAAATAACGGATTTCTGTGTCTTGTGCCATGATTTATGCCTCCTGTTTGTTAGCGTACTTGTTCTTTCTCTTGATCGCATAAGCAGCGGCATACTTGTCGAGCTTGACGGTCATAAAACGGATCACTTTCTCGTCGCGACGATAGTTCACTTCGAGCTTGTTTACGAGCGATGGCTCAGCCTTGAACTCCAACAGGCAGTAGAAGCCTGTAGATTTCTTCTGAATAGCGTAAGCCATCTTCTTGAGTCCCCAGGCCTCCTCGTTCAGTATTTCTGCGCCATTGTCGGTGAGCAGCTTCTTGAATTTGGCGACCGTTTCCTTCATCTGTTCATCAGACAAAACGGGAGTTAAAATGAAAACGGTTTCGTATTGATTCATACTACTTTTAAAATGTTATTAAATGTTATTTTGCAAAATGCGGGTGCAAAGGTACTAATTTTTATTGAGAATTAATACTTTGCACCCGGATATTTTTGCTGATGCCATGATATTTAGGGATATTTAACAAAATATCTTGACCAACTGGCAATTACTCTTCGTCTGGAGTGATGAGTTTGTAGCCTTTTCCGTGGATGTTGATGATTTCTATCTGGTCGTCGTCCTTGAGGTGCTTGCGCAGCTTGGTGATATAGACGTCCATGGAGCGTGCGTTGAAGTAGTTGTCGTCGATCCAGATGGTCTTCAGTGCAAAGTCGCGCTGGAGTATCTCGTTGGCGTGGCTGCAAAGGAGGGCAAGCAGCTCGTTTTCCTTTGTGGTGAGCTTTGTCTGCTTGTCGCCGATGGTGAGGAGCTGCTTCTGTGTGTCGAACGTGAATCGTCCGAGGCGGTAAGTAGAGCTCTCTTTGTTTTTCTTTCCTCTTACGCGGCGGAGGATGGCTTCAATACGGAACACGAGTTCTTCCATCGAGAATGGTTTGGTGATATAGTCGTCGGCACCGATCTTGAAACCGTCGAGGATGTCTTCCTTGAGTGTCTTGGCGGTAAGGAAGATGATAGGAATCTCAGCGTTGGCCTGCCTGATTTCCTGTGCGAGTGTGAATCCGTCTTTTTTGGGCATCATCACGTCGAGCACGCAGATGTCGAACTTTGTCTTGAGGAATGCCTTGTATCCTATTTCTCCATCGGCGCAGAGTTCTGCTTCATATCCTTTTGCGGCAAGATATTCGCGCAGCAACATACCTAAGTTTTCGTCATCTTCACAAAGAAGAATCTTCAAGTTTTCTTCCATAATTCTCATAACTTTAGTGTATTAATGTGTTTATTATTGTTTATTTTATATTCTGTCGTGTGGTGTGCCTGAGACTTACTCTTTGCACACTGGCAGGGTGATGGTGAATGTCGTGCCCCTGCCGTATTCGCTCTCTACGTGGATCTCGCCCTTATGGAGATCGATGATCTTTTTCACGTATGCCAGTCCGAGTCCGAAGCCCTTGGCGTCGTGCAGGTTTCCTGTATGTACGCGGTAGAACTTCTCGAATATCTTCTTGAGGTTCTCTTTCTTTATTCCCATGCCTGTATCTCTTACCGAGAGGTAGAGATGGCTATTGTCGTTCCACGTCTTGAGATAGATGTCGAGCGGCTTGTCGGGATTGCGGTATTTCACGGCGTTGTCCATGAGGTTGTACACCACGTTTTGGAAGTGGGTCTCATCGACGTATATCGTGGAGTCGATGGCCTGGATGTCAGCAAATACCTTTCCTCCTGTGTGTTCCACTCTCAGCGTGAACGAGTGGGCAGCATTCTCGACAAGTTCGTTGAGGTCGAGTCTCTTTTTCTTGAACACCGCCTTTTTCTTGTCGAACATCGACATCTGTAGCACTTTTTCCACGAGGAACCTGAGGCGTTTCGACTCGTCGTTGATCACTCCGCCGAGGTGAGCCATCATGGTGTCGCTCTTCGGCACGCTCTTGTCGTTGAGCATCTGTGCTGCTAATGAGATGCTTGCTATTGGCGTCTTCAGCTCGTGTGTCATGTTGTTGATGAAGTCGTTTTTGATCTCCGTGTATCGCTTCTGTCGGAATATGACCACGATGGTGAAGATGAACGTGACGAGCAGCACGAGGGTGAATACGACTGACGGTATCATAAACCTGATGCTCGAGAAGATGTAGCTGTTGATGTCGGGGAAGTGGATTTTCACCACGCCCATCTTCGACGAGGGGTCGTTGCGGAACAGCACCTGCGAGTAAGTGTAGGCCTGTCCTTCCTCGGTATAGTCCTGGCATCGGTACACCTCACGGCCGTCAGAAGTGGAAACGGTGACGTGGTATGGTATGTTGATGCCGTTGTTGAGCAGTTCGGCTCGGATGTCCTGGTCGAGGAGTTTGAAGTTGATGCGCTCCTTCAGGGGCTTCTCGCTGGCCTGATAGAGTATGCTATATACCACTTCGTCGAGCAGGGCCTTCTGATATACGTATCTGTTTCTAACTATCTCCTGCAGCGACCTTGACGCCTCGTTAAGTGTGTTCTTGTCTGACCGCAGTATGATGCCCTTTGGTATGGTGGAGGGCTTTGTCGTGATGGTCTTGAGTTGGAACGACGAGTATATAGTGCCGTCTTTGCCTGTCACGGCATACTGATGAGAGTGCTGCACCACGTCGTTTATCTTGCCCGAACGTGTCATCACAGAGTCTTGACGGAATGCCCTGCGCTCGGTTTCGTTGACGTCCTTTTCGAGATAACGTAGTGTCTCGTTGACTTCAAGATTTCTTGAGGCCTGATAGAGACTGCGGTTGACCGATTCGTCAAACTGTTCTTTCTTCATCTTCGCCATCTCTTCGATGTAGGAGAGTTGCAGGTAGAGAAGAACCACGAACGACAGTCCCATTATTATTGCTATTGCCCAAATTGTTGACTTCTTCATGTCGGCAAAGTTAGTGTGTTTTGTCCGAACTACAATGGATAATGTTAATGAATTTTGTTAAATTTTGAATTGTTAACTTGTTTTCTCTGTTTTAATTGCAAATATGTAACTATAATAAATCCCGCTAAGTATAAAAATAACAAAACTGGAAGAGATATACATTCTATTCGTACTGCGGCAAAGGGCAGTGAGGAGATGGCGGCGAGGAGGTTGTTGAGCAAGGAGACTATTGCTTGCAGGATGGGTGTGGCCATGGAGGGAACAATAGGTAGTGGCGACATGACGAGGATCACCATTGTAAGGTAGATGACAATCGTGGCGAGAGGCAGGGTGATGAAGTTGGTGAGGATGAAATAGAGGGGCAGCCGTCCGAAGTAATATGCGGCGAGAGGTGCGGTGGCTGTTTGTGCGACGATGGTGAGTATCGTAGCCGACACGACATATTTCAGGGCGTTGCCTTCTGACAGGTGAAACAGATGGATTCCCATGAGTTCGATTTTGTTCATCAGGCTACCAGTGAGAGGGGTGACGAGAGTGACAATGGCTATCACTGCCATCATTGACATCTGCAGGCTGATGTCGAATATGGCCATAGGGTTGGCGATCATCAAGATGAGTGCTGTGAGCGAGATGTTGTGTAGCTGGGAGGACGATTTGGAATAGATGCGGGTCATGGTGAGCCACGAGAGCATCACCGCCGCACGCACGGCAGATGTGGGTAGGCCGACGAGGAATACGTAGCCCCAGATGGTGATAATGGTAAACGCTCGCACATACCATTTGCTCCTGATCGGTTTGACGAAGATGGTGATGAGGAAGAACAAGATGGAGAGATGGGTGCCGGAGAGGGCGAGCACGTGGGCGGCTCCAGAGGAAGAGAAACTGTCATATACCTTTTGGGAAAGGTGCGACTTGTCGGCGAGGACCATGGCTGAGACGGTGGCGAGGGCGTCGCCGTTGAGACCGTTGTCGCGCAGCGTACAGATTGCTTTATGCCTGATTGTCAGGGCGCCGATCCGCGCCCGTTCCCAAAGAGTCAAACCGCGCGTAGATACTGCTTTCTTGCGGTAGTTGTGATGAGAGAGGAAGGCGAAAAAGGCGATTCCTTGCGACTGTCGGTGGAGTGTGAAGCGAGGATCGTCGTTTGGTCCAGCTGGCTTTTTCAGCATACACAGTGCCTCGATGCCCATTCCTGGCGTGAGGGCCATTGCTGTGGAGTCTTTCTCGAAAGCGAGGCTTACTTTCTTCCCTTCGTAATGTCCAGAGGCAATGATGCCGTTAAGGCCTATGGAGTTTGTCCTTATGATGGGTTCAGAGGTGATGACGATGTCGTACTGAGCGATATGACTGGGATAGACGGTATGGTTTATGATTTTGTAGGTGAGCGTGTATGAAGAGCCGCATGCCATGGTGGAAAGCATCACCAAGGGCGTAGTTAAATGCCTTTTGGCGGGATGATGTATAAAGAGTGTCGCTACAATAGCCATGATGCAGCATGTGGCAACCGCGAGCGAGATCCATGCCGCAGAAGTGTCGAGGAAGAAGGTGGCGATGACTATGCCAAGGGCAAAGGCTGTTGCTATGCGAGACATGGGGATATTGATTGTTGATTGATGATTGTTGATTGATGATTGTTGATCGGTGATTATTGATCGGTGATTATTGATCGGTGATTATTGATCGGTGGGTGGTAATTATTGATAATTGATGAGGCAGGGTGGAGGTGAAGAGCGGTAGAAAAGGAGAGGGAGAGAGTTGAGGACTCCTCCTCTGACTCTCTCCCGAAGGGAAATGTTTATTACTAAGAATATGGATTTCAATCTTCCTTTTCTTCCTCCTCGTGCTCCTTGATGAGCTGCTGTTGTATGTCGTTTGGCACGAGTTCGTAGCTTGCAAACTTGGTGGTGAAGGAGGCGCGTCCACCGGTGATTGAGCTCAGAGCGATGCTATAGTTTGCGAGCTCCTTGAGAGGAATCTTGGCTTGGAGCTTCTGGTAGCCAGCCTCGCTGTCCATACCCATGATGAGGGCGCGGCGTCCCTGCAGGTCGCTCATCACGTCGCCCATGAAGTCGGCAGGAACGTAAACCTCGAGGTCGTAGATAGGTTCGAGGATCTTTGGTCCAGCATCCTTAAAGGCTGCGGCGAAGGCGTTGCGTGCTGCGAGCATGAATGAGAGTTCGTTAGAATCTACCGGGTGCATCTTTCCGTCATAGACGATGACGCGCACGTCGCGGGCATAGCTGCCAGTGAGAGGTCCGCGTTCCATTCTCTCCATGATACCTTTCAGAATAGCTGGCATGAAACGGGTGTCGATGGCACCGCCGACAACAGAGTTGAGGAAGACGAGCTTTCCGCCCCATTCGAGGTCGATCTCTTCACGTCCTTTGATGTTCATGCGGTATTCCTGTCCGCCGAACTTGAACACGGTCGGATCTGGCATGCCTTCAGCATAAGGCTCGACGATGAGGTGTACCTCGCCAAACTGTCCTGCGCCACCCGACTGCTTCTTGTGACGATAGTCGGCACGGGCAGACTTGGTGATAGTCTCGCGGTAAGGGATTTTTGGCTCGTCGAATTTCACCTGTATCTTCTCGTTGTTTTCGAGTCTCCATTTTAGGGTTCTGAGGTGGAATTCACCTTGTCCGTGAACGATGGTTTGTCGGAGTTCCTTCGACTGTTCTACTACCCATGTCGGGTCTTCCTGTCTCATCTTGGTCAGAGCCACCATGAGTTTCTCCATCTCCTGTTCGTTGACAGCCTTGATGGCGCGAGAGTATTTTGCGTTAGGATATTTGATGAAGTCGTATCTCCAGTCGCAGTCCTTGCCGTTGAGGGCATTACCAGTCTTCACGTCCTTGAGCTTCACGGTACAGCCGATATCACCGGCGCATAGCTCATCAACGGGGATACGGTTGGCTCCGGCGCAAGCGAAGATCTGTGCGATGCGTTCTTTCGAGCCACGGTCGGCATTGGCGAGGTCGGCACCGGCCTTCACCTTACCGCTCATCACCTTGAAGTAAGACACTTCGCCGATATGTGGCTCGACGCCGGTCTTGAAGAAGTAGAGTGAAGTAGGTCCGTCGCTTTCTGCTGCCACTTCCTCGCCGCGAGTGTTGTGAACCTTTGGCATCTCGCTGACGAAAGGCACTACGTTGCCGAGGAACTCCATGAGGCGTCTTACGCCCATGTCCTTACCGGCGCATACGCAGAACACGGGGAATATGGAGCGTGTAACGAGGCCCTTTCTGATGCCTTCTCTCAGCTCGTCCTCGGTGAGGGTCTCTTCCTCGAAGAATTTCTCCATAAGACCCTCGTCGTTTTCGGCGGCAGCCTCTACGAGCGCCTTGTGCAGTTCCATTGCCTTGTCCATTTCCTCGGCAGGTATATCTTCGATGATAGGAGCACCGCCTTCAGGCTTCCACGAGTATTTCTTCATGAGGAGCACGTCGATGAGCGAGTTGAATCCTGCTCCAGTGGCGATAGGGTATTGTATCTGTACGCATTTCGGACCATAGATGTCCTGCATGGTAGAGATAAGCGAGTCGAAGTCGCACTTGTCGCTGTCGAGCTGGTTAATAAGGAATATCACAGGCTTCTTCAGCTTTTCAGTGTATCTGAAGTTGTTTTGCGTGCCTACCTCGGGACCGTACTGTCCGTTGATGAGGATCACGGCTTGGTCAGTCACGTTGAGAGCCGTAATGGCACCTCCGACGAAATCGTCAGATCCCGGACAGTCGATGATGTTCAGCTTCTTGTTGTTCCATTCAACGTGGAACACGGTCGAGAAGACCGAGTAGCCGTATTCCTGCTCTACCGGGAAGTAGTCGCTGACTGTGTTTTTAGCTTCGATGGAGCCGCGGCGCTTGATGATGCCGGCTTCATAAAGCATAGACTCGGCAAGTGTTGTCTTGCCGCTACCCGCACTGCCAAGCAGTGCAATGTTTTTGATTTCACTTGTCTGATATACTTTCATATCTGATTGTTTTTTTAAAAGTGAATACTATTAGGTTCTTCCTGATTTTAGTTATCGGGGGTCTAAGTTAGTGGTTTTTTTTGAGATGACCAAAGAAACAGTGGCAGAAACTTGCATTTATTAAATAAAATTAGTACTTTTGCATTAAAATTCAAGAAAAATGGCAGGTCTTTATGTTCATATCCCATTTTGCAAGTCGCGTTGCGTGTATTGCGGATTCTATTCCACGTCGCTCTTCTCAATGAGTCGTCGTTATGTGGATGCGCTCATCCAAGAGTTGCGTCGTCGTGTCTCGGACTATGACGGGGCTTGGCGTACGGTATATCTCGGCGGAGGCACGCCGAGCACCTTGGCGGCAGACGAACTCGGACGGTTGTTCTCTGCCATCGATTGTTCGTCGGCACGCGAGGTCACCATTGAGTGTAATCCCGACGACGTCACCGCTGACTTTGTGCGTCAGTTGTCGGCATTGCCCGTCAACAGGGTGAGCATGGGAGCCCAGACCTTTGACGACGACCGTCTCCGTTTTCTTCGCCGTCGTCACAAGGCGGCCGATGTGGCGCAGGCTGTGGCACGGTTGCGTGATGCCGGCATAGCCAACATTAGCGTAGATCTCATGTATGGTTTTCCCGGCGAGACATTAGCCGACTGGAATCACGACATCGACGAGGCGCTGGCTCTTGACGTAGAACATATCTCGGCCTACTGTCTCACCTATGAGGAAAGCACGCCGCTCTATGACATGCTTCTTCGCGGCGAGGTGAGCGAGGCGAGCGAGGAACTCACCCGAGAGATGTACTATGGTCTTATAGCCCGCTTGTCAGCATTAGGCTACGAACACTATGAGGTGAGCAACTTCTCACGTCAGGGAGGGCGCTCGCTGCATAACAGCGGTTACTGGACTGGCGAGCCATATCTTGGCATTGGCGCGGCGGCCCACTCCTATGACGGAACGCGCCGGCTCTGGAACATCTCCGATCTTCCTATATATATAAATAAGGTGGAACGAGGCGAATGTGCCTATGAGAGCGAGTCGCTCACGGAGCGGGAGCTATATAACGACATGGTGATGCTTGCGCTGCGCACCAGCGAAGGCATCGACCTGAAGAAGTTAGGCGAGCGCTTTGGCAGCGATGCCGTTGACTATTGCCTGAAGAGCGCCCGCCGATATGTTGACTCATCGTTGCTTGAGCATGACGCCAACACGCTGCGTCTTGCGCATGACGGTTGGTATGTGAGCGATATGATAATATCTGACCTGATGAAAGTGTGACAAAAAAAGACAAACATAGCGTTATATGCAAATTTTAACACATAAGATTTGCCTGTTCAAAATTTTTATCGTACCTTTGCACAAGAAAATGACAGCCACGTCGTTTCCTTTATGCTTCAGTAATGCGGTAATAGCTCAGTTGGTAGAGCATTGGCTTCCCAAGCCGAGGGTCGCGGGTTCGAGTCCCGTTTACCGCTCCATTCATGGGTTTTCATGTCTTTGATGTTGTTCAGAACCGGGTCATGAACTCCACTACAATCTTGTCTTTTTCAGAAGGTTTCGCCATCGCTCCGTCGCGATAGTAGTATTTCTCATAGTTGACGCGGATATCGGAAACAAACGGCGTGGCTAGACTAATGGTCAGTCCGCCGGTGATGCGATGACGCTTGTAGTCGGTGATGGTCAGTTTTCCCTCGTCGTCGGCATTCTTTCCGTCGCTATGGTCGGTCATCATATCGTATCTCAGCAGTGGCGACACCTTTTTTACAAGACTCTTTTTGTTTTTCAAGTTGATGTCGTAGCATGCGAAAGAGTCAAACGAGTGGACGTTGGCGAAAGCATTGTCGCTATAGTGCTTAAAGAGATATTCCGCTTCCACATGCCATCCCCTTGCATGCCAATACACGCCTCCGTCATACATCATCACGATGTGACGTCCAGGTGTGATCTTCTGTGCACTCAGCATCAGGTTAAAGCCACTGGGAATCAGCACCTGAGCCTTAGCAGAGAAGTTCATGGCCTTGGTCCAATAGTCTTTCTGATCGGTCAGTCCCGAACCGTTGAACAGTCCCGCTTCCAGTATCAGCGGACATGCCCCTTTCAGCTTGTAGGCAACGGAAGCACCTACGTCGCGCACGTTGCCCACCTGTTTAGCGATGAACGAGCGGTTGGCAAAATACTGCTGATGAGGCGAACGATGGGCGTCGATGGTGAAAGGCACACGGAACTGTCCGATCTTGAAGTCGAGTCGCTCAGCCGGTGTCACCTTGGTGTATGCGTCGAGCATCTTTATCTTTCCCTCGTCAGAGAGGTCTATCTCAGCCTTGTAGCTCACGGCGTCGATCACCTTTCCCGTGACGCTTATTCTCGCGTTTCTCACTTCAAAGCGTCCTTCTCCATCTTCTGTCTGGTATTCATATTTTCCGCGTATAGTGCCGTGAATCTCAGGCGTAAGCATTTGTGTCTTAGCCTTGTTGTCGTTCTGTGCCATGGCACTTGTCGTTGCTATCATGGCTATTGCCGCAGTGGCCAGAATACGTTTTCTTTCTTTCATATCAGTTAGTGTGTAAAACAAAAATATTTCGGCTGCAAAGGTACAACCGAAATATTACAACAACGCTAATCTGATGTTACAATTCTGTTACAATTAGGTGTGAGTAAATTATGGAAGTTAAATATTATTTGGAAGTTAAAGAAGTAAAAGATGTATGTTCGAGCCGAGAAAACATCAATCTCCGAAGCGAAAAGACTATCTCTTTAACTTCTTTAACTTCAGATAATAAGTACTTCAGATTTGAATTACAATGCAATGGCAGTCTCGAGAGCGAGAACCATCATCTCTCGGAAAGAGTTCTGACGTTCTTCTGACGACAGTTCGATGTGGTTGATAAACGAGTCGCTGATGGTGAGAAGGCATGCAGCCCTCTTACCGCACATGTTGGCATTGTGGAAGAGAGCAAAGCTCTCCATCTCCACGCAGTCGCCGCCGGTACGCTCGGCTATATCCTGCCATGATCCTTGTGACGGATCGCCATAGAAGACATCGCTGGAGTGGACAACAGACGGTTTGCATGTGATGCCTAACTCAGCTGCCTTACGTTTGATAAGATCGTTGATGTCCTGGCTGGGTTTGATGGCCTTGTCGTTGCATCCGCCCTGCACCTTAGCGTAAGATGACTCGCTGACAGCAGTCTCGACGAGGGTGACGTCCATGACGTTGAGCCAGTCGCGATAGCTGCCGGCTGACCCGATGCGGATGATGTTTTCCACGCCGTAGAAGCTGAAGAGCTCGTACGAATAGATGCCTATGCTTGGCATGCCCATGCCGCTTGCCATCACAGATACAGGCTTGCCCTTATAGGTGCCGGTATATCCGAGGGTGTTGCGTACGGATGTTACTAACTTCGCATTCTCGAGGAATGTGTCTGCTATGAATTTTGCCCTTAGCGGGTCGCCTGGCATGAGGACGGTCTTGGCGAAGTCGCCCTCTGCTGCGGAAATGTGTGGTGTTGCCATAATAATTTGTTTATGAGTTATTTGTCTATTCTTATCCAGTCGATATCCATAAAGCCCATGACTCCCTTGCCGGCAGGTTCCTCGGCGCAGAAGCCAAACTTTGCGCCTATCCACTTGCCCTCTTTCATCAGGAACTCGTCGCCACACGCCTTGTATCTCTTTCCGTCGAGGCTATAAGCAAATGTCATCTTTGCGCCTTCGCTGACTTTGAGTCGGAGATATATGGTGCGGTATATGGCAGGATCGTAGTCTATCTTGTCGGCTGCTGACGGCTGGAAGGTGGCGAGTGTCTTGACGATCTCGGTCTTGCCGTGGTCAGCGCCATAGCAGGTGAGTTGCTGTAGCTGAAACTCGTTGCCGACGCGACGCACCACGAGAGCCGAATAGTCGCGTCCCATCATGATGATGCCGCCATACTGTCCTTCTTTCTTGGCTGCAAAGGTGAGCTTTGACGTTGCGGTGAAAGTGTCAGCCGGCGTCTTCTGCAGCAGCAGGTTAGGTGCTTCCCACAGACTCTTGAAGTCGGGTGAGAGTTTATGTGTGTACATTCGGAAGAAACCGTTAGATGTAGGCATGCCGAACTTCTGTTGGTAGTTGGCGTGCCACTGCCATTGCAGTCCGAGTGTGGTAGAGTCGAACTCGTCGCTCTCTACGGGGTTGACGACGGTTACAGGCGATGCCGTCTTTGGCTTGCGGTAAACGCTGACGGGCTCGCCGCAGAGGTCGCCGTTGCGGTCAATGCCCATCACCGGCCATCCCTTGGTCCATGTCACGGGATTGAGATGAACGACACGTCCATAAGCACCTTTATCTTGGAAATGCAGAAACCAGTCTTCACCCTGGCTGGTGTGGACCCATCCGCCCTGATGAGGCCCGTTGATATTGGTGTTGCCCTGAGCCATGACGGTTTTGTGCTCGTATGGTCCGTAGGGACTCTTGGAACGCATGGCGAGTTGCCATCCGGTAGCCACGCCGCCAGCGGGACACATTATCCAATAGTAACCGTCATGCTTATAGAACTTCGGACCTTCGGCGGTATGGTGTTCGTTGTTGCCGTCGAAGACAATGACGGGCTGGCTAATGGCGCAAGTGCCATCGGCACTGAGTTCCCTCACGGTGAGCACGCTTTTGAACTCAGCTCTGCTGCCGGCCCATCCGTTGACAAGATAGCATCGTCCGTCGTCGTCCCACAGTGGAGTGGTGTCGATCATTCCTTTTCCCTCGATCACGCATACTGGTGCGTCCCATCTGCCAGCGGGATCCTTGGTTTTTACCATGAACACACCACGGTCAGGATCGCCCCAGTAGATATAATAATAACCATTGTGATATCGTATGCTTGGAGCCCAGATACAACCGCCGTGTTGTGGAGTGTCATTGTCGGGCAGTGAGCTTACGGCATAGTTGATGATCTTCCAGTTGACGAGGTCGCGGCTGTGCAGGACAGGCAGTCCGGGAATGCATTGGAAAGAGCTGGCAGTCATGTAATAATCTTCGCCGCTGGCTCCTACACACACGTCGGGGTCGCTGTAGTCGGCGTTGATTACGGGGTTGGTGAAGGTGCCGTCTCCATTGTCGGGCGACCATACCTTCGACTTGTAGTTGTCTTTTGCGTCAGTTGTAGCGATGAGAGCTGCAACGAAAATGATAGAGATTAGTTTCATAATGTTTTTTATATTAAAATTTGTCTTGTTTCTTGCGTAGAGGCTTTGAGCCTCAGTTTGAATTTGCCTTCATACACCACCTGCATCACGCCTTCGATATCGTCGTCGGGGGGTGTGAACTGAAGGGCGAGATGTCCCATGGTGCGCCGCAGGTTGATCTCCACGCAAGGGTGCAGCAGATATCCGTTGCCCGTCTTTGTGCCCACAATCATCATGTCGATGCCGAAAGCTCCTTGGTGTCGTGACGTGATGCAGGAGAAGTCGGACGAGCAGACACGAGTGCGGACGGCGTCGAGCAGCGACGGGTCGATATAGCGGGCGAGCATCTCTCTCTTGTGAGTCTCGGTGGCAATGATATTGCCCGAATATGCGCCGTGTGAGGTGGTGAAGATCGACAGTCCCGCATATCTGGCAGTGCCGTCGCCGAGGCTTGTAAACTCCATGCCGAAGTCGATGATTCGGTTGTACATCGGTTCCACCATGATGCCGCCTTGTTTCGCTATTACGTTTGCCGTCCAGTCGAGCATGTGCGGGTCGATGTCGCCATCCACGAATCTCACTCCTCTACCGCTGCTGCTCCATGGCGCTTTCAGCACCGCTTTCCCCTGAAAATCTGCCACATATCCAAGGAGCTCGTCTTGTGTTTCTGCCAGACGCATCTCCCCGATGGTGTTTTCCATGCGGAGAGCCTGAAGCAGATATAGAGCCGTAGATCGGTGAGACATGTTCCTTATTAAGTTGAGTTCGTTATCAGACGGCAGTTGGACACCTTTAGGCAAATGCTGTCTGAGGATGGCTTTCAAGGTGTAGTCCCATCCCCATGGGTCGATGCTCTGGGGAATAGCGTCACGAAGCGATGTCAACTCGCGGAACGTCACGTCGTGTGTCTCCAGTCCAAAAAGTCTTTTTGCCATCATTCTCACCTTGGCATAGGCTCGAGTGGCATGTTGGCAGTCGTCAACCAAAACCGTGTCGCCTTGGTCGGCCCAGAAGGCGGGAATAAAGCCAAGATCGGCGTGAAGTTGTCTTGCCGCATGCGGCGGTGTGATTCTCCTTTGTCCGTTGGCAAGGGCGATGTCATGCTCGGGATTGAATATGTGAAGTGTCATTTCTCTTGCGTCGTTGATGTAAAAATACGAATTTGAGTGCAAAACTACGACTAAAAAACGGATTATTATTCAAAATAAGAGAAAATTAATACTTTTTTTCAAGTTTTTGCTATATACACTTTGCAAATTACGAAGAAAGTTGTACCTTTGCACCAACTTAGAAAACAAAGTAGAAGAGAGACAAGAAATGGAAGAATTCTTCAGGACACATACATATCTTGTGGAGCATACCAATGCTACTGTCCGTCGCACCCTAATGGATGAGATAGACTGGAGCGACCGTATGATAGGCATCAAAGGTACGCGAGGTGTCGGCAAGACGACCTTTCTGTTGCAATATGCCAAGGAGCATTTCCATACAGGCGACCGTCAATGTCTCTATGTGAACATGAACAATTTCTACTTCCAGGGACGTAGCATGGTGGATTTTGCAGGCGAGTTTTATCGCCGAGGAGGAAAAGTGCTGCTGGTGGATCAGGTGTTCAAGCGTTCGGACTGGAGTCAGGAGCTGCGCCGCTGTTATGACCTGTATCCAGGATTGAAGATTGTGTTCACTGGATCGAGCGTGATGAGGCTGAAGGAAGAGAATCCCGAGCTGAACGCCATAGTGAAGAGTTATAATCTCAGGGGCTTTTCTTTTAGGGAGTTTCTCAATCTCCAGACAGGGCTCTCGATGAAGCCATATACGCTTGATGAGATACTCACAGGGCACGAGCAGATTGCGAAGATGATATTACCCAAGGTGTCGCCGATGAAATATTTCCAGGACTATCTCCACCATGGCTTTTATCCATTCTATCAAGAGCAGCGAAACTACTCGGAGAATCTGCTTAAGACGATGAACATGATGATAGAAGTGGATATACTTCTGATAAAACAAATCGAACTGAAATATCTTACTAAGATAAAGAAGCTGTTCTACCAGCTTGCTGTCGAAGGTACAATAGCACCCAATGTCAGCATGCTGGCACAAGAGATAGAGACAAGTCGTGCTACGGTGATGAACTACATAAAATACCTTGCCGATGCTCGTCTTATCAATATGATATATCCCGAGGGACAGTCTTTCCCGAAGAAGCCCACGAAGGTGATGATGCACAACACCAACCTGATGTATGCCATTTATCCCATTAAGGTGGACAAGCAAGAGGTGATGGAGACATTCTTTGTGAACTCGATGTGGAAAGACCACAAGGTGAATCAACGTTTGCACGACAACACGTTCGTCGTTGACGGAGACTTGAAGTTCAAGGTGACAGATGCCACTGCCGTTCGCAAGACGCGCGTGTCAAACGACACCTATTATATCAGATACAACACAGAGATAGGCTTCGGCAACCAGATACCGCTTTGGATGCTCGGCTTCCTCTATTGAAAAGAAAAGCGATACACATTATTTATAATATAAGAGACAAGTTTAATTTTTTAATATCAACAACAAATGGCTAAAGAAAAAAAATTTATCACTTGTGATGGTAATGAGGCTGCCGCTCACGTGAGCTATATGTTCTCAGAAGTAGCTGCCATCTATCCTATCACACCGTCATCACCAATGGCGGAGCATGTTGACGAGTGGTCGGCCCGCACACGCAAGAACTTGTGGGGTCAGACAGTTAGCGTACAGGAAATGCAGTCAGAGGGTGGTGCTGCTGGTGCCGTTCACGGTTCTCTGCAGGCTGGTGCCCTGACTACTACATTCACTGCATCGCAGGGTCTGCTGCTGATGATTCCAAACATGTACAAGATTGCTGGTGAGCTGCTGCCATGCGTGTTCGACGTTTCGGCACGTACACTGGCTTCACACTCTCTCTGTATCTTCGGTGACCACATGGACGTGATGGCTTGCCGTCAGACAGGTTTCGCAATGTTCTGCTCTGGTTCTGTTCAGGAGGTTATGGACCTTACAGCCGTTCCTCACCTCGCTACTCTGAAGACTTGGGTTCCATTCGTTAACTTCTTCGATGGCTTCCGCACTTCTCACGAGTATCACAAGATTGAGGTTATGGACCAGGACGACATCGCTCCACTGGTAGATCCAGCAGACATCAAGGCATTCCGCGACCGCGCTCTCTCTCCCGAGCGTCCTGTCACACGTGGTACAGCTGAGAATCCTGAGACATTCTTCACACACCGTGAGGCTTGTAACCAGTACTATGACAAGGTGCCTGAGGTTGTTGAGTATTACCTCGGCAAGATCTCTGAGATCACTGGTCGTGAGTATCACCTCTTCAACTACTACGGAGCAGAGGATGCCGAGAATGTTATCATCCTTATGGGTTCTGCCACCGAGGCAGCCCGCGAGGCTATCGACCACCTGCTCAAGGAGGGCAAGAAGGTAGGTATGATCAGCGTTCACCTCTATCGTCCATTCTCTGTAAAGCACCTCATCGCTGCCGTTCCAAAGAGCTGCAAGCGCATAGCAGTGCTCGACCGTACAAAGGAGCCAGGTGCAGAAGGCGAGCCTCTGTATCTTGACGTGAAGAGCGCATTCTACGATGTTGAGAATCGTCCTCTCATCGTTGGCGGTCGCTACGGTCTTGGTTCTTCCGACGTTACTCCTGCCAAGATTATCTCTGTATTCAACAACCTCGAGTTGCCCGAGCCAAAGAACCACTTCACTGTTGGTATCGTTGATGACGTTACCTTCACCTCACTGCCTGAAGTTGAGGAGATGGCTCTTGGTGGACAGTCAATCCAGGAGTGCAAGTTCTTTGGTCTGGGTGCTGACGGTACTGTTGGTGCCAACAAGAACTCGGTTAAGATCATCGGTGAGAACACCGACAAGCACTGCCAGGCTTACTTCTCTTACGATTCGAAGAAGTCGGGTGGCTTCACTTGCTCACACCTCCGCTTCGGCGACGAGCCTATCCGCTCTACATATCAGATCACAACACCTAACTTCGTAGCATGCCACGTTCAGGCTTACCTGCACATGTACGACGTTACACGTGGTATCCGTGAAAACGGTTCATTCCTCTTGAACACTATCTTCGACGGCGAGGAACTCATCAACTTCATTCCTAACAAGGTGAAGCGTGTATTCGCACAGAAGAACATCAAGGTATATTATATCAACGCTACCAAGATTGCACAGGAGATTGGTCTGGGCAACCGTACCAACACCATCCTCCAGTCGGCATTCTTCCGCATTTCTGAGGTTATCCCCGTTGACCTTGCCATCGAGCAGATGAAGAAGTTCATCGTTAAGTCTTACGGTAAGAAGGGTGAGGACGTTGTCAACATGAACTACGCAGCCGTTGACCGTGGTGGTGAGTACAAGGTGCTCGCTGTTGACCCAGCTTGGGCTAATCTCGCTGATGACGCAGTTAAGGAAGACGATGCTCCAGCATTTGTTAAGGAACTCGTTCGTCCTATCAACGCTCAGGCAGGTGACCTGCTGAAGGTTTCAGACTTCGTTAAGCACGACACTGTTGACGGTACTTGGATGACTGGTACTGCCCAGTATGAGAAGCGTGGTGTAGAGGCATTCGTTCCTGCTTGGAACCCTGCTAACTGTATCCAGTGTAACAAGTGTTCTTACGTTTGTCCTCACGCAGCTATCCGTCCGTTCGTTATGACCGACGAGGAACTCGCTGGTGGCTATCAGGGCGAATCACTCGAGATGAAGGCTCCTGCAGCCATGAAGGGCATGCACTTCGTTATCGAGCCATCTGTTCTTGACTGTCTCGGATGTGGAAACTGTGCTGATGTCTGCCCAGGCAATCCAAAGCTCGGCAAGGCTCTCACTATGGTTCCGTTCAATCCCGACAACGCTGACATGCAGAAGGAAGCTGCCAACTGGACATACCTCACAAAGAAGGTTACCAGCAAGCAGGATCTCGTTGACATCAAGAGCAATGTTAAGAACTCTCAGTTCGCTCAGCCTCTGTTCGAGTTCTCTGGCGCTTGCTCTGGTTGCGGTGAGACTCCATACGTAAAGCTGATTTCTCAGCTCTTCGGTGATCGTGAGATCATTGCCAACGCTACCGGTTGCTCATCTATCTATTCAGCATCTATTCCTTCTACTCCTTACACCACCAACGCCAAGGGTCAGGGTCCAGCCTTCGACAACTCATTGTTCGAGGACTTCTGCGAGTTTGGTCTCGGTATGGTGCTCGGTAACAAGAAGATGAAGGAGCGCGTAGAGAAGCTGCTGGGTGAGATGCTCGAGAGCGACAAGGTTTCTGAGGAATACAAGGCAGCTGCCCGCGAGTGGATTGCTGGCAAGGATGACGCCGACGCTTCTAAGGCTGCAGCCGCTAAGCTGAAGCCGCTGATTGCTGAGAGCGCTGCCAAGGGTTGTCCTGTATGTCAGGAACTGCAGACCCTCGACCACTATCTCGTAAAGCGCAGCCAGTGGATCATCGGTGGTGACGGTGCTTCTTACGACATCGGTTACGGTGGTCTCGACCACGTTATTGCAAGTGGTGAAGATGTAAACATCCTCGTTCTCGATACTGAGGTTTACTCTAACACCGGTGGTCAGGCTTCAAAGGCTACTCCTCTTGGTGCCATCGCACAGTTTGCCGCTCAGGGTAAGCGTATCAAGAAGAAGGACATCGGTATGATTGCCACTACCTATGGTTATGTATATGTTGCTCAGATCGCCATGGGTGCTGATCAGGCACAGTGCTTGAAGGCCATCCGCGAGGCAGAGGCATATCCAGGCCCATCACTCATCATCGCTTATGCTCCATGTATCAACCACGGTTTGAAGGCTAAAGGCGGCATGGGCAAGAGCCAGGCAGAGGAAGGTCGCGCAGTTGAGTGCGGTTACTGGCACTTGTGGCGTTACAACCCACAGCTCGCCGCTGAGGGCAAGAACCCATTCTCACTCGACTCTAAAGAGCCAGACTGGAGCAAGTTCCACGACTTCCTGATGGGTGAGGTGCGTTATCTCTCTGTCAAGAAGGCTTATCCTAACGAGGCAGAGGAGCTCTTTGCTGAGGCTCAGAAGATGGCTCAACAGCGCTACAAGACCTACGTTCGTCAGACTAAGATGGACTGGAGCGAGGAATAATATTCTCTCATGTAAGGTAATAGAGAAAGTACTCTTTTGAAGAGTATTCTAATAATTGGCTGCGTGTCGGATTTCCGGCACGCAGTTTTTAGTGTTTATAGTTTTATGTTTATCTGCAGTTCGATATCGCATTGCGACGACTCATCGATCTGTTCCGCCCCACTTCCGATGGTGTCGCGGTCGAAATATCGTGTTGTGCCTGCCTTTGCTGTCAGCGTAGCGCCTTGCCATGGTTTCCATTTCGTTATCAGGGCGTAGCGCATGCCGTTGCCGTAGTAAGCGGGCATGTGGAAGGTGTAGAGCGGAGAGCGTTCGTTGGAGTAGAGGCGGCTGTCGTAGTCGTTGGTGGAGAAATACTTCAGTGTGGCGGCAATAGAGAATCGTTTAGTATTTAATCCCGTCTCGTTGCTCAATAGTGCGCCGCGAGAGATGGTGTCGAAGCAGTGGACAGTGGCGGTGGCCGTGAAGTCAGAATACCATTTCCCTGAGTTCCATTCTCCGCCGATGGTTGTCCTATGTGTTGTTTCCCAGGCGAGAGTTTTCTGTTTGTTGTCCAAGGTGAAGTCCTTTTGTCGGCGTCGCATTCTGTATTTTGCTACCATCGTCCATTTGTCGATGCGTTTCTTTGCGGAGAGATAAGTGTCGAGCGAGTATGCTGATGCCGACACCTTATATCGTGGGAAGGCGAAGTATGCAATGTCGAGATATCCGTCAACGACCAATCCTCCTTTTGTCTCCCACCACAGTCCGAGAAATACACCGCTCTCGTTTTGTGTCTTTCCTCCATCTGAAAATGAGTTGGAGTGTGGCGAGTGGTAGAGGTATGAGAAATAGCGGTGGATGAGTGTGAGCGATAGATGTGGCGTGAGATAGTAAGAGAGGCTGTTTAAGGTGGCAATTTTGCCTTTGCGGTTGGTGGCTGTCTCGCCTGAGAATGTCAGTCGTCGGCGTGTGACGGAGTAGTCGATGCTGGCGTTGAAGAAGTCGTTGCCTTGCGGATAGATGAGTCGGTAGATGGCCGATGTGTTGGGGACGAGCGGCCGGTTGTAGTGTGTGGCGACGGCAGTGACTCCTACATGCAACGATGCAAGGTCGAAGGCAATATGAGCGCCAGCTGTTGACATAGCGGTGTTGTTTCTCTTTTCAATTTCTTTCTCCGTGCGATGATAGCCAGAGGTGGTGATTGTGGCTACCGAACCATCATCGTTGAGTGTGGCGTCGAGATGTTTGTATGAGATAAAGGCGTTGAAAATCAGTGATTTGCTTATTTTGAGGGAGGCTGCTACGCCTTGCATGTAGTTCTGTTCCGAGCGTGAAGAGTGTTGTTTAATTACATTTTTCGAAGGTGTGGCGAAGGTCTGAGTCATCATCATTTTGCCGAGATTGAATCCTTGGTTGACGACGAGTCCCAGTCCTGAGGAGAATTTGTATCGTCCTACGGCGAGCCGTTTTACCGGTCCTAAGTTGTCGATGAGCAGATAGGCGGAATAGTAGTCATAGCCTTTATTGTTGTAGCGTGAGAAAAACGGTTCGCCGGCATCTTGTGATGCAGTGATGCCGAATTTGATGCTTTTGTCGCACGAGAAGGTGTATTTAAGCCAGTGCTTGTATTTCGGTCCGTAGTATTTGTCGTTATAACCTTTTCGTGTGTATGTAGGGATTTGGACAAAAGTGGTGAGTTCGTTTGTGTATTGGTGATGTTTCTTCTCTGGGAAGGCTGTTGTCGGTGCTTTTGCTTCTCCGATAGTGATGAAACATTCGAGGAGGCGTCGGCGGTATTCGTCGAGCGATGTGATGGCTACGAGTTCTTTTTTCGACTTCATCGCTCCGTATCGTCTGATGTAATTTACAATGTCGTTAGCTTGTATGCTGTTGAGAAAGGGTAGGGCTTCGAGTTGCTCGCATGTGGCGGCGTTGATGTTCAGCGGTTTAGCGATTGTTTCCTGTAGTGCGTCGTGCATGTCTTCCCACGAGTCGGCATTGTCGTCTAACTCTTCTTGTGCGTAGAGTGCAAACCACCGTTCCCATATCTCTTCTGTCGTTTCCGCAGGAGTGGAGTTGGTTTCCTCCTCCAAAGTTTCCACAGGAGTGTTGATATGGATCGCTTTTCGTTTGTCTGAGATGATGTTGTCGGCTAATAAATGTTGGGGAAATGGTGAGCCGCAGAGCGTCAGTAAAAGGAAAAGAACTGATGGTTTCAAGGTAATACAAGAAGACAATCCCCGTGGATATGTTTTCCACGGGGTGTGTTTTTGATAATAGTCAATAGGGCGTGTAGCGCCTGTTAGAAAGGCAGGCCGTCCTTGCCGTCTTCGGCAGCAGGTTCCTGTGCTGGAGGGAAGGGAGCGGCCGACATGTTTGGTGCGGCGGTTGGAGCCACGCCAGGAGCAGGAGCTACACCTGGAGCTGGAGCCACGCCGGCAATGGGTGCCATGCCAACTCCAGGGTTAGGTTGTATGTTTCTGTTCACGCCCCATGCGCGTACATCATTGAACCATCGTCCTTGGTATTCGTGGCAGTCGATGTCGAACGACACCGTCATCTCTTCTCCCATTTGGATATTGAACTGGCTTATCTTGTCTTCGCCGAAAACTCTGAAACAACACTTCTTTGGATATGTCTCATGAGTTTCGATAACATAATCCTGCGATTTCCATGGGTTGCCGGTGCGCTGGGACACACCACCCTGTGCCGGGAGGACGGCAATGATTTTTCCTGTAATTTCCATAAGATTTTATATAATAATTATTGATGTTTTGTCGATTTTCAACGCAAAATTACAAATTAGTTTTAATTTATGCAACTTTTTCGGCATTATTTTTGTCATAATAGCTTTTTTTTGTATTTTTGTAGTCCATTAAAGAACAATAAGAACAAAAACGACAATAAAATTATGAAGTTTACACTATCAAGCACTGCGCTAAGCAACAAACTTTTTGCCTTGGCTAAAGTCATCAACAGCAAGAATTCTTTGCCTGTTCTGGCGGATTTCGTATTTAAGACAGAGGGAAACGTCCTTTTCATTACAACCTCTGATGGCGAGAATACTATGTCAACGACATTGGAACTGTCTGAATGTGACGCCAACGACTCATTTGCCATCGAGAACCACAACCTTCTTGAGGCGGTGAAGGGATTCTCAGAGCAGCCACTTACTTTCGATGTTGACAATAACAGCAAGAACGTAAAGATAATATATCAGAACGGACAATTCTCACTGCCTATCGACGAGGCTGACAACTTTCCTAAGCCGCAGACAGTGAGCGACATGGCACCAAACATCTCTTTGTCGTCAGCTCTTCTGGCGGAGAATATCACACGCAGCGTCTTCGCTACTGCACAAGATGAGTTGCGTCCAGTGATGAACGGAATATATTTCTGTATTTCTTCCGAAGGACTTGTTGTGGTGGCCACCGATGGTCATAAGCTGGTTAGAAACAGGATATTTGACATAAAGAGCGAGCAAGAGTCGTCGTTCATCTTGCCAAAGAAACCTGCCCTGCTGCTGAAAAACATGCTCGCAAAGGACGACAGCATAGTCTCAATGAAGTTTGATAACGCCAACGCAGAAGTGGTGTTTGGTGACACACGTCTCGTATGCCGTCTCATTGAGGGACGATATCCGAACTACAAGTCGGTTATCCCGCAAAACAATCCAAACACGATGACCATCGACCGCGATACGCTGCTCGGAGCCCTGAAGCGCGTGCAGCCATTTGCTAACGATACCAGCAAGCTTGTCAGATTCCGTATCGACAGCCATGTACTCCAGCTCGATGCTGAGGATTTCGACTTCTCAAAGACAGCCACTGAGCGTATGTCATGCGAGTATGACGGTACGCCAATGAGCATTGGTTTCAAGGGCAACTCCTTTATCGAGGTGCTAAACAATATCGAGGAGAGCGAGGTGGCGCTGAAGTTGAGTGATCCCAGCCGTGCCGGCATCGTGGTGCCTTCCGTTCAACAGGAAAACCAAGACCTGCTGATGCTGCTCATGCCGATGTTGCTCAACGATTAGTAAGTCCAAGTGCCACATCATTATTGAACAAGAATACACACATGAAACTCAATATACAGAAACCATTGGTCATATTTGACCTTGAAACTACAGGACTCGACTTCTGCAAAGACCGAGTAATACAATTGTCATATATAAAGGTGATGCCCGATGGCGAAGAGAAAAGGGTAAACCTCACCATCAACCCTCTCATCCCCATACCGCAGTTCATCACCGAACTAACAGGCATCTCTGACGCTGACGTAGCTGATAAGCCATCGTTCAAGGAACTTGCCCCACAGCTGGCGGAAGAGTTCAAGGGATGCGACCTTGCAGGATACAACTCAAACAACTTCGATATTCCCATGCTCTGCGAGGAATTTCTCAGGGCAGGCATCGATTTCGATTTCAGCAAAAGTCGCATGATCGACGCCATGGCGATATTCAGGAAGCAAGAGCGCCGTAATCTCGCCGCTGCATACAAGTTCTACTGTGGGAGAAAAATGGAAGAAGACTTCGAGGCACACAGGGCTGACCAAGACACCGAAGCCACCTACCGCGTCCTCATGGGACAGCTTGACAAATATAGCGAGGAAAACGAACCAGAGGCTGAACGTCGATTGGTCAACGATATGCAGTTTCTCGCAGATTTCTCTAAGCAGAACGACAACGTGGATTTCGCTGGACGCATCGTCTGGGCTGAAAAGAAAGACGCGCAAGGCAATGTTGTAAAGGACAAGGACGGCAACGCCGTGAAGGTAGAAGTGTTCAACTTCGGAAAATATAAGGGACAAGAGGTAGCAATCGTGCTGCATAACGATCCTGGTTATTACAGTTGGATGCTGCAAAACGATTTTACCAACAATACAAAGCAAGTGCTCACACGCATAAGACTGCGCGAGAGCAGGATGATGTAAGTTGACCAGAAAGATATGCTCAAAGGTAAGAAAATTGTTTTAGGCATCACAGGCTCTATTGCAGCCTATAAAGCATGCCTTGTAATTCGCGAACTGGTGAAGAGGGGAGCGGAGGTGCAGGTGGTCATCACTCCGGCAGGAAAGGAGTTTATCACGCCGATTACACTTTCCACTCTCACTCAGAAACCAGTAGTTAGCGAGTTTTTCTCGCAGCGTGACGGCACATGGAACAGCCATGTCGCCCTAGGTCTCTGGGCTGACGCTATGCTCATTGCGCCATGTACAGCCTCCACTCTTGGCAAGATGGCTAACGGCGTGGCAGACAATATGCTCGTCACCACTTATCTCTCAATGAAGGCCCCCGTATTCATAGCTCCAGCCATGGATCTTGACATGTATGCCCATCCTTCAACTGCCAGAAACATCCAGAGATTGAAGGAATACGGCAATCTCTTTATCGAACCCGCAAGCGGATTTCTTGCCAGCGGATTGGAGGGAAAGGGAAGAATGCAGGAACCGGAGGTCATCGTCGATGAACTTGACAACTTCTTCGAACCAAAAGACCTTGAAGGTAAAGATATTCTCATCACGGCAGGACCAACATACGAGAAAATCGACCCCGTGAGGTTTATCGGCAACTACTCGAGCGGGAAGATGGGGTTTGCTCTCGCCGAGGAGTGCGCACGAAGAGGAGCTCATGTTCGACTCGTATCTGGACCGGTAAGCATCAAGGCAAATCACAGCAACATAGAACGCATCGACGTTGAAAGCGCACAACAGATGTATGACGCATGTTTAGAGAGATTCGACAAGGTTGACGCCGCCATACTTTGCGCCGCCGTGGCCGACTATCGTCCCGAACATTCAGCCACGGAGAAGATAAAACGCACTGCCGACGACATGTGTCTCAGACTATTGCCAAACAAAGATATCGCGGCAGAGCTGGGGAAGAGAAAAACCGCAGGGCAGACACTCGTCGGATTTGCACTTGAGACTGACCACGAAAAGATGCATGCCATTGAAAAACTCAAGAAGAAAAACCTCGACTTTATCGTGCTCAACTCACTTCAGAACAAAGGCACGTGCTTTATGAGCGACGAGAATCAGATCACGATACTCTCAGCCCAAGGCTCCACAGAATACGAACGCAAATCCAAGGCCGACGGGGCAAGAGATATTGTGGAACATCTGGTGAAGACCATGTACGACAAACATTGACGCACGCCCATGGTTCGGGTACACCTATCATAATAATACACGTCACGATGAAGAAAAATGTCTATATCATGTTGATAACGGCACTTGTCGCGCTTTTTAATATGAAAGCTGCGGGACAGGAACTGTCAACTAAGGTGGTGATAAACAGTACCAAGGTGGGTGTGACAGACAAAAGTGTGTTCGACAATCTGCAACAGACACTTGAACAGTTTGTCAACGATCGCCAATGGACAGAACTGCAGTTCCAAAAAAACGAACGCATCGTCTGCAATTTCAATATCACTATCGACAAGTATGACAAGACAAATAACATGTTTGAGTGTACCGCCCTCATTCAAGCCAATCGTCCCGTGTATAACAGCCAGTACACCACCACACTCTACAACAACAAAGACGCCAACTTTAACTTTGAGTTTGCGGAGTTCGACCAGCTCAACTTCAACGAGGAGACTGTAGATAACCAACTGACTGCACTCGTAGCATATTACGCCTACCTCATCATAGGACTTGATCTCGATAGCTTCGCACCGCTTGGCGGCTCAGAGATCCTTCAGCGTTGCTACAACCTTGTCAACAATGCGCAGAACCTCAACTTCCCAGGATGGAAGGCGTTTGACAACAGCCGCAACCGTTTTGCCATCATCAACGACTATCTTGACGAGTCGATGAAACCATTCCGCCAACTGCAGTACGACTACTATCGCAAGGGCCTCGACGAGATGGCCAACAACGTGGAACGAGGTAGGACAAACATCAGCGACGCCCTTGTCAACGGACTGAAGAAAAGCCACGACAACAGACCGCTTAGTCTCTTGCCGCAGATATGGACCGACTATAAGCTCGACGAACTGACGAGCATATACAAAGGAAAAGGGACACAGAAAGAAAAGGAAGAAATATACGAACTGCTCATGAGTATCAACGCTTCGCAAGCTAATGAGTGGGAAAAAGTAAAACAATGATTTATGCTGAAACAACTCTATATAAGAAACTTTACGCTCATCGAGCGACTTGACATGACGTTCCGCGAAGGATTCTCCGTCATCACTGGAGAGACGGGAGCTGGAAAGAGTATCATCCTTGGGGCAATAGGGCTGCTCAAAGGACAACGGGCAGACTCGAAACTCATCAAACGCGGTGCTGACAAATGTGTCATAGAGGCGCATTTCGATCTCTCACGATACGGAATGGAGGCATTCTTCATCGACAACGACGTGGAATATGACCCAGACGACTGTATCGTCAGAAGAGAGATTACTGCCTCGGGCAAGAGTCGTGCTTTCGTCAACGATACACCAGTGCCGCTGTCGGTGCTGAAAGAACTTGGAGAACAGCTCATCGACGTGCATAGCCAACACCAGAACCTATTGCTCGGTACGCAAGACTTCCAGATGGAAGTGGTTGATATTATAGCAGACGACCGTCATCTCATCAATGATTATCGGGCGGCATTTGACAAATATAGACTCAAACAGTACCAACTTGATGAGATGCGACGGCAGATAGAAAACAACAAGGCCAACGCCGACTTCCTACAGTATCAGTATGACGAGCTCTCTGCCGCCTCGCTGGTCGAAGACGAACAGAAAGAACTTGAGGCCTTGTCAAACCAGATGAGCCACTACGAGGACATAAAGACCGCTCTCTACCAAGCTGATAACGCACTCTCTGGGGAGGGAAATGGAGTAACTGAGAATCTCCGCACAGCCATCAACGCTCTTCACTCCATAGAGAGTGTAATGCCTAAGGCTGGCGAGTTGGCAAGTCGTATGGATGCCGACTATATCGACCTTAAGGATATTGCTGATGAAGTAGAGGCGCAACTTGACAACGTTGATTTCGACCCAAAGAGGCTCGACAACATCAACGATAGGCTCGATAAGATATACAGTCTCGAAAAGAAATACCATCTTGACACTGTGGAGCAGCTCATCCATATGCGCGATACGCTGAGGAAACAACTCGAAAATATAGAAAACGGCGATGGCGACCTTCGTATTTTGGAGGGTGAGGTGGAGAAGACGCATAAGGAAGCTGAGGCAAAGGCTGCGACGCTTTCTGAGGCAAGGCACAAGGCGGCGAGGAAGATAGAGAAAGAGATAAGCCAGCGTCTCGTTTCCCTTGGCATGCCGAATATTCAGTTTGTCATCTGCCTCACTTCTACCGACCTTACTCCCTCAGGTGCAGATAAGGTGGCATACATGTTCAGTGCCAACAAAAATGTGCCGCTCCAACCAGCCGCCCAGGTTGCGTCGGGTGGTGAGATAGCTCGTCTGATGCTTTCGCTGAAAGCTATGATAAGTGGTGCGGTAAAGTTGCCGACGATAATATTTGACGAGATAGATACAGGCGTGAGCGGGAAGATAGCCGAGCGAATGGCAGAGATAATGTGTGAGATGGGCAATAACGAGAGACAAGTGATCAGCATCACCCATCTGCCCCAGATAGCCGCCATGGGAGCCACTCACTACAAGGTATTTAAGGAGGACAAGGATGATGTCACCGTGAGCACCATGACGATGCTCTCAGCAGAAGACCGAGTGAGAGAGATTGCCCAGATGCTCAGCGGCAGCGACATATCCGAAGCGGCCATAAATAACGCCAAAGCGCTGCTAAAATATAAATAATTGGCCGGAGTTTTCCGGATAATCTGGATATTCCAGAGTATCCGGAAAATCCGGAAAATCCGGAAAATCCGGAACTCCCGGAACTCCCGGAACTCCCGGAACTCCCGGAAATTCATAGAAATTCCAGATTACCTGGACACTCCGGAAATAAAAAAATAAAATAAAAATGAAAAGACTGATAAACATAATTGTTGCCATGCTCTTCTGTTGCATGGTAGTGGCCCAGCCAAGCAGTTGGGCAAAGAAAGCGGTAAAGTCGCTCTTTACCATAAAGACATTTGATGCTAACGGAGCACTGCTCGGAAGCGGCAATGGGTTTTTCATCGGCGAAAACGGTGAAGCGGTAAGCAACTGCACTCCCTTCATTGGAGCCGCCAAAGCCATCGTCATCGATGCCGGGGGAAAACAGTACGACGTAGATAGGATAGTAGGTGCAAACGAGATCTACGATGTAGCTCAATTTCATGTAAACATTAAACGAAGCCTGCCTCTCTCAGTTGCTACTACTGCAGACGTCGAGAGCGTAGTGTTTATATTGCCTTATGCACAGAAGATTGCGAGACCTATCGAGAGTAAGGTGACAAAGATTGAAAAGGTGGGAGCTGACTATAGCTACTATACTATAACACTTAATGCATTAGATAATGGAGCTGTTTCTGAGAAGGGAAATGGCTCTGTTTTGAATGGTGCTGGTTCAAAGAAAGAAAATGGTTTGGCGGCAGTGAATGCTGTGGGCTCTCCAGTGCTGAATGCTGCTGGCGAGGTAGTGGGGATGCTGCAGGCTGCTATGGATGGAGAGAGGCAGTATGCTGTGAGCGTGAAGATGGCAACGGACTTCAAGCCTTCGCCACTGGCAATAAACGACCCTACACTGAGACAGATAAAGATTAAGAAGGCCCTTCCTGATGACGTGGAAGAAGCTCTCGTTGCCTTGTATCTGGGAACGTCAAATCTAGACTCTCTTGCCGTAAACACTCTTATAGATGACTTCATAACCAAGTTCCCAACGTCAATCGACGGATATGCCTACAGGGCAGACCGTGCTTTTAGGGCTCTTGATTTTAAGGCTGCTGACGACGATCTCCTTGCCGCAATCAAAATGGGAGAGAAAAAAGAATATGCGCATTATAACTATGCAAAGATGATGTTCGACAAACTGGTCTATCTTCCCGAAAAACCTTTCGACGCTTGGACACTTGACAAGGCAAAGGCTGAGATTGACCAGGCTATAGCCATTGCCGATGAGCCAGGATTCGGAAAACTTAACGCCCAGATCCTGTTTGCTCAGAAGAAATATGACGAGTCTGCAAAGGTCTATCAGTCGCTCGTTGACCGTGGCGATGCTTTGGCGGAGAACTACTACGGCATGGCACGATGCAAGGCTATGCTCAAAGACACCACGGCTTGTTTGGCCATGCTTGATAGTGCTGTCGCCACGTTCAGCCGCCCATATCTCAAGGAGGCGGGCTTTTATATCCTCGAACGTGGTAAGATGCTGATGGACATGGGTAAATATCGTCTCGCTGTCAACGACCTGAACGACTACGAGCAACTGATGATAACTCATGTGAACGACAACTTCTATTATCTTCGTTCGCAGGCAGAGGTTAGTGGTCGCCTTTTTAAGCAGGCTCTTGACGACCTTGACAAGGCCTTGTCGTTGAGTCCGGGCAACACTCTCTACCTTTCGGAGAAGGCATCCCTACAGTTGCGCGTGGGGCTTACCGACGATGCGATGGCGACGGCTAAGGAGTGTATCAAGGTCAATCCCGACCTCAGCGACGGTTATCTCTTCCTTGGTGTGGCGCAGTGTGTGAAGGGCATGAAAGACGAAGGACTGAAAAACCTCGAGAAGGCGAAGACTATGGGTGAGGCGCAAGCACAGGCTTTCATCGAAAAGTATTCGAAATAATGGATATAGCATCCGCCTTATTCGATAAAAAGGGAATATCCGCCTTATTCGATAAAAAGGGAATATCCGCCTCATTCGATAAAAATGGAATATTCGTCGTATTCGGCGATTGTTTACAAAAAAAAGAGTCAGGGGTTAAGGATTCAGTGTATCCTTAACCCCTGACATTTTTTCAATCGTCTTTTTTCTGCTTTTTTTGAAATAAATACCTTATTTCTTAGCTTCTTCCATTTCGCCTTCTACATAGAGTCGGGTCATCTCAATGACTCCGTTAGTGCGGACAGTGATCGACTTCTTGAAGTGTCCTGGAAACTTGCCAGCTCCGTTGTATGTAACTTTTATCTGTCCCTTTTCACCCGGTTTGATGGGTGTTTTGGGATATTCAGGCACAGTGCATCCGCAGCTTGCTATGGCCTGATTGATGATCAATGGAGCGTTGCCAGCATTGACGAAGTTGAAGACACATGTCACCTTTGGCGACGATTCAGAGAATTTTCCGAAGTCGTGTGTTATTCTTTCAAACTGAATGTCAGCCTGAGGTTGTTTCTTGTCTGCCTGCTGTGCGAAGCCTGCCATAGTGCAAAGCACCATCAGCGTCATAAGTAAAATTTTCTTCATCTTTTTTCTCGTTAAAAATTAATCTGCCGCAAAGGTACAGATTTTTTGAATATTACGCAACCCTCTGCGGTAGTTTGTAGTATAAAACATGTTAATTCTCGTGTATATTTCGCTATTTTGTGCAAAAAAAATCGCTCAAGAAGCATAATTAGCCACCGAGCGAACAATCACATTTATGAAAAACTTTTTTGCGTAGTGGATAGGGGAATCGAACCCCTATGCCAAGATTGAGAATCTTGTATCCTAACCATTAGATGAATCCACCATCATCATGTCTCTTTTGCATTTGAAAGCCTCTTCGGTAGTGGATAGGGGAATCGAACCCCTATGCCAAGATTGAGAATCTTGTATCCTAACCATTAGATGAATCCACCATCTACCTTGAAAGGGCTGCGGAAGCTGGGGGATTCGAACCCCCGGTACGATAAACTCGCACGGCAGTTTAGCAAACTGCTGGTTTCAGCCACTCACCCAAACTTCCATTTACGGCGTTTACCGCAGCACTTTCCCTCAAATGCGGTGCAAAGGTACTAACTTTTTTTCATTCTGCCAAATCTTTTCTCTGTTTTTTTCGGTTTTCATAGAAAAAAGGGGCTAAATCAGTTGTTTTTCACCGCTACTACCTTTCCAAGTGACTCGTCGAGATAGTAAGTGTCGCAAAAATCGTTTTTTTCTATTTTGTAGTTCACCCTCAGGATGTAGAGCATGTTTCGTGCCGAAGGCGACGCGTAGGTAAGTCCTTTCTTGTATCGTCCGTTATTCTCGGCGTTGTGTCTTATCATCGTGAGTGTCGAGTCTTTTATCTTCTGTGTGGAGTCGAGTTGGCTGAAGCCTGTTATCTTCATGCCCTTTGCGTTGTTGAGATTGGCTGCCATAAATTCCTCGACGGCCGTCTCGGCATTGCCCTGCCTGCCGTCGCATGAGACGGTAAGCAGAGCAATACATATTATTATATATAAGGTGTGTTTCATTTGTCGAATGTTGTGTGGCAATTATTTCACTGGCACTTCTTTGAGTACTGCGAGGAGATGATCCCACACCATCTGGACGGTAGGGATGTGAATGCGTTCCTCGGGAGTGTGTACGAAGCGTAGGGTAGGGCCGAACGACACCATGTCGAGGTTGGGGTATCTTTCTGAGAACAGTCCGCATTCCAGTCCGGCATGTATTCCGCGTACTATCGGGTCTTTGCCGAAGAGTCGCTTGTAGGTGTCAACCACGGTCTTTGTGAGTTGGCTGTTGGGGTTCATCTTCCATGCTGGATAGCCGTCGTTTTGTTCCACGCTTGCTCCGGCGAGTTCGAAGAGAGCCTTGATGGTGTTGCACATGTTGTCGAGGTTGCTCATCACGTTGCTTCGCTGCGAGCTCACCGCCTTGATACAGTTCTCCTCGGTTACGATGCTTGCTATGTTGCTCGATGTCTCCACCATTCCTCCGAGTGCCTCGTCCTGGCAGATGGCAAACACGCCGTTGTCCACGGCCTGCATGGCGCGTATGAAGTTGTCGGACATGGCCTTTGGCAGCACTTTCTCAGCCTCTGTACTCTGCATGCTGGCTTCAAGGGCAGAGTCGGTGACGTGGTATTCCTCTTCCACCTGGCTGATAAATATGTTCCAGTCAACCCTTACCGTTTCCTTCTCGCAGGTGGGTACGGCAATCTTAAACTTGCCGTCGCGCGGTATGGCGTTGTGCATCTTTCCTGAGTTGAACTGTGCGAGTCTGATAGGCATTTTCTCCATTTCGAGATAGAGGAATCGGGCGAGGATCTTTATGGCGTTGGCGCGTTTTTTGTCGATGTCGTCGCCCGAGTGTCCGCCTTGTAGGCCTTTTATAGCGCCTTCGATGAAGAAGTAGTCCTCTGGCGCGTCCTCTCTTGTGAAGTCAAACTGTGCGAATGTGGAACGTCCTCCAGCGCAGCTGACGAAGATCTGTCCCTCGTCCTCGCTGTCGAGGTTGATGAGCATGTCGCCGGTCATGAATCCTGCTTCCATGCCGCTGGCTCCTGTGAGCTGTGTCTCCTCGTCGCGTGTAAAAACGCACTCGATAGGTCCGTGCTCGATGTCGTTACTGTCGAGCAAGGCGAGCTCCATGGCGCATCCTATGCCGTCGTCAGCTCCGAGGGTGGTGCCTTTGGCTGTGAGCCATTCACCATCGATATAGGTCTGTATGGCGTCGTTGTCGAAGTCGAAGTCCACATCTACGAGTTTGTCGCACACCATGTCCATGTGGCTTTGTAGTATCACGGTCTTCCTGTCCTCGTATCCCGGAGTGGCAGGTTTGCGTATTATAACGTTGCCTGTCTTATCGACTTGTGTGTCCAGATTGTGGCTTTCACCCCATTTTCTTAAGTAGTCGATCATCTTCTCTTCACGCTTCGAAGGGCGTGGAATTTCGTTGATTCGGGCAAACTGCTCGAACACGCATGCGGGTTTTAATACAGTTTTAGTCATTATTTTGTTATTTTTTTATGATATATGTCCGATAATTAATTTATTTGTAGTACCTTTGCGGCGCAAAACCACTGCAAAAGTAATAAATATGTTTGAGATTCTACTATCATCCGCGTTAATAATTGCTATAAGCATGGCATTTTTATGCGTAAAAGTCATTTTCAGGCGCAATGGCACCTTCAAGTCGCAGCATATTCACGACAGCGAGGCGATGAAGGAGCGCGGCATACACTGTGTCATGGACCAGGACCGTGAGGCACGCACACCCGTGAAGAGTGCTGTGGCTGAGAGGCGCGACGCGAGGCGGTCTGCCGACAGTGGTAAGGAACAGTAAAACAAGAAAAACGATATAACAATAATGGAAAAGAACTTAAGACAAGCATCGCTATGTATCCATTCGGGATACGAGCCAAAGAACGGAGAACCCGTGGAACTGCCCATCGTCCAGAGCACCACGTTTAAGTATGAGAGCAGCGACGAGATGGCAAAACTCTTCGACCTTGAGCGTGATGGATATTTCTATACTCGTCTCGCCAATCCCACCAACGACGCTGTGGCATGCAAGATAGCCGCACTCGAGGGTGGTATAGGTGCGGTGCTAACGTCATCGGGGCAGGCAGCCAATTTCTTCGCTGTGTTTAACATCTGCGAGGCGGGCGGACATATTGTCGCCTCCAACGAGATCTACGGCGGCACGTACAACTTATTTGGCGTGACGCTGAAGAAGCTCGGCATCGACTGCACCTTCGTCAGTCCCGACGCTACTGAGGAAGAGATAGGACAAGCCTTCCGCCCCAATACCAAGGCTCTTTTCGGCGAGACCATCTCAAATCCCGGCTGCAAGGTGCTTGACATAGAGAAGTTTGCACGCATAGCCCACAGTCACGGCGTGCCACTCGTCGTGGACAACACCTTTGCCACGCCCATTAACTGCCGTCCGTTTGAGTGGGGATGCGACATCGTCACCCATTCCACCACGAAGTATATGGACGGCCATGCCACCCAAGTGGGCGGATGTGTGGTCGATAGCGGCAATTTCGACTGGATGGCACATGCCGATAAGTATCCCGGACTGTGTACATCCGACGAGTCGTACCACGGTCTCACCTATGCCAAAGACTTCGGCAAGAAGGGTTACATCACCAAGATCGTGGCGCAGCTGATGCGTGACTTCGGCTCAACGCCTGCTCCCCAGAACTCGTTTCTGCTCAACTTAGGACTTGAGACGCTTGCCGTGCGTATGGAGCGCCATTGCAGCAATGCGCAGCGCGTGGCGGAGTATCTCAGCGCCGACCCGCGCGTGGCGTGGGTGCGCTATTCAGGTTTGCCTGGCGACAGCAGCCATGCCCTTGCCATAAAATATATGCCTGGTGGCAGCTGTGGCGTGATAGCTTTCGGTCTTAAAGGTAGCCGCGAGACCGCCATTAAGTTTATGGACTCGCTGAAGATGATCAACATCGCCACCCATGTGGCCGACCTTCGCACCTGTGTGCTCCATCCCGCCAGTCACACACATCGCCAGCTCTCTGACGAGCAGCTCCGCGCGGCAGGCATTGCACCTGAGTTTATCCGTCTCTCGGTGGGCTTGGAAGACGCCGACGACATCATCGACGACATCAAGCAGGCGTTGGGATGAGAAATAGGAATATTGAAGTAATAAAGGATTCTAAATAATAAAGATAAAGAAATGAACAAGAGAAACATTTTCCGCACGCTGAGCGTAGCTGCCCTTGCCGCCGTAATGCTCACATCGTGCAACAACTCGGCACCAAAGATGGACGAGAAGCAAGAAGCTGCACAGCCAGCAGGTAGCACCGACATGAAGATAGCCTTTGTAGAGGTTGACTCGATCATGTCGCAGTATAAGTTCTGTAAGGAGTACTCGCTCGTGCTCCAGAAGAAGAGCAACAACGCCCGCAACACCCTCGCCGCCAAAGAGAAACAGCTGCAGGCAGCCGCCGCCAACTTCCAACAGAAGTTGCAGAATAACGGCTTTGCCAGCCGCCAGCAGGCTGAGAGCGTGCAGGCAGCCATCCAGCGTCAGGGCCAGGACCTTCAGGAACTCCAGAACCGCCTCGGCTCAGAGCTCGACTCAGAGACCGCGAAGTTTAATGCCGCCCTGCGCGATTCTATCCAGAACTTCCTCAAGGACTACAACAAGTCGAAGAAGTACGACCTCATCATCTCCAAGGCAGGCGACAATATCCTCTATGCCGACAAGCGTCATGACATCACCATGGACGTAATCAACGGCCTCAACAACCGTTATAAGTCAACTATCAAGGCAGCTGAGAAGAAGTAGGAGAGGGGAGAAGAAAATTTTTTTTTGATTATTACGTTATGTGAAGGCGGCGCTTGGAAATATTTACCCTGAGTGCCGCCTTTTTTGGGGTGGGAAATCTTTGCTGCTACGACATTTCTCTTTCCCTTCAGCTCGACGGGCGTGAACTTAGCTATCCCCGCCATTTCTTCCCTCAATTCCATTCATGCCTCGAATATTTTACTTGCCGAGATGCAACTTTTCCTATGCAAAGATAGTAATTTTATTGTTACGCTCCAAATTTTTTGAAAAGAAAATAGTTCTGAAAAGACATTGGTGTGGTCATCACGGTCATTATGGTCAAAGTCATTTTGGTCATTTTCGTTTCGGGGATGTGTTTTCAGTGCCACTATATAAATATAATTAAAATTATATTTATATAGTGAGTCGGAAAGAGAGTGCGAAATCCTTTTTGACCTTAATGACCAATGACCTTAATGACCGCGTCTCGCTATGCTCAAAGTGAAAAGTGAAGAGTGAAAAGTGAAGAGTGAAAATTGAAGAGTTGTGGTCAAAGTGGTCATTATGGTCAAAGTCATTTTGGTCATTTTCGTTTCGGGGATGTGTTTTCAGTGCCACTATATAAATATAATTAAAATTATATTTTATATAGTGAGTCGGAAAGAGAGTGCGAAATCCTTTTTGACCTTAATGACCAATGACCTTAATGACCGCGTCTCGCTATGCTCAAAGTGAAAAGTGAAGAGTGAAAAGTGAAGAGTTGTGGTCATTTGGTCATTGGTCATTATGGTCATTTTCGTTTTTCAATTTCACTTCCCCCCATAAACCAGAAACTATACACCATAAACCTTCATCACAAGTGTCGGGAAACTGACGATGGACCTTCGGGAAAAGTATTGCAGAATCAGGCAAAATGTCGTACCTTTGCAGCAGATTTGAGTGATACCTCATTTCAGTCATCACTTATCACCGAAGGTGGTCTTAATTTATGACTGGCGCCGGTCATAAGAGACGGCAAATCTTCGCCTGAGGATGTGGCTCTCGTGGCTACCGAGAAGCAGAATGCTTTCGCCATCGCGCAGTATGCCGACGTGATGACCATCGAGAAGTTCGCCAAGCACATCGCCACCCACGGCTGCGTCTATTCACGTGCCGACATCAGCGCAATCCTCTACATGGCAGTCGATTGCATGCGCGAGCAGCTCCTCGAAGGCAAGAAGATTCGCCTTGGCGATCTGGGTGATTTCAGTGTCTCGCTCCAGTCGTCATTGTGCAGCGTTGCAGGCAGCCTGCACTTCGGCAGGCACTTCGGCGCAGCGTTCGTAATGGCAGACGTCGGCGGGATAGTCCTTGGCGGTCCATATCATCGAACCGCTGGCTACGAGACGGGTGACGATGTAGGAATGAGCCCATTCGCCACGGTCGTAGTCGTAGCTGCCGCTGATGACATAGCCGAGATATGGGTCGGAGGCGACGCTGAACGTGCCGGTGATATGACGGCCATACATGCTGTCAAACGACTGGTAGATGTCGAACGTCTGCTCGCGACGGTTGAAGACGATATAGCAATAGACGCCATCGGGCACTGGTTCGCCGTCGTTCCACGTGACAAGGCGCCACGTACCATGGAGATTGGCGGGAGTGACTTCTAACGAAGGCTCTTCCTCGATGTCGTCGTCGCTGCTACAGGACACAAGTGCCAAGGACAGCAGCACTGCAATGAGGAGAGTGAAAAGGTGTTTTACGTATTTCATTGTTATTCTTGTTGTTTATTATTTCTATTGATGTAAAGGATTTTTGCGATTCTTCCTAATACCAATGCGTGGCATCTGCGGCGGGCGGTCTTACATAAAGTAGAGACCCTACATCGGCGACAATCAGCGACAAACAGCGGCAATCAACTTGTCAACTAAAAGATTCTCCTCATTTCTTCTCCTCCCTGCTGACGGTGACGTGGACGGTGCGGTCGGATGGACGGCCATCGACGCCTTCAATGATGACGGGGAAGGTAAAGACCGCGGGAAGCGTGGCGGGAATGAGGTCGGCGACAACGGTGATCACGAGGTCGGCCTCGGCGCCTGGCTCGACTACAGCCGGCTCGGTGGAGAGACGGGCGTAAGGCGGCAGCACGAGGCTCGACAGGCGCAGCGGCGCATTGCCGCTATTGCCGCAGAGGATGCGCGCTGAGGGCCTTGTGGCGTGACCGACGACTTCTACAGCAGCCTTTCGCTGCTTCAGACGCAGGACGCCCATCTTGTGGGGGAAACGCGACCATATGTCGGCGCCGGGCAACACCATGCCCGTGAGCGTGAGACGCGCAGCCGGGGCTGACGGATGGCCGGCGAGATATACAAAGACGCTGCTGTCGATGGTGCCGGGATAGCGGTTGGGACTGAACGTGACGCTGACCACGCAGCTGTCTTCAGGCGCTATCTCCATCGGCTCAACCGTGGCGCGCGTACAGCCGCATGAGGCCGACACCTTCTCCACCTTGAGCGCATGCCCGCTGACATTACGTCCTACAAAGCGGTAATGGCGCGGAGCGTCGTCCTCGGTCATCGTGCCAGCATCGATCACGGTGGCATCGAACCGCAACTGACCTTGTGCCGCCACTGTGCCGAACAGGAGCAGAAGGAGAAACGACGCCGCTGTACGAGCCTGGAGTAGGAAGAGCGACACCGTTGCACGCGACAGCGACAAAGGCCTCGCGGCGACGCTATGATCACATCCAGCCATTGTCGGAAGCGTGGTTACGGACGGTGACTACGACGGTCTGGTTTGTGCCGTCAGCCGAGCGCACGGTGAGCGTGGTGCTACCTGTTTGCTGGCCGCAGACGACGAGCGTGGTGCCCTCGACGCTGGCAGAAGCTACGGCAGTGTCTGCCACGCTGCAGGTGAAGCCTGAGGCAGTGGCGAAATATAGTGAGAGGTCGAACGACGTCTGTGAGCCCACTGCCACATACACGTTTGGCAACTTCATGGCCGAGCTGAGTTCGTTGTTGCGGATATTGTTTAGCAGCAGACCGGCATCGATAAGTCCTGTGCCCATCTTGCCGATATATGCCGCGAGCGACATCACATTGGCAGATGCTCCCATGGTGGTATGGTTTTTGTAATACGTCTTTGTGGCTCCGCCTCCATAATGGCTGTCGAGCGGCTTCACCGACTTCTTCAGCAGTTCGATGTAGTCGGAAGCACGATAGTGGCGGTGAAGTCGCTTAGCGTAAGCAAGGCCGAGGGCAGCCACTCCCGACACGTGTGGACACGACATCGACGTGCCGTCCATATAGCCGTAGGCAGGCTGGCCGTTGCGTATCATGGTGGAGAGAACTGCTCCCTGCTGAAGCGTGGTCTCGTCCCAATACGCCACTTCTTCCTCGCCTATTTTGGAATAATAGAGAAGGTCGCCGCCTGGCGCGCTGATGGTGACGAGCGAGCCGTAGTCGGTGTAGCTGGAGGGAGTGAAGTCGGCTGCTGTAGCCGCCACACACACGCACTTAGAATAGGCGCCCGGGAAGGAGGGATTGGGCGAGAACTCGTTGCCTGCAGCAAACACTACTACGCCGCCGTCGATGACGCCATTGGGAGAGCCGGCGTTATGAATGAAATAGTCAAGTGATTCTTTCTCAAGCGGATACATTTTCTCCCACTCTTTCTCGGTGGCCGGACCGGGAGTGTAGCCATCGACGATACTTGCCTCTGAGGAATTGTAGCCCCAGCTGCACTGAAGCACCACGGCTCCGTTGTCGGCGGCATACTTGATGGCGCGCGCCTCGCCTGCCAATGTCACGCTGCTCTGTCCTGAGAACACCTGGCACGTCATAATCTTCACACCCGAATCGGGACTGCCGTCGCCGCCTGCCACTCCGCAGACACCGATGCCGTTGCCGTTGACAGCGGCTATGGTGCCCGACACGTGTGTGCCGTGACCAATGTCGGAGGCATCGTTCCACGTTATCTTGCCGCTGTTTGCCACGAAGTTGTAGCCGTGCTGGTCGCCGGCATAGCCATTGCCGTCAGCATCCACCGACGAGCCTTGTGTCTCGCCAGCGTTGTTCCACATGTTGGCGGCAAGGTCGGGATGGGTGTACATCACGCCGTCGTCGAGCACGGCGACGATGATCGACGGGTCGCCAGTGCACGACTGCCATGCCTCGACGATATTGACGTCGCAGCCTGCTTGTGCAGTGGCGTGGTTATCGTTAAGGCACTCGAAATCGTAGTGTCCCTCGCCAAGGTTGTTGTAGTGCCACTGATGGGCAAAGCCTGGGTCGGAGGGGAACGACGTGGAGCGCGTTGTGGCTACTGGCTTGAGCATGCTCTTGCTGACATAGATGCGGCGACTGTCGGCAGTGGAGCGTTTGAGTCGGCCGTTGGTCTGCACTTTGGTCACCTCGCCAAGCTGCTTGAGACGGCGCACGGCCTCGCTGAGGTCGGTGTCGGCGTTAAACTTGACGGTGTACCAGAGATGAAGTCCCGCGGCGCGAGTGCGTGCCTCTGTGCGGCTATCGACGGGGAAGACCCGTTCGAAGCTGTAGCTGCCGAGGATGTCGAGCACCTCGTCGGTCGAAGGGATGCCCGAACGTGTGGCTTTGCCAGAGCGCGTCAGCTGCAGCTGGCGGTCGAGGATCTCGGTCATCTCGTCGGAGAACTTGATGAGCAACTCGCCCGATGTGGCGTCGGAAGGGATGACAACATCGGTGTCGGCGACGTCGGTGTCGGGTTCGAGGGCGGTGAGAGAGCTATCGGAGCAGCCTGTCAGCGCCATGGCAAGTATTGCTATATGAAATATGTTTCTGTTCATTATTTAATTATATGTAGAGATTACTGTATTGTTCTTGATCAATGCCCCTTCGCATCAGAGCCGTTATCATCTACATCGCCTGCAGCCACGAAGATGCGGTAGTAGAGCGGATAGGCGACGCCATCGACCTGACTGTTGTTGCCGGGGTCGGAAGTGCCGTAATAGTAGTCGTAGATGAAGTCGTCCCACTTCATGTTGGCGAATCCCACTGACGCGCCCAAGGTGTTGACGCCACGCTCCTGCTGGGTGAAGAGGAGCGTCTCGGGATTCCACGACACGAGATGCGGATGGAAGAGAACCCACTTCGGCACGTCGCCCGTGAAGAAGTTGAGGTTGAGCGACAACGTGCGGCACTTGGGCAACACTCGCGGTATCTGGCTTCCGAAGACGTGGTCATAGACCACGGTGCCGTCCTTGCGGCGGCAGGTGACGGGGCGGTCGTAGCCCGAGAGGAGCCACTTACAGGTGTCGCCGACGAGCTTGTCCTGCCAGTCGGCGCTGGTTGACGAGAAGTCGGAAGCGGAATAGCGTGTGGGCTTGCCTGCCGAGCGCAGAGCACTATCGATCTCGTCGTCGGTAGGCAGTTCGCCTTCGAGGAAGCAATAAGAGAGTCGCAGCGTGCGGAGGTTGTCCCACGTGAGCAGCGAGAGCAGAGCCTTGCGCTGCGGACCGGCACTGACATTGCCGTACAGGCCTATTGGATAGGTGTTATAGATGTAGTTGCCCTGTGTGTCGCGATCCATTGCGGAGAGGTTGATGCCCACGTCGGTGCGGCGCTCAGCATTGAGCACGAGAGAGGTGAGACGGGGGAAGTTCTGTTCGTTGATCACATTTGTGATGTCAGAGAGCTTGCTGAAGTTGTTGCTCGAGAGATTAAGACTCTCAAGGCTTGCACCAAGCTTGACAAATGAAGACGGCAGGCTGGTCATGCCGTAAGCCTGCACGGAGAGATGCTTGAGGTGAGCCAGCGAACAGATGTCGTCGCCCAGTGATACCTCGCGTATCTGGCTGTTCTCGTTGGAGGCGAGCGTGAACGACTCGAGGAAGCGGAGGTTGGCCACTTCCTTTGGCAGGCTCTCACCCGACTTGAGGTTAATCATGCTGAATTTCACGCTGCGCACGCGGCCTAAGGCTTCGGGATGCTGCTTGACAAAGGCGTCGGTGGCTTCCCAGAGCGTGACGTTCGACCAGTTGCGCATGTTGTCGCTGGTGTCGAACGATGCCATGGAGTTGAGCTTTTGGTTAATCATGATCACCGAGAGAGAGTCGCCGGCGCGGTTGTCCTCAATGCGAGGTGCGGCCTTCTGGCGCACGGTGAGCACCACATCGCCCGTGGGGTTGCCGTCGGCATCCACGAGTTGCTCGTCGGCATTGACGGGAACGAGATGCACCTTTGCCACACGTGTGGCGGGCACGACGTTCATCGTCCAGCGGAACTTGAACTTCACGCTGCGCGGACGAGCTTTCCTGTCAAGAACGATGCCGAAGGATGTGCCAGCGAGCTTGTCCTCGTTCTTACTGTTGAGCAGCCAGCCCTGACGCTCGCTTTCATTAGCGAGCATCTCGTTCTCGGAGATGTCGCCCTCGAACGAGTAGTCGATGCTGCCTATCTTACACTCTACGTTGGCTGAGACGGTGATGTCAAACTCGCGGTCGTCGTATGATGCGGAATTTTCTATCTCCACCTCGGGCTTGTTGACGGCGATCTGCTTGCCGAAGCCAAACTGCGAGACGGTGAGCGTGCGGCGCTGTCCGTTGTCGCCTACAAAAGTCACCTCGGCGTCGCGGCGACCGCTGAGCAAGGTGGTATCTACCTTTACGGTGGCGGTGGCTGAGCCTATGCCATTGGCGGGCGTGACCATGAGCCACGTGTCGGCAGTGTTGGCCACCCAGTGTTGTGTCGCGCTGACGGCAACCTCTTCGCTACCGCCCTCGGCACTTACCAGCAGCACGTCGCGGTCGATGACGAGTCCGCCGGAGATCTCTTCTGCATTGTCGTCGCTACACGCCGTCAGGCCGACAGCAAGCGAGAAGAGCCATGTCAGTTGTTTTATGTATTTCATATTGTCGTTTTTTACTTTTATTCTTATTTACTAAGAGAATCAACTTGTCAACTCGTCAACTTTAAAATCGTCAATTCTCCAAGTCCAATGCGTCGCATCCTCGTATGTCTTGTGTCTTGTCGTAGATGAGGAGATAGAGTCCGGCCTTGATATATGGGCAGACGCTGGTGACGTCGATGGAGATGTTGGGATTGCCCTTGATGTTCACTATCCAGAGGCGCGAGGTGAGTTTCTCCTCCACCTTGCGGACGTCGTTATCGCCAATCTGAAACTGTATGAGACTGGGACACTGGGTGATGCCTGTAGGCCAAGCCTTCAGCGTGCGGTTGCCTTGGTCGTCGCGCTGGTGGTTGATGGCGAAGGCGCGCAGGTTGGCACTGTTGAGCGGCTGCGTGGGCACCTCGCTGAAGCAGTTGTAGCTGAGGTCCATATTGGTGATATAGGGCATGTTGTCGCTAAGGAAATCGTCGGAGAGCGACGTGAGCTTGTTGAAGCGGAAGTCGAGTATCTGCAGCAGATGGGCGTTCTTTCCCTTAATGGAGCCCTTGGGGATGCTGGTGATCATGTTGCCGCTGATGTCGAGCGTGGTGATGGGCGATCCGGATGAGATGAGCTCAGAGGGGAAACGGGAGAGACGGTTGTTGCTCAGCGACACGGTGGAGGCGTTAATGCCTTTATAAGTGCCGTTAGCGAGATCGACGCCAGTGATCTCGTTGTGGGAGAAGTTGACCGACCCCATCACTCTTACCGAACTGGCATCGAAGATGTTTGGAATCACGGTGAGCTTGTTGTAAGAGAAGTTCAGTCCTTCCACATCCTCGGTGAAACCGCAGAGGTCGGTGGGGATGGTCTCTATGCTGTTGTTGTTGAGATAGAGCGACGTAAATTTAATATCGGTGCCGAAAGCGTTGACGGTCTTCACGTTGTTGTGTGCCACGTCGAGCAGGGCGAGCTTAACCATCTTCGACAGCGCCGCCGACGGGGGAAACGCCTCAAGATTGTTGTAGCTGAGATACATGATCTGTATGCTCTTTCCCACGGGACTTTCGGCCAGACGCTGCCAGTCGGAACGCAGCTGGGCGGCTGAGATGCCTTTGTTGCAGGCGAGGTTGAACGCCTGTATGGAGGGAAGGAGGAAGAAAATCTCAGGCACTCGAGTGAGCTTGGGACAGTTGTAGAGCTCCACATCGGTGAGTTCGCTCATTGCCGCCCATTCGTCGCCAGTGTATTCCCCGGCAAAGCTGTGATAGGGCGATGATGCGTCATCGTAGAAGCGTGTACAGAACTCGTCGGACTCGACGGGACAGTTGCCCACATACAGCTGCTGCAATTTCGACAGACGGCAGAGGGCGCGCGAGATGCCAGTGATTTTGTTTGTCAGCGTGCCTATCTGCGCGTCTTTGAGGCTGATGCGCGAGTCTTGGCGTATCTTCTTGTCGGCATTCTGTGGGTCTGAGTTGTAGCTATCGACGATCATCTCCGACATGCTGGCGCGCGGGTCGTACTTCAGGAAACGATTCTCGTAATCGTGGCGCATGGCAAGTCGGCGGGTTGAGGTGAGCGTAGATGCGTCGTAGGAGTTGAAGAGGTTGGCACCGATCTTCTCGTCGTGAGAACCGAGGTTGAGCACCTTCAGTTCGGTGAGTTGGCCGATGGCGTCGGACAGTATGCCCTTGCAGCCGAAGCCGGCGAGGACGATGCCGATGACGCGCCCGTTATTGTCGAGCGTCACGCCGGGCTGCTCGCCCCACATGTCGAGCTCCTTGTTGAAATTCCAGTTGGCACCGTGGAACGTGGCGTCGCCGTAGAAGCTCCAATCTTTGCCGCCAAGCGATTCCCAGATGGCCTTCAGAGCCTTATAGTCCTTGATATACTCGCGAGTCTCAGAGAGGATGATGGGCACTTTGGCGCTGTCGTTAAGCTGGTTGTCGGCCACGACAAACGCTTCGCCCTTCACGGGCTGGGTCTCGAAGGTCTTCTTTACCGCTCCACTCTTGCCGTAAGTGGTGTATGACGTGACCTGATACGTGCCGGCGGGCAGCGACACAGCCGAGTCACAGCGTGCGGTGGCGATGTCCATATACTTGTCGTCAGGGTTGTCGGGATTCTGGTGCAGCTCGCTGTCTTCCTCGTATGTCACCTTCAGCTCGGGAAAGGTGATGGTCTCGCGGGTGAAGAGGTTTGTGACGCTGACATCGACGAGACGGATGTTGGAGAAGAGATACTCGCCGCTGCCTGAGCGGGTGTTGTCCCAATGCTTGGTGAGACGGAACTTCACGCTTCCGCGACTGACTGTAGCGACCGTAAGACGCTGCACGGCCATTCCTCCGCCGACAACGGTAAACTGCTCGCCTGACGATGACGCAAGGAGTTCCTCATCGACGGCGTCGTAGAGATAAAAGCCGACGATGGTGTATTTGCCTGCTGCGAGTTTGAGTTTCTCGCTGCGCAAACCGTACTCGGCATTGGCGGCGTTATAAGCGGTGAGAGGCAGGGTCTGAGATATGGTGTTGCCGTCAGAAACCATGACCACCTTGATCTTCTTGGCGTCGTCGAGCCGTTCCAGCTGGCTGGTTGCCCTTGTTCCGTCAGACTTTGTACCGACGGCCTTTGTGCCGTCAGCAACGCCACGTTTCAGGAGCTGAAACTGCACATATCCGTAGCTGTTGTCCCATTCTCCGGTATTTTCGTCCGAACAGCCTGTGGCGATTGTCGCGAGAAGGACGACGAGGAGCGAGAGCAACGTGGTGCTAAAATATCTTGATGTGTTCATTGTTGAATATTTCGTGTGAAAAAGGGATTAATAGTCGTCGCGTTCAAGTACCAGAACCTTGAGCGTGGTGCCGTTCTGCCTGAAGGCGATGAAGAACGGAGCTTCGTCGGTCACCTTGTAGCTGAAGGTATAGGTGTCGTTCGTGTCCATTGCTACCTCGGGAACAAGTGATGTGCCCCAGCTGCTAAGACCGAAGATGTCGCTGAGGTCCTGCGGCTCGTAGCCGGCGATGTTGGGTGTGATTGTGACATAGTCACCCACAGAGACTGTGGCCACATAGATCTCGTCGCCGCTGTATCCGAGATAGTTTGCCGCCACCTCGTTATAGATACCAGTGGTCTCTTTCTTGCAATCCACTTCCTTCCATCCGCCGACGAGCACCGTGGGAGCCTTAGAGTCGGCTTCGGTGCCGCTCTGCTCCTTCTGTACGAAGTGCATGAGGAAATAAGGGTTGTAGAGCCAGCTGACGTTGCCTTCCTCGTCGAACATCTCGTAGAGGTTGGAAAGCGACTCATATACAGCCTTGGGCAAGGCATAGACATAACAGTCGCGCTCGCCGCCGTCAAGAGCATCGACGGTGATGCGGATGTCGCCATTCTCGCCCGATGCTTTTACAAAGTGGTCGTAACATGGTTCCACGCCCCACGACTCGGTCTGGAAGACGACGAGGGTGAAGTCGTCTGCTGCTGTCTTGAGCGTGAAAGGAACGAAATTGCTGAAAGTGAAGGTGTCGTTGCCTCCATTGCCAGAAATTCCCGTAGAACCAGTCTGTGAGAATGTCTTTCCGTCGAGTGATACGGTCCAGTCTGCCCATGGCGAAGAGGTGGGATAGACGATGTCCATGGTGTTTGTCGGCATGCCGTTGAAGCGCACGGGAATGGTCTTCATGGCCTTACCATCTTGCGAGGCGATGGTGATGGTCTCGCCCTCGTCTATAGAGATGGCATACTTGGCGTTTCTCACGCCTTCCTTAAACATGGCTCCGCCAACGGTGAGCTCACCGGCACGTCCCACCATGAAGCCGCCTTCAAGTTCCACCCATTCAGGCGTATTGGTGACGGCAAAACGATAGTTGGCCTTTACCGAGAACTTCACATACTTGTCGTAGCCAACGACGATACCGGTAGAGGTGATGTCGTTGCCTGCCTCGTCAAAGACGCTGACGGAATAGCCTGATGCAGAACGCTGAACCTCGGCCACGGCCACTTTCTCGCCGCCCATGGTGAGATAGAGCTGTGTGACGGTGAGTTCTTTAGCCTCGTCGTCGGCAGTAAGCAGCACTTTGACGGTTTGTCGGCCCGGAGTGCCGTTGACAACAAACTGGCTGTCGGCATCGTCCGTCTGGAGCTTACACCAAATGGCGTTAGAAGAGAGGCTCCAGTTCTGGTTAGCCTCAAAGGTGAAATCGATAATATCGCCGGCTGCACCGGCAAGTTTCTGTACCTGTGGGAATACTGGTGTCACGGCGGCGTCATCGTCGTCGTCCGAACAGGCGGTGGTGAGGCAGAGCGAAAGTGTCGCCATCACGACAAACCAATATCTTGAAATCGTTGTTTTCATATCTTTATTTTTTTTCTTCAATTCTTCAATCTTTGACATTGTCAATTATATTTATTTTTCAATACCCTTCCTCCTTTAGTTTCTCCGCCTCGGCGTCGCTGATCCATTCCATGACGGTGACGTATGTGCCAACGGTGCCGAAGAGCGAGCCGTCTTTGTTTTGCACGCTCATGGTGATATATTGCAGGACGTAGTTCTGGCATGTATTATAATAAGAGGTGTAGATCGAGGGCTGGCTGATGCGCAACTTGCCGTCTCCGTATATGGTGCCAAAGGCTTCGCCCGTCTTGCCTGCCACCTGACTGTCCATCTCCACTTTCGGCTCAAGCACGTTGTCGGTGTTGAACTTCAGCTTCAGGTCGTAGCCGTCGTAGTAGATGTCTTTCAGCAGGATGGTGTTTGGCTCGTCGGCCACCAACTCGGTGCGGATGAGGCGGCTGGAGACATTGTTGAGATACTGGCTGTAATAGGTGGAGGTGACGATGCACCAACCAGTGAAGTTGTTGATGTCAAATGGACAGGCTTTCTGCATCACCACGTGGGCATAATCCTTGTATAGTTCCCACTGATACTCGTCGGGGATGACAAGACGGAGGGTGAAACCGAGCGAGTCGGTGGCTCCGATATTGTCGTAAACGCCCTGTACCATGACGTTGCCGACGGTCTCGCCAGCTTTGATAGTTACGGTATTGTCGAGGATGCGGTAGTGAAGGCCTTCAACGGCATTGCTCTGACGCTCGTCGATCTCTACAGCGAAAGTACGGTCGTAGTCGGTCGTCTCTGTTGCCGAAACCGGTACTGAGAAGATCTTGTTGTCTTGTTCCACGGCATACTGGTAGAGTGTGTCGGAGAACATGATATGGCTCGGTCCGTTATATACGATATGGTCCTGGGTACAGCCTACAAAGGCTGTGGCAATGGCCAGTGCGGCAACATATTTTTCGAGATATTTTTTCATTGTTGTATCTGATTAGTGTATGATTTTGTCACTTGTTGCTCTCATTCGGTTCGATTTCCGATCCAGGTGACTCTAATTCGTGCTGCGGTATTGGCCAGACAAAGAGAGGATCGTCTTTCTCCACCTTAAGGTCGCTCTGCACGAAAGTGGCGGCTGACTGCTCGGATGCCTTGCGCTCAAATCCTTTGTGCCAGCGCTTGAGGTCGTGCAGGCGGAATCCTTCCATATATAGTTCCTTCACACGCTCAGACTCGATAATGTCCATCGCATTGGTCTCGCTGAGCGAGGTATTGCCTCCGTATGACGAGTAGCGCGCCACGCGAATGGCAGAGATGTCCTTTCCTGCCTTGCTGTATTCCTTTTTGTTGGCATAAGCCTCGGCACGGATGAGATACTGTTCAGACAAGCGGAAGACCATGGGTTGGTGAACATGGAGGATATTGTTGCCAAGGAAAGTGGCGTCGCCGAAATACTTACTCAGCAGCGGCCATTGCAGTCCGTGTTCGTATCCGGTGACACGGGTGGTGAAGATGGCGGCTGCACGGAGGTCGTTGCTGTTGTAGGAGTTGATAACCCACTTGGCGGGAACATAGTCGGGACGGTAGCTCACGTAGTTGTAGTTGTCGAAGATCGTGCCTAATGCTCCTCCATAACTGTTGACGGTGAATCCCACTTTCCAAATAGCCTCGCGCGAGTCGCCGTAGAGCCATATATATTTATAGTCGTTAACCGAAGTGCTATAGGTGTTGGAAGAGGCATTCTCAAGCACGTAATACTTGCTGCTGATGACCTTTGTGGCATACTTGATGGCATCGTCCCAGCGGTGCATGTACAACGACACGCGGGCACGAAGGGCGTAACACGTCATCTCGTTGAAATATATCTCGTTGTAGAGAGTGCCCGAGAAGTCGTCTTCGAGCTTCAGCAACTCTTGAGCCTTGTCGAGGTCGGCAAGAACAAACTCATACGACTTCTTGAGAGAGGCGCGACGTGTGGGTTCGTCGCCTTTATAGTGCTCGGTAAGCACCACGCCAAGTGTCTGGGCAGCCTGCTCGTCGCTGTCGTATGCCTTGCAGAAAAGCTTGATCAGCTCGGAGTAAGCTAAGGCACGCGCGAAATATGCCTCCCCGCAATACTGGTCGAGCCTATCGAGAAGATTGTCGTCGGTGGTGTTTGCTTTCACCTTCTCCACATTGTCGAGGAGGAAGTTGCAGCAGTTCACCACGTCATAGAGGGCGGCATAAACCGCCTCGATATCTGTGTTAGTGGCCTTGATGTCGTTCCAACGGAAAATGTCGCCATAGACGTTGGTATAGCCTTTGACGCAATACACAAAGTCGGCCTGAAGGTCGGGAAGGATGGTGAGATTGCCCGAATAGAGGGCGCTGCTCTTGAAACTGTCGTAGATGCCGATGACGAGTTTGTCGATGTCGCCAACGGTGGTCACGGCATCGTCCATGGGAATGGAGTCCTCGGGATATTTGTCGAGACACGAGGCGAGCGACAGCGCAGTCACCGCCGACAGCATATATGTCTTTATCTTGTTGATGTTCATCTTTTGTTTCTCCTTATGCATTATTAGAATGAGAGTTCCATTCCGAGGGTGAACTGCCGCGAAGCAGGATATTGTGCCTGATAGACGTTAGATGCCACCTCGGGGTCGAGACCGCTGAAACCGGTGAAGGTGAAGAGATTCTGTGCCTGTGCATAGACACGCGCCAGGGTGAAGAAATGCGTCTTACGCAACCACTCCTGAGGCAGCGAATAAGAGAGACTCACGTTTTTCAGACGAAGAAACGAGGCATTCTCGAGAAAACGGTCGTCAAGTTGTATCACCTCGCCCCAACGGGGAATGTCGGTGATGTCGCCCGGCTGCTTCCAGCGGTCGTAGAGAAGACGGTTCGACTGGTTGTAGGCTGTGCCGAAGGTGATACCGCTCTCTTCGAAGTAGCGGTCGTTGTTGATGACATAACGTTCGCCTATCCAGCTGAACTGAACAGATAGCTGAAGGCCTTTCCATCTGACGCTCGTGCCGAAACCTCCCATCCACGGGGCGTCGTATGTCTTGCCTGTCATCACCTTGTCGCTCTCGCGGAACACGTTTGTCACGTTGCCGTACTTGTCGTACCACAGTTGTTCGCCGTTAGCCGGGTTGACGCCAGCGTAACGGTTCATGTAGAACTCGCTGACAGAATGATCCACGACGTATTTCAGTCCGGTGGTGGAGTTGACATATTCGGTGACACCGTTATACAATTCCTTCAGACGGTTGCGGTTGTAAGAGACGTTGGCGCTGACGTTCCATGTGAAGTCGCGGGTGCGGATGATGTCGCCGTCGGCACTCAGTTCGAGTCCTTTGTTTTCCATCACGCCTACGTTTTTCCAACGGTAGCCTTCGCCCGTGACGGTATATGACTCAGGCACGCGCATCAGCATGTTTGACGTGCGCTTGTAATAGGCTTCAACGCTGAAGTTAATACGGTCGAGGAATCCGAGGCGCAACGCTATATTGTTTGCCCAGGTGGATTCCCATCCCAACTCTTCGTTGCCGCTTTGAGAGGGATAGAAGCCGGCGGTGTCGTCGTAGTTGGCGCCGCCCGAGACGAGGGCAAGGTGGTAGTAATTGGGAATTTCGGAGTTTCCCGACGTTCCCGTACTTAAAGATATCTGTGTAGTAGTCAACCAGTTGATATCCTTCAGCCAATTAGACTGTTTAGCGTTCCACATGAAGCCTAACGACCAGAATGTACCCCAACGATGGTCTTTTCCAAAACGTGACGAAGCATCGGTACGCAGGGAGAAGTCGGCGTAATAGAGTTCCTTGTAGTTATATTCGCCGCGCATGAAGAATGACATGTAGGAATAGTCGGACGAGGAGTCGCCCCAACGGCTTGCACGCGTTCCGGCCGACACGTTGGTGAGAAGGTCGCTTGTCTGCCCCTTGGAATAAACGCTGAATCCTTCCGAGTGGTAGTTGACAGCCTCTTGGCCGAGCATGACATTGAACGAGTGAATATCGTCGAGCGTGAAGCGGTAGTTGGCTGTCGTGGTCTCGGTAAGACTCAGCATGTCGCTGCTCTGACGCGCCGCCGTGCCCTGTCCGTTGTTTGACGAGAGACTCGGAAACGACTGGAGGAAGGCCGTGGAATGGGTGAAATCAACGCCAAACTGCGTCTTTATGGTGAGATTTTCCACTGGATAGATCTCGGCATACATCGTGGTGAGCAGCTTGTATTTCTTGTTTTTTATTGGATTGTTGGCCATATACACGATAGGATTCTCGCTGGTGCCGGCCCACTTGCCGTTGGAGAGCGATGCCAGCTTGCCGTCTGATGTGTATGGATTCCAATATGGCTGCATGAAACGGCATGCGGAGATGGGAGTGACGGTGGTGTATGTGCCATCGTCAGCCTGCTGAGCCTCCTCATAGGCCGCCATGGTGTTGGTGCCTATCTTCATCCAATTGCTTGCCTTCACATCGGCATTGGTGCGGATGTTGTATCGGGTGAAGGTGGAGTTTTGGGCGATACCGTCCTGATCATAATATCCGCCTGAGACATAGTAGTTAAGACGGTCGGTGGCGCGGTTGACCGACAGTTCGTAGCTCTGCAGCGGAGCGCGGTCGTTAAACACCTCGTCGAGCCAGTTGACATCGGTGCGAGACAGAAGCTCGTAATCTTTTCCAGCATCGAGCCCAACCTCTTTCTCAAACTGTATGCGCTCGGCAGTGTTCATCATCGTCCATTTGCCCTGTGCCAGTTCGGAAAAACCATATTGTGCACGCAACGTGACCTTGGCCTTGTCCATCGACAGTCCTCGCTTTGACGTGATCACCACCACGCCATTGGCCGCACGCGCACCATAAATAGAAGTGGAGGAAGCGTCTTTCAACACCGATATCGATTCTATGTCGTTAGGACTGAGGGTGTTGAAGTCGGAACTGGAGATGGGCACTCCGTCGAGGATAAACAGCGGCGATTTGCCGGAATTGATGGAGTTGGTGCCTCGAATCTGGAACGTGGCGGCCTTGCTTGGCTCGCCAGAAGAAGAGATGACCTGCAGACCGGTGCTCTGTCCCTGAAGAGCTTGGTCAAAACTTGCCGCAGGCACGTTTTCAATCTTCTCAGATTTCACTGTCGATACCGAACCGGCTATCGTTCCCTTCTTTCTCACGCCATAAGCCACCACGACAACCTCGTCGATCATCTTTGAGTCGGGCTGCAGCGTGATGTTGAGCGTTTTTGTCTGTGTGTTGACCGAGTGTGTCTGTGGAGCCATTCCTATGTAGGAGAAGGTCAGTTTGCCTTCCGTAGCTCCCTTGATCTCGATGGAGTAATTGCCATCGATGTCAGTCACCACACCATTGCCTGTCCCTTCTTGCTTGACAGTCACTCCAATCATCGGTTCATTGTCTTCTGACGACACAACGACTCCTCTCACACGGAAACTCTGTCCCAGCGAGGATTGGATAGACAGCAAGGCGAGAAAGACAAGTAAAAGAGTTAATCTTCTCATCCTTGGATATTTTCTATTGTTTTAAATAAATTATTATAAAAATTCATTCACTTATCGGTGCAAAAAATGTACCAATTTGCAAAATTAGCTCTTTTCTACCAAATAAACAAACATATTTGCTAATTATAACATTTTTTACCAACAGTTTTTTATTTTGTCGATAAAAAACGCAATGTCACAGAGAAAAAGCCTTGATACTGTTTCCTGGCTTTTCCCCTGTAGCATAAGTATTTGTCTTTAGGTAAAAGAGTCTGTTGACTGACTATTTCTTGTCATAGGCATGGACAGGGTAGTCGATGGTATAATGCAATCCACGACATTCCTTTCGCTCTATTGCCCATCGGGTGATGAGATAACCCACGTTGATCATGTTGCGCAGTTCGCAAATGTCGCGGCTTGCCTTGACACGCTTGAATAGATTTTCTGTTTCCTCATACAGCATGTCGAGACGATCCCATGCGCGCTTCAGACGGAGGTCGCTACGCACAATGCCTACATAGTTAGACATTATCTCTCCTACTTCCTTCACGCTCTGGGTGATAAGCACCTTTTCCTCGTTGGTCAGAGTGCCTTCGTCGTTCCATTCGGGCACCTTGTCGTTGAAGTCGTATAGTTCGATATGTTCAAGAGAATGCTTGGCGGCGGCGTCGGCATATACCACAGCCTCAATGAGCGAGTTGGAAGCCAAGCGGTTGCCGCCGTGAAGACCCGTACACGAGCATTCTCCCAAGGCATAAAGACGGTCGATGCTTGAAAGGCCGTTGAGGTCAACCTTTATTCCACCACACATATAGTGGGCAGCAGGACGCACGGGAATATAGTCGCTGGTGATATCTATGCCCATCGACTTGCACTTCATATAGATATTGGGGAAATGGCGCTTTGTCTCCTCGGGATCCTTGTGCGTGACATCGAGACATACATGGTCGAGACCGTGGATCTTCATCTCCTTGTCGATGGCACGTGCCACAATGTCTCGGGGCGCAAGCGATAGACGTTCGTCGTATTTCTCCATAAATGTCTTTCCGTTAGGTAACTTGAGAATGCCGCCATAACCGCGCATAGCCTCCGTAATGAGGAAGGCGGGATGGGTCTCGCCAGGATGATAGAGTGCCGTGGGATGGAACTGTACAAACTCCATATCTGCCACCGTTCCCTTGGCACGATAGACCATGGCCTCGCCGTCGCCGGTGGCGATGACAGGATTGGTAGTAGTCTGATAGACCGCGCCACATCCGCCGGTACACATCACAGTGACTTTGCTGAGATATGTGTCAACCTTCTCTGTCTTGGGATTAAGCACGTATGCTCCGTAGCAATGGATATATGGAGTACGCCTCGTGACGCGCGCTCCCAGATGATGCTGCGTGATAATCTCCACAGCGAAATGATTCTCCTTCACGGTGATGTCGGGACAACTGCGCACTGCCTCCATCAGCCCGCGTTGGATCTCGGCTCCTGTGTCGTCCTTATGATGCAGTATGCGGAACTCAGAGTGTCCGCCCTCACGATGCAGGTCAAACTGTCCATCGTCCTTCTTGTCGAAGTTGACGCCCCAGTTAACCATCTCCTCAATTTGTCCGGGAGCATTCCTCACCACTTGCTCCACAGCCCGACGGTCGCTGATGAAGTCTCCGGCAATCATCGTGTCCTCGATATGCTTGTCGAAGTTATCAAGCTCTAAATTCGTGACCGAAGCCACACCACCTTGTGCAAACGACGTGTTGGCTTCGTCGAGTGAAGTCTTGCATATCATGCACACCTTACCTTTGTGCGCTCTTGCTACTTTAAGGGCGTAACTCATACCGGCAACACCTGCGCCGATAATCAAAAAGTCGTATTTGAATACCATACTATTCTACTTGAAATGTATTATTTTGGTGCAAAATTAGATATTTTTATTCATTTATGCAAAACGTTTGCCATATTTTTTGTTTTTCAAGCGAAAATATCTAACTTTGCACTCACAATGAAGAATACATTATATATAATATACGCCTTCTTGGCCTCGATATGTGGTTATACAACTGTCGCGGCACAAGACGACTCGCTGACTGTTGACAGCCTTGTGACAACCGACCAATTGGCACACGAGATGACTCCATGGCCACAAAGTCTGCAACAAAGGCTCGACGCGCTTACCGGGCATGAGATGTTTGAGACATCTCAACTCGGACTCATGGTTTATGACCTTACTGCCGATAGCATTCTCTACACAAAAGGACACCGACAGCTGCTGAGACCCGCATCGACAATGAAACTGGTGACAGCCATAGCAGCCATCGACAAGCTCGGCGGATCGTACCAGTTCCGCACGTCGCTTTACTACACCGGCTACGTTGCCGACAGGACTCTTTCTGGCGATATATACTGCGTAGGAGGATTCGACCCACGATTTAATACCGACGACATGAAAGCCTTTGCCGACGGCATCAAGTCGATGGGAGTGGACACAATAAGAGGACGAATCCTTGCCGACAAAACCATGAAAAACGATGATGGGCTGGGAGAAGGATGGTGCTGGGACGACGACAATCCCACGCTGTCGCCTTTGCTGGTGTCGGGGAAAGACAAATTCATGGAACGATTCCTTCTCGAACTGAAAGAGAGCGGTATCACGGTGGAGGCAATCACCGGAGAAGGACGGCTGCCTAACGGGGCGTTCATCATCTGTACACGATTCCACAGCATCGACCAGATACTGATGAGAATGATGAAAGACAGCGACAACCTATACGCAGAGTCTATGTTTTACCAGGTTGCGGCTGCTGGCGGCGACCGACCTGCCGACGCCCGGCACGCCAGAAAGGTTATTGCACGGCTGATAGAACGCACCGGGCTGCAACCGTCAAGATACAAGATAGCCGACGGCAGCGGACTGTCGCTCTACAACTACGTAACTGCCGAAATGGAGGTGGCACTGCTGAGATATGCCTACCGCAACCCCGAGATATTCATTCATCTCTATCCTTCACTGCCCATAGCTGGACAGGATGGAACGCTGAAGAAGAGAATGAAAGGTGGATTCGCCTCAGGCAACGTTCACGCCAAAACGGGTACACTCACATGCATCACCTCTCTCGCTGGATATTGCACGGCTGCCAACGGGCACTTGCTCGCCTTCGCTATCATCAACCAAGGCGTGATGCACGACAACAACGGACGCAACTTCCAAAACCGCGTCTGTGAGGCAATGTGCAGGCCATAAGCATTGGATGATTGCAAGTCTTTGGCACCAGAGATTTGCCATAGGCATAGGAAAAATGCAAACAGTAGTAAAAAAAATGAAACGAAGAAAACAATATGACTATCATGCAACAAAACGACTCCACAAAGCGCAATAGGCTAATAATACGCACCAGCCGACATTCGCTGACCTTCGCCACACAATGTATCGACGAACCAGAAACGTCGGTGGTAATGCATCCCTTCATCACCAAGGGAACAATGTCCATTGCTGCTAACCTGCGTGAAGCTTTCAGGACAATGGAAATTTTCAGCGCAACATACCATAAGGTGGCTGTCGTCGCCGATACGCCAAAGATAATAATTCCTGTCGATCTGTTTAAAGAAAACGATGCACCGGCATTGTTCTCACATTCTTATTCCACCATCGACAACATGGTAGTGAAGTCGAACATCGTACCCGATCTGAACGTCGCCACCGTCTTCGGATTGACAAAAGACCTGCATACGGTGATCAACGACCGCTACCCTGAAGCCACACTATTCTGCGCCTCGACACCTGTATGGCGATACCTGTTCAAACGCAGTTTCCTTGGTACCAAAGGAAAGGTATATGCCTACTTCCACGACCAGCTTCTAGAAGTGCTAAACTACGGACAAAACAGATTCAGATACAACAACACGTTCGACATTTCCAACGCTCACGACGCTCTCTATTTCATACTGAATGTGTGGAAACAACTGTCGATGAACCAACAGCAAGATGAACTGCATCTCGTGGGCGACATTCCCGAACAGGAATGGTTGGAAAACGAGCTAAAGGGCTATATAGCAAAGGTTTATACCATCAAACCATCATCAGACTTCAACCGCTCTCCAATAGCTCAGATAAAAAGCATGCCATACGACATGATGACGTATCTGATAAAAGGACGATGAACGGTGAGCGTATAATACATAATAATGACGATGAAAGGCGGGTGTAAAACACATTTTTTAAGAAAACATGAGAATAATAACAGGACAATACAAGGGACGACATTTCGATATTCCCCGTTCGTTTAAGGCAAGGCCGACAACCGACTTTGCGAAAGAGAATATCTTCAACGTGCTCAACGCATATATTGACTTTGAGGATGCTATGGCACTCGACCTCTTCTCTGGCACAGGAAGCATATCGCTCGAACTACTGTCAAGAGGTTGTAAAAACGTGGTGAGCGTGGAAGCTGACCGCGACCATTATGCCTTCATAAAACAATGTCTTGCAAAACTCGGCACCGACCGCTGTATCACCATCCGAGGCGACGTGTTCAGGTTTCTGAAAACATGCCACCAACAGTTTGACTTCATCTTCGCCGACCCGCCCTACGCCTTGAAACAACTGAAGGAAATACCCGACATAGTGCTCTCGGGCAATCTGCTCACCGATGATGGAATTTTCGTTTTCGAACATGGCAAGGACTATGACTTCTCGTCGCATCCACACTTTGTGGAGCATCGCAGCTATGGTAGCGTGAACTTCAGCCTGTTTACATCACGGGAGAGAGAAGGCGCACCAGACTGAGCCAAAGGCGCATGAAGAAACGATTGCGGCGGTCGTCAACCTCGTATGGCGTACACAACAGCTGGTCGCACTCAAAGACGCGCCTGAAAGAGTCAGCTGTGCCGCTGTCGTAGAAAAAGACGTTTGCCTCAAAATTGTTTTCAAAGCTGCGGAAGTCGATGTTCGTCGAACCACATGAAGCCAACATGTCGTCAATCACCCAGAGCTTGCTGTGAAGGAACCCGCCATCATACTCCAGCACCTTCACTCCAGCGGCGACCATCTCATCGAGATACGAGCGCGATGCCCAATAGACAAAATGCGAGTCGCAACGTTTGGGCACCATCACCCTGACATCCACGCCCTCAAGGGCAGCCGTCTTTAGCGCCACCGCCACAGGCTCGTTTGGCATGAAATATGGTGTCTCTATATAAATATATCTTTTTGCCCTCAACACTATGCCGAGTATGCCAAGCATAATCTCAGGTTGTGGCGTGACGGGCGTGCTCATGACAACTTGCGCCACACAAGAGTTTGACAAAGCACCGTCTGAAGGCGGATAATATTTGCGGTCGCTTATCAGCGTGCGGTCAACGAAATACCAGTCGAGCAGGAATGCCCGCTGCAAGCCATAGACACCGCCTCCTTTGACTCGCACCATTGTGTCGCGCCAATGACGTCCATCTCTTCCCTGCACATAACGCCTCGCCACATTCATACCTCCTATATATCCCGTTGTGCCGTCCACCACCACAATCTTTCTGTGGTTGCGGTAATTCACCTTGCTCGTGAAACTCCTGAACCTCACTGGCATGAAAGGCCACGCCTCTATGCCTTCGCGCCTCATTCGCTCGAAAAAACGGCGTTTCACTCTCCAACAACCCACATCGTCATACACCAGCCTTATCTCCACGCCCTGCCGGGCTTTGTCGATAAGCATGTCGGCAAGGAGTGTTCCCAACGCATCGTCCTCAAAGATATAGAAGTCCAAATGTATGCTGTGCCTCGCCTTGCCTATGGAATGGAAGAGGTCGAGGAAGAAAGCATGTCCGTCTGTAAACACTTCCACCTCGTTGTCCTTGAAAGGCAAGAAGAAGCCTTGATTGACAAAGAGGTCAATCGTGGTTTTGTATTCATCTGGCACATGAAGGTCACGTTGTTCCACAAACTCAAACATCGCCCTTCGTGTAAGTTGCTGGAGACTACGCTCGCTCATTAGTTTCCCCCGCCGTGTGTTTACTCCGAAAAAGAAATAGAACAATAATCCAACTACGGGTACAAAGTAGATAACCAGCATCCACGCCATGGTCTTGGCAGGCTGCCGGTTATCCATCAATACATGTATTATCGCCACTATGATGACAATTTCGTATAGGGCGAATAACAAAAGATTCAGTCCATACATTTATTTGTTTTTATACCATCTGCTCCACCACCTGCATGATTTCCTTCCCTATAGCGTCAGCCTCTTCTGTTGTGGCGGCTTCGCTATAAACGCGGATGATAGGTTCGGTATTCGACTTGCGAAGGTGGACCCATTTGTCGGCAAAGTCAATCTTCACGCCGTCGATATCGGTAACTTGTTCGTCGGCATACATCGCCTTCACCTTGTCCAATATAGCGTCTATGTCGGTGTCGGGAGTGAGGTCGATACGGTTTTTTGCCATGTAATATTCAGGTAGGGTGGAGCGTAGTTGGGTCAGCGACACTCCACGTTCTGCCAGCAGCGAGAGGAAGAGGGCAATGCCCACAAGGGCATCACGTCCGTAGTGGCTCTCAGGATAGATCACGCCGCCGTTGCCTTCGCCGCCTATCACGGCATCTACGTCCTTCATTTTCGTCGTCACGTTGACCTCGCCTACGGCAGAAGCATGGTAAGTGCCGCCGTGGTGCAGTGTTACGTCGCGCAAGGCGCGTGTCGAACTGAGGTTACTCACGGTGTTACCCGGTGTATGGCTGAGCACGTAGTCAGCCACCGAGACGAGTGTATATTCCTCGCCAAACATTGTTCCGTCTTCGCTGATGAAGGCCAGTCGGTCAACATCTGGATCGACAACAATGCCAAGGTCGTACCCGCCCTCCTTTACCTTATTCATTATATCGTGCAGGTTCTTCTCCAGTGGCTCGGGGTTGTGGGCGAACTGTCCTGTTGGTTCGGCGTTAAGAATGGTGTATTCTACGCCCAGCTTGTCGAGTAGTCGTGGAAGAATGATGCTTCCCACACTATTGATGGCATCCACACACACACGGAAGTGCCTATCTTTGACAGCTTCCACGTTAACCAACTGCAGGGCGAGCACGTCGTCGATATGACACGAGTCGAAATCATCGTCGGCAGTGTAAGAGCCGAGATGATCAACGTCGGCATATTCAAACGCCTCGCGTGCCGCCATGTCGAGCACCTCAGCTCCATCTGCAGCCGTGAGGAATTCGCCGTCGGCATTGAGCAGTTTTAGGGCGTTCCACTGTTTGGGATTATGACTTGCTGTGATGATGATGCCGCCGTCTGCATTATGATGCCTTACTGCCAGTTCGGTTGTAGGAGTGGTGGCCATTCCCAGGTCAACGACGTCAAATCCCATTCCCATGAGTGTTCCGCATACGATGCTCCTCACCATCTCGCCCGAGATACGGGCGTCGCGTCCCACTACCACCTTCGGGTGTCCATCCCCTTCATGTCGCCTTGCGATGAACGAGGCGTAAGCTGAGGTAAACTTGACTATGTCGAGTGGGTTGAGAGTGTCGCCAGCGACGCCGCCAATGGTGCCTCTAATTCCTGATATAGACTTTATTAGTGTCATGATTTTTCCTTTCTAAAATATTGTTTTCGTATTACCTTTCTCTTTGGTAAGTAATTGTGTAGTGGCATGCATAAACGCTCTGCATGGCGTATGACTGCCCCTTGGAGTGCGGTACGATGAGGTTTACCTTTGCTATTTCCTCGTCGGCAGAGGTTTGTCTGCCTACGTTGATGTAAAGCAGCGGCACGAGCCATCCCTCAGGCACCGACGAGTCGTAGTAGCTCTTCATCATGCCCTGAGTGAACGATGCGGTGAGGTTCTGTCCTTTTCTTATGACGTTAAATTTGTCGGGTGATACGCTCGAATATAGATTACCTGTCTGATATACAGTGTCGTTGATGTTATACTCAGCATATCTGCAGAGGATGTTTACCTGCTTGTTTTCTTCGAGTTTGTCTCCGGCTCCCTTTCTCTCTATCTGCATATAGACGCCGCTTTTCTCGAGATAGACATATTCGTTGTTGTCCATCGAGGTCTGTTGTCCCTTCGCCTCAAACGTAGCCTCGTCGATCACCTTAATGCCATTTTTGGCTATGAAGGCCTCGATAGCATCCCTTTCCTTTTCCTTTTTCTCGCCGTATGTCTCGTAGTCGTCGCAGGAAATGCACAAGATCATAGCCATCAGCGTCAGGATTGAAACAAGTGTATTCTTCATTGTGTAAATATATATATATTATATTACAGTTTGTCTTCATAAGCCTTTATGGCCTTTCGTGTAATTTCTATAGCCTCGTTCATAGAGCAAAACAGTTTACCTCCAGATGCGTTTTTGTGTCCTCCGCCGTTGAAGAAGTCGCGTGCCACTTCGTTGGCAGGAAAGTCGTCCACCGATCTGAGCGAGACAAGGATATAGTTGTCGCGTTCGGTGTCTTCACGCAGCGAGATGCTCAGTCTCACTCCCTTTATCTGCAGCGGCATATTCACCACACCTTCGGTGTCGCCCTTCATATAGTGGAATCGTTCGAGGTCGGCACGTGTGAGCGGGAAGAAGGCTGCCTTCCCGTCGGCTGCCATCTCCAGCTTTTCGTAGAGAATATATCCCTGCAGTCGCAGACGGTCTTCGCTGAATGTGTGGAAGACGTTGCGGTATATCTTGTCTTTGTCGATGCCTTTGGACAGCAACAGGCAGATGATGTAGAATATCTCGGGCCTTGTGCTGGCGAACGTGAAACCTCCAGTATCGGTCATCATTCCGCAGTAGCAAGGATCGGCAAATTTCCTGTCGAGGCTTTCGAATAGTCCGAGTTGCCACGCCAGTCTAAAGACGATCTCGCATGTGGAGCAAACACTGGTGAAGGAGATGGTCATAGCTGTTGTCTTCATCGGGTTGAGATGATGATCAATGAGCACCAGCTTTGCGTGTGTGGCTTCGAGGGCTTTCTGCATGTTGTCGGTGCGCGACAATTCGTTGAAGTCGAGACAGAACACCACGTCTGCGTCGGCTATGAGTGCGTCTGCCTCGTCGCTGTGCTTGTCGTATCTCATGATGGTCTCCACTCCTGGCATCCATCTGAGGAAGTCTGGGAACATGTCGGGCACGATGATGCGAGGATTCTTTCCCATTTTTTTCAGGGCTTCAGCCCATGCCAGTGTTGAACCGATGGCGTCACCATCGGGACTGACATGGCAGCAGATAACGATGCTATCTGCTGCCACGATGACTTCCCGGAGCTGTTGTAGCTCCTGTTGTGATAATAAATCTATTTGCATTAATCAGTTGTATATGCCTATGCGATTAGAAAAGATGGTTGGGATAGACGCCTTCATCGACGAGTTGCTGTATGCGCGCCACTGTAGCGTCGCGGTCGGCAGCGTAAGTCACTCCAAACCATTTGCTGGTGGTGTCGAGCACCTGTACGGTAGATGTTCCGTCGTTGATGAGTTTGTTTACCATCAGCGGTATGAAGAACTCGGCCTTGAGGTTCTGCATAGTCTTCGGGTCGGCAAGGAACTCTTTGAAGTAAGCCTCGCTGTGCTCGAAGTAGTCTGGTGTGAATCCCCACATGTTCATCGACACGGGCGTGTTGTCATCTACTGCCACCCATTGTCCTTCCTCGTCCTTGTAACATACGGGTCCTTCGACTCTCATTATCTCTGTGCGTTCCACGACAGTGGTGAGGTTGCCATTCCCGTCTTTCGAGCAGATACCTCTTGCCACGGTGCCGTTTTCAGAGAGAGTGTTGCCAACTCGGAATCCCACCATGGCATACTTGTTGCGGCTACCTTCTGGCAGTTCGGCGAGGAACTTTCCGATGACCTGGAATGCGTCGCGGTTGTAGAAGTCATCGCAGTTGATGACACAGAAGGGCTCTTTGATGATGTCCTTTGCCATCATCACTGCATGGTTAGTGCCCCATGGCTTTACCCTGTCTTCAGGACAAGTGAATCCTTCGGGTAGAGCATCGAGGCTTTGAAAGCAGAGTTCGGCGGGCACGTGTCCCTCATACTTCTTAAGTATTTTTTCGCGGAAGTCTTGTTCAAAATCCTTTCTGATTACGAATACTATCTTGCCGAATCCAGCCTTTACGGCATCGTAGATGGAATAGTCCATGATGGTCTCGCCGTTGGGTCCGAGTCCATCGAGTTGTTTCAAACCGCCGTAACGGCTTCCCATACCGGCAGCTAAGAGTAATAAAGTTGGTTTCATATTGTTGTTTTTATAAATAAATCCGTGTTATCGTTTATCTCGATGCAAAAGTAACAATATTTTTTCAAAAAGCATAGTTTTTGCCGTATTTTTTTTGTTTTTTTAGAACGGATAGCCTATTGCGAAATGCAATGTCTGATTGTCCTTGAAACTGTCGATGTTGTAGAATCCGCCCTTGCCTGTGTCGTAAGGCAGGTGGAGTCCGAGTCCCCAGTCGAGTCTGATGACGAGGAAGTCGAGGTCGTATCTTATGCCTACACCGGTTCCGACGGCTATCTGTCTGAGGAAGCGGTCGAAGCGGAAGATGCCTGGTTCGAAGAAGTCTTTCACGGCTTGTTCCTCACCCATGTTGACGTTATAGTTCCACACGTTGCCAGCGTCGAGGAAGAGAGCCGCCGAGAGGCTTCCGAAGAGGCGTCGCCTGTATTCGAGGTTGGCCACGAGTTTGATGTTTCCGTTGTTGAAGATGTAGTTGTACTGACTGTCGCCGAGATTGGGTGTTCCTCCCGGTCCGATGCCTCTTATGGGGAAGGCACGCAAGCTGTTGGCTCCGCCCACGTAGAATTGTTCGCTGAACGGGATATTGTCGCTGTTGCCGTAGTTGTAGATGATGCCTCCGTTGAAGTGTGCCACGAGTTGGGAGTTGAGGTCGAGTGTCCATGTCTTTGTGACATCGGCCTCAAGTTTGATAAACTGTGCGTAGCTGGTCTTGAAGAGTTTCTTTCCCACTTCATTCCAGTCCTTGCCTGCCGCCACGAGTCCTAACGAGAGTAGGTTACCTGCTTCTGCCACTGTCACTTCCCATGTCAGCGGATGCAGGTGTGATGCGGGGCTGGTGTGTGTGTAAGTGTATCGCATTTGCGGCACAAACATGTCGTCCATCATTCCGAGCAGGTAGGCATTTTCAAGCATCAGCGAGTCGAGGCGCGAAGAGAGGGTCTTGGTATATTGATATTTCACAGTTAGCGGCGAGAACTCGTGCTTGCTTGTTGGTGATGTCTGCCAGCGGTAAGTCCATTCTCCTGAGAGCACATTCATGCGGTAGTAGTCGGGTCGATAGACGGTGTTGGTGGAGAGTTTTGCCATGGTTGACGACTGCGACACGAACTTGCGTCGCACGGGCTTTCCGTTTTTGTCGCGTTTCACCTTAAAGTCGTCGAAGAACGGCGCCACGATGCGTGGGAACTCGAGCGAGATATCGGCACCATACTCGTAGTTGCTGCTCGACTTCCGCTTGTGTGTCTCCCAGGCATAGGAGCCGTGTATGTTGAGGTCGAGTTTCTCTGCTCCTCGGAAGGCGTTGCGTCGTGTCAGACCGGCCTTCACCTCCGGTCCTATTCGTCCTATGGTCTTGTTCTTGATGTTGCCTTCGAAGTACAGGTCGTAGGGGCGGTCGAGCACGAGGTCGAGGGTGAGGTCGAGTGTGTCGCAGACTGCGGCGGTATCGCGCGGTGTGAACTTAAAGTCCACCGCGCTGAAGAGTCCCATTGCGCTTAGCTTTGATGTCGTCTCCTGATAGTCGGAGTAGCTATAAGGCTTGCGGTGCCTCATCTTCATGTTGCGCATCACTACGCGCGGCCTGAGCGGCGGTTTTTTGCCGTTATACTTCATTGAGAAGAAACGGTAGGTAAGACTGTCGGTAAGTGGTTCAGTAAACAAGCGTTGCATATTGATATGGATATTGCCTATATGCCATTTGTGGAGTGCTGCAGACGGCACGTCAGAGGCGAGTTGCAGTCGCAGTGCCGCCTTGTCGGGCTGGGCGATGGTGTCGGCGAGATAGGAAGCGAATCCCGCTTGGTAGTAATAATAACCGTGGTCGCGGAAGAGTGTATAGAGGCGCTGTCGCTCGCTGTCGAGAGCTGGCACGCTGAGCGGTGTTCCTTTCTTCACTTTCGCCTCCGAGACGGTTGCGGCGATAAGGCTGTCGGCTTCGTGTGGGAATCCCATGTATTCAAGTGTGTCAACAGTAAACACTTCTCCCACGTCCACCTTGTATGCTATCTTGCATTTCTTCGGATTTTTCTGCGTGACGTTCTCGTGTGTCACTTTCGAGTGCAAGTAGCCGTGGTTGCGCAGCACAGTTTGTGCCACCGACGCTCTCAGCGCTGGGTTCACCCAGCTCATCAGCACGGGCTGTTTGCCGAAACTTTTCACCATCCACTTGGCAAATCCGCTTTCCTTTCCGCTGAATGCGTCCCAAATCCAGAGTCCGTAGGGGAACGGCGTGCGGTAGTAGGAGCTGCCGAAGAGGGCTCCGTTTGGTGCTGTGGCGAGCGCCGCCTCCACTTCCTCCTGTGTCGTGATGAAGTGGTCAGAGTTTTTGTAGTTTTCGTACTTTATCTCCTTTAGCCCGACGAAGAGCTGGTCGTCGTCGGGTATGTTTCTTGTCGTCGAGCAGCCTGCGAGCGCCACTGCTGCCAAGAGTATTATGATGCCGTTTATTTTCAATGCCTTAACCTTATTTGTTGTTCATTTCTTCTGTGGTCTCTTCTTCGCTGCCAGCGTCTTCATTCTTGTCCTCGCTGATGTCGGCGTCGCCATGCTTCATCTTGGTGTTGTCGGCAGGCACTGACGAGTCGTCGTCCTTGCGGAAGATGTCCCTGAAGTTCTGTATTGTCTTTCTCCACACGAATCCCGCACCGTATTCCTGTGTATATCCGTCGAGCCAGTCGTAGGAGTTGTTGTTGTAGAAGAGGGTGACGTATTTGTTTGCCGTGTCGTCGAGACGGTATTCAAAGGTGACGTTGTCGAAGAACGAGCTGTTTTGCGCCGACTCCACTGACGCTCCCGTCGATACCTTTCCACCGACTGATATTTTCAGTCTGTTGTTCCAGAACCGTTTGGCGAATTGGAACGAGTAGTCGGTATGTATTCCGCCTTGTGCGTTGGTGGTGTTGTCGATGCCGAACGAGAGGTCGAGAGTTCGCAGTGCGCTTCCTGTTATATGGTTTATCTCCGAGTTGAGGAAGGAGCTGAGTGCGCTGTTCATTGAGAACGACTCGGTGTTTCCGTCGGCGAGATACATTCCCGTGGTGAGCATTGTGACGGCGAGTTTTCCTCTCTGTTCCACGCTCATCGCCTGGAGCTCGTTGTGCAGCGTGAGGTCTTCGGGTGCGTCGAGTGTGAACTCGAGTCCCATGTCCTGCAGTGTCTTTGTGATGACGATGCCAGAGATGAACTTCACGCTTCGTCCCACTCCGTTAGTTCCTGTCACCGTGGCCTTTGTCTCTTCCTCGGCGGTGATGTTGAGTTGCGGGTTCATTATGTCGCCGTGGAACTCGAGATAGCTACCGTCTTGTATGGAGAAGGTCTTGAGCGGAATGACGGGTAGCGAGTATTTCATCTTTCCGTTGTTTAGCGTGTATCGTCCATTGAGCATTATGCCATCCACCATATTGTATTGCATGCGCAGCATTCCTCCGCCCATAAGGTCGATATAGTTGGTGTGGTCGGCGTTGAGGTATGCCATGATGTGAGCTCCGTTTGAAACGTAGAGCGACATGTCCATGGTGAAACCGGTGATCTGCGGTCGTACGATCTCGACGGTGGTGGTGTCGCTGAAGTCGCAGAACTTCACGAGTTCGTCGAGGCGGTTGTCGGTGGTGATGGGGCTGTCGCGGAGGATGTAGCCCATGTCGGTCTTTCCGAGCACGTCGAGTTTTCCCCTCATCACGAGATTGTCTATCAGTCCCTTTATCGTTCCGTCGATGTTCACAAATGCCTTTCCGTATGCCACGCTCTTGTTGTTTTCCTTCTCGCCGATGATCTGATAGTCGCGTGCTCTCATCTTCAGGTCAACCATGACGCGTTCGAGGTCGGAAAAGTCCACTTTTCCCATTATGTTGAGCGGGTTGTCGTTATGAGCATAGACGGTAAAGTTCTCGAGCAGGAGCTGGCTGCCCACTATGCGTACAGGGTCGTCGTCGAAGCGCAGTTTCATGCCGTAAGGCACGCTGACGAGTCGCGAGCTGTCAAGATACACCTCTCCGTCCACGACTGGGCTGTCTGTCTTCCCCTTGATGGCGAGTTTTCCCTCGGCATATCCCTCGAAGCCGAAGAGTTGGTCGGGAATGAATCCGTTGACGAGGTCGAGTGGTGTGCGGTTCATCTCAAACACGGCGTCTATTGCCGGCTCGTCGTCGTTGTAATACGTTCCTTTGAGCAGTCCAACTTCGTCGTTGTCTTTCATCAGCCTTGCCTCCACGATATGCGATGCTCCCTCGCCTTGCAGATACACCATTTCGGTGCCGAGATTGCCCATGGCATAGTTCTCGTAGCTCAGTCCCTTTACGTTGAGGTCAGACACCACTGAGAGCCTCTCGCCGTCATCGATCATCACGTGGAAGTCGCCATTGAGTTGTCCGCCGATGCGGGGCATGTACGGCATCACGCTCGACAGTCCTTCGAGGTCGAGGCGATTGACGCTCATGGTGATGTCCTGCAGCATGCCTGGATCGTCGTCCTCTGAGAAGATCTTTATACCTGTGCCGTCGTCGGCGATGAGGTCAATCTTCGTGCTCACCTTGTTGTTGCGCGCGAGGAAGAGGTAGTTGTCTTTGTTGATGTTAAACGACTTGTAGCCAAGCAGTTGGCGGTAAGGTTCGAGTCTTACATAGATGCCACTATCTTGCATTTCCGCATTGACGCCCGCGTCGAGTCCGAGGCGGTTTTTGGCGTCGTAGTAGCGCATGTTTAGTCCAGCCATGTTGCCGTCGAGATATCCGTCCATGACCGAACGGAACACGAACTGCGGATTGCGTTTGTTGTTTTGCACCATGAGGTTGAAGTTCACCCGTTCCTCGTCTTGGCTCACGCAGTAAGTGATCGTGTCTATTCTCACGCTGTCGTACACCATGGAATAGATGTGCCCCTTTCCTTGCACTCCGTCGGCGGGCGATGTGGAGAGGTCGCATGCGAGTGTGGCGAAGTCGATGCCCTTGAAGCGCATGAAGTTTGCCACGGGGTTGTCGTTGCCGCTCAGCACGTGGAGCGTCATCGTGGGCAGGAACTGGCGCAGGAGCTGTTCGTCGATGATTTTCTCCTTCTTGTGTCTTGCCAGCTCGTCGGCCATTTTGTTTATCTGGTTGAGCAGTGTCTCGTAGCCGCCCTTTGCCGTGAAGAGGAATTCGAGGTTGCCGCTGTACGCCTTTGCCCATGTGGTGTCGGGTGTGGTGTTCATGTCGATGACGAGGTCTTCGGGTCTGTACACTTTCTTCTCTGTTCTCACGGTGAAGTCGTTGAGCAATGCCTGCAGCTTATGGTCGCTCTTTAGGTTGGAGGCGATGTCGATATGTGCGCACATGCTTGCGGCGAGCGGTTTCTCGCTTACGCGAAGCAGCTGCATGTCGATCCATCTCAGGTCGGTGCTCAGCGTGGCTTGCAGTCGTTTTGTTGACATCAGCGCGTCGAATGCGATGGTTCCGTCGGCGAGTGCGTTTTCGCTCTCCACGGTTGCGTGTGCCATGCCGCCGGCAATCTTTGCCTTTGCCTTGAGGTTGTCGATGTTGAGATATCCGTAGCCGAACTGTTTCAGTGTGGCTTTGGCGTCGAGCCTTGTGTGTGGAGACAGTATGTCGTAGCCGCGTCCTTTCACGGTCAGCGCCGCGCTGAGCGTCTTCATCGAGTCGCGTGGCATGAAGTGCCTGATGTCGAGGCCTCTCACGTCGATGTCGGCTGCATAAGCCTCAGTTGGCAGGTCTATCTGTCCTTTCAGTTTCATCTGTCCGCGTCCCTCCCGCAGCGTCAGGTCGGCACCGTAGCGCTGTCCCTCGGCGTTGAGCGTGCCTTCAAGGGTCATGCGTGGTATCCTTATCTTCTTCCGAATCGACGGCTGCATCATGGCGTTGACGAAGCTCAAATTGCCAGTGGTGAGCTTCATGTTTGCCTTTGCCCTCATCTTCTCTGGCGAGGCGGGATTGATGGCATAGCCGTCAGCGGCGAGTGTAGCCATGCGCGGCAGGATCATCTTCAGTTCTTCTAACTCAGTGCGCCGCATGTTGCCTTTCACGCAGGTTCTCAGCGTCATGCCCTCGTTGGGCAGTGCCTTGGCGACGGCCTTTGGCATGTCGGCATAACGCAGCATGTCGGCTTTACCCACCTGTGCGTCGAGTCTTATGTCGAATGTTCCGGGATTGGTTTTGTCGAAAGCCGTGAGGTCGATGTTGCACCTGGCGGTCAGCGTCGATGCTGGAGTGGCGAGTGTAGCCACCATTCTCACGTCGGGGTCGGCAAAGGCTATCGAGTCGAGTTTCAGGTTAAGGCTGTCTATGGCGAGATGGTTGTAGTCGATGCCTTTGACGTGTGGCTGCATCATGTCGTCGTATGTCAGCCTCGAATTGCCGAGACTCATATTGCCCACGGAATAGCGTGCCTTTGCGAGGTCGATAGTGGTGTTGGTGATGTCAAGGTGGTTGAGAGTGGCTCCGAGGCGCAGCGAGTCGCCCATGGTGTGAAACATGACAGCAGTGTCATCTACCTTAGCTTTTGCTACGCGTACCACCCAGTTCACCTCGCTCTTGGTGGTGTCGGGCGGCAGTGTGTCGGGCAGCATGGCTATGTCTATCCGTGCGCCGCTGAGGGCGACGAGGTCGATGTCGGCCTCTTCCTTTTCTATCTCTATGCCTCGGCTTCTTAGCCTGATCTGCTCCACGCTGCCTTTCACGCGCATGGCAGCCACCATGCCGTCGGTGTCGAACTTCGCCCCGTCGATATCAAGCCTATCCACCACGACCCTTCCGTCTATCAAGGGCCTGAGCCTCACGTCGGCCACTATCTGGCTGACGTCAGCAATGGTGTCTCGCTGGGTGGCGATGCTGTCGTTAGGTTTGATAAACTTCACGTCGTCGATGCTGAGGTCGAGCGGGAATTTCAGTTCCACGTGTCTCACGCTCACTTCATATCCTGTCGATTCAGACACATAGTCAGCCACCTTCTGTACCACAAAATTCTGTACAGGAGGCAGGTATATAAGTATTGTCAAGACCACGAAGAGTATCACTGGGCTCAACAAGAATATGGTCGTCCACAATAAGAATTTCTTCATATTTGCAAATATTTCTGCAAATGTAGTGCATTTTTCTCAAATAAGAAAAGGTATTGTGGAAAAAAAATAAAAATCAGTCGCTATTTAGTATTTTTTTCCATAAAGGGTCAGAGGGTAGGGGAGCATCGACAGCAATGAGTTGCTTGCTGACGGGATGCAGAAACTCAGTATGACGCGACAGCAGCGAGATGCTTCCGTCGGCGTTGCTGCGCTGCGATCCGTATTTCAGGTCGCCCTTGATTGGGCATCCCATGGCTGCCAACTGGCAGCGTATCTGGTGATGTCGGCCCGTGTGAAGACGTATCTCAAGTATGTGGTATGTGTCGCCCGAGGCTATGAGCCGGTAGTCGAGCACCGCCTTCTTCGAGTCTTTCACCTCGTGATCGTAGGCGTAGCTCTTGTTCTGCTTCTCGTTGCGCACTATCCAACTGACGAGCGTGGCGGCGTCAGCCTTAGGCTTGTTCTTCACTATGGCCCAGTATGTCTTGTGCACCTCGCCCCTGCGGAACATCTCGTTGAGTCGCGACAGTGCTTTCGACGTGCGTGCGAACACCACCGCCCCGCTCACGGGACGGTCGAGGCGATGTACCACCCCGAGGAAGACGTTCCCCGGCTTCTGGTACTTCACCTTGATATAGTCCTTTACAATGTCAGAGAGCGGAGTGTCGCCAGTCTTGTCGCCCTGGACGATCTCTCCGCTTTCCTTGTTTACTACGATAATATGATTATCCTCGTACAGTACTTTCATCAGCGTTTCTTACATGTTCATACCGCCGTCAATCTGTATCACCTGTCCTGACACGTAGCTCGACATGTCGCTGGCGAGGAACAGACAGACGTTGGCAATGTCTTCCACCTGACCGCCCCTGCGCAGAGGTATCTTCTTCATCCAGTCCTTGCGTATCTCCTCGGGCAGCTGTGCTGTCATGGCTGTCTCGATGAAGCCCGGAGCCACTGCGTTGGCACGTACGCCCTTCGGACCCAGCTCCTGTGCGATAGACTTGGCCAAACCTATCATGCCGGCCTTAGAGGCAGAGTAGTTGCACTGGCCTGCATTGCCGTGAACGCCCACCACGCTCGACATGTTGATGATCGAGCCGCCGCGCTGGCGCAGCATGATAGGAGCGCAAGCGTGTATGAAGTTGAATGCCGACTTTAGGTTGACGTTGAGCACAGCATCCCACTGCTGCTCCGACATGCGCAGCATCAGTCCGTCTTTGGTGATGCCAGCGTTGTTCACCAGCACGTCAATGGTGCCGAAGTCTTCCTTGATCTTAGCCACCACGGCCTCGGTCTCCGCGAAGTCGGCGGCGTTTCCTGCATATGCGTTACACTTTACGCCAAGGGCTTCTATTTCCTTGCGTGTAGCCTCGAGTCCGGCAGCCATGTCGTCGTTGAGCACGAGGTCTGTAAAAGCGATGTTTGCTCCTTCCTGAGCAAACTTGATAGCAACGGCCTTACCGATACCGCGCGCTGCACCAGTGATGAGTGCAGTCTTGCCTGATAATAATCCCATTTTTCTTTTATTATATTATTAATAATGTGTAAATACTGTCTTCTCACTTTATGAGGCTTTTGCCAAGGGCACCGTACACCACCTTAGCCACCAGGGGCTTGCTCATCTCCTCGGTCATGCCGTGGCCAAGCCTTCCGTAGATGTATGGCACTTCGAGGCCTTTGATGCAGTAGTGGGTGATGTCGGCCACGAGCTCGATGTTCTCGATGTCAAACTCGCCCTCTTCCTTTCCCTCGTAATACACGCGGCGGAAGAGCTCAATCTCGTCCTCGTCGAAGTTCTTGCGCACCTTTTCCACCATCCATATATTTCTGAAAAACTCGGCGCGGAGGTTGCCGTTGCGCACCACCGTCTCCTTTATCATGCTCAGATGGGTGTAGATGAGCTCGATGATCTTGTCTTGCGGACGTATCTTCTTCGCGGCCACCTCGTCCATCTTGTCTGACAGGCGCTCCAGTTCCGACTCAATCACCGCATAATATACCTCCTCCTTACTTTTAAAATAGGTGTAGAGCGTGCGGCGGCCTTTACCCGACGAGAGAGCGATGTCGTTCATCGTCGTGTTTTCCAAGCCGTTTTTGGCAAACAGCTGCCGGGCTACATCTATGAGTTTCTGTCTTGTCTTCGAAATGGACATTGGCGTTCCTCCTATGTATTTCTTTTATTGCACATATTGATTATCGTGTGCAAAAGTACGGATTATATTTTAAATAAACAAGAAAAATGGCGGAAAAAATGCCTAAAACACACCATTTTACCTACTTTTTTCAAAAAAAACGACTTTTTTCTTGCATAATACAAAAAAAAGTCGTACCTTTGCACCCGCAAATGAGAAATAACACCGCGGAGTGGAGCAGTTGGTAGCTCGCCAGGCTCATAACCTGGAGGTCGCATGTTCGAGTCCTGCCTCCGCAACTAAGTCGCCGCAGCAAGCTGGAAATCAGTTTGCTGCGTTTTTTTGTTAGCAGCTCTTCAAGGTTGCGTTTCGCCTGCTCGGTATTGAGCTCAATGTTTAACAATTAATTATGCAATTTGGGGCTACGCAAGTTCTCCATAGAAAGGATTAGAGAGTAACGTCTTCGGGAAAAAGTAAAGCCCCGATGCCGAAGGCACCGAGGCGTAGGTTGTCAAATCTTCATGCATAAGTCAAAGTCTGTCTGCCGCAAGGTTCACCATTGCCGCAATATCTCTCAATGCGTTGCGGAGCAACTCGCGGTCCATATCGTTGAAATCGTCAGATTTTCCATTGTTCTGTCTGCTGAACTTATGGTATAGCCATGAGCGGCTCTTACCGAAATAGTTTTTGGCAAGATACGCCCAATTCATCTGCCAATCACCAGATGTCGTACAGGGCCCGATGCTTCAGGCTTCACGTCGTAGCGTTTTTCTTTCAGTTGTGTGCGCACGCAGTGGACCTCGCCGCTGGACAGGTTATTGAGATTAATTTCTCCCGCATAGGGCGGAAGGTCGCGGGCTTCGATGGTATAGACGTTGCATACCACTTTTCGCGGCACCTGCTTGTCGTTGTTGGGGCTGACGATATATGTGTTGCCTAAGGCCGTGGATGCCGTCACGTTGCTTATAATGGGCCTGTTGACGTTAAACTGGAGGATGTATGGAATTTCCATCCGGCACTTCGAGTAGAGGACGGGTATGCTCTCTTGCAGCTGCGTGTCGTAGATGTACGTGCCGCGCGAGCTGAACAGCTGGTACTGGCACTCAACGATGTCTCCTGCCTTCACGTCGGGCACGCGTATGTGGCGGATGCTGTAGTGATTGTCTATGCGCTCGTCCTTGATGCACGAAGCAGCCACTCTCTTTTTCTTCACTTTGCCGTCAATGCGCCTCAGCAGTGTCACGTTCATCTCGTAGAACTCGTCGCGAAGATCCATATTCTCATCGTCGCTGAAAGTAATGATGTCGATGGCACCAAAGGCCGTACCGCTATCTTTGAGCACTTTCACGCGCACTTTGACGTCGTAGAGCATACTGATGTTTTCGGGACTGATAAACTTGCTGGTGCCAAAGCTTGCCATAGTGTTGTCGTCGAGCGATCCCTCGCCGCCGCTGCCCAACGCTTCAAAGCCTCCTGAGAGCTTGTACGTCACATCGACAGACTTGTATAGCACCACGGCGTCGGCCTCAGGCGCGAAACTCACACTTTTCAGTTCCCACTCTTCATTGGTGGGTTTGCCGAACTTAGGGTTCTGCGCGAAAGACGACAATGCGATGGCGCAGAATAATGATAATAGAACGAAATGTTGTTTCATGCGGTTTTTTTATTTTAGCGTGTGCAAAGATAGTGTTTTTATTCTTTCGCTCCAAGAAAATCGGCAATAATCATGCTTTCCGAGAGCCATTTTCCCGAAATGTGGACGGATTTTTTTCTCTCACTCGTGTATCCGAATCACGGTGCGCGCTTCCGATTTTCTTTTACGTTTGCAAAGGTACAACATTTTTCTCGATTTTGCAAGTGTTTACTTAATTTCCTTCTTTTCTTTAACATTTTTTATAATACACTATGTGTATTATACTATTTCTAACTACCCCGAAATATTTCTCCAACCACGTAAATATTTTTCCTTAGTTAGAGAGATTTTGTGGGTTTAAAATCAAACTGTAATACTGTAATACTGTATGTTAACAAACC
>NZ_NPJG01000008.1 GCF_002251245.1 Prevotella sp. P5-92
ATTGCTTGAGAAAATTGCGAGTCTCTTTGATTCCACACTGGATGACCTGCTTGAGAGGGCTATGGCAGATGAAGAAACAAGGCAAGACTTGGAACGCATTCTCAGATGTGATCAAGATTTCAAAAAGCAACCTATGGATTAACGCTTTTTAAGCAGAAAGAGCGAAATACCTAAAGGCTAATTGTTTAATATCTATTTTTAAAAGAGTCAATCCCCACTACAGCTGCTTCTGTGGGTGTGGGAAACTCTTATTTATTAATGGCGGTGCTCATCAAGCTAAAGCAAGTTCTTGATTGCTGATTCTTTTGCAAACTCCTCAGCTATCTTCACTCCTTCTTCATCACGTCCTGTCAAGAGGCAGGAGACATGTTGTCCAAATGTCGGGGAGCCTTTGCGGATGTCAACTGCAACATCGAGGACAGCGCCTTTGACGCAGCGCACGAGTTTACTTTGGGTATATGGCATACGCTGATAATGAAGACCACGCATAACGCCGTATGATGACATTGACTCGTTGTCATGCACGAAGTTGATACTATGTCCAAGAATGGGCGTTACTTTCTGGTCGAATTCCCGCTGAGAGAAACTCTCAAAGAAATAGCCACGGGAGTCTTTGAATACACCGGGCTCAATGATGAGAATGCCGGGGATATTTGTTTGTATTACTTCCATAAATTATGTCTTATTTAGTATTGTGTGTCCGCAAGCGGACGATGAGAGTGAACGTGAATTATGTAAAATTGAACGTAAATTATTCACATATTATGACGACAACAAGAACAACATAAAACAACTTGATGTCCGCAAGCGGACTTATTTTTAGGTTATGAATTTTCATTAATAACCAGCAATTATCAAAAAAGTCGTTCTTTGATTAAATTTGTCACTGCTTTTTATACTTTTCTAAAGAAATCATATTCTCTATCTCGTCCTTGAAAATTGAGATAAGCGTAAGTGTATCGTTAGCAATATCCTTAGCTTTATCAATATCCACCTCATTATTCGCCTCGCCATGTGCAAACTTGTTCGGGTCACTTGCAAAAGCGTGTGGATAGCATAGCACAATAAAAGCAAGCAGGTGTACGTTTATAGAGTAAACGTTAGAACAAAATGAAACAGTATAGACTCTTAGCGGAATGCCTATTGCCAGCCCACATGCTTGACTGGTTTGACTTGAAGAATGTACGTGTCGAGAAGAAAGGTGACACACAGGTGATTCACCTTTATCTCGATGAGAACGAGCAGAAACCTGACGACAGAGAAGACCTGCGCCCCAATGGGATTTACACGCGAAAGTGTGTTTCACGACTTTCCGATTAGAGGTCAGGAAGTACAGCTTCACGTGCGCCGTCACAGATGGCTTGATTTAAAAGAAGCGTTTGGAGACGCTCCCTATAACGGCCCGTTCATTTGAAAAGGACTATCACATAGACGGTGATGAGTATGGCAGAGCCTACAAGGACCACCTAAGCGGCTATCGTGAATGGTCTGAACTAGGCCATGCTGACGAGTGGCTCATCTTCCCAGAGAACATAAGTCCTCACGTCAGCATAGATGAGACATGCTTTCCGAAGGCTATGCGTACGCTCGACCGGTACCATCATCAGCAGTTTTGTCTTGAAGCCTTGCAAAAGGTACGCAGAGAGTATTGGCGTGAGCAGATGACACTTGATGCCAATGCTAGGGAAGAACACCGTCTGATGATGCGCCAGCTGCAGGAGAACGATGGTCCATTTGTGGATGAGGAGGGCAATGTCATAAGGCGCAATGCAAGGTACTATCCCGAAAGACTTGAGAACGGAGAGACACGTGCAGAACTCCTTGCACGCAGTAAGGGGCTACTTATGATGTCACCCGAGAAATGGACAGACACACAGAAGGAACGTGCAGAAATACTGTTCCGTGAGTTTCCGGATATAAAGACGGCTTTCTCGCTTACCCACTCTCTTCAAATGATTTTCTCGCAGAGGTGTACTAAGGAGCAAGGTGCTGTCAGCCTGCATTCATGGTACTCGAAGGTCGGTGAGTTCGGCAACAAAGCGTTCAATGATATTGATGCCGCCATGTACGACCGTGAGGATGAGATCCTTAACTATTTTGTCAATCGCTCTACCAATGCATCAGCAGAATCCCTCAATGCAAAGATCAAGCATTTCAGAGCACAACTCAGAGGTATCATTGACCGTAAGTTCTTTCTCTTCAGACTAATGAAGATCTATGCCTAATCCACACACTTTTACTGGTGACCCATTTTTCTTTCACTTGTTTTACTTTCTTTCATCTGCTTATTTGCGACGTTCTTGTGCTGTGCAGAAATAAGAGTAGAATGAAGGGAAAACCCTTGATGTGGACTATGTTTCATACGCATATTTGATTGATTAGCGGTGCAAAGGTACGAATAAAAATCATATCTTGTGCCAGTTTGATTTAAAGTTTATATTATTTTATATTTCATACTCTGAAAAGTATGATTATTGCGGATTGCAACTATCAATGCTGAGATTGGAGAGTTTCATAAAAAAGTATAATATCAGGTATGAAACGTACCATAATACGATAATTTTTCATACCTTTGCAGCACAAAAGTGCTGAAACGGCACATCTGATTACACAATCTAACCACATGATCACACTGATTATGGCAAAGATAGGTTACATCATGGCAACCGCACACTACGAGAAGCTTGAAGCCGATCGTGAGTGGATGCAGGAGTATGGTTGCGTGAAAGTCATAGAAGAGAACGACGCTGATGAAAAGAACCGTCCGCCGTGGAAACAGCTGATGGTAGCCCTCGAACGAGGCGATGAACTCGTCATCAGCAAGTTCAGCAATGCCATTCGTGGCGCACGAGAACTGGCAATGTTCCTAGAATTTTGCCGGGTAAAGGTCATTCGTGTCATAAGCATTCATGACCGTATCGACTCAAATAATGAGTTGTTCCCTGAGACAAAGCCTTCAGACGTACTCCTCATGATGGGTTCTCTTCCAGATGAAGCCTTGGTTCTTCGCAAGTCTTCTGAACACGTATCGAAACTTCAGGAACGAATGATTGTTCAACTCCCTCCGGTTTCCACTTCCAAGGAAAGACGTATGGATAGAGAGAAGACTGTCATCAACCTTTATGCAGCTGGACATCCAATCGAAGAAGTCTGGAAAGCCAGCGGCTTCCGTAGTCGCAGTTCGGTGTTCCGCATATTGAACAAACATGGAATAAAGCTGAATAGAGGTAAGCATTCAGGTCCGATCAAAAAGAAGGATGAGCGCAAGAATGCTAAAGACAGCAACGATTAAATCAATCCCAAAGAAGAAATAATGACTCTACAAGAAGCTATTGCAGCACGCCATAGTGTGCGAAAATACATAGACAAACCGATTGAAGAGAATCTCATCAAGATACTTCAGGAGAAGGTTGATGAGTGCAACAAGGTCGGTAATCTTCACATTCAACTTGTTACCAATGAGCCAAAGGCATTCAAGGGCAAGATGGCTTATGGAACCTTCTGCGGAGTGACCAACTACTTCGTGATGATAGGCAAGAAAGCCAATGACCTCTCTGAGCGTGTCGGGTACTATGGTGAGCAGTTGGTTCTGCTTGCTCAGACCCTTGGACTCAACACCTGTTGGGTAGGTCTGACCTATAACAACATCAAGGATGCTTACGAGAAAGGCAATGATGAAAAACTTTGTTGCATGATTGCCCTCGGCTATGGTGATGATCCTGGAAGAAACCTCAGACGTAAGACCGTTCAGCAAGTAAGTAATGCAAGCGACATCACTCCAGCTTGGTTCAAGAAGGGGGGGGGGTAGAAGCTGCTTTACTTGCACCTACATCTGTCAATCAGCAGAAGTTCTCGTTCGAGTATGTCGGCATGAAGAACAATCGCCATATTGTGAAAGCCAGCAAAGGGTTCTCTTTGATTGGCTATACCAAGATGGATTTGGGCATTGCTAAGTATCATTTTGAGATTGCGGTTGGAAAAGAAACCTTCGATTGGTTCAATGATTAAATCGATGTATATATAGAGTATAAATCGAAACGTGATATTTATTTCATACATTAAATCGGGATGTTCGTACAGTATACATCTCGATTTTTTTATGTTTTAATTTAACCTAAGTATCTTTGCATTGTGAATTTCTGATTATTTATTTCAATTTTGAATATATATGAAGTTGTTCATAGCGAAAACATTTCGCGCGAATATTAAAACAATTTTCTGTAATATGAAAGAATTAAATGATAAAATAGCAAACTAAGGATTGGGAAAATGGACTTTTTGAGCCGTTTTAACATTTTTTATTTCTTTTCTTTGGCTTTCTTTCATCTATCCCATAAAAAAGTTGTAACTTTGCATACATTATATGTAATAATGAGTGAACTCTAATTGCTGTTATCGGCAGGCTCCATTAGAGTACACAAAAATAACCTTTAAGTCAAAGCCGTTTTGGTAGCCAACGGCATACTAAAAAATTGTACAATGGGAAATAATGACAAGCAGTGGAGTTCTGCAACTCCTGGTCTTTTGATCATTCTCGTGGATCAGTCTGGTTCCATGATGAATCAGTATTGTGATGGTGATTCTAGAACCGTCTTCTCTGCTAAGGTTATCAATCGTGTAATCAATACAATTATCAAGAAGAATTTCAATAAGGATAAACCAAAGAATCGTTGCTTTATTTCTGTTATTGGATATGGATATGAAGTCAAAGAATTGTGTTCTGGTTTTCTTGAAGACTTATACAATAATCCTATCCGTGTCGAGAATAAGACACAGAAGGTCAGTGATGGCAATGGAGGTCTTGTAGAGGTTCCTGTTAATCAGCCTATCTGGGTTGAACCTATTACTAAGGACGTTTGGACTAATATGCGCGATGGCTTCAAGATGGCTAAGCAGCTTGTTGAAGATTGGATTGCAGATAAGCCAGAATGCCCAGCTCCTGTGATTATTAATATTTCAGATGGAGTTCCTTATTATGATCATCAAGATGGAGATACTTGCATACGTGAGACAACTGCAGTTGCAAAGGAGATTCTCAATATTTCTAATGAAGACGGACATGTGCTTATCTTCAATGCTGAAATAGGTGATGGTGGACATAAAATTATAACTCCAAGTAGTGAGCAGGAAGTCGCTTCTGCTGGTAGACCTGCCCAATTCTTGTATGACATCTCAAGTGTTATTCCTGAAGGATATAAAGCTGCAGCTATCAAGAACGAACTCAATATAAAGGACGGATCAAGAGGTTGTATCTTTAATGCTGATGCTGTAGAACTTATTAAATTGATAGATTTTGGCTCAAGCAAGGGTCAAGGTGATAAGTAATAGAATGCAAGTTAGAGCTTACATAACTCATAAGCAAGCCGAGAAATATTCGGATTGTGCTGACTATTTCGGAATCTGCCCCCTTAACAAAAGGGTGGCAGTTTCTGATGGCGTATCTCAATCCATAATGCCGTCGGAGTGGGCTAAAATTATTGTGAATGCTTTCATAAACAATAGTTGGGATCCAGAAACTGGAGTTTCATCTTTGCAAAGTGAATGGTTCAAGGAAGCGATTGCTTATTTAAATGATCAGCGTGCTCAGGGAAAGAATCCTTGGATGTTAGAGAACTGCATTACAAATAGAGATGGAGCTGGTGCTACATTCTGTGGTATTGAGTTCGTTGATGATTCTCATTGGACGGCTAAAATTTTAGGAGATTCGTGTCTTGTTTTACTTGATGAAAACAATGAAATTTTAAAAATTGTTTCATCGAAGGATGGTAAGTTTGATAATAGGCCAGACTATTTCGACAGTTTCAAAGAACAAAGGGGGACGATGAAGACAGTAACGGGCGAGCTTAAAGGACATAAAATCCTTTTGGTATCAGATCCATTCTCAGAACTTTTTCAGAATTACCAAACATCTGTTGAAATTAAAGTCATTATTGATAGAATACTTTCATTAAATGGCTACAACTCATATGTTCAGCTTGTCGATGAATATCGAGAACTATATCATATGCATAACGATGATAGTACTTTAGTCATCATTGAATATGACAAAAAAGCCGAGTTTGATATTCTGGAGCAATACAAACTGGATTCACTTCAGGAGAATGAAATCAAAGCAGAAAAAGCAGAAGAAGCTAAGAAGAAAGAAGCAAAAGAATTAGACGAAAATAATTGGAAGAATGCTGTAAGGGTAAATACAATTGAATCATATCAAGAATATTTGAATTCTAGTGAATTGAAGCTTCATAAAAATGAGGCTGAAAAATTTATTGAATGTTTATTGCAAGAAAAAGAGGAACAAAGTGATTGGGATAACGCAAGTATAAAAAATTCATTAAAGTCTTACTCTTATTACCTTGAGATACATCCACAAGTAAAGCATTCAAAAGAGGCAGAAATTCTAATTGATAATATAAAAAAGTCTTCAGGAGGTTCTCGTGAGAACGGTCAAAATGATCCAACGGAACCATCTTCTGAAGACGATGATAGGTGTGGACAAGTTGACAATAATGCAGAGAATTCATCATTGCATAAAGGCAATATGGAAAACAATAGCGAAATTAGCTCAACATCTACAGAACCGACCACAAGCGCAGAAGGTACAGAGCCAACCAGCCCGACCACAAGCGCAGAAGGTGCAGAGCCAACCAGCCCGACCACAAGCGCAGAAGGTACAGAGCCAACCAGCCCGACCGCAAGCGCAGAAGGCACAGAGCCAACCAGCCAGACCACAAGCGCAGAAGGTGCAGAGCCAACCAGCCAGACCACAAGCGCAGAAGGCACAGAGCCAACCAGCCCGACCACAAGCGCAGAAGGCACAGAGCCAACCAGCCCGACCACAAGCGCAGAAGGTGCAGAGCCAACCAGCCCGACCACAAGCGCAGAAGGTACAGAGCCAACCAGCCCGACCGCAAGCGCAGAAGGTGCAGAGCCAACCAGCCCGACCGCAGGTGAAGAATCCAACTCAACAGCCACAAAAAAAAGAAGTCCTTGGAATCCAGGATATAAGAAAGAAGTGGCAAACCAAGAAATAATAGTCAAGAATGAACAAGACGATATTATAGTTCCTAATTCTGTGGATTCCTCCGATGGAATTGATAGAACAGAATTCCGAGATTTGTTTACTACAGCAAATGGGTTATTCAAAAAACACCGCGAGGATTTTAGAAAAGCATTTGCAAAACAAAAATGGAGCGGTGAGCCTGAAGAGTGTTTTAAAAAATTTTGGTACGAACTTGAAGAAATAATATATAATAGTAATGGCTAAACTCCCTTCATGTGAAGACTACGAGATTTCAATAAATAATGCCCAATTAATTAAAAGTTTAGCTCTTAATGGTGGACATGTTGAAAAGAATTCTTTAGGCGTCACAATTAATTATGTAGGAGGCTTTTGTATCGTATTTCCATACTTCAAGTCCTCTGGTGACAAAGTAGCTGTTCGTTGTTGGATAGCTAGAGTTGATAATGCTCAAGAAAGAACAAGACTGATTGCTGAAGAACTCAAAAGAGTCAATCTTCCATATTTTGTTAATTTTGAATATGAACAAAACGGAATTGCTACTAATCTTGGCGTTCAGCCTATAGTTCTGATGGATTGGGTTGAAGCTAATTCATTAAAAGACTTCATTCAAGATAATTTATGTAACCCGGATGCTTTAAGGAACCTTGCAGAGTCGTTTAAGACAATGGTGTCTGATTTGCATCGTTCCTGCATTTCTCACGGAGATCTTCAGCATGGTAATATTTTGGTAAGAAATAATGGATCATTAGTTTTAGTTGATTATGACTCCATGTATGTACCATCATTGGAAGGTTATAAGGACGAAATTAAGGGTTTGAGTGGTTACCAACATCCTGCAAGATGGGATAGTGAATATACATCAAAGAAGAATGATTATTTCTCAGAATTGGTCATCTATACAAGTATAATAGCCCTTTCTTACTTTCCAGGATTATGGGATGAATTAAAGATGGAAGACACAGAAACTCTGCTATTTTCTCCAGATGATATTAAATCAGGAGGTAATAGTTATATCTTCCGAAAATTGGAGAGTCATCCTCAACTGAAAGAATTATCTTTAGCTATCAAAAAAGCACTAGAGTGCAATAGTATAGAAGAGTTATTACCTCTAGAAGAAGCTATTATTCCAAAAACTCAAAGAATTGGAGGTGGTATTAGAAAAAAGTGGAATACTCCTCAACAGCAGGAACCAAAACAAGAGTATGTTCCTGATACTACCAACACACGAGCAAAATGGAATAAGACTTAATTATCAGGCAAATGGTAATAGATATTCAAGATTTAATAAATAGTGTTTCAGTACCAGCTCTTATAAAAGATGATTTCATAAGACAGGGGGATTTTCTGAGACTAAAGAATGGAGACCTCCAAGCATACGTTGGGGGGTTTTCCGTTGTATTTCCAGTAGAAGTTGCTGGAAAAAAATGGGCATTTAGATGTTGGCATAGAACTCTTGATGATGCCATTGAAAAAATCAAGCTTCTTTCAACAGAACTGAAACATGCGAACGTCCCTTATCTAATTGATTATGACTTTATTGAATCTGGTGTGACTGTGGGTGGAAGGAACTATCCCACAACTAGAATGAAATGGATTGAGGGTACAACTATCAAGGATTATATTTTTGAGAATCGCAACTCGAAAACTAAGATGCTCGACTTGGCCAACCAATTTATGAAATTGGTCAAAGATATGCATTCTCACAAATTCGCCCATGGAGATCTTCAGCATGGCAATATAATTGTAAATGAAAAGGGAAATCTGTTTCTAGTTGATTACGATTCTTTTTATTGCCCCAAATTTGCCGGAGCAAAAGATATTATAACTGGATTAAAAGATTATCAACATCCTGCTCGAAATCGTAATACTATCCTTTCAGAAAAAGTTGACTATTTTTCTGAATTGATAATATACACTAGTATTCTCGGAATCGCATACAAATCTACTTTAGCAGAAAAATACAATGTTGAGGACTCCGAACATATGTTGTTTGAAGCAAAAGACTTTGAAAATATACTCCAATCTGCTATCTATCAAGACCTCAAGGGGCTTGACCCTATTTTCAGCGTTTTGCTTAAAATACTTGAAATATATTTGACAAAACGAAACATAGATGAGCTTGATCCTTTTGATGTCATTTTGGAGCAGATGACCAAAGCTCCTGAGATCAAGTCCTTTACATATACCTCCTCTGGAAGTCTATATGTCGGTGACAAGATAAAATTGTCATGGCATGTAGATGGAATTGCGAACTGTTTTATTGATGGAAAATCTGTAAAGCAAAACAGCTGCGAACGAACTTTGTCTAAAATTGGTAATAACAGTTTTACATTAAAAGCTTCAAATGACTTCAAAGAAGCAAGAAAAACTTTGGAGGCTATAGCTTATGCAATTCCAGATATTAAATTATCAGCAAGCATTGTAACCTTGCATAAAAACAAAGGTGAAAAAACACTTGTAAAATGGAATGTTGATAATGGTCATAAAGTCTCCTTATGTTATAATGGCATAACTGAAGACGTTGCTTTAACTGGTTCAAAACATTTTTCCCCTGACGAAACAACAACATATAAACTTGTTGTAGTCGGTCTTGATCGAAAAAAAATATTTGAAAAAGAAATCACAATTGGCGTATATTCAGAAGCAAAGGTTTCTTTTAGTGCAGATAAAGAGATTGTTCTTCGAAAGAGACCTATTCAACTTTCCTGGAATGCTGAGAATGTGAGTAAAGTAGAACTTCTGGGCTTTGGAGTAGTTCATAGCAAAGACAGTAAAATTGTATCTCCAGAAATAGATTTAATATATACTTTAAGAGTGTCTGATCCATTTGGCAGCAAAGAATATAAGTTGCCTATAAAGACACTTCCGTTACCAACTTTTAAATTAAAGGCAGATAAAAACAAAATTAATAAAGACAAATCAGAAAAAGCAACTATATCATGGGACATTCAAAATGTCTCAAGCGTATCCATTGATTTAAATGGTAACATTGAAAGCATCAAGAACAAAGGTTCAAAAAAGATTGCATTTCAAGAGTCAACAAATGTTGTTTTTAAGTGTATTGCTCTCGATGGTGAATCCTCCTTTGAAGAGTCTTTACCTATAAGTGTATTTAATGAAGCGAAAGTTTTCTTTAATTCTGATAGGAAGTATACAATACCGGAGGTACCCATTGAACTATCATGGGATGTTAAACATTCAAAAGACGTTGAACTTAAAGGTTACGGAAAAGTATCTCCAAAAGGAAGTAAACAAATAAAGATTAAAGAGAAATCTGTCTTTACTCTTATTGTGACCGATGAATTTTCAACACAGGAAAAAAAGATAGAAGTAAAAATGCTTCCATTACCGACGGTAAAATCAATCTCTGTTCCTATTCCAGAATTGAACAAACCACTAAATGTCACTATTAATGTTCCGAAGCCAGATACACAATTCAAGATTCCTCAGATAAATATTCCAAATGTGGATTTTAAAATCCCGGAATTCCCGAATATGGATGATATTTATGAAACGGTATCAAAAAAAACAACCCCGAGTCTTCTTTCTGAAATAAAAAATTTATTTGCTCATTATTTAAAAAAAATATAATAGTATGTCACAGTCAAATAATATAAAATCAAGTCATAAAGAAATAAGCAATTCGCAACAACCTGTTGAGTGGGCTGGATTTCTAAATGAATTTCTGTGGATTTGTGCAGGAGTAAATAGAAAAATGCTTAGACAATGTCCTAGCGATTACGCAAAATACGCTGGAACAGGTGGCACAATTCTTTTTACTGCAATAATGGCAGCAATATCAGGTGGATATGCTATCTCATTTGTGTTTCAGGATGCCCCTTTATATGTGCCGTTTATCTTTGGATTAATATGGGGATTGATGATTTTCAATCTTGATAGATTCATGGTAAATACCATGTACTCAGATGGAAAACATACTATCAGTAAAGCAGAATTTTGGGGAGGCTTTCCTAGAATTATCCTCGCTATATTTCTTGGTATCGTGATCTCTACTCCATTGGAGATTAGAATTTTTCAAGACAAAATTAAGTCCCAATTAATTATTGACCAAGGAAAGGTTGGTGATGATGTGAGACAAGCTCATGATCTGTTATACCAGCAACGAAAAGATATTGAAGATCAGATTTCAACGAGAAATAACCAATTGACCGATCTGCGTGCAGGAAGGCTTGATGGTGTATCTGGTCGAGTTGCTGATAAAGAAAAAGAACTTAGAGAGGCAGAAAACCGTTTATATAATGAAACCAATGGAGATGGTGTTACAAAGAAGAAAGGTTATGGTCCTGCTGCGAAACAATTGGAAAGCCAAGTTAATCGTTTAAAAGGCGAATTGGCAAATCTGCGAAATGAAGAAAAGCAAAACAATGCTAATAATCAAGCATATATTAAACAAAGAACTGTTAGTGTTCAAAATGAAATTGAAGAATACAATAGAAGATTAAAGGAAGTTGACGAGAAGATTAAAGAAGTTGAAAGCCAAGGAACTGAAGGACAGAAAGCCTTAACTGGATTCTGTGCTCAAATTAGTGCATTAAATGAAATCGCTTCTTTAGAAAATACATCCTTGTTCCTGGCAAGATTATTTATATCATTGTTGTTTATTGCGATAGAGGTAATTCCTACTTTGTTTAAAATGATGGTATCTTCTGGTCCATACGATGATATGTTACTGGCTGAAAAACATAGGATAAAGGCATTGGCTGATAGAAAGATACAAGAGGTAGATGACTATGTTCAAAATGAAATCACTATTTCAACCGAGAAAAATAAGACTCGTTTAGAAGCAGAACTTAAAGCAAATGAGGATATACTTAAAAAGCTTGCTGCAGCCCAAGCTGAACTTATTGAAGTCGCTATAGAAGAATGGCGTAAGCAAGAGCTTGAGAAAGTTAAGTCGAACCCATCAATTTATATTAACTCAACTACAAATAACGCATAATGAAATTAATATATTCTCTACTCAGTTTTCTTATGGGAGCAGATTTTGAGATACTCAAACTTTGCCCTATTGACTTTGCAAAGCAGAGAAAAAGAGTATTCATTGCTCTTATAGTTGCATTGCTTTCTGGTATATCTGCGACATTTGTATTTAAAAAGGAATTATCAATAGGAATTGCAATAGTAGTTGCCTTACTGTATATAGTATTCCTATGCAAGTCAATGAGTGCCTCTTTCTCTAAGTTTGTAACGACACTTGCTGTTGCTGCATTTATATTTTGGGGTATTTCATATCCTGCATATGGTGGACTAAATTATCTAAATGTTAAAAACATTGAGTCTATAGTAATTGCCGGTATTATTGCTGTTGTGGACCTTGTTCTTTGTTATATGCCAGTGAATTTTTCGGATGAAAATGCATCGTACGAAAAGCTAATCAAGCAAAAGATTGCAAACAAAGAGGCTGCGGCAAAACTTCTCGTTGATGAGAAAGCAAACGCAGAAAGAGCAATTATTAGAAACCGAGAAGCTGCCAGAGTAAAGCTGGAAGCTGATGTGGCTAAATATATGTCCGATAAAATTCTTAAATCTCAGAAGACTGTTATTGACAGAATTGCAGACAAATGGGTAAAAGGGTTAGAGAAAGAAATATCTAGCAACATTCAGAATTTCTGTTCATATGATAAGATACAACAGATTAAAATTAATAAAGTCTATGAGGATGAACTCAATAACTATATATCAGAGTTGTTAAAAGACAAAAGAGAAGAGTTCGCAAAAATCATTGTAGACAAATGGGCAGAAGAGAAAAAACAAGAGCTTAGTAATAATCCGAACTCCTACATATCTTAGTATTAAATGGATATATCATTAATAACATCTAAGTTGGAAGCCTTTTCTCGTCGAGTAGGAAGGTCTGCCGCAAGAACACCTTTGTTGTTATATTATGTACTACAAAGTAATGAGACTTCAGTAAAAGATAAAGCTATTATTGCTACTTGTTTGGCTTATCTCATTCTACCAGTTGATCTTATTCCTTCAAGTAAGTTCTCGATACTTGGATGGGCAGATGAAATCCTTTCCATTGAAATTGTATTTGACAGGATGAGAAAATACATCACTCCAGAGATGTATGCAAAAGCAGAAGAACAACTGGACAAATGGATTCCTGAAAAAAGTAGCAGCACAGTTAGTTCATATACTATAACTAAATCATCTTCTCCAACTCAAAATTCAAACAGTTCTAGTTTGTCAAAATCGCAACAAGAGCAATTGGAGTCAATTACTAAAAAATGGAAATAATAGAGTTTCTACATGAAACTTCTTAATACGTTAAAAATTATGGCAAAGAAATCAACACCAATTCCTGGGCTTTCCTTCTCTTGGAAAAGAGCACTTGGTATCTCTCAAGCAAAACAAAAGATAGCTAGAGAAACGGGAATTCCATTAAGCAAACAAGGATTAGAGCGTAAAATTGGCAATACAATACTTAAAGCTATTTTTGGAAAAAAATAAGCATTATTTGATCATAGAATAAGAATAACCCAATCAAAACATCTGGATATTTCCAATAGAACTGTAAATTATATCAAATAGGAAAAAATATGGATATAATAGAAATTGAAAATAAAATTAAATCCGAAGCTACAAGTGTCCTTGTTAGAGTCGTATTGTTTTTCGTATATTACATAGGGATTGTCGTTTAATTCTTTCAGTCGTGGAGGCATAGAGGTCAGCTTGGTATCTTGATGCTCCATGCGACAAGTTTTAATTGCTTTTTGCTGGTATAACGGCACTCCAAAGTCGTGTATTTGCTACCTTTGCCGATAACAGATTAGGAGTTCTCTTCGGAGGACTCCATCTTAATTCCGTTTCAGATGTCTCTTATGCCGCCTTGGTCTCTTGCAGCCCTGCCAGACGCCCTGCCAGGTGGACTGCGTTCGCTGTGTGGATGCCAAAGAAGATGTACAGGATCTCTGTTTTCTTCTTCCTGGCCTTGATCCTGCGCATGGCGTAATGCTCTTTCTGTGTTCCGAACGAGCCTTCCATCTGAGTGGCCCTGACTCTTGCCAGTTCCTTGCGGACATAGTCTGCTTCGC
>NZ_NPJG01000080.1 GCF_002251245.1 Prevotella sp. P5-92
CATGCTGCTCTACGCAATGAACGACGAGACGTGGACCGACGAGATTCAGCAGTATGTGGAATGGTCGCTGCGCTACGACCTCTGGGTGAAGATGCGCATCTTCGGACCGATGCTCGACGAGGCGTTTAACGACGAGGAAAAGGCGACGAACAAGAAAGGTCCGATGAATATGCTTATGCTATTGCAGAAGGAGTTTAAAATCGAAGACCTGATACTGGTGAGAAAACGATTGGGTAAGTCGGGCGACATGCAAAGCGCCAAGGCGCAGCTTTTCACGTGGAGAACTAGAAGGTTGGTCGATTTTGACGATATAAACGGAATAATAAAGAATCTTAGTAGAAAAACAAAAACATAACAACACAAAAACAGTATGATTTTAAAGTAATGCACAATGAAAATAACAATAAGACGCAAGATTAAGTCGCACGACCGCACGATAGGCGAGTTGGCGATAGACGGAAAGGTGATGGCGGATACGTTAGAACTACGTTCGATAGACTGGAGCAAGGAGAAAAAGGTGGCGGGTAAAACCGCCATCCCTTGCGGCAGCTACGTGCTCTCGATGCGATGGTCGAACAAGTTTAAACGCAAGATGCCGTTCCTTGAGAACGTACCCCATTTCACGGGCATCATGATCCATCCAGGCAACTCGCTGGAAGACACCCGCGGCTGCAT
>NZ_NPJG01000081.1 GCF_002251245.1 Prevotella sp. P5-92
TCTTGGTAGTGGCCATCAACATGGCCGCTCATACTTTCAGCTGTATCCCGACAAACAAATATGTCAGGAAAACTTCTTTGTTGAGTTTTATTCTACAGTCTCGTGTGTCAATATGTCAAAGATCTCTATTCCTATGTTTCAAGGAAAATGTAGTCCCAGGCAGACTTGAACTGCCGACCTCCACATTATCAGTGTGGCGCTCTAACCAACTGAGCTATAGGACTATAAGACAGAGTTGCAAGTACAAGAAGAGGTAACGAACCAAAAAAAAAGGTCTCGTCAGAAGAAGAAGGACTTCTTCCTTAGCTCTCCACGTCTATGGCGTCCCTCCAGAAAGGAGGTGTTCCAGCCGC
>NZ_NPJG01000082.1 GCF_002251245.1 Prevotella sp. P5-92
GGTTTGTTAACATACAGTATTACAGTATTACAGTTTGATTTTAAACCCACAAAATCTCTCTAACTAAGGAAAAATATTTACGTGGTTGGAGAAATATTTCGGGGTAGTTAGAAATAGTATAATACACATAGTGTATTATAAAAAATGTTAAAGAAAAGAAGGAAATTAAGTAAACACTTGCAAAATCGAGAAAAATGTTGTACCTTTGCACTGTGTAAAAGAAAATCGGAAGCGCGCACCGTGATTCGGATACACGAGTGAGACAAATTTTTCTGTGGCGGGCAGTAAGCCTAAGACGGTTCGCCACGCAGTGTGTAACCATTAATAATTCTTAGTTATGGCAATTAGACTTAAGGCAACAGAGCGAATGCTCAAGGTAGGTCCCAACGCGGGCAAGTATGCTTACATCCTCTCAGCGGAGCTTTACTCCGCGCTGGCGGAGAGCAAGGTGATTGAAGAGGCTGCATTGCGCAGCGGCATCTCGAAGGGTGCCATCCAGGCGGCATGGGCGGCATGTGGCGATGTGATAGTGGCGTGGGCCACTGAGGGACACTCGGTGCCCGTCCCGGGTCTCGGCACGATGCGCTTCGGCGTCAACGCCCAGTCGGTGCTCGACGTGAACATGGTGGCAAGTTCGCTCATCACCTCCCGAAAGATTGTGTTCACCCCGTCGGTGGATGTGAAGGCGGCCCTCAAGGCATCGCAGGTCACCATCACCTGCTACGACCGCAACGGCAAGGAGGTGAAGCGTGTGAACTCAAGCGATCCGGGCACGGAGAGTCCTGACGAGAGCGGAAGCGGCGGCGAGAGCGGCGGCGGAAGCGGCGGCAATGAGGACGGCGGCGGCAGCTTGATCTAAGCTGAGGGCAGGGTGCGCAAGCGCCCTTGCCCTAACAAAACCGGAGAGCGTCACGCCGCAAAACCGCGACAAATCGGGGCGCGGTCTTACACGAGGTAAGACCCTACAACGGAGATTAGCGGCGGCAATTATCAATTATCAATAATCAATTATCATTAATCATCATGAGTTCTACATCTAAATCAAGCACTTGGAAGCTGGTATTGCAGCTTATTGTGGCAGCGCTGTCTGCTATTGCTACAACTCTCGGAGTGACGAGTTGTATGGGAGTGAATCAGTACGTGTGACGAGTTGGCAAGTTGAATGTGATGCGATATCGAAACGATTCAACGGAAATGAAAAGGGAGTGGCGCCACGGCGTCGCTCCCTTTTATGATGATGTGTTGCTTTCTCGGCTATTATTTCTGGCCGTATTTCTTTATTATTCCGTATGCTTTGTACAGTCCTCGCTCGCCGGCTTTGCTCAGGTCGGCGACGGCTTTTTCAGTCTCTTTCTTCCTTAGATATACAAGGCCGCGGTTGTAGTATGCTTCGGCGAGGTTGGCGTCGATGGCGATGGCCTTTGTGTAGTCGTCGATGGCGCGGCTGAGGTCGTCGCGTCGCGCGTGGGCGTTGGCGCGGTTGTAGTAGAGACCCGCACCATCGCTGAATGGATGGTGCGGTAGAGAAATTATGGATTTACTTTATTTCCCAGCCTTCGATGAGTCTGTCGCCCTTATAGACTAATACGTGCATAAACCAGGCTTCCCCCCAGACCGCACTCCAAGGTAACTGATGTTCGGTCAGTTCATAATCTTGATATCCGTTGTCCAAATCGATTTCATAGCAAAAATGACAATTTTTTTCGAACAAACGATCCTTGATGCTCCAGCGGTTAATCCATACGTTAGCCGAGCATTTATCGATGTCACATCCGGTTCTTTCCAATAAAAAATCTCGGTAGTAATCCCATCCCCGACCTCCTTTTTCTTCAGGCTTGTTGAATATGTCTTGTATGGCCTTAGCAGTCTGTTCAGAGGGAAGCAGTGAGAAAACCTGTTCCATTATGCCTTCCTTGTCATTTATAAAGAACGAAGAAGTGCAATTGAAACCCACATAATAGGCTAACTCATCATCGGAGGCATGTTTGATGCAGTAGCAATCTACTTCTCCATCCGGCCATGGAAAATGGCCAGTATTATAATTATAAGAATCAACTCTAATAGCCTTTGCCCGTTTCTTTTCACCCATGAAGTGCTTCAGTGTGCTGTTCAGGGGCCATGCGCTGCTCAGCAGGAAGTTGAGTTGCGTAATGCCTTGTGGCTGTACGGCGGCATCGAAGGTTACCTTGGCTACCTGCCCTCCGGCGTTGTCGGTGGCGGTGAAGTAGGCGTTGCCTAATGTGTTGCCCTTCTCGTCTGTCAGTGTCCAGGTCAGGTTGTCTCCCGTGGTGATGACCTGCTTGGCATCGGGCATCCAGCGCAGGAAGGTGGCTTTGGCATCGTACAGGTCATTCACGCGCACGCTCAGCACGTCGGGACGTGCCGCATCGAGTGCCTGCCCCAACAGGGGTTGCTGCTTCCCGCTCTCGTCGGTAATGAAGAGGGCCTCTTGCAGGGCTTGGAGGTCGGATGCCTTTTCCGGTTCGGGCATGGGCGATGCGGTCTTCACCTGACCTGAGGCATCCACTATGTAGATGCTCTCTGCGCTGTCGAGCAGCTTCTGCAACGAGCGCAGGCTCTTTTCTATCTGGTCAGCCGGTACACCGCTCAACTTTTTGTCCAGACTGAAGCTGTTGGCCACGACTTGCCCCTTTGCGTTGGTCAGCGATACCTTGACCGAGAGGGTGAGGTCGTAGCTCGCCTTCTGCGTGTCGGGCTCTTCCTTTGGGGCAAGGTTGAAAATGGCACCCAGCGTGCAGGGGGCTTTCCCCGTTATCTTGCTGCCGATGCCGTTGCTCACTATGAGTTCCGGCTCGGGCATCTCCTCCTGGCCCTCATAGAGCGTGTAGGCTATGTTGGCCACGTTGAGCAGGTCATCGCTAGCTTCGATTTCCCAGTTCAGCGTCAGTTCGTTGGTTTGGTTGTCATTCTCATCGTCATCGCTGCACGAGGGCAGTGCGATGCAAATCATGAGGGCCAGCAGGCCCATAGCAAGTTGTCTGCAAGTTTTCATATATGTTTCATGTTACCCGTTGGCGGAATTAAATCAGTGCGTACTTAATCCTGCCTATGGGTTTGTTGTTAATGTAATTGATGTATTGTAGGGCGGTCATCGCACTGACTTTACCCACTCTTCGGGCAAAAAGACCGCAGGTTTTCTTTGGCGGGACAGGGGACAGGTCATGAAGTGAACCTGTCCCCGATGATTCTCTCAGATATGCCGCTTTTGCAGAGCTAATAGTTCCGTGGCTGACCTCCCATTTTATTAGGTGAACAGTGGACAGGCACCCTTCAAACCAAGCAAAAAAGTTGTTAAAGAATAAAAAGTTGCCGAAAAGTTTGACAGTTTCATTTATATTCCTTACCTTTGCACCGGCATTTGCAAGTCGCTCAACTCGCTTGGGCTTCTGAGCCAATAGAGTTTGGCTCCGCATTTGTCTCTATTTATAGGAGAGCGTCTTCATGCGCTTTGTTTCTGACTTCTCGAAATCAGGTAAACCAGAACCTCGAGAAGTGGAACGGGCAAGTGTCAGGTTCCACGCTTCTTTCATTAATAGGTTCACCTTATCCATATTATAACAACCTGCCGACTCCGAGAACCTATAGGCAACAGCGAATCAAGAAACAAAAAAAAATGGAAAAGAAAGAAAAGAAAATCTATCAATCTCCTACTATGACGGTTTATGAAATCAGCAGGACACAGATTTTGGTGGGAAGTCCTAATGGAGAAACAGAAAGAATCGAAGAATATGTGTTTGAGTATTAATATTGAAAATTTAAGGATTAAGATGAAAAAGATATTCAATACATTACCGTTGGCATTAATTGTGATGTCAATATATTCTTGTACTTCCGATGACGAAACAGTACAAGACGCAAATGACAATTCTTCCGTAGTTACTACATTTACTTGTACGCAAGAAAATGATGGAACTACTACTAAGGCGGCATTGGACTCGGATTGCAAAACGATTTTATGGAAGACTGGAGATGCTATAAGCATATTTGATGGCAATAAAGCGAATAATGAGTATATATTAGATTCAGAAAGCGATGGAAAGTCAACAGGCACTTTTTCTGGAACAGGAGCAGTGACAGGTCCATACGTTGCTGTTTATCCATATACAGCAGGAGCTACACTTAGCGATGATAGAAAATCTGTCAGCAATATAGTGCTCCCTGATGAGCAAGAAGCCGTAGCTGGTGGTTTTGACCCAAAGGCAGCTCTTATGATTGCGAAAAGCGAAACAACGACTTTGACGTTTAAGAATGCCGTTGGCTTCATTAAGGTAACTCCACAGTTCGATTGCAAAAAGATTATTCTACGTGCAGCCAACAAGACCAAACCTCTTGCAGGTAAGGGAACAATAAAGTTTGATGATTCTGGCAATCCTTATATTGATTTCACCGGTTCTAAAGAACTGTCTTATTCCATAACTCTTTCTGGCACAATCACAAGTGGAAATGCTTATTACATAGCAGTTCCTGCAGTAACATTATCTGCATATTGGACACTGACATTTGTTACTGAGAACAAAAATTATATGCGTCAAGTAACAAAACCTATTACGTTTGTTCGTAGCCAAGCATTGAATCTTGGAACTTTTGCTACAGATGGAGATTATTGGGTTGGTTCAAATGGTATCGTTAGTGCAGTCAATCAGGTTGATTTGGGATTGACAATCGAACAAGGTGGTAAAACATATAAAGTATATTTTGCCAAATCCAACCTGACAACCACAGGTCTTGCAGAAAATGAATATGATTATGGTGATTACTTTGCTTGGGGAGCTATTAAGCCTTGGTATTCTTCAATAGATAAATCGAAATCTCCTTGGACAGCCACATGGGAAAAAACAGGTGGATACATTCAAGCCAATGCCCCATATTACAATAATGGCTCTTATACCAAATACACCACCGATGGAGAAATCCTTAAAGCATCTGACGATGCCGCAAACGTTATTCTCGGTGGTGACTGGTGGATACCAACCCAAGCGATATGGCAGGCTTTAGTGGATAATTCTACAAAAGGTTTGGATAGTGGATTTAAATTTACAAATAATGGTCAAACTCTCTTCTTGCCTGAAGCTGGCTACGTCAATGGGACTTTGTTCAACGCTAACTCTGACGGCTACTACTGGTCAGGCACAGCCAACCCGAGCACGGACGCATATTACCTGCAATTATACAGCAGCGGCTATGTCAGTGCGCAGCAGGTCTGGGATCGCTACTGCGGGTACTCGGTGCGCCCGGTGCGCTTGGTTGAGTTATCTGCTGCTACTACAGAGGGATATAATGTAGAAGAAGATTTTAAATGGTAATTATTAAATTAAAAGAACAATGAAGAAATATATTCTACCTTTTATGTCCATTGCAATGCTGATGGCAATGGCAAGTTGCTCATCGTCAGACGATGCAGTGGAAGAAATAAAAGAAGAAAGTAAGTTGGTTCCAATGACTTTCACTGCCACACAAGAAAGTAACGCGGAAACTCGTACGGCTCTCAGTACAGGTAATAGTGTCATTTGGAAGACAGGTGATATGATTAGTGTATTTGACGGAAATGGTGAAAAAGTCAACCATCAATTTTCATTAACAGGCGATGCTTCATTAGGTAACTTTTCTGGCATAGCTTCGTCAGAAGCAACATCTTTCACTGCTGTTTATCCATATACAGAAGGAGCTACACTTGGAGAAGATGGTAGTGTAAGTGGTATAACTCTTCCTGCAGAACAAACTGCTTACAAGGATAGCTTTGATCCAAAGGCAGCATTGATGATGGCATATACGGAGGATAAGAGTCAGTTAAATTTCAAGAATGTCGTTAGTCTTGTTAAGGTAACGACAGATTTTGCTTGCAGGAAGATTGGACTGAGTGCATATGAAGATATTGCTGGAACAGGAACTCTATCTTATAACAATGGTGAACCTTCAATCGCTTTTGACTCAAACCAATCCAAGATCGTTACTTTGATACCTGCAGATGGCGAGAGTGTAATTGCTGCTGGCACTTATTACATAGCAATTCGTCCTCACACCTCGATTCGTTTCAGTATTGTTTTTATAAATTCAGATTATAGTAAGTTCTATACACGAACAAGCACCCAAGTAAATACATTTAGTCGTAGTAGGATAAAGAACTTAGGCATATTTAGTGAATATGATAATTCATGGTCTGAGATCGAAACTGTCCAATAAAATCCATTAACAATTCTCTGAAACACGCATAAATACTAATGTTTTGAGCAAAAAAACCACTCCCTACTTTTGAAATGAGTATCTTTGCACCAAACTTACAGTTTGAAAGCAAAATACTCATGAACAAAGGTAGATATATTTTCTCGCAATTGTGTGATTTCCTCCCTACTGACCACTTCAAGTGGCTTGTCAAGAAATACGATGGCAATAAATACGGATCATGGGGACAGGTTCCTTGGTTCGTTTCCACTTAGAAAACGGATTACTTATACATAGTGGATTCATCGACAATGCGTGTTTATCAATTCCTCCCTTTTGTCTAATTCACGTTGCATGACTTCAAGCCTTGCCCCTACCCTTTCTTCCCATTCTCTTTTACGTTGCTTTGCTCTGCGAAGAATAGAAAGGAAATTTTCATTGCCTATAGTCTTGTTTTCCATTATTCTATATTTTTAAATGATTTCGACTGCAAAGATATACAAAAAATCCCGAACTGCCCAAGGAATTCGGGAGTTTTTTTGTTATGTGTATGATTGCTATATGCGGGGGCGGTCTTACACGAGGTAAGACCCTACAAGAGGACTCATGATTATTGTTTCTTCTCCATCATCCACCTTGTTTTGCAATGAGACATACGGGCGATGTCTATTTTTATTTGTGGCAAAGATAAGGGTTTATTTGCAAACTGCCAAACAAATCGCACGTTTTTTTGAAAGAATGAGAGAATTGGGCTAACGAAAGAAAAATATTCGAGTTTCTTTCTTTTCTCTCACTCAGTTATTATGTTAATATTTGACACAACAGAATTAAACCATTACTTTTTCTACGATGAAGGTGAGCGAAGTGAGGTCGTGGAAGGCGAGCGTCACTTGTCGTAGCTGTTCATTGCAAAGATGATGTGGGTGAGCTCTTCGGTAGTGAGGGTCTGGTTGCAGGGAATGGAGACTTCCTCACGGTGGATCTGCTCGGTGATGGGGAGATGGAGCGCAGCCCAGGCCTGGTAGCATGCCTGCTGATGGGGCGGAATGGGATAATGGCGCATGGTGCCGATGCCATGATCTTGAAGATGGCGCTGGAGCGTGTCGGGCGACTTTACCAGAACGGGGAAGATATGGAACACATTGTCGTGGCAGTATTCTGCCGACGGCATGGTGATGAGTGGGTTGCTTACCTCCCCTATAAGACGTTGGGCTGCATTGCGGCGAAGGGCATTGTCGGCATCGAGGTATTTCAGCTTCACGCTCAGCACAGCCGCTTGAATCTCGTCGAGACGCGAATTTCTGCCGCAATAGTCGAAGACGTATTTGCGCGACGAGCCGTAGTTGGCTATCGTACGGAAAAGCGTTGCAAGTGTCTCGTCGTCGGTGGTGATGGCTCCTCCATCGCCGAGGGCTCCGAGGTTCTTGCCTGGATAGAAACTGTGGCATACTACTGATGGCGATGGTAGTGCGGCCGAGTGAAGGGTGCCGTGTGGCAGACTGAGTCCGTGGCCTTGGGCATTGTCGATGACGAGTTGAAGGTTGTATTTAGTGCATAGTCGGATAATAGTGTCGGTCAATGCGTTACGACCATAGAGATTTACTACGAGGATAGCACGAGTGCGAGGGGTGATGGCCTGTTCTATCAGGCGGTCGTCTATCTGGAATGTGTTGAGACGAGGCTCTACCAATACGGGTGTGAGTCGGTTTTCGGTGACAGAGAGTATAGAGGCTATGTAGGTGTTGGCTGGCACAATAACCTCGTCGCCCTCCCCCATCCTACCAAGGGTGATCAGGGTGCGAAACGTGAGTGTGAGGGCATCGAGTCCGTTGGCGCAGCCCACGCAGTGTTGTGCTCCGCAATACTTGGCATATTCCGCTTCAAACGTGCCGACAGCCTCTCCCTGGAGATACCATCCGCTGTTCACCACGTGGTTCACGGCTTGTTGTATCTCGTGGGCATGCATCGCCGTGACGCGTTTCAGTTCGAGATAATTTATTTTCATGCTGAAGCTGTATTTGAAAAAGAATAAGGATAGAGATTGCTCTTTTATAGACATACGCAGCACCTACTACAGTTCGAAATGGAACTTCGGCGACGGACGGCAACCTACGCTTTCCTTAAAGTCGATGAGTCCGTAGTTGGGTATGCCGTCGGTGGTGGATGGTCCAATGTCGAGTATTTTTAACGAGGTGTGGCTATAGTACTCAAAGAGGCGGTATGCCAAGAGATTCATAGGACGGAGGCTGGCACTGTCGTTGATATTTCCCCAATAGATGAGTTGGTAGATGTCTGGCTCTACGTGAAAAACCATTGCCGACGCCACGTCGCGACCACTGTGAGAGAGTAAGAAAAAGTCAGACTCGACGAGAGCTGTAGTCTTTTTGATTTCCTCCCAAGACATTCTCAGCAGGTAGCCTTTTTCTTCGCGGTTTCGCCTAATGACTTCGTAGGCTCGTTGCTTTGCGAGTGGTGTCTCCGCCTTGGAAAATACAAAGTCTTCCCGCAGCGAATGGCGTAGCTTCTGCTTGGCCTTGACGCCAATGACGCGGTCGTAAAAGTCGAAGTCGGAGAGCTGGAAGTGATAGCTGAGGTCTGCTGGAAGTATGTGTCCTGAACGCTGGAATGCCGAGAGCTGCATTGAAATGAAAGTCTCGTCATAGACGGAAGGCGGCAGAGCTATCTCCACCTTCTTGCCTATTCGTCGGGCATAGTCGCCAAGTAGTTCAATGGCGTTGTCGATGTGTTGCAATCGCTGTGTGTGGTGCTGGCAGAATCCTCCATAGGGAGCGGAGAAAGGCGAGTGTAAGGCACTGTCAGTCTCACCAAGGATGATGCCGAGACGGGTTCGAGAATCGCTGAAGACAAGGTAGTGTATATCGTTGACTTTATGGCGGTTGAGTTCGGCGAAGGAAGCCGTGAGAAAGATGTTTCGCGGCTGTATCGTTTGTTCGTAATAAGTGGCAGATACTCTTTCTATCTTCATCATGCGTTCAGCCTTTTACATACTTCACAAATTCGTCGTAGTCATACCAATAGTCGGCCTCGTCGAAGAGTTCGGAGGCGAGCACAAGACATACCGAACCAGAGGAGAAGTCTTCAAGTGTGCGCCAGATGCCAGTGGGCACGAGCAGTCCTTCCCAGGGATGATTGAGATGAAAGTCCTGTTTGTGCCCTCTGCCATCGTCGAGCGAGACCGTGAATGAGCCACTGACGGCGATGATAAACTCCACGCACTCCTTGTGAGCATGTCCGCCGCGTCTTTCTCCAGCCGGCACATCGTAAGTCCAATATACCCGTTTCACCTCGAAAGGCACGTTTTTCATCTGCTCCGCCACCGTCAGGTTGCCCCTCGGGTCATATATCTTCGGCAGTTCAATTATTTCTCCCAACATAATTATTATCTATTAAGCCAAATAGCCAAAAACTTGTCATATACCTCATACGCTCCATTTTCAGATGTCACCAACTCTTTGTCCAACAATCCCCTAATAGCCGACTGAACACTGCTTGAGGATGAAAGACTATGCTTGCGCACAAAAGCCGTGGATGTTATGGAGGAGGCCTTCCCCTCAGCACAGATTGCCATCAGAAGAGCTTTCTGCCTGGAGGGAATCTGATAGAGCAAAGCCTCGTATGCCATTTGGTTCTCGTCCAATATATCCTCTATCGCTTTGGGGATGTAGTGAGTGTCACACGTCTCGCTTGTTGGAGTTAGCATATATAGCTTGTTCATCACACGCTGTAGATACCAAGTGACACCTTCAAACATGTCATATACCTCATCCACTACATCCGGCGACAAACCTTTCCCACCTTTCTCAAAATGACTTACGGCAAAAGCACGGTATTTTTCAATGTCGAGTTTGGGCACGCTCATTATCGTTGTTGACTGATAAAACGGACGACTGTGCTTGCTGAACATCTCAACAATCATTGTGCGCTTTGAACCTGCAAAGATAAATTGGGCATTATGGCAATGCTGAACGTATGTGCGCAACAAGGCCTCAGCCTTGACGTCAGGATACTCTGATATTGTCTGAAATTCATCTATCGCCACTATACAGGGCTTGTCGGCATTTTCAATATATCGGAATATCTCATCGAGGGAATTTTGGGGGCTCTGTATCTCTCCTACACCTATACTCCAAGAAGGATTTCCCAAGTTGTCGAATGACATCGTAGGTCTCAGGGATTGTACTATTGATGAGAATGATTGAAGAGCCTTTTCGCTACGGCTCTTCAATGTTGACAAGATTGACTTTGCCATTTGGGCAACCATTTCCTCAATAGTCTTTGTGGCATAGATGTCAATGAGAAAAGTATAATAGTTTTCCTCCACCTCTTTCTGATGAAAAAGATGTTCTATAAGCCCCGTCTTCCCCACTCTTCTGGGCGAGACAAGGGTTACGTTGACTCCATTGGATATATGTTCCAGCAACTTCTGGACCTCGTGTTCGCGGTCGCAGAAATACTCCTTGCCTATGTACCCATTTAGGACAAATGGATTTCTCAACATACCTTGACTCTTGTTTGTTTTTCGTATTATTACTTTATAATAATCGTATTATAATAATCAGAATACGGAATAGGGATCGGTGCCGAGGATGGTAGTGGCAGCAGCCTTCGCCTTCTCACGGAGAGCATCGGTGCTCTCATTTACTTCGCCGTAACACAGTACTACGCCCATGCGGCGACCAACGTGAGCCTCTGGCTTGCCGAAGATACGTATGCGTGTGCGGTCTTGTTTTAGCGCATCGACAAGGTTGTATGGCAGCGGGTCGGTTGACTCTACGGGAGAGAGTACGACGGCCGATGCTCCAGCATGCTCGAGGTGTATGCCGGCGATGGGCAGACCCATCACAGCACGGAAGTGCAGCTCAAACTCAGAGAGGTTGGTGGTGTGGCCGAGTGTGACCATGCCAGTGTCGTGAGGACGTGGCGACAGCTCGCTGAAAATAACCTCGCCCTGCTTGGTGAGGAAGAACTCTACGCCCCAGATGCCAGCACCGGTGAGGGCGCGTGTCACCTCGTCGGCCATGTGTTGTGCCTGACGTAGTGCCTCGTCGGAAATGGCATATGGCTGCCATGACTCGCGGTAGTCGCCTTTTTTCTGCACGTGGCCTATTGGCGGACAGAAGAGTGTGGGACCGTCTTTCTGTGTGACGGTGAGGAGTGTGAACTCAGAATCGAAGTCGATGAATTCCTCGATGATCACCTCTTTCACATCACCACGGCTACCTTCCATGGCGTCGGTGAAGGCTTTCTCCAGTTCGTCGTCGTTATGGACATAGCTCTGTCCGTGGCCTGACGACGACATAAGAGGCTTTACCACACAGGGGAAACCAATTTCGTCAGCTGCCTTCTTAAACTCGTCGAAGGTCTTTGCGTAGAAATACTTGGCTGTGCGCAGTCCTAACTCGCGCGAGGCAAGGTCGCGTATGGCGCGGCGGTTCATGGTGAAGTTTACCGCCCTCGCACTTGGCACCACCTGGATGCCCTGACGTTCGAAGTCGAACAGTCGTTCGGTGCGTATGGCTTCTATCTCGGGTACGATGATGTCTGGCTGGTGTTTCTTTACCACTTTGTCGAGCGCATCACCGTCGAGCATAGAAAAAACTTCACGTTCGTCTGCCACCTGCATTGCCGGTGCGTTGTCATAACGGTCGCAGGCAATTACGTATTGTCCTGCTCTCTTTGCTGCAATAACAAATTCCTTGCCCAGTTCGCCTGAGCCCAAAAGCAATATCTTTTTCATTAATAATTGATTTCCTTGTTATCTGTTGTCGTACATCTTCTCGTAATACTTCTGATAGTCGCCTGAGGTGACATTGTCGAGCCACTCCTGATTCTCGAGATACCACTTCACGGTCTTCTCGATGCCCTCCTCAAATTGGAGGCTGGGCTCCCATCCGAGTTCGCGCTGCAGCTTGGTAGAGTCGATGGCATAGCGTGCGTCATGGCCAAGACGGTCGGTGACGTATGTGATAAGATCCATATCCTCGCCTTCCTTGCGGCCAAGCAGACGGTCAACGGTGTTGATAACGACCTTGATGATGTCGATGTTCTTCCACTCGTTGAATCCACCTATATTATATGTCTCAGCTATCTTTCCCTCGTGGAAGATGACGTCGATGGCACGGGCGTGGTCTTCGACGAAGAGCCAGTCGCGCACGTTCTCGCCCTTGCCATATACCGGCAGTGGTTTGCGGTGGCGGATATTGTTGATAAACAACGGGATGAGCTTCTCGGGGAACTGATACGGACCATAGTTGTTCGAGCAGTTAGTGACGATGGTCGGCATACCGTAGGTGTCATGGAAGGCGCGAACGAAATGGTCTGAGCCAGCCTTCGATGCCGAGTATGGAGAATGAGGATTATACTTGGTGGTCTCCAGGAAGAAGTCCTCGCCGTAAGCTTCATGATGCTGTGACGACGATGCCTTAGTGGTGAAGGGCGGTTCGATACCCTCGGGATGAGTCATCGACAGGGCTCCATACACCTCGTCGGTAGAGATATGATAGAAGCGCTTGCCCTCATATTTCTCTGGCAGCGACTCCCAATAGAGCTTTGCTGCCTGCAGCAGTGAGAGCGTTCCCATCACGTTGGTGCGTGCGAAAGTAAATGGGTCTTTGATTGAGCGATCGACATGGCTTTCGGCAGCGAGATGGATGATACCGTCAATCTGCTCGTCCTGCATCAGCTGGTAGAAAGCGTCGAAGTCGCAGATGTCCATCTTGACAAACTTGTAGTTTGGTTTGTCCTCGATGTCCTTGAGGTTGGCAAGATTGCCTGCATAAGTCAACTTGTCGAGGTTGATGATGCGATACTCGGGATATTTGTTTACAAACAAGCGAACGACGTGCGAGCCGATGAAGCCAGCACCGCCAGTAATTACTATATTCTTCATAACTATATGTTTTCTTTTGTTTTCTTATTTTTCGAGTAATGCCGACGTGCGCACTCGGCTGAGAGTCTCCGGGGTCATCTGCAGGAGGTTGGCGATATATACCAATGGAGCACGCAGAACAAGCTGCGGCTGAAGTTTTACCAGTTTGGCATAGCGGTCTTGTGCCGACTCGAATCGCAGCATGTCGGCATGGATTTGGCTATCGATGAGCGACTCTTCGAGAATCTTTCTGTAGAGAATTTGTATGTTGACGCTTTTCATTGCCACTTGTTCGAGCAATACGCGTGGAATGGCATAAACCAAAGAGGGTTCGATTGCCATTATCTGTAGCCTTGTTGGTTCTTCTTTGAACAAACTCTCGATACACATGACGATATTGTTTTCTACAGCCATGTGTTCTGTAAGTTCCTTACCGTTTTTGTAGTAGAATTGTCTGAGCAGTCCCTTAGCTATCCAATAAATGTTTTCGCACACCTCTCCTTCTACCAAGATTTTCTCGTTCTTGGCGAATTTCATAGGTCGTAATATACTTTCAAGCACGTCGAGCTCGTCGTGAGTCATTGTGCTGTATCGTCTTGCCAATTCTCTTGCCACATCTCTTGTGGTGAACAATAAGTTTGCCATAGGTTTTATTTCCTCCTCAAATTTAGGTAAATAATATATATAATGTTGATAATAATTCTCTTGTGACAGATAGAGAGCAGACTTAGTCGAGCTTGAGTACGGCGAGGAAGGCCTTTTGCGGCACTTCTACATTGCCAATCTGCTTCATTCTCTTCTTGCCTTTCTTTTGTTTTTCAAGTTGCTTGCGCTTACGGCTGACATCACCGCCATAGCATTTCGCCGTCACGTCTTTTCTCACGCATTTGATGGTCTCGCGTGCTATGATTTTCGCTCCGATAGCAGCTTGGATGGCGATGTCGAACTGCTGACGCGGGATGAGTTCCTTGAGTTTCTCGCACATGCGCCTACCGAAGGTGACTGCATTGTCTTGGTGTGTCAGTGTGGAGAGAGCATCCACGGGTTCGCCGTTGAGCAGGATGTCGAGCTTTGCCAGTTTTGAAGGGCGGAAGCAATCGACGTGGTAGTCGAACGAGGCGTATCCTTTGGATATGCTTTTCAGTTTGTCGTAGAAGTCGATGACTATCTCACCGAGAGGCAGCATAAAGTGTAGTTCCACGCGGTTGCCACTGACATACTGCTGGTCGATAAGTTCTCCGCGCTTGTCAAGACATAGCGTCATGATAGGACCGATATAGTCGGTTGCGGTGATTATTGTTGCTCTGATATAAGGTTCCTCGATATGGTCTATCATGGTCTGTTCGGGCAGTCCTGATGGGTTGTGTACCTCCTTGACGTTGCCCTGTTTGTCGTAGCACATGTATGACACGTTAGGTACGGTGGTGATGACATCCATATTAAACTCACGGTCGAGTCGTTCCTGTACGATCTCCATGTGCAGAAGTCCGAGGAAACCGCAACGGAAGCCGAACCCGAGAGCTATCGACGACTCTGGCTGGAACGTGAGAGAGGCGTCGTTGAGCTGTAGTTTCTCGAGCGAGGCGCGCAGGTTCTCGTATTCAGACGGGTCGATAGGATATACACCGGCAAATACCATTGGCTTTACCTCTTGGAAGCCCGATATGGCCTTGTCGCACGGACGAGCCACGTGTGTGATGGTGTCGCCCACCTTCACCTCCTTACTGTCCTTGATGCCGCTGATGATATATCCCACGTTGCCGGTAGATAGTTCTTTTCTTGGCAGCATGTCCATCTTCAGCACGCCCACCTCATCGGCCACGTATTCCATGCCGGTATTGAAGAATTTCACCTTGTCGCCTTGTCGTATGGTTCCGTTCTCGATTTTGAAGTATGCGATGATGCCTCTGAAGGAGTTGAACACCGAGTCGAAGATGAGAGCCTGCAGCGGTTTGTCCTTGTCGCCTTCGGGATGTGGTATTCGGTTGACGACGGCGTTGAGTATCTCCTCTACTCCTTCACCGGTCTTTCCGCTTGCCTTGATTATCTCGCTTCGGTCGCATCCTATGAGGTCGATGATTTCGTCTTCCACCTCGTCGGGCATGGCGCTGGGCATGTCGATCTTGTTTATGACGGGGATAATCTCCAGATTATGGTCGATTGCCATGTAGAGGTTGGAGATGGTCTGTGCTTGTACGCCTTGTGTGGCATCCACCACGAGCAGTGCTCCCTCGCAGGCGGCAATACTTCTTGACACCTCGTATGAGAAATCCACATGCCCCGGGGTGTCTATAAGGTTGAGTGTATATTTTGTACCATTATGCAGGTATTCCATTTGTATGGCATGGCTCTTGATTGTGATGCCTCTCTCTTTTTCGAGGTCCATATCGTCAAGCATCTGTCCTTCGGTTACTTTTATCGTGTTGGTATGTTCCAACAGACGGTCGGCCAAGGTCGATTTGCCATGGTCTATATGGGCTATGATGCAAAAGTTTCTTGTATTCTCCATTTGTTGTAGCTTTTGAAGTGCAAAATTACTGAAATTTATTCATTCTACAAAATTTTTTATTGACTAATTCGGTAGTTGGTGTTAAAATGGACCATTTTGGGCGGTTAAAAATATTTAAATAGGTGTTTTTTTGTATATGAATGCTTGATTTCTGTCAATAATCTGCTTCCTTCCTATTTCATATTTGAAAAAAAGAGAGTAATTTTGCAGTCGGAAATAAACAAAAACAAATATCAAAGAAGGATGAAAAAAACATTATCATGCATGATGGCTGCAATGCTGATTGCCGTGTCATGTCAAGAGTCGCTTGAAGACCGTTGTGCGCGTGAGGCGAAGGAATATAACGACAAGAAGTGTCCGGCGAAGGTACTCGATGGTGTGACCATAGACAGTCTCGTCTTTGACCGTTCCACCCATACGCTCAATTATTACTATACGTTTAGCGGTATGTCTGACAATAAGGAGATGATGTCAAAAATCAATCCGAGGAAAATTCTTGTCGATGAGTTGCGTAACTCCACAAAGGTGCAGGCATACAAGGAAGCCGGCTATAACTTCCATTATATCTACTTCTCTGCTTCTACAAGGGAGAAACTTGCAGATATATTGGTGACTGAGAAAGATTACAAATAGGAGTTAAGGATTCTCTTCCTTAACTCCTATTACTATACTTATTCAGCTGGTTTCATATTAGTGTAAACGCTCTGCACGTCGTCGTCATCCTCGAGCAGGTCAACCATCTTCTCGATAGTCTCGCGTTGCTCTTGGGTCACTTCCTTCAGATCGTTAGGTATGCGTGTGAACTCGGCGCCAGTCACTTCGAAGCCATTGCCTTCGAGATATTTCTGAATCTCGCTGAAGCTTGTAGGTTCGCCGTAGATGGTGATCTCGCCGCTCTCCTCGTCGGTATCATACTCGTCGTCAACACCGAGGTCGATGAGTTCGAGTATCAGTTCGTCCATGTCGAGGTCGTCCTTCTTCTTAAATGTGAACACACACTTGTGGTCGAAAAGGAAAGAGAGCGAGCCCTGTGTACCCATGTTGCCTGAGAACTTGTTGAAGACTGCACGCACGTTAGCCACGGTGCGTGTGCCGTTATCGGTGGCTGCATCCACGAAGATTGCCACTCCGTGAGGTCCGTAGCCCTCGTATGTCACTTCTTTGTAGTCTTTCTGGTCCTTGCCCATGGCGTTCTTTATGGCACGCTCAACGTTGGCATTAGGCATGTTTTCGCGCTTAGCTGTCTGTATGACAGCGCGCAGGTGTGGGTTGGTGTCGGGGTCAGGTCCTCCAGCTTTCACTGCTATGGCAATCTGTTTGCCGATTTTGGTAAACGTACGGGCCATGTGTCCCCATCTCTTCAGCTTTGCTGCTTTACGATATTCAAATGCTCTTCCCATTGGATTAATATTTTTTTGTTTATAACTTTCTTATTCTCTATGACATTATCTCAGTTCTGCACCGAGCTTATTCTTTAGATTTGTGGTGAGTTTACTCATGATAGCTTCTATCTGCTTGTCGTTGAGCGTCTTTGTCTCGTCTTGTAGTATGAAGTTGACTGCATAGCTCTTCTTGCCTTCAGGCAGGTTTTTACCTTCATAGACGTCAAACAGTTCCACGCTCTTGAGAAGTTTTTTCTCTGTTTGTCGTGCTATCTGTTCGATATCGGCAAATTCCACCTTCTCATCTACGAGCAGTGCGAGGTCGCGGCTAACGGCAGGGTATTTGCTGATTTCAGAATACAGCACCTCGTTTTTGCGTACCGCCTTCATCAGCAGTGTCCAGTTGAGTTCGGCATAATATACGGGGCGGTCGATGTCAGCAGCCTTCAGCACCTTCTTTGAGAGGATACCCATTTCGATAAGTTTCTTTCCTCCGCGGTTTTCGATGGTGAGTCCGGCAGCGAAGACGTCGTTGTCGCTCTTCATGCGTACTGTAGCGGCAGGGTTGAGACCAATACGGCTGAGAATGTTCTCAACGTAAGCCATTAGCTCATAGAAGGAGCTGTCCTCGTCGGCATGTGCCCAAGAGCCTTCCACGCGTTTTCCGGTAAGCCAGAGAGCAAGATGGTTCTGCTCAAGGTATGCGTCCATTGGGTTCTCGTCGTTCTGTCGTTCGGGGGCAAAGTGATATACGTTGCCGAATTCGAAGAAGCGGAGATTGCCATTCTTTCGCTTAGCGTTATGCTCGATGCTTTCAAGACCTCCAAAGAGGAGTGTCTGTCGCATGACGCTAAGGTCGGAGCTAAGCGGGTTCATGATCTTCACTGAGTTGTCGGCAGGCCAGGCGTTATGATTGTCATAGTAGGCGCCGCGTGTCAGCGAGTTGTTGAGAATCTCGTTGAATCCGCTTCCAACGAGTTGTTCGCTTACGATGTTGGTCATCTTGTGTTTCTTGTCCTCCTCGCCCTTTATGACGAGACAGCTCTTCAGCTGAGTAGGTATCTCCACATTATTATATCCATAGATGCGCAGGATATCTTCCACCACGTCGCATGGACGGGTCACGTCAACTCGATATGCCGGCACATCGATATTGATGCCTTTGTCGTCTTCGGCCGTGATCTTCATCTCGAGCGACTCGCAGATACTCTTGATAGTCTCTGGCTCGATAGTCTTGCCGACGAGAGTGTGTACATAGTCGTAGTCGAGACGTACCTTTGCGTCTTCTATGGGGTTAGGATAAACGTCGCAAATCTCCATGGCGACCTTACCGCCAGCCAGTTGTTTGCAGAGGATGGCTGCCTGTTTGAGGGCATAGATGGTAGCGTTTGGATCTACTCCACGCTCGAAACGGAATGAGGAGTCGGTGCTGAGGCCATGTCGGCGTGCACTCTTTCTAATCCATGTGGGATGGAAATAGGCGCTCTCCAAGACCACATCGCGTGTGGTGTCGTATGTGCCGCTACCTTTGCCACCAAAGATGCCGGCGATGCACATCGGTTCTTCAGCGTTGCAGATGCTCAGGTCATGCTCGCCAAGGGTGTGTTCCACGCCATCGAGGGTTACAAACTTTGTTCCCTCAGGCTGGGTACGCACCACGATCTTCTTGCCAGTCACCATGTCGGCGTCAAAGCAGTGCATGGGTTGGCCGTAAGCCATCATTATGTAATTGGTGATATCTACGATGTTGTTGATGGGACGGAGACCGATGACGCGCAGTTTGTTTTGCAGCCATTCAGGACTCTCCTTAACCTCGCAGTCCTTGATGCTTACGCAGGCATAACGCTTACAAGCATCGGTGTTCTGTATCTCTACCTCTATGGGCAGGTCGTTACACTCAACGGCAAACTCGCTACAGTCGGGGCGATGCAGGGTTGTCTCATAGCCATTGCTCTTCTGCCACGCGTAAAGGTCGCGTGCGACACCCCAGTGTGAAAGAGCGTCAGAGCGGTTGGCTGTGATGTCAACTTCAATGAGCCAGTCGCTTTCGAGATTATAATATTCGGCAGCAGGCATGCCTACTTGGGCATCGTCTGGCAGCACGATGATTCCATCATGGCTGGTACCCACGCCTATTTCGTCTTCGGCACAGATCATACCGCAGCTCTCCACTCCACGAAGTTTAGATTTTTTGATAACAAATTCTTTGTCGCCATCGTAGAGAACGCAACCCAAGTCAGCGACAATCACTTTCTGTCCTGCTGCAACGTTAGGTGCACCGCATACGATTTGTGAAGGATTTTCATGTCCTAAATCCACAGTGGTGACATGCAAGTGGTCGGAGTTTGGGTGTACGTCGCAAGTGAGAACCTTTCCGACGTATAATCCCTTGAGACCGCCTTTAATACTTTGCACTTCCTCGAGTGCATCCACTTCGAGTCCTGTTGATGTCAGAGCATCACACACTTCTTGTGGTGAAAGGTTGAAGTCAACGTATTCTTTCAACCATTTGTATGAAATATTCATTATATATTATATTTATGTCTTCAATTTTCGGCGCAAAATTAATAATTTTTCGTCATTTATGCAAATTTTTTGCCCCTTATCTTTTAGTTATTTGGAAGTTTCGTTCTCCCATTGTTCCCATTCTTTCATAGCTTCCTTCCAGTCGGTTGCGCCGTTTTCGAGCGCTTCTTTTTCCTTTTCGGCTTCGTCACGTGCCTTGTCGCGTGCTCTTTTTTCCTTCATTGCTGCTATTGTGGCATCGTCGAGAATCTGTATGGCACCTCTGTTAATAGCCTCCATGAGTTCGGTGTCGCCGAAAGCCTTTCCCTGGACGTTGAAGTCAGAGATGTTGAATTCGAAGTTGACTCTTAGTTGATGTCTTATCTGTTTCTGTTGGAAGCGAGTGCCAGCATTTTTTTTTCTTAGCAACATCGCTATAATGTCTATCTCATGTCGTGAGAACTTGTTTCTTCCCATTATACTTTATGTTTTGGAGTTAATGATGATTATTATTACAGGATTTTCCTGATTCCCCGTGATTATTCACAAGAATCCGTCAGTCGAGCAGTTGTTGTGGGGAGGAGATTAGAGTTGTGGCCCCTTGGGCTTTGAGGAATTCGCGGTCGCGGAATCCCCATAATACACTTACGCACGGTATTCCGGCGTTGCGTGCTGTTGCAATATCCACATCGCTGTCGCCAATATATACCGCCCCAGCTTTGTCAGTGCCGAGTTGGCGTAACGCCTCGAAGACAGTATCGGGTGCAGGTTTTTTCATAATGCCTTCACGCTCACCTATTGCCACCTCTACCGTGTCGGGGAAGAAGTGGTGGCAGAGCTGTTGAGTGGCAGAGTAGAACTTGTTGCTTACTACGGCAATGCGTTTCCCTCTTCTCCTCAGTTCTCGTAACATGTCTTCGACGTGTGGGTAAGGTCTGGTATTGTCGAGCGAATGTAATGAATAGTGCTGGCGGAAGGTGGCAAGAGTGTCTTCAAAGAGAGGATTGTTCTCCCCGTCGGGAACAGCTCTTTCCATGAGTTTTCTTACTCCATTGCCAACAAAACGGCGAATGTCGTCGGTAGAATGCCTGGGCATACCATGGGCGGCCAGTGCATAGTTTGTGCTTGCGGCAAGGTCGTCGAGAGTGGCGAGAAGAGTGCCGTCAAGATCGAATATGTATGTGTCGTATTGAGTCATCGTCTGCTTCTTGTTATCATTGTCTTTATCTTACTGTTATATCGTGTTTGTTCCATTAGTTGTTCAATGGAGAGGTGCATGCGGTATTTCCAGCGGTTATAGCTGTCTCCAGGAGTGTTGATTCGTTCACCGCGGATGTTTTTTGCCCTTAGTTCGCCATCTATGGCGAGCCAGTCTTGCAGCGACAAGATACACATCATCGACGGAGAATAGAGATGTCGCGCAACGATTTCCTCGGCCAGAACGGTAGTGAGTTGTTCAGGAGCGCGTCCCTCCTTCTGCATCATGTCTGAATAATAGTGTTGCGCTTTCTGTTGGTTGTCTTGCCACCATAGGCGCATTGGAGCCATATCGTGTGTGGAAATCGTCGTTACGCTAAGGTAAGGGTTTGCCTCAAGGTGGGCGAATTCTGTATCATCGTTTTTCGGCATGGTCTGTATCTCCAGTGTTGGTATTCGCAGTTGTTCGAGCACATTGCCCACGCATGAAGGGTTGTGTCCGAGGTCTTCTGCACACGCAAGGATGTCGCAACCGTTGAATATCATCGAAAGCCTTCTGCGTCCTACGAGTTCCCAAAGAGCCTTGTGTCGTTCGAAATAGTAGTTGTTATATAGTCTCATGAAGGCATCACGGTCTTCGCCGCTGAGCATTTGGTATGCCGTGGTTGAAAAAGCGTTGACACGTGGGTGGAACATCATATCGTTGTATCTGTCTGGTACGAAGAGCACGTTAGCTGCAAGTCGGCAAAGTCCGTCACGTATCCAGATGCTATTTTCGTCGCCTCTTCCTCCGAAGAGCTCGTGAATCTTCTTCTGCGACGAGCATTCAGGCTTAAGAGCGTAAAGGTCATAGTCTTTACGGACGAGGAATTTCTCCCTGACATAGTTAGCATGAATGCCGAAGATGCGGTTTATTATCGCGTCGTTGATGATGGGATTAGTATAGCTGTCGCGATGGAATGACAGACCGTAATAGCCCATCTCGTTTTCGTTCATAGGTAATGAAGGCGCGAAGTGGCCCTTCAGTCCGTCAGTGTTCTCATCAGGAATCTCCCATATACGGAAAAATCCCAGTACATGGTCGATACGTAAGGCACCGAAGTACTGCCGTGCCACCTTTAGCCGCTGGTGCCACCACTTATAGTGTTCGGCTTCGATAGCGTCCCAGTTGTATGTTGGGAATCCCCAGTTCTGTCCTGTCCGGTTGATATTGTCGGGCATAGTTCCTGCATGGAAGTCTTTGTTGAACAGAGAAGGGTTAGCCCACATCTCGGCACTGTCGCGGCTTACGCCTACGGGCATGTCGCCCATGATGGTGATGCCGATGCTTGCAGCATATTCGGCTGCATTTTTCAGTTGGGTGTGCAGAAGATATTGGCAGTAGCTGACGAGGCGTCCCTCGTCGGTTTCGAAGATTGCCTTTGCCTTTTTCCTGTCATAGTCTGTATCGTCGTTCCAGTCGCTGAAGCGGGCGGTGTTGTAGCGGTCGCGTAGAATGGTGAATGCTACATACGGTATGAGCCAATGGCTGTTTTCATCTTCGAAGTGTCTGAACATCTCGTCTTTCTCTATCTCGTTTTTGTTTTGATAGAAGAAAGTCTTAAGATACTCATGTTTCACCTTTTCCACTGCTTCATAGTCGGTGTGGTCGAGCGAGTTTAGTTCAGTGCGCCTGCGGTTGTAGTCGGTCATGTCTGTAGCATCAGCGAGTTTTCCTACTTGTTCGAGGTCGAGGTATTGTGGATGTAAGGCGTTGACGCTTATGATGTTGTAAGGATAAGAATCCTGCCAGTTGTGTTGCATGGTCGTGTCGTTGACAGGCAGTATTTGCATTACCTTCATTCCGGTTATGGCCATCCAGTCGGCAAAGCGTTTGATGTCGCCGAAGTCGCCCACTCCGCATGAGTGTTCGCTACGCAATGAGAATACGGGGATTGCGACTCCAGCCACCCTCCATGTGTCTTCGGCGATGCGCAGGGTCCCATTGTCGAGCACCTGTACCTCCCCGTCGCGCATTTTCTCAACGCCGACATGCCGGTTGTCGCCTCCCTCCCATTCTACCAGATTGTGAGTCTTTTCGTCGATGACCACATATTTGTATTCCACCTCAGGCAATAAGGCATCGGCGTTGACTGAAAGAGTCCAGACCGTACGGCCGCAGTATATCATCTTGAGGTATCGTGACTGGCTCCAACCTCCCAGCGAAGGATGGCTGCCGCAGATAGCCATTGCCTGTCCAGGCTTTAGCTGTGGGGCTGAGATTTTGAATATGAGCGTTTTTCGGTATATAGGCAACTTCTCAGGCCGTAACATTCCTCCTGCCACCGTCACCTTATCAGATGTTGTGATTACCGCCTTAGTGTAGAGGTGTGCGGTGAGAGGAATGTCTTTCCATGAGTCGTTGAGCAGGTAGTCGTGTGCATTGTCACAAGGAAGAGCACGTGTCACCATGGTCCACTCACGTCGTAGTATGGTGTTGTCGGTGCTTCTTACTTGGTACTCATAGTCAAACGAGGAGAACACTTTATGTCTTGACTCGATTACAGCCATTTCAGTCGTCCAGTGTTCACCATCATCGGTGACAAGCATTTGGGAGTATGTTTTCCTTACACCGTCAGAAGTGGTTATTCTTGCTTCCACCCATATGCTCTCTCCCCATTTGGTGCAGTATTGAATATTAAATCTGAGTTTCATCGTCTAAAATTTTGACCCAAAGGTACAATAATTTGCGGAGAAGACAAAATATTTTAGTTTTTTTTTTGTTGTTTCGCTAATAAATACTACCTTTGCAAAACAAAGAACCACTTATATGGTGAAAAATACAAGAAAAATAGAAGAAAGTATAAGACAATAATATGATAATACAATTTACCCCACAGGTATCAGAAATCCTTGCCTACGGAAAGGAAGAGGCGCAAAGACTCAGCACCCCATATGTAGGCCCGGAACATTTGTTGCTTGGCATTCTTAGACAGAATGGACAGGAGGTGTCGAGCGTATTCAGGAAGCTGAACATTGATGCTCAGAAGATAAAGAGAGACATCGAAGAACAGCTGGTACACGACGTGCGGCCAGAGGTGGAACAAGGGGAGAAAATGAATCTCTCTAACTCAGCAAATAATATTCTTAAGCTTGCCGTGCTTGAGGCAAGGATGCAACGCACAACCAAGGCCGACGTGAAGCACGTACTGCTCGGCATACTCCACGACAAGGGAGAAAACAAAGCCAGGAAAGTGCTCGAGAATAACAATATTGACTATGACATGCTAAGGAACGCCCTGCTGAATGACGGTAACAAACCTTTGGCAAGCGTTGGCATACCCGAAGAAGATTTTGACGACGATACGGAGGCTCGTGGGGGAAGAGAACCTCAGCGTGCCACCGAAACACAGGCTAAGAAACAGTCAAAGACACCGTTGCTCGACAACTTCGGCATCGACCTTACCGACGCTGCCGCTAAGGGAATGCTTGACCCCGTGGTGGGACGTGAGAACGAGATAACACGCGTAACGGAGATACTTGCAAGGAGAAAGAAGAACAATCCGGTGCTCATTGGAGAGCCCGGCGTTGGAAAAAGCGCGATTGTGGAAGGACTGGCTCAGATGATAGCCAGTCATCGTACTTCACCTATTTTATATAATAAGAGGGTGATAAATCTCGACCTCACTGGACTTGTGGCTGGAACGAAATACCGCGGGCAGTTTGAGGAACGCATGAAAGCCTTGATGCGTGAGATAGAATCCAACAAGGACATCATCGTATTCATAGACGAGATACACACTCTTATCGGTGCCGGTTCTACACCAGGCAGCATGGATGCCGCAAATATCCTCAAGCCCTCGTTGGCAAGAGGAAAGATGCAGTGCATAGGTGCCACCACACTCGACGAGTACCGAAAGAGCATTGAGAAGGACGGAGCGTTGGAAAGACGATTTCAGAAAGTCATCGTAGAGCCGACCACTCGCGAACAGACGCTCGAGATACTCGGGAATATACGCGACAGGTATGAAGACCACCACTCGGTGTCGTACACCGACGAAGCGATCAAGGCCTGCGTGGAGCTTACCGAAAGATACGTCACCGACCGTCATTTCCCCGACAAGGCAATAGACGCACTTGACGAGACGGGTGCACACATCCACGTGAGCCGCATTGCCATGTCGCCTGAGGTGATAGAGACTCAGAAGAATATCGATATCCTGATAAAGAAGAAGCAGGATGCCGTCAACTCGCAGGACTACGAACTGGCCGCCTCTTACCGCGACAGACAAGTGGCTGAAGAGCAAAAGCTTGAAGAGTTGAAGGCAAATGCCAATGATATAGGAAACAGTTCAAGAGTAATAGTAAACGAGGATGACGTAGCTGATGTGGTGTCACGTATCACTGGCATTCCTGTACAGAGAATGTGTGAGTCGGAAAACCAAAGGCTCAGGAACATGCCCTCATTCCTTAAACAGCAAGTGGTGGCTCAGGACGCTGCCATAGACAAGATGGTGAAGGCCATACAACGCAACCGTATAGGACTACGCGACCCTAACCGCCCCATTGGCGTGTTTATGTTCCTCGGTCCAACAGGAGTGGGAAAGACATATCTTGCCAAGCAACTGGCAGAATACATGTTTGGATCAAAAGATTCTCTCATACGTATCGACATGAGCGAATTTGGCGAGAGTTTTAATGTTTCGAGACTCGTCGGCGCCCCTCCAGGATATGTGGGCTTTGACGAGGGCGGACAACTGACGGAAAAAGTACGCCGTCGTCCCTACTCCATCGTTCTGCTCGACGAGATAGAGAAGGCGCATGCCAATGTGTTTAACATGTTGCTGCAAGTGCTCGACGAAGGACGACTTACTGACGGGACGGGCAGGCTTGTTGACTTCCGCAACACGGTAATCATCATGACCAGCAATGCCGGCACTCGTCAGCTTAAGGAGTTCCAGCACGGAGTGGGATTCAACGCTGCAGGGATGATAGGCGGAACAGCCGTTGACGACAAGGGCAAGGAGTATGCTCGCGGCATCATACAAAAGGCCCTCAGCAAGCAGTTTGCCCCCGAGTTCTTGAACCGTCTCGACGAGATTGTCACTTTCGACCAATTAGACCAGAATGCCATCCGCCAAATCGTGGAGATAGAGATAAAGCCATTGGTGAAGCGTGTGGAAGAGATGGGCTATCTAATAGAGATAACCGGAAAAGCGAAAGACCTCCTCGCGAAGAAAGGATACGACATACAGTTTGGAGCACGCCCGCTGAAACGTGCGCTTCAGAACTATGTGGAAGACTGCTTGTGTGAGATGATAATCTCCGACAAATTGAAGAAAGGAGACTCTATCACTATCGACAAGGCAGACAATGAAGACAAACTCACATTTAACGTAAATCATTAATAACAATAATGAGACTCAAAGCTTTCCTAACAATGGCTATGCTGTGCCTCACTACACATGTTATGGCAGAAAAAAAGAATGTCACAATAAAGATGCTGGCAACCAGCGATGTCCACGGATATTTCTTCCCGTACGACTTCATTGAACACAAGCCCATAAGAGGCTCGTTGGCACGCGTGAGCCGATACGTGAAGGACGTGAGAAAGGAGTATGGGAAAAACATGCTTCTCTTTGACAATGGTGACATCCTCCAAGGCCAACCCACTTGCTATTACAGTAACTTTGTACGTAAGGACAGTATCAACGCAGCTGCCCTGGCAGTCAATTACATGCAGTATGATGCACAGACAATAGGTAATCATGACGTGGAGACGGGCCATGACGTGTATGACAAGTGGATAAGCGAAGTGAACTGTCCAATGCTTGGGGCAAACGTTGTTGATACCGCTACAGGCGACACATATCTCAAACCGTATGCAGTCTTTGAACGTGAGGGGGTGAGGATAGCCGTCATTGGTATGATAACCCCAGCCATTCCCTATTGGCTACATGAGAAGTTGTGGCAAGGACTACGCTTTGAGGATATGGTGAGTGCATCGAGAAAATGGGTGAGACACGTAAAAGACGTTGAAAAAGCCGATGTCGTAGTGGGTCTTTTCCATAGTGGATGGGATGGAGGAATCACCACAGATAAATATTCAGAAGATGCCTCAATGGCTGTTGCCCAACAAGTTGACGGCTTCGACGTCATCTTCTATGGTCATGACCATAAGAGAGCCATACAGAACGTGGTGAACCATAACGGAAATAAGGTGGTGTGTATCGATCCAGGATGCAATGCTACGTCAGTTGCAGACGCCACATTGACGCTGACGCTTGAAGACGGAAAGGTGGTTTCGAAAAACATTGAGAGCAGCCTTATAGATGTCAGGGATATGGATATTGATGAGGGCTTTATGGAGTGTATGGAAGATGTCGTTAACGATGTGACACGATTCGTCAGCATCAAACTTGGCCGACTGACAAGAGCCATTCGTACGCGTGACTGTTTCTTCGGTAGTTCAGATCTTAACGACCTTATCCATGACATTCAACTCACCGTCACAGGTGCAGACATATCTATCAACGCTCCATTGACATTCAACTCTACCATTGAGGCAGGCGACGTAACGATAGCCGACATGTTCAAACTTTATAAGTATGAAAATGACCTATATGTGATGAAACTGCGTGGCCATGAGATACGAAAGCATCTTGAGATGAGTTACGACCAATGGGTGAATACCATGACCTCTCCCGCCGATCATATCATGCTGCTTAGTGACGATAATACGAGTACACGACCCGGATTCAAAAACTTAACGTTCAACTTTGATTCAGCCGCAGGTATAGACTATGAGGTGGATGTGACAAAACCTGACGGACAGAAGGTGAGCATACGACGTATGTCGAATGGCGAACCATTTGTTGAAAGCAAGTGGTATAGGGTGGCAATGAACAGCTATAGGGGAAATGGCGGAGGAGAACTGCTTACCAAAGGAGCGGGCATACCAGCTGAAGAACTCGAGAGCCGTATTATTTGGAAGAGCGAACACGACCAACGATATTATATCTTGAAGGAAATTCAACGTAGGAAAATTGTGACGCCTAAGGCATTCAACAACTGGAAGTTCGTACCAGAAGAGTGGACTCGTCCAGCCCTTGAGCGCGATCGCAAATTATTGTTTAATGAATGATGAAGAAGTATTATTTCGTTTTCTGTAAAGGTGACATCATGCTTGAGCGCCTTGAGGATGGCACATACACCATTCCATATCTTGAACAAGCACCAACGGAGATAAAGCCTTGGACTAATGTGATGAACATATCGCCACTCGGCGACAGGGATGTGAGGACATACCGTATAGACAACCCAGTGACCAACGACTCGCGCTATGAGATGTGTGGCTTGCGCCCCAGCTACTATAAACTCCCTTTTGAACTATATCTCAAGGCGGGTAAATGCCAGGAGATACTCTATTGGGACCAAAACACTCGATATTGTGGCGTCTGTGGTGCACCGATGAAGATGCATACCGACATCAGCAAGCGTTGTACAGAATGTGGCAAGGAGGTATGGCCTCAACTTGCTACAGCCATTATCGTACTTGTGCACCGAGGCGATGAGGTACTTCTCGTACATGCAAAGAACTTCCGAAGCAATTTCTTCGGACTCGTTGCAGGATTCGTGGAGACTGGAGAGACACTCGAAGAGGCTGTGCATCGAGAGGTAATGGAAGAAACTGGACTGACGATAGACAATATCCGTTATTTCGGTAGTCAACCATGGCCGTACCCTTGTGGGCTCATGGTGGGTTTTGAAGCAGACTATGTTAGTGGCGAGATCAAACTGCAGCAAGAAGAATTGGCAGCGGGAGCTTGGTTTACAAAAGACAATCTTCCCACCATACCTGAGAAGCTCTCAATAGCACGAAAACTGATTGATTATTGGCTTGAGAAACAATAATTACACATTATATAATATAAAAAGGCGTTTTTTTTGATAAATAATGAAAATAAACGCTCAAATATTTGGTGGAATGAAAAAAAGTCCGTACCTTTGCACCCGCAAATGAGAGGAGGGCGCTTAGCTCAGCTGGTTTAGAGCATCTGCCTTACAAGCAGAGGGTCGGGGGTTCGAATCCCTCAGCGCCCACTAAGATAAACGGAAACGGGTGTTTTCCAGAGTGGCCAAATGGGGCAGACTGTAAATCTGCTGTCTTTCGACTTCGGTGGTTCGAATCCATCAGCACCCACAAAGAGACATGCAAGTGTTTTTACTTGCATGTCTCTCTGTTTTTAGTGGTATTTTCATATATACGACAATAATTCATTTATGATTTTTTAAGAATAAAAATTGAAAAAAACAATGAAGTTTGCCGTATTTTTTGTAACTTTGCAAGCGATTTATGCAAAATGCGCATAGTTGTTTGAATATCAGATACTTAGAATATAATAGAGGAAATTAAGCATGAGACAATTAAAAATTCAGAAGAGTATTACGAATCGTTCAAGTGAGGCTTTGGACAAGTATCTTGTCGAAATAGGTCGCGCACCATTGATTTCCATTGATGAGGAGATTGAACTGGCTCAGAAGATAAGGAAAGGTGGTCCAGAGGGCGAGCGCGCCAAGGATAAGCTTGTTACAGCCAACTTGCGTTTCGTTGTATCCGTAGCGAAGCAGTATCAGCATCAGGGACTTACTCTTACTGACTTGATTGATGAGGGTAACATTGGCCTTATTAAGGCTGCACAGAAATTTGACGAAACAAGAGGATTTAAATTCATCTCATATGCTGTATGGTGGATCAGACAGAGCATACTCCAGGCTATTGCGGAACAGAGCCGTATAGTACGTCTGCCACTGAACCAGGTGGGTTCGCTCAGCAAGATCAACCACGAGATTAATAAGTTTGAACAGGAGAACCAGCGTCATCCGTCAGTATCAGAGCTCAGCGAAGCAACTAATCTCGATGAGGAAAAGATCGGACAGAGCCTTATGGCCGATGGTCATCACGTCTCTATTGATGCGCCATTCCAGGATGGTGAGGACAACTGTATGCTCGACGTGATGGCAAGTGGTGATGACAGCCGTACAGACCGACATGTTGATCATGAGTCGATGGCTCTTGAGCTTGAGAATGTACTTAATAAAGTGCTTAAAGACCGTGAGATAACCATTATCCGCGAGTGCTTCGGCATCGGAGGTCCAGAAAAGGGACTTGAGGAGATTGGCGATCGTCTTGGACTTACCCGAGAGCGTGTGCGTCAGATTCGCGAAAAGAGCATCGCGAAGTTGCGCGACAGCGGCAATGCCAAGATCCTTATGAAATATCTTGGCTAACAGGAGTTGCTTGATATACAAAACTATCATAAGAACAACGGTAATATTGGGCATGCTCTTTGGCATGCCCAATATTGTTAAAGGGCGGCAGGTGACTGACTCCCTAATACTCGAACGTTTGTTTTCTTTCCAGCGTATTTCTGGTTGTGGCATCATAGACTCAACCACAAACGTATATAAGAAACTTTATATTGATACTCGAAGACGAAACTTTACGATGATGTGCGTGCCATCGTTGTTCCATATAGCTTATGGCGACAGACAATACATCTTGGAATCTTATGGAAAGATAAGGTTCGACAGTCTCACACACTTTACAGACAAGAAACAGATCTATGTAAGTACGGTGCCACATCGCTCGTCGATCCTCACTGTGCTCAGATCATACACAGTGCCAAACATATATGGAGTGGCGATATTTGACGGACACGTACTCTCGCCTTTCAACCGGAACAACACTATATACTACAGATATACCATAAGCGAGGTGAGCGAGGAATGCCATCTTGTCACATTTAAGCCGCGAAGCAACAATACACAACTCGTGAAAGGGTTCGCTATGGTGGAAACAGCCACTGGACGTGTCTCTTTTGCCAGGCTTCAAGGAGAGTTCGACATGTTGCATTTTGATATCGAGACACACTTCAGCCAAGAAGAAGCGAAGAAACGTTCGTCGGTACCAAAGGAATGTGTCATCAATACACGGTTCAAGTTTCTTGGAAATGATATTCAATCCTCATTTACGACAATCTACGGTTGTGATGTGGCACTGCCCGACTCCATCGAGTCGAGTGCCGACATGCGAATGCTCAATATGGTGCGTCCCGTGCCACTCGATTCTGCCGAGATTGAGGTATATAAGGATTTCTTCGGAAAGGTAATCACCGAGGACATTACCATTAAGGAAGAAGAGGCAAAAGATACACTAACGGTGGCTGAAAAGAAGAAAAACAACTTTGGAAAGATAGCGTGGGACCTGCTTGAAGACAATATGCTGAGTAGCATACGTGGAGAAAACGAAAACGGGTATTTTAAACTCTCGCCCATCATCAATCCTCAGTATCTCAGCTACAGCAACAGCCGTGGATTAGCCTACAAGATGAAACTATGGGCTCAATACAAGTTTAACGAAAAACGAAAGCTCTCTTTCGACGCACGTATAGGTTATAATTTCAAGATTAAACAATTCTATTTCGACAACTGCCTCCACTTCGACTTTAATCCCAAACGCAACGGATGGTTGGAATTACAGGTGGGAAACGGCAATAGGATTACAAACTCGTCGGTACTTGATGTACTGAAAGAGGAACACCGCGACACTCTGGACTTCTCTCAACTCGGACTACACTATTTCAACGACAACCGATATGAATTGAGATGCAATATAGCGGTCACAGACCAATTTGAAGTGATGCCCGCATTAACATATCACAACCGAACTGCCGTAAACAAAGAAGCCATGATACTCACAGGGCAACCTACGGCATATAAAGGCTTTGCCCCGTCGTTGACATTGAAATACCAGCCTTCCCCATCATGGCCAGTGATGTCGGTAAACTATGAGAGATGTATCGACAATGTGATAGAGTCGAACATGGAATATGAACGATGGGAGATTGACTGCTCATACCGACGCCGCTATAGCTCGCTGAAACGCTTCAATGCACGAGTGGGAGCAGGATTCTATACCAACAAGTCAACAACATATTTCGTCGATTACCTCAATTTCCATGAAGACTACCTGCCAGGCGGATGGGACGACGAGTGGACAGGCGAATTCCAATTGCTCAACAGCCAGTGGTATAACGCATCTAACTATTATCTGCGTACAAACCTGTCGTATGACTCTCCCTTGTTGATGATGACATGTCTGCCTATCGCTGGACGCATCATCGAATCTGAACGCCTCTATTTCAGCTTTGTGCAGCTGGAGAAGACACGTCCATATTTTGAATTTGGATATGGGTTCTCCACCCGCTTTGTATCCTTGGCATTCTTCTCCAGTTTCCTTGGAAACTCGTTTGAGAGGTTTGGAACGAAGTTTACCTTCGAATTATTTAGAAAGTGGTAACAAACAAATAATTAAACTGACATATATGACAAAACCATTGACAGTCTATAAGGCAAGTGCAGGAAGCGGAAAGACCTTTACCCTTGCCGTGGAATATATAAAACTGCTCGTGGAGAATCCGCAGCAGTACCGCAATATTCTCGCAGTGACCTTCACCAACAAGGCTACGGAAGAGATGAAGATGAGAATACTCAGCCAACTCTACGGCATCTGGAATCAGTATCCTGATTCGGATCAATACACAAAAAAGATCTGCGCTGAACTCAATTGTAGTGTGGAGTTCCTCAGAGGAAGAGTTAACACAGCCCTGAAACTATTGATTCATAACTACAGTTTCTTCCGTATAGAGACCATCGACAGCTTCTTCCAGAGTGTGTTGCGTAATCTTGCACATGAACTCGATCTCACGCCAAACCTAAGGATAGAACTCAACGACGACGAGGTGGAAGAACGTGCCGTTGACAAGATGATAGAAGAACTGACGCCAAACAAAGACATCATGGATTGGATCATGGCATATATACGTGATGCGATGCAAGACGACAAGAGTTGGAACGTGATAGGTCAGATAAAAAAGTTTGGACTCACCATCTTCAAGGACTTCTATAAGGATAACCATAAGGAACTGTCGGATGCCATAGGCGATATTGACGCATATAAAGCCTACATACGGCACTTGAAAAAAGAACGTGACGAAGCCGTAAACAGGGTGAAAAAAATATCAGCGTCTTTCTATAAGACCATTGGTGACGCAAATCTGACTGTCGATGATTTCTTATATAAAAAATCTGGAGTGGTAGGATTGTTCGAGAAAATAAAAAACGGCCCTATCCCACCCTCAGAAATCAAAGGCCGACAGATAAGTGCCGTGGGTAATCCTGACAATTGGGTTACGAATAAACATAAAAGAGCCGATGAGATTAAAGCACTTGTAAGCAGCGATCTCAACCCTCTGCTTGAACAAGTCGTAAACAATATGGCGAATGAATGGAAAACATATCAGACTGCACAGCTCACGTTACGACATCTCTACCAGCTCCGCCTCCTCGATGCTATTGAAAAAACAGTAAGGACTATGAATGAGGAAGCAGGGCAATTCCTGCTGTCAGACACACAACATCTGCTACGCTCACTCATCGACAACAGCGACTCGCCATTCATCTTCGAGAAGATTGGCTCTAGACTTGAACACATCATGATAGACGAGTTTCAGGACACCAGCGTGGTGCAGTGGAATAACTTCAACGTGCTGCTTAAAGAATGTATGAGCCATAAGGGCAGTCATAACCTCATCGTGGGTGATGTCAAGCAGAGCATCTATCGTTGGCGTTCAGGCGACTGGCGCTTGCTGAACGATATTGAGGGAAATTTCCGAAATGCCTCGAAGATGGTGGAAGTGATGCCACTGAAGACCAACTACCGTTCACAGGCAGTGATCATCAACTTCAATAATGTGTTTTTCAAGGAGGCAAAGACCATTGAATATGATAATCACAAATTGATTCTGCCTGATGATGCCGATCAACTCAGACGTGGCTATTCTGATGTGGTGCAGCGACGTCGTAGAGGCATAGACAAGAAAGGACTGGTTGAGATAACCTTGTTGCCAAAAGAAGACAGTCAGCAAGAGACACTGAAGATGGTAAGCGACACACTCAAGACACTCATTGAGGCTGGCGCCAAACAGAGCGATATAGCCATCCTCGTGCGAACCAATGCGTCGATACCGCTCATTGCTGACTATCTTGCACAGGAGTGTCCCGACATACAAGTGGTTTCTGATGAGGCGTTCAGACTGCAGTCGTCAACGGCGGTGTGTATCATCGTCGATGCACTCCACTTGCTGACACATCCCGACGATATCCTCACACGTTACTCGTTGGTGATGATGTATCAGACGATGGTCATGAAGAAAGATGCCGACATGAACGACATATTTCTCAACACAGCAGAGGAAGATTGGTTGCCGTCTGAGTTTACCGAACATCGTCAGGACTTGTTGCTCATGCCATTGTTCGACCTGGCTCAGAGACTTTGCAACATCTTCAAGGTGAATGATATTGAGGGACAGACGGCGTATATATGCGCATTCTTCGACCAACTCACCAAGTTCTCTACCGATACCACCAGCGACATCGATGCCTTTGTAAATCATTGGTACGAGTCGGTAGCAAAGAAGAACATACGTAGCGACGAGGCAAATGGAGTGAGAATACTCTCGATACACAAGAGCAAGGGACTGGAGTATGAACATGTCATTATACCCTTCTGCGACTGGGATTTGGAGCCTAAAGCAGGCAGCATGATATGGTGTAAGCCTGAGCCTATTCAGGATTATTCCCTTCCTATCGTACCAATCGACTATAGCAGTAAGGCTCTTGGAGGTACCAGATATGAAACCGATTACCACAAGGAAAACTTACAGAACACCGTGGATAATCTCAACCTTCTGTATGTGGCTTTCACACGTGCTGGACGCAGCCTCTTTGTCATAGGCACAAGAGCTTCAAAGTCAAGACGTTCGTACTTGTTGGAGGAGTGTCTTCCAATAGTATTACAAAAACTCTCAGGTTCTAATATAGAAGGTGTGGATGATAAGGAAGCGAAGCTCATTTTTAAATACGGACAACTCGATATTTGCAATAAGGAAAAGGCAGAATCTAAGAACGTGATGCTTGCAAAGTCATCACCAGTAAGGGTAACTTTTGATTGTCATGATAGTAATGTTGTATTCAAACAGAGCAATAAAAGCCGTGAGTTTATCGAGGGAGAGAGCGAACAGGCGGGCTATATCAAGTCTGGCAATGTGTTGCACTATGTCTTCTCGAAGATAAAGACAAAAGACGACATTGACCATGTCCTTAACACTCTTGATAACGAGGGAATCTTCGACAATGTCACGATGACAAAAAAGTCGGTAAGGAATATGCTCCACAAGCGACTGAACCACCCAGTGGTAAGTCAATGGTTTGCACCAGGACTCACGCTCTATAATGAATGTACAATATTACAATATGACAAAGACGAAAAGAAGGTCGTCGAGTGTCGTCCTGACCGTGTGGTGAATGACGGAAAGACAATGACCGTTATCGACTTTAAGTTTGGCAATCCTCATGACGAACATGTCAACCAGGTTCAAGGCTATATGAAAACCATGAAGGAGATGGGACATTACGACGTGAAGGGATATGTATGGTATGTATTTATGAACAATATTGTAGAAGTAAAGGCATGAAGACATTTTTGGAATATGTAGCAGAAGATATCATTAGGAAGTATGGCAGCAATCTGGCGCACACAGCCGTCATCTTCCCCAACAAGCGGGCACGCCTGTTCTTTAACGAATATCTTGCGAAGGCTGTCAACGGACCGATGTGGAGCCCGGCTTATCTTACTATCAGTGAACTGTTTCGCAAACATTCTGATAAGGTAGTTGCAGACCCAATAAAACTTGTTTGCGATCTTCATAAGACATTTGTGGAGGTGACAGGCATGACAGAGTCGCTCGACCATTTCTACTCCTGGGGACAGATTATGCTGGCCGACTTCGACGATATTGACAAGAATATGGCTGACGCATCGCTTGTGTTCAAAAACGTGAGAGATATTCACGAACTGGACGATATTACGTATCTTACAACCGAACAGAAGGAGATGCTGAAACATTTCTTTACCAATTTTTCAGACGACAAGCAGAGTGAGCTGAAGAAGCGCTTCCTGTCATTATGGCAGCATTTTCATGACATTTACCTCCGTTTCAACCAAAGGTTAGCAGACAATAATGAGGCATATGAAGGTGCTTTATACCGTGAGGTGGCATCCAATGATGATATAGACTTTGGATATGAGCGATATATCTTCGTGGGATTCAACTTGTTGCAGACAGTGGAGCAACGTGTGTTCTCACGTCTGAAAAAGGAAGGCCGAGCCGTGTTCTATTGGGATTTCGATAAATACTATATGTCTATCAATGGCATCCAGAACGAAGCCGGACATTACATATCAAAGTATCTCAGTGAATATCCTAATGCTCTCGATTCTGACAATGACTATATCTATGGTAACTTTAATAAGCCAAAGAAAATTACCTATATCTCAGCACCTACAGAAAATGTTCAGGCTTCATATTCCCGACAGTGGTTGGAACAAGACAATAGGCTCGACGGAGGACGTGAAACAGCTATTGTACTATGCAACGAACAACTGCTACAGGCTATAGTGCATAACATACCGGACAAGGCGGAGAAAGTGAATATCACCACAGGATATCCCTTGGCTCAGTCGCCTTTTTGTTCGCTACTCACCATGATCATATCACTGCGTAACGAAGGCCTTAGGAAGTCGAATGCCAGTTTCAAACTGCGTTATGTTAATAGACTGCTTAAACATCCGTATATCAGCTATATAACTGCAAATTCAAAAGAATTGCTTGAAGAGATAAACGGAGAGAATAGACAATACTTCGTTAGGCCTGATGTGCTTTCAAGAGACGAGGGGACACGCACGCTCTTCACCATCCCAGCAGATAACACCCTACCCTCCTCAGCATCGCTGCTACGCTGGCTTTCAGACATTTTGTGTATAGTGGCTTCCAATGCCAAAGAGACAGACGACAGCTTTTTCCATGAGTCTCTTTTCCGTGTGTTTACCATTGTCAATCGTCTCCTTGGCCTTGTCAATTCAGGCGACCTTACTGTCGATGTGAAAACCATGCAGCGTCTTCTTTCTCAGATTATTCAGACGTCCAGCATACCATTTCATGGAGAGCCGGCAGAAGGCATACAGTATATGGGTGTGTTAGAGACACGTAACCTTGACTTTAAGCATCTCTTGTTGCTGTCATGCAACGAAGGTAATATGCCCAAGGGTGTCAACGACACATCTTTTATACCTTATAGCATACGCAAGGCAAACGGACTCACCACTATAGACAACAAGGTGGCTATTTATGCCTATTATTTCTATCGATTGATGCAACGTGCAGAGGATATAACCATCGTTTATAACTCTACGGCTGACCTTACCTCTACGGGAGAGATGAGCCGTTTCATGCTACAGATGCTCATCGAGAGCAATCACTGCATCTGTCGTAAGACAATTGTATCAGGAACTGTGAGCATGAAGAGAAAACCTGCCGAAATAGAGAAGAATGCTAAGGTGATGGATATTCTTCGCAAAAGGTTTGACATTCATTATAACCCGAAATCAAAACGTCCGTTGTTGACCCCGACATCGATAGCCACCTACTGTCGTTGCCAGCTTAGGTACTACTATACATACGTCCTAGGATTGCGCGACATAAAGGACAAAGAAGAAGAGACGATAGACAATGTAGCATTTGGAAATGTCTTCCACCACTCGGCTGAGGAGATATACAAACGAATGTTAAATAATGGAAATGTTCTGAGTCAGCAGGCGTTCGATGAAGTGCTGAAGTCTAAGAACTATATTCTCGGCATTGTACAGAAGATGTTTGACGAAGTGGTATATAATGTGAAAAACCATCAGTATCGTCCCGAATACAATGGTCTTGAACTCATCAATATCCGCGTTATAGTGAGTTATATAGAACAACTGCTGAGGATCGATAGGGATATGGCCCCTATAAAGATAAAGTCTCTGGAGATGACTGTGAAAGAATCTATAGAAGTGAGGATGGGTGATACAGGGCAGAAATTCCAATCCACCATAGGTGGTGATATTGACCGTCTTGATGAGTTGACAGATAAGAATGGTTATCGACGGATACGAGTGGTGGATTACAAGACAGGCAGTTCAAAGATGAATGCCAGTCTGAAAGACGTTGGGGAAATCTTCGAACCGATGAAGATATCGTCCCACAGCGACTACTATATGCAGACCATCATCTATTCAAATATTGTGCGTCATTCGAGGCAGTTGAACGACAAAGACCTCCCCGTTTCGCCGGCATTATTGTTCATCCAACACGCCAACACCAATCCGATACTCTTGCTTGATAAGAAGCCTATTGCTGACGTGAAAGATATTGAGGTAGATTTCCGGAAAGGACTTTCGAATCTTCTTGCAGAGATGTTCGACCCCACTCTGACGTTTAAGCCTACAGAAGACCCGAAACGTTGTGAGAATTGTCCGTATAAGAAGATGTGCGGAAAATGAATGGGTTTGCCACAGATATTGCCAAAACGTAACGTCTGTGGCAAATCTTTTATAGTGAGTTGTACACGTCGAGGAGCTGTTCAGCTGTTTTTCTCCAAGAGAACATCTTCACTCTCTTCAGTCCTTTTTCGATGATGTCGGCACGGAACTGCGGTTCGCGTTCCATCTTTAGCATCATGCTGGCCATGTCGTCGATGTCCTCTGGATTGACAAGTGCAGCATCGGCACCTGCAATCTCTGGCATCGACGATGTGTTGCTCGTGATGACAGCGGTGCCTGATGCCATACCTTCGAGCAGTGGTATGCCGAAACTCTCGCGCAGCGAAGTGTAGAGGAAAGCGAAAGCTTTGCTGTATATAAATGGCAGGTCTTGGTTTCTGATATATCCCGAGATGACAATCTTATCGCGGATACCTGCCATGCCATTTCGCTCGAGGATATCGTCTATCTCGTCTCTTTTCAGGTCGGCCACCAGCAACGGTCGTTTCACCTGGCTCTGTTCAAGATACCGTGCATATGCCTTTATGGTACGTTCAGAGTTTTTCTTCGGGTCGGTATTGCCGAGGAAGAAGAAGTAGTCAGGATAGTCGATATATTTTGATACCACGTAATCGTGGTCTTCTACCTTCCTGAACCATTCGTTGTAGCCGTTGTATATCATTGTCACTTGTTGGTCGGGGAGGTTGAGCTTCTTTTGTATGTTGTCTTTTTCGAATGCTGACACGGTGATGATGGTCTTGCACTTGCTTATTATCCTCGGCACTACAAGACGGCGGTATAACCATCCGAGGTTCTGATATAGAGAATTATTTCTCTTGTCGCGTGGCTCAAGGAAGATGATGTCGTGCAGGGTGAGAATTAACGGGATATTGCACCATATAGGGGCAGTATTGCTGGTGCAATGCAGTAGCTCCACACCACATTCACGTGCCGCTTTTGGAAGGGCATACTGTTCCCATAAAGGATAGCTGGGGCACTTCAATGTGATGATATGGCAGTTGAAGGTGCTTTGCAGACAATGGTCGGGGCCGGGTTTGACAAAGACGAAATACTCGTTGCGGGAATCTATTTTCTGGAGTTGCTTTATCTCTTCCAACACTACATAGTCCATGCCATGTTTGTTGCGACGGAAGATGCGTTGTGCTTCTATACCTATTTTCATGTCATTAATGTCATATCGTTCGTTTTACAATAGCCGGCACTCCTGCTGCAAGGGAGTGAGGCGGAATACTTTTTGTGACTACAGCTCCCGCCGCAATCACCGAGTGATTGCCTATGGTGACGCCTGGCAGTATGACAGCGTTTGCACCAATCCATACGTCATCTTCTATAACTACTTCATTGGTACTTACTCCTTGGCTGTCAATAGTTTTATCTGTGTCGTTGAAGTTGTGGTTTAGGGCACTCACGGTGATGCCTTGTGCCAGGTTTACATGCGAGCCAATGCGTACAGGACCTATCACAGTACAATGCAGACCAATACGTGAATGGTCGCCAATGACAACGTCGCCTACAGCATTGTTTATGCAGGCATACGACTCGACGACACTCTTCTTCCCGATGACGAAACGCCGGTAAGGTGGAGTGTCCATACGCACACTTCGGTAAATTTTTGCCGACCATGCTCGTTTTTGGTAAAGAGGCATTAAGAGTCTGATATACCATCGTGGACGCGTCAACAGCTGGTTCATTATCACCCTGTCGAGCATTCTTTTTAGTCCACGGTATCGTCCAATGCGTTGTCTTGCCAGTTCCTTGTCCATAATATTTGGGTTATATTGGTGCTATCTTCTGCAAAAATACCATTATTTATTGTTATAAACAAGAGTTTTGTCCTTTTTTTTATGTTTTGTCTGAATATTTACCAAAAAATCCATATAAATAGGGATTGTGAGGAACAGAAAATAGCAATACCTTTGCACTCGAATTACAAAACACTCATAATGAAAACAAAAAGACATATCATTTTGCTGGCGGCTCTCGTTGCCCTGCCCGTCGCTGCCGGCGCAAACTGTAAAGTTGACTATACCAGTTTGGCAGAGGCACGTATAGACACCTCGCGTGTGGTCGATCTCGATGAACTCGTCGTCGTTTCCCAACCAAAGGAGTCGGCTCTTCTCAGGCAGCAGCCGTTGAGCAGTACTGTCTTCTCTGACTGTGAACTGTCGCGGTTTAACATACGAGAGATGAGTCAGCTCACGTCGTACGTCCCTACCCTTGTGATTCCGAAGTATGGTTCGCGCCTCACCTCTTCTATATATATAAGGGGTATAGGGTCGCGCACGGGAGCTTCAGCCATTGGTCTTTATTATGACAATATCCCATTGGTTGACAAGAGTTCGTTCAACCGATATTTTTATCAGACCGACCGCATCGGCGTGTTGCGTGGACCTCAGGGTTCGCTTTATGGCCTTAATGCCGAAGGAGGTATTATCCGCATGTATTCTAAGAATCCGCTAAATTACCAAGGCACAGACTTACGTTTGGGTGTAGGCACGGGTCTGACGCGTAATATTGAGGTTGCGCATTACCATCGTCCATCCGAGCGTTTCGCATTCTCTACAGCCGTGTTCTATAATGGCCAGAACGGCTTCTTCCATAATTCCAATTTGGATAGCCGTGCCGATGTAAGCAATGAGGCAGGTGGAAAGATAAGACTCGTCTGGCTTCCATCAGACAGTCTTACCCTTGATCTCACTACTGATTACCAGTATGTGAACCAAGACGGTTTCCCATATGCTGAATACGATGGCGAGGCAAATGTAATTGGCGATCCAGCTACGACCATCCTAAACTCATATCGCAGGAATATGGTAACCACTGGTCTAAATATCACTTACCGCATGCCTCGACTGATGCTCAGTTCGGTCACCAGTCATCAGTTTGTTGACGATGAGATGAATATGGACCAGGACTACCTCCCGGCAGACTATATGCGTCTGATGCAGAAGCAGAAGATGAACTCACTGACGCAGGAGTTTGCACTCCGTTCTGCTGACAATAGCTCATGGCGGCATGCTACGGGTGTTTTCTTCAGTCAGAAATGGCTGCGCACCGATGGTCCGGTATTCTTTGGCGACGACATGAACAAGTCCATACTCTCTTATCTCGGTATGCCTCAGAGTGTGGCTTCGCTGATGACCCTCAACGAGAATAGCGTTCCAGGCCTGTTCCACACTCCGTCGCAGAATATCGGAGTCTTCCATGAGTCGAACATAGACATCACAAGACACCTTCGTCTCACTCTTGGCTTGCGCTACGACTACCAGCACGTGAAGATTGACTACGACACTCGTGCGCAGTTCCGTCTTGCTTGCGATGCTCAGATGATGGGTCGCCCCATGAAGTTCGACAGCCGATATGTCTCGGCTCTCGTCGGTTCTGCAGATGAAGGTTACCAGCAGCTGTTGCCAAAATTTGCCCTGACATGGAAGTTTAATGAGGCTGACAACGTGTATGCTGTCGTCAGCAAGGGATTCCGTGCCGGTGGATATAACCTGCAGATGTTTTCCGACATCTTCCAGACCGAACAGCGCAATATGGCAAAGGGCATGGCTGCGCTCATGCAGGGAGACCTCAATGTGACTCACGATGAGAAAGACTATGAGAATATCAACAACACCATATCATATAAGCCAGAGGAGAGCTGGAGCTACGAGGCTGGAACCCATCTTAATCTTTTTGGCAAGCGTGTGCATGCCGATGTGTCGGTATTCTATATGAGGATACAAAACCAGCAGCTCTCGGTGATGGCGGGTAACTATGGCTATGGACGGATGATGGTCAATGCCGGACGCAGCGCAAGTTGCGGTGTTGACGTGACATTAAGGGGTAGCGCCTTTGACGACCGTCTGTCGTGGAACGCCATCTATGGATATACCAACTCCTCGTTCCGCAACTATTCAGACCAGACCACCATCGTAGGTGCTGACGGCAAGTCACAAACCGTAGATGTAGATTATCGTGGAAAGAAGGTGCCTTTCGTGCCTGCACATACCATGAGCGTATCGGCAGACTACCGTTTCCCTATCTCGCAGCGGACTATTCTCAAGAATATTGTCGTTGGAGCGAATGTAGTGGGCAATGGTCCTACGTATTGGGATGTGGCTAACGACTATCGTCAGGACTTCTATGCCGTGGCAGGTGCTCACCTCACCTTCGATTTTGGTGCTCTCGGAGTGGACCTCTGGGGACGCAACCTCACAGACACGGGATATAACACGTTCCTTGTAAACAGTGCCGTGGATGGCGTACGCCGCTCGTTTGCACAGCGAGGATTGCCCGTACAGGCTGGTATGGATATTAAGGTGAAGTTCTAACAATACAGAAAAGGAGTTAAGCCACTTACAGCTTAACTCCTTTTTATCTTTCTATTTTCCAATATTTCAAAATTCTATTCTTTCAATTTTAGAAATTTCTATAGACGTTTTTCAGTGCTTCAGGGTTGCCCATGTCAAACATCTGTCCGTCAATCTTCACTCCAACCATGCCATAGTTTTTCCTCACGGTTTCCAGTGCCGTGGTAAGTTCAATCTCTCGTCCGTCATCTTTGTTTTCATAAGCCTCAAGGATGTCGGCTGCAAGCTGTTCATAGACCTCTGGCGTCAGGATGTATTGTCCGAATACGGAATAGTATTCTTTCTCGCCACTCTCGTTTTCCACTCCAAGAAATTCCTCAGCATATCCTACGGTAGGTTTCTCAGCCATTTCCGACACGTTCATTATCGTGCGGCTTTTGTCTTCCCATACGCCGCAAAGCATGCCGTAACGGCTCACCTCTGCCAGGGGTATTGAATGAATGGCAAGTGTCAGTTTGTTGTGACGTTCGTAATTCTCAATCAGTTGAAGTGCGCACGTCTTGCTTGTATCGCTGCGGTAAATGGTGTCGCCAAGCATGAGCAGTACGGGTTCGTTACCAGCAAAGTCGCGTGTCTGATAAACAGCATGTCCGAAACCCCGTTTCTCGTTCTGTATCACATATCTCAGGCGTTTGCCGATATTAAGTATCGTGTTTTCGTATTCAAGGTTATGCTGGCTAAGTTTCGACTGATGGTCAGCGGGCAGAGGTGTCTCGAAATATGCGCGATACATCTCGCGTTCTTCCTCCGAACCGAGCACGAGGCATATCTCGTCGATACCGCTTTCTACCAGTTCTTCAAGGATGACGAGTATCACGGGCTTTATCATTCCGTCCTTGCAAGGTATGGGGAAGAAATCCTTTTTCATACAACGTGTGGCTGGATAGAGCCTTGTGCCGAAGCCTGCCACTGGCACTATCGCCTTGTGTACGGTATGAACGGGACAGATGGTGAGCTTGTATGCCATCATGCCGTTGCTGTTAAGGTAGTCAACCAGCTCCTGTTGTGATGCTTCATCGCGTGCCAGGAATTGCACCGAGCCGTCGCCATGAGAGCCGACACCTTTTCCGCCATATATGAGATGTTGGATATTCGGGTCTGTAAGGACATATCTTAGTTTCGGCGCTGTCAGCGCTTTCGACATTGGTGCAATCTCTTCGTTGAACAGCCGTTCGGCCTCGGTCATTAACTTTCCAAGAGCTTCTACATTGCCGTCGGCCATATATCTCACAGCCCTGTCAACGATTTCTCTGTTTTTCTCGCCCAAGGCGGCTTGCTCGCGTTTTTCCTTATCGTTTGATGCGAAGGGATATGCCCTGTTCAGGTCGCTTAGAATCTGTATGGTGTTTTTGTCGGCACAGAGGTCGGCAAACACCCAGTAGAGATGTTTCTTTATGTTGAGTGCCTTCACGTCTATCTCGTCGCCGTCGAAAGTCATGAGACTTGGTTTTACGCCGAAGGCGCAAGCCTGGTCGAGACGTCCGCAACGGGACTGTGTCCGCAGTTCGCCCAGGTAGGCGATGTTCATTTCGCCGAGAGTGTTAAGGTTGAGTTTATACAGGATGTTGAACGCGCGTGCCACGAGTACGCAGATGGCAGCTGAGCTTGACAGACCACTTTTTATAGGTAGCGTCATCTTCTTGATATGGATATGTACGCCTCCGACGTTGTACCATTCAAGCATATATGAAGCCACTCCAGCACAATAACAGAAGAAGGATCCCGATCGTGCCACATGCTTTAGGTCTTGCTCTTGCATCCGGCAGGAGAAGTCGTGCCACAGCCCTTCCATCTCAGGAGCGTCGCTTGTCAGTTTGAAGACCGGCGATTTCTCTATCTCTGCATATATGCCTTGTTCGATGCCTGTCACAATGGCGGCTCCAGCCACGATATCGGCATTCATCGTTCGGTAATGTCCTGCCCAATCCGAATGTTCGCCGAAAAGACACAAACGGCCAGGTACGAAGAGTTGTTTCATAGAAAAAATTTCAGTTTTTGTTAAGTTTGCTGCAAAGATAATGCTTTTCTATAAAAATACCAAACAAATTCTTATATTTTCTTCTATTTTGTTATTATTCCAGCTTCTCTAAGTGCCTCTTTGCGTTCAACGCAGGTGCCGCAGGTGCCGCAGGGCGTTTCTCCGCCCTTATAGCACGACCATGTCTCGTCGTAGTTTATGCCTAAGGCTTTGCCGCGTCGGGCAATGTCTGCCTTGGTGATGTTGGTGTATGGTGCGTCTATGGCGACGTCGATATATGTACCTGCCTTGGCGGCTTTGTCCATGGCGTCTATAAACTCTGGTCGGCAATCAGGATAAATGGTGTGGTCGCCTCCATGGTTGGCAATGAGGACCCGTTTCAGTCCCTTACTTTCAGCCAATCCCACGGCTATCGACAGCATGATACCATTTCGGAATGGCACTACGGTCGATTTCATGTTTTCTTCGGCATAGTGTCCGTCAGGTATGGCATCGGCTCCTTCCAGTAGCGAACTTTTGAAATAGTTATGCATGAAATCTAGAGGGATGACGATATGCGGGATGCCGAGACGCTCGCAGTGAAGACGGGCGAATGGTATTTCGCGTGCATTGTGGTTGCTGCCGTAGTCGAACGTTACAGCGAGGGCTATATAGTCTTTGCGGTCGTACAGCAGGGTGATGCTGTCCATCCCCCCACTGACGACAATAACACTGTCTTTTGTCATTGCTTATTTTGCTGCGATCATTTCTATTTCCACGAGAGCTCCCTTTGGAAGGTCGCGAACGGCAAATGCCGAGCGGCCGGGATAAGGTGCGTTGAAGAAGCTGGCATATACCTCGTTCATTGCCGCAAAGTCGGCTATGTCGGCGAGTAATACAGTTGTTTTCACCACGTTACAGAGGTCGGCTCCAGCCTCTTTGAGGATAGCCTGTGCGTTGAGTATTGACTGGCGTGTCTGCTCTTTTATTCCACCCTCAGGGAATGCTCCCGTAGCTGGGTCGATAGGCAGCTGGCCTGAACAATAGATAAATCCGTTTGCTTCGATGGCCTGGCTGTATGGTCCTATAGCTGCAGGCGCATTGTTTGTACTGATAGCTTTCATTTTTACGATTATTTAAATTAGTTGATGATTAGATGCGATAAGAGAACCTTTATTCCGATGAATACGAGTATTATTCCACCAAGTAGTTCTGGGTTGATACGGCGGCGTATGGGTGCACCGAAACGTATTCCGAGCATATTGCCCGCGATGCTGAATAAGAACGAGCCTGCACCTATAGCCATAAGGGGAATGGTGAGTTGCGAGAGGTGTATATAGCCTATACAGCCTAATGATATGCCTACGGCAAGTGCGTCAATGCTTGTGGCTACGGCCAGTATTAGCTGTGTGGTGAGTGCTGATGGTATGGCGTGATGGTCGTCGTCTTTGTTGTGATTCAGCACAGCCTCACGTATCATCCTTCCGCCGAGATATGCCAGTAGGCCAAAGGCTATCCAGTGGTCAACGGCTTCGAGATAACTGGCAAAGAAGCTTATGCCGAGCCAACCAGCGAGAGGCATGGCTGCCTGGAAGACGCCGAAGAGGATAGCCATGCGTATCATCAGTCCCGTCATCCATTTCCCGCAGCTCACTCCGCTCACTATCGACACTGCAAAACAGTCCATTGCTAACGCAGCCGAGAGGAATATTATATCTATTGCTGACATTTCGCTTTTCTGTTGTATTAATTGGACATATATTCTTTTGTTGCTCTACTGGCCTCGTCTATTCCAAGGCCAAAAAGGGCGAAGTCGCCTTTCAGCGGGTCGTCGGGAAACACCTCTAACATGGCGTCGGTGAGTCTTCTTGCAGTCGTCATGCTTGCTGAGGCTGCCTTGAGCAATCCTAACGCGTTTGACTGTCGCATCACATGTACGTCCATTGGCATTATCAGAGTGCGTCGGTCTATGAAGTCCTTCCATAGCCCGAGATCTACTGGAGACTCTGTGCGCGACATCCATCTGAGAAACATACACAGTCGTTTGCACGACGACTTGGTGTTGCGTGGTATGATGCCTTCCGAGCCTTCGTTGAGGAAATATCCCGTCAGACTCTCGCATGCTGAAAGAGCGTCGTGCGACGTCTTGTGTATAAAGTCACCTATGGAGCCATGGCTGCGCAACATAGACTGTAGAGCTGTGAGGAAGGAGTTGAACATACGGTTGTTGTATAGTCGGTAGAAACACCCGTCGTCGCGTGGGATCATGTCAATAAATGCCCCCTCAGCCACCCAAGATGCCATGTTGCCGTCTGAGGCATCGAGCAGTCGCTGTATCTTGGGCATGAACTGCTTTCTGCTTCCGTAGCTCACCGCTTGGGCGATGAATGCCGTCACCTCCTGGTTTTCCCTGCCTCTCACCTGGTGCATAAACCAGCTTGGGTCGCCCACGATGAAGTCAGGTTTTTCATACTGGTCGGCAAGGCGACGTAGTGTGTCGGCTAAATATGGGGTGATGGTGCTGCTCATGTTATCTGTTTTTGTTTCTTATAAACCAGTTGTGGGTGAATAGGATATACATTGCCATAGAGATGACCGTAAGGGTCAGGGATGTCATCAGCGTCATGTGTGGATTGCCGTAAAAGAAGGCGTATCCTATGCCTATGCCGAGGGCTAAGCCTGACTCCCACGACAGTATGTAGGTGCTCTGCGACGTGCCGCGTTGGCAGTGGCGGCTTAGTTTTATGAAAAACAGAAGGAAGCGTGCGCCTATGATGCCCATGGCAGTGCCTATCATCGTTGGTGCTGCGTAGTTTACCACTACGGCATGCCTTGTGATGAGCAGCAACAATGCTCCTATTAGTAATATCTGTCCTGTCACCACCTCGCTCTTCAGTTCGGCATTGACAAATACAAAACGCTGTGCAAGTAGCGAGAATACAAAACCCACCATCAACATTCCGTAGAAGGTGAACGACAATTCTATCGACAGTATCAGTCCGACGGCTATGGTTATGAGCAGCAGGTTGATAAACAGTGTGAAACCGTGAGGCAGGAAAAACCTGTCGAGGCTGAACACTGTCTGGTGCTCGTCTGGCGCACGGAAGGGGAAGTCAACCATTCTTATGAGCATGACTGAGATGAGGCAGAAGGCTGCCGACATGATAAGTACTGCGCTCACTCCAAAATGGTGGTTCATGACTATGGCAGCCAATGGACCGAGTGATATGGCAAATCTCGCAAACCATGAGGTACTGTGGTTGGCCTCTGTACGCTGGAACGACTCGCTGGTGTCAACGATCAACGTGCTTGACAATATCATTTGAGCAAGCCCAAAAGAGGCACCGAGCAGGAATCGTTGTGAGATGATTATCCACACATCGATCATCGTGATGTGATGGTCGTCGATGTAGTATATCGCTGTGATGAGCAACGCCATGAGCAGTATGGAATAGATACACACTACGTTGCGCCTGAATCGTTGTACGAGATAAGAGCAGAAAAAGCCGAAGCCGAACATACCAAAGGCGAATGCCCCCATCGACATACCAGTGTATAAAGGCGAGAAGTGTTCATACGTCATCAGCCATATAGGTAACACTGGCACCAAGGCATATATGCTCATGGTGAGAAAGAGATTGGCTAACAACAGTAGCCAGAATCCCTTGTGCCACAGAGTTATATGTACGGGTGTATTCTGTGTGTTCATCAGATCAGCTTTTTGTTAGCATTAATGTCAATATGACTCTTTTTCGTTGGGGAAGTCGCAGTTTTTTACGTCTTCCACGTATCTGCCGATAGCAGAAGTCATGATGTTGTTGAGGTCTGCATATCTTCGTAGGAAGCGTGGACTGAAACCTTGTGTCTTTCCTAACATGTCGTCGATGACGAGTATCTGTCCGTCGGTGCCGTTGCCGGCTCCTATGCCTATGGTGGGCACGTCGATGGCTTCAGACACTTCAGCAGCAAGTTTTGCCGGTACCTTTTCAAGCACCACGGCGAAACAACCAGCATCTGCAAGGGCCTTGGCATCTGACATGAGCTTAGCTGCCTCTACCTCGTCTTTTGCTCTCACTGAATAGGTGCCGAACTTGTTGATACTCTGAGGAGTAAGTCCGAGATGCCCCATCACTGGGATGCCGGCATCGAGAATGCGGCGTATGGTGTCAAGTATCTCAACCCCACCCTCCAACTTCAAGGCGTCACATCCGCTTTCTTTCATTATGCGTACGGCATTTTTCACGCCATCGACCACGTCAACCTGATAGCTGCCAAAAGGCATGTCGCACACCACGAGGGCACGTTTCACTCCGCGCATCACCGAGCGTGCGTGGTAAATCATCTGGTCAACGGTCATGGGTAGTGTGGTGGTGTTTCCTGCCATCACGTTTGAGGCGGAGTCGCCTACGAGGATGCCGTCGATGCCTGAGCCATCCACGATCTGTGCTGTGGTATAGTCGTAGGAGGTGAGCATGGAGATCTTCTCTCCTTTTTGTTTCATTTCAATAAAGCGGTGCGTTGTCACTTTGCGCATGTCGCTTGCTAAATATCCTGCCATAATTTCTTATGAATTTATTATTTCAATACAATTATTATAGTCAAATGTGCTGTAGTCGGCTATCACCTTGTCGGCATACTCGCTGATAGACTCAGCGCTGTTGGTGGTGGAGAGTCCTACAACCTTCATCTTTGCCGCGCAACCAGACTTCAAACCATTGAAGCTATCCTCAAAGACAATACACTCATCAGCCTTTGCATCAAAGCGTTGTGCTGCTTTCTGATAACAGTCGGGGTCGGGCTTGCTACGCTCAAAATCCTCCGATGTCAATATGGCGTCGAAGAGGTCCTTGAAGCCTTTGACTTTACTATATACGGCGTTCATCTTGTCGATATTCGAACTGGTGACAACGGCGGTCTTCACCCCTTTGTCGCGAAGTTGCCTAATAAACGTTTCAAATCCTCTGATGAACTCGAAGTTCATGTTTTTCTCAAACTCATTGAGACGTTCCACTATTAATGGCTGCATTTTTTCCAGTTCTCCGTCGAAGTGGCGGTCGAAAATCTGTACGAGAGTCTGGCCCTTTATCTCGTGCTCGAGTCCAGGGTGTTCGGGATGGAACTCCTGGCATTGACTTCCCCAAAATATGGTGTATTGCGGTTCAGTGTCAAACACCACCCCGTCGAGGTCGAACAATGCGGCCTTGAATGTTCTTTTTTCCATTGTTTTTTATTTTTGGGTGCAAAAGTAACACTTTTTTGTCATTTAACAAAAAGAACAGACAAGAAATATCATTTTATAAGCATCTTTATGACATAGATGCAGTGGAGTGAGACGATTGCCAATACGATAATAGGTGCAAAACGGCTTATTCCGCGCGACAAGCTATCTATCACTTGAACAAGATTGTTGTATGTACCTTTTATAAAGCCAAACACGACAGAACTGGATATCATCCATAGACACGTAAGAGGAAACAACGCCTCGCTGAAGGGTGATGGGAAAAGGTTTCCCGTGCTATTGAGTAAAAGAGAGCCAGGTAGGAAGGGGATGACTGAGAGCAGTGTCACGAAAAGTAGCGTCATAAAGTACAGCGAGCGCATGGCCATACGCTCGCGGAATTGTAAAGTACTATACTTGTCTTTCGATGTTAACAACAAACGTAGTGTAGCCCCCATACCGCTACATGTTATGCTGCCGTAGGTCATTGCCACGAGAAGCAAGCCGATGAGCCATTTTGATGTCACTAACGAGAGAGAGTGGCGGAACATCCATCTCAGGCTTTCTGATGAAAAGGGGTTTGAGACGGGACCGAACGGGTCTATAGCGCTCGTTATCCATGCTATGGTGATAAACACCATTTCTATAGCCACTGCCGTCAGGCAGAGGTATGCTGCCACCCTATTACCTTTCATCAGCATGCAGATTGTCGATGTCGAGAATGTTGAGTTCAAAGGCACGCACCACGAGACGTGTGGCGTTGACGCCCTTGGAGTCAGAAAACAGCTTCTGTATCAGCTCATTCTGGCGCTTTTCGAGACTCTTAACTCCAAAAGGCATTCCTCTGAGCGACGAAATCTGTTCCTTGGTGTAGCCTAAGGCGAGATGGCGCAAGAAACGCTCGTCATACTCGTCAATCTCGTATTCGAGCAGTGCCTCTTGCTTGGCGGTCTGACGGCTGATGGTGTGCTTGAACACCTCTACTATCCGTTTCTGTATAGGTTCGTTGAACACGAGAGTCTTACCGCCCATTACACTTGCCACGTCAGCTCTGGTGAGCAGTTCGCCGGTCTTGAGTATTATGCCGTCTGCCCCTGCGTCGAGCACATCTACCCATAGCTTTTCGTTTAGTATCTCGCCGGTAAATATAAGCACCTTAACCTTAGGATAAGCCTCCTTGGTATGTCGGCAAATTTCAACGCCGGCAGTGGTAGAGCCTCCTAACCCGAGGTCTAGCAACACGAGGTCGGGACACTGCTGCTTTATCAGTCTCCAATATGCGGCATCGCTATCGGCGGTGCCAATGATTTCAGCTTCGGGTATGTCGTTACGAATAATACCCTCGGTGCCTTTTAGTTCAAGAGGCACGTCTTCAACTATGATAATTTTGAAATTCTCCATTAATGTATATTCTTTTAGTGCGGGCAAAGTTACGAATAAATATCCGAACTGCCAAACAAAATATGGTATCAACTTACCTTAAAAGACAAAAAGTTTCTTAAATTATCACATACTTAGATAAGAATTAATATTTTTTAGACAGAATAATGCCGTTTTTTCCCATTTCTTGGTTAATTTTGCAGCCAAAATTAGAAAATAAGAAGATTAAAAACAATAATACACACAAATTATGGCAGAAGCTATTGACATTCGCGAATTGAATATTCGCATTGAACAACAAAGTGCGTTTGTAACAAATCTGACCTCTGGTATGGACCAAGTCATCGTGGGTCAGAAACATCTTGTAGATACATTGCTTATAGGTCTCCTCAGCGACGGACACATATTGCTTGAAGGTGTACCTGGACTTGCAAAGACACTTGCCATCAAAACACTTGCCCAGCTCATCGACGCTGACTTCAGTCGTATCCAGTTCACTCCCGACCTCTTGCCTGCCGACGTGGTAGGTACGATGATCTATTCCCAGAAAGACGAGAAGTTCAACGTGAAGAAAGGTCCTATCTTCGCCAACTTTGTATTGGCAGATGAGATAAACCGCGCCCCAGCCAAGGTGCAGAGCGCGCTCCTCGAAGGTATGCAAGAGAAACAGGTGACCATCGGCAGCCAGACATTCCAACTGCCCACTCCGTTCCTCGTGATGGCTACACAGAACCCTATCGAGCAGGAAGGTACTTATCAGTTGCCCGAAGCACAGGTCGATCGTTTCATGCTCAAGGTCATTATCGACTATCCTACCATAGAAGAGGAGAAACGCATCATACGCGAGAATATCACCGGTAAGATGCCTGAGGTGCGTGCCGTGACCTCTGCAGCAGAGATAATAAAGGCCCGCGATGTGGTGCGTGAGGTGTATATAGATGAGAAAATCGAACAGTATATAGCCGACATCGTTTTTGCCACCCGCTATCCCGACCGTTACGGACTGAAAGATATGAAGTCGATGATTTCATTCGGAGGCAGCCCTCGTGCCAGCATCAGCCTCGCCAAGGCTGCCAGAGCATACGCTTTCATCAAGCGCAGAGGATATGTGGTGCCAGAAGATGTGCGTGCTGTGGCTCACGACGTGTTGCGCCATCGTGTTGGTCTTACCTACGAGGCTGAGGCAAGCAACATTACAAGCGAGGAAATCGTCAGCAAGATAATAAATAAGGTGGAGGTTCCTTAATGGATACTCAAGAGATATTAAAGAAAGTACGCAAGGTAGAGATAAAGACGCGTCGCCTGAGTGCGAATATCTTTGCCGGACAGTACCACTCGGCTTTCAAGGGACGCGGTATGGCGTTCAGTGAGGTGAGGGAGTACCAGTTCGGCGATGACGTGCGCGACATCGACTGGAACGTCACTGCCCGCTTCCACCGCCCTTACGTCAAGGTTTTTGAGGAGGAACGCGAGCTCACCGTGATGCTCATGGTAGATGTCAGCGGTTCGCTCGACTTCGGTACCGAGGTGCAGACCAAGCGCGACATGGTGACGGAGATTGCCGCTACCCTCGCCTTCAGTGCCATCCAGAATAACGACAAGATCGGTGTCATCTTCTTCTCCGACAAGATAGAGAAATATATTCCACCCAAGAAAGGCAGGAAACATATCCTCTATATAATTCGTGAGATGCTCGACTTCAAGCCCGAGAGCCGCAAGACAGACATACGACAGGCGCTGGAGTTCCTTTCGGGAGTTAGTAAGCGACGATGTACTGCCTTCTTGCTCAGCGACTTCTATGTCCGGCAAGACTTCTCACAGTCGCTCGTCATCGGCAACAGGAAGCATGATATTGTCGCCATACAGGTTTATGACCACAGGGCAAAGGAATTACCCGACGTGGGACTGATGAAGGTGATTGACTCAGAGACAGGTTACGAACAGTATATTGACACCAGTAGCAAGAAGTTGCGTACCGCCTACACTCGTTACTGGAACAACAGACAGCAGAATCTTCAGGAGACCTTTAACAAGAGCAATGTTGACTCCATCTCTATTGCCACGAGCGACGATTATGTCAAGGCTCTGATGATGCTGTTCAAGAAAAGAAGCTAAAATGAATATTGTGAAAAGATTTCTCATCATAGTGCTTGTCGTCGTCTGCTCATTAGCGGCTATGGCACAAGTGGATGTGGAGGCAAGGATAGACTCGCTGGAGATGGTCATCGGCCAACAGACAAAGATCTCCCTCACAGTAAAGACAAAGGAAGGCTCGCAGGTGCAATTCCCCACATTCAAACCGCAACAGATGATAACACCTGGCGTGGAAGTGGTGGAGACAGGTCCTGTCGTCACCTCTGATGTCGGCAACGGACTTTGCTCCTATCAGCGCAGCTATACCATAACATCGTTTGACGGTCGTCTCTATTATCTGCCGCCTTTCGAGGTGAAGGTGGGCGGAAAGGCGTATAAGACCAAGAGTCTTGCGTTGAAGGTGCTGGACATCCCCGTTGATACTACAAATGTAGAGAAGTTCTTCGGTCCGAAGGACGTGCAAGACAATCCTTTCCTTTGGTCAGACTGGAGCGTGGTGTTCTGGTTTAGCCTGCTGATGCTGCTCACGGGAGCGGCTACTCTCTATCTCTATCTCAGGCTGAGGGACAATAAGCCTGTCGTGGCTCATATCCGGATTGTCAAGCGTCTGCTGCCTCACCAGAAGGCCATGAAACGAATAGAGGAGATAAAGGCGGAGAAGATGGTAAGCTCAGAAAATCAGAAAGAGTACTACACCCGTCTTACAGAGACCCTGCGTAAGTATATAGAGGAGCGTTACGGTTTCAGGGCAATGGAGATGACAAGTAGCGAGATCATCGACCGTCTTACCGAGACTCAGGACCGTCAGGCTCTCGACGAGTTGCGCGCCCTCTTCCAGACCGCCGACCTCGTGAAGTTTGCCAAGTATTCCACCCTTATCAATGAGAATGACATGAACCTCGTCAATGCCATCGAGTTTATCAACAAGACTAAACTTGAGAACCAGCAAGAAGAGGTTGTGGAGAAACCGCAGCTCACGGAGGAAGAAGAGCGTTCAGTAAAGGAGCGCCGCGTGCTGAAGACTACTATATGGGCTTTTGCGGCCGTGTCGGCGGCGATAATGGTATATGTGGTGTACTCACTGTATCAGCTGTTGACATGAGTCTCGTGATTTTTTTTCCGGGCTTCCGGATTTTCCAGACTTTCCGGATTTTCCAGACTTTCCAGACTTTCCGGGTTTTCCAGACTTTCCGGAATCTCTGGTCTTTCCTGAAATTCCGGAATCCTTATATTAACAAAAAGAAAACATCTTATAGAACAAAATGGAATTTGCCAATAAAGAATATCTTTTCCTACTGCTACTCATCATACCTTATATAATATGGTATGTGATGTATCGGAAGAAAAGCGAGCCTACCATGCGTATGAGCGATACGTTTGTCTTCCGTTACGCGCCAAAGAGTTTGAAGGTGAGACTCATGCCACTGCAGATGTTGCTACGTCTGACGGCTTTCACCTTCTTGGTATTGGCACTGGCAAGACCTCAGACAAGCAACTCATGGAAAAACCGCCAGACTGAGGGTATTGACATCATGCTCGCCATCGACGTATCGACTAGTATGCTTGCAGAAGACCTCAAGCCGAATCGTCTGGAGGCTGCAAAGATGGTGGCGGCCGAGTTTATCTCTGGCAGACCTGACGACAATATCGGTCTGACGATATTTGCCGGCGAGTCGTTTACACAGTGCCCTATGACCACCGATCATACCTCGCTTCTCAACCTTCTGCAGAATGTACGCGCTGACATCGCAGCACGTGGACTTATTAGCGACGGAACTGCCATCGGTATGGGACTTGCCAATGCTGTGGGACGACTGAAGGCATCTAAGGCAAAGAGTAAGGTGGTGATCCTCCTCACCGATGGTAGCAACAATATGGGCGACATATCGCCAATGACGGCTGCAGAGATAGCACAAAGTCTCGGCATCAGGGTTTATACCATCGGTGTGGGAACTAACAAGGTGGCTCCCTATCCCATGCCAGTGGCAGGAGGTGTGCAGTATGTGAATATGCCCGTAGAGATCGACACGAAGACCCTCAGCGAGATAGCACAGACTACACAAGGCGATTTCTACCGTGCCACAAACAACAACGAGCTGAAGAAAATATACAAGGAGATCGACCAGCTTGAGAAGTCGAAGATGAGTGTGAAGAAGTTTAAGAAGAAGTTCGACGCCTTCCCGCCTTTTGTCATGGCGGCAGCCCTTGCACTTCTCCTCGAACTCCTACTCCGCATTACCATATTTAGGAGAATACCATAACAGAGTGTTGACGAAAAGAAAAATAACAATATGTTCAGATTTGAAGAACCAATATATCTCTATCTGCTTGCCATCATCCCTCTATTGGCAGTGGTGAAATGGATGCTTGACAGACAGCAGAAGAAAAGACTAAGACGCTTTGGCGACCCACAGCTTCTGAAGCAACTCATGCCCGACGTGTCGAAATGGCGACCCACGGCAAAGTTCTGGTTGTTGCAGGCTGCCTTGACGCTACTCATCGTGATGTTGGCAAGGCCGCAGATGGGCACTCGTGTAAGCAATGAGAAACGTACCGGCATTGAGACCATCATCGCCATGGACATAAGCAACTCCATGCTTGCCGAAGACGTGGCGCCAAGTCGTCTCGATCGTACAAAGATGATGGTTGAGAACCTCGTGGATAACTTCACCGACGACAAGATAGGACTTATCGTGTTTGCCGGCGAGGCTTTCGTGCAGTTGCCCATCACCAGCGACTATGTGTCGGCAAAGATGTTTCTTTCTGACATCACGCCTTCGCTCATAGTATCGCAAGGCACCGATATCGCTACCGCCATCAATATGGCAGTCAACAGCTTCACCCAACAGCAGGGCGTGGGCAAGGCGATAATAGTGGTCACCGACGGTGAGGACCATGAGGGAGGAGCCGAAGAGGCGGCAAAGGCAGCACGCAAGAAGGGCATGAGGGTGTATGTGCTCGGAGTGGGCTCGCCCGACGGCTCACCCATACCGCTTGGCAACGGCGAGTATATGAAAGACAAGACTGGCAACACCGTGATGACCAAGCTCAACGAGGACATGTGCCGCACCATAGCACAGGCTGGCGGCGGAGCCTACATACATGTTAACAACAACAGCAACGCCCAGCAGCAGCTTGACAACGAACTGGCAAAACTATCCAAGAAAGAGATGCTGTCAACCGTGTATAGCGACTACGACGAGCAGTATCAAGCCTTCGGCGTCATCGTCCTCATCTTGCTCATCATCGAGATATGTCTGCTTGAGAGGAAGAATCCCTTGGCCAAGCGTATCAATATCTTCGGACGTCGGCAGCGTCAGACCACGATGGTCGTGGCATTCCTTATGATGGCTACCTTTGCTTCAGCACAGACCGACCGCCAGTATGTGAGCCAGGGCAACAAGCTCTTCCGCGGCGGACAGTACGACAAGGCCGAGGTGGCATACCGCAAGGCCATTGAGAAGAACCCGCGTAACCCTCAGGCACACTACAACCTCGGCAACTCTCTCATGGCGCAGCGCAAAGACTCTGCCGCCATTCAGAGCCTGCAGAAATCTACCGAGCTTGAGACCAGCAAGACACGTAAGGCCATGGCTTACCATAACATAGGTGTCGTGTGCCAGCAGCATAAGATGTACGGCGAGGCTATTGACGCCTACAAGAACGCCCTCCGTCTTAACCCCGCAGACGACACTACACGCTACAATCTTGAACTCTGCAAGAGGCAGCAGAAGCAGCAACAGCAACAACAGAAAAACCAGCAGCAGAACAAGGATAATAAAGACAAGAACGGCAAAGACAAGAAAGACGAAAAACAACAGAATAAAGACAATAAGCAACAGAACAAAGACAAGGAAAATAAGATGAGCAAGGAGAATGCCGAACAGATGCTCAACGCTGCCATGCAACAGGAGAAGAGCACACAGCAGCGCATAAAGAAAGCTATGCAGAAACCCCGCTCAAACAAATTAGATAAAGAATGGTAATAGATATGAAGAGACTTGTATTGACATTTTTTGCACTCGTGACCATCGCTGCCGTATATGCCCAGAAACTCGTGGGCAATGCGCCGGCACAGGTGGCTGTAGGAGAACAATTCAGACTGACATATACCATCAACACGCAGGACGTCAGCGGATTCCGTGCAGGAAACATCCCCGACGACCTTGAGGTGCTTATGGGTCCAAGACAATCATCGCAATCGAGTTTCCAGATGATCAATGGACATACCAGTTCCTCATCGTCTATTACATATACTTATATAGTGCTCGCCAACAAGGCTGGCTCTTACACCATTCCGCCTGCACAGATCTCTTACAATGGCAAGACACTGCACTCCAACGCCTTGCATATCAAAGTGTCGGGCTCGGCACAGGGCAACCATGGCTCGCAGCAGGGCCGCGGCGGCAACTCCAACGACGACTACGAGATACGCTCTGCTGGCTCACGGATCAGCGGCAGCGACCTCTTCATCAAGGTCAGCGCCAACAAGAAGAGGATACACGAGCAGGAACCTGTGCTTCTCACCTACAAGGTTTATACCGTGGTGGGACTTACCAGCCTGCGCGGCGACATGCCCGACATGAAGGGCTTCCACTCTCAGGAGATTCCTTTGCCCAGGGAGAAGAACTTCGTCGTGGAGATGTTTAACGGCCGACCATACAAGACGGTGAAATGGCAGCAGTGGGTGGTGTTCCCGCAGATGACCGGCAAGCTGCAGATACCAAGCATCACCTTCGAGGGTATCGTGGTGCAGCAGAACAGGGACGTGGATCCCTTCGAGGCGTTCTTCAACGGCGGCTCGGGTTATGTGGAGGTGAAGAAGAAGATTGTGGCTCCGGGACTTGAGATACAGGTCGATCCGCTCCCCTCGCGTCCTGCCAACTTCTCGGGCGGCGTGGGTAAGTTTAACATCACCGCACAGATAGACAAGACCGAGGTGAAGGCCAACGACCCCATTTCGCTCAGGATCATCGTGAGCGGTTCGGGCAACCTTAAGCTCATCAAGGAACCTGCCGTCGTCTTCCCAAAGGACTTTGACAAATACGACGCAAAGGTCACCGACAAGACAAAGATCACTCCTAACGGTGTGGAAGGCAGTATGGTGTATGACATCATGACTGTGCCGCGCCATCAGGGTACTTACGAGATATCGCCAGTGGAGTTCACCTACTACGACACCTCGACCAACTCCTACAAGACCCTCAAGAGCGAAGGGTTTAAGATAAACGTGGTCAAGGGCAGCAGCGCAGCTGTGACCACCTACTCTGAGGATGTGGAACAGCTTAACAAGGACATACGTTACATCAAGACCGGCGACGCTGAGGTACGCCCGCTCGACGACTTCTTCTTTGGCTCAGCAGCCTACTGGATATCACTCGCCGTGCTTGCTGTCATCTTTGTCTCACTGTTTGTAGTCTTCCGCCAGCGTGCCATCGACAATTCCAACATCGGCAAGATGAGGGGCAAGAAGGCCAACAAAGTGGCCACACGACGCCTGCGTGCCGCAAAGAAGCTCATGGCCGAAAATCGCCAGGCTGAGTTCTACGACGAGACCCTCCGTGCCCTCTGGGGCTATGTGGGCGACAAGCTCAACATGCCCGTCGAGAGTCTCTCGCGCGAGAACATTCAGCAGCGTCTCGCCGAACGCGAGGTGACCGACGACACTATAATGAAGTTTATCAACGCCATTGACGAGTGTGAGTTTGAGCGCTACGCCCCTGGCGATGCCAAGGGAAATATGAACAAGACTTTTGAAGCTGCCATGACAGCCATAATGGATATCGAAGACAAGATGAAAAGCAAGCGAAATACAGCATCCGCCAAGTCGGTGATGCTACTCATGTGGCTCATGCTGCTCTGTTCTAACGGGGCAATGGCAATGGCCACAAAGGCAAATGCCGACCGCGCCTACGCCAAGGAACAATACCAGCAAGCCATAGCCGACTACGAGGAACTGCTAAAGGGCGGCTCCTCGGCAGAGATATATTTCAACCTCGGCAACGCATACTACCGCAGTGGCAACATCACACGTGCCATCATCAACTACGAGCGTGCTTTGCTCCTCGCACCAGCCGACGGCGACATCCGCTTCAACCTGCAGCTGGCACGCTCAAAGACCATCGACAAGATCACACCACAGTCGGAGATGTTCTTCTTCGACTGGTACAGACAGCTGGTCAATGCCATGAGTGTTGACGGATGGGCACGCGTGGCGCTGCTCGCCCTTGCCATAGCCATCGTCTGTGCCCTCTACTATCTCTTCTCCGAGAGAATGTGGATGCGTAAGGGTGGATTCTTCGGCGCCATAGCGATGGTGCTCCTGTTTGTTATGGCAAATGTGATGGCACAACAGCAGAAGTCGCGCCTGCTTAACCGCACTGGAGCCGTCGTCGTCTCGCCAGCGGCAGAGGTGAAGAGCTCTCCGGCAAGTAATGGCACCGTACTGTTCAACATCCACGAGGGAACAAAGGTGGAGATAACAGACGGCACCATGAAGCAGTGGAAGGAGATAAAGATTGCCGACGGAAAGCGCGGATGGATAGAATCCTCAAAAATTGAACTTATATGATAGACTCGATACTGCAATACGATAAGCAGTTGCTGCTCAGCCTGAACGGCAGCCATTCGCTCTTCGCCGACGGACTCATGCTCACGCTGACCGACGCCAAGACGTGGATACCGATGTATGTGGCTTTGCTCTATCTCGTCATCAAAAACAACAACTCGATGACAAAGATACTCGCCATCATTGCGGGTGCAGCCCTCTGCGTGCTGTTCACGGGCACCCTCGACGACCTCTTCGTCAAGCCCGTGGTGGCACGATGGCGACCCACCCACGACCCTGAAATAGGATACATGGTAGATGTGGTGGATGGCTACAGGGGAGGCCGCTACGGATTCTTCTCAGCTCATGCCGCAAACACGTTCTCGATTGCCCTCTTCTTCGTACTGCTGGTGCGCAGCCGCTGGTTGAGCGTCGCGCTCGTCTTATGGTCGCTCATCAACTGCTGGACACGCATCTATCTTGGCGTCCACTATCCCATTGACATCGCCGTGGGACTACTCTGGGGAGCCTTCGTGGCGGTGCTGGTGTATGTCCTCTTCAATGTCGTCACTCGCAGTACCAACGGTCACAACAATTACATCTCCACGCAATATACCTCCACGGGATATGTCGTCACCGACACCGACGTGGTGGTGAGCGTATTCGTGTTTACCCTAATGTACGCCCTCGTGAGGGCAAGCATCATAATATAGTACATACACCGACAATGGATACAAGACATATACATATCAGCGACTATAACTATCCCCTCCCCGACGAGCGGATAGCCAAGTTTCCGCTTTCGCAGCGCGACCATTCCAAACTCTTGATATACAGGAAGGGCGAGATATCAGAAGACCATTTCTATAATCTGCCCTCATACTTGCCAAAGGGGGCGTTAATGATATTCAACAACACCAAGGTCATACAGGCACGTCTGCACTTCCGTAAGCCTACGGGCGCCCTCGTGGAGGTGTTCCTTCTCGAACCCGCCGCGCCAGCTGACTACGAGCAGATGTTTCAGACACGTCAGAGCTGCGATTGGCACTGCCTCGTGGGCAACCTCAAGAAGTGGAAAGAAGGCACACTCGAGCGCACGTTTGACGTAGCTGGCCACACCATCACCCTCACCGCCTCTTATCTCGAGGCGGAACGCACGTGCCACCTCATACGCTTCACATGGGACAACAGCTCCGTGTCGTTTGCCGAGATACTTGATACCGTCGGCGAACTGCCCATACCGCCCTACCTCAACCGCGACACCGAGGAGAGCGATAAGACCACATACCAGACGGTATATTCGAAGATCAAGGGCAGCGTAGCAGCTCCCACCGCCGGACTACACTTCACCGACAAGGTGCTTGCCGACATCGACGCCCAGGGCATAGAGCGCGAGGAACTGACGCTGCACGTGGGAGCAGGCACGTTTAAGCCTGTGAAGAGCGAGGAGATCAACGAGCACGAGATGCACACTGAGTTTATCGCCGTGCATCGCGACACCATAAGGAAACTCATCGCACATAATGCCGAGGCCATAGCCGTGGGCACCACCAGCGTGCGCACCCTTGAGAGCTTGTACTTCATGGGACTTAAGGTAATGGTCAACCCCGACATCGCCTCCGAACAACTGCATGTATTGCAGTGGGAGCCATACGACAATGCCACAGACGTCAGTCCGCTCGACTCCCTGCGCGCCCTCGACGCTTATCTCGAGCGTCACCAGCTCTCCACCCTTCATTCCAGCACACAGATCATCATTGCCCCGGGCTATGAGTATAAGATCGTGAAGACACTCGTCACCAATTTTCATCAGCCGCAGAGCACCCTCCTGTTGCTTGTCAGCGCTCTCGTCAAAGGTGACTGGCGCCGCATCTACGACTATGCCCTCGACCACAACTTCCGTTTCCTGAGCTATGGCGACAGTTGCCTGATATTACCATAAAGGAGACAGTTGATTGACAATAGCTTTTTTACTTTTTGATAAGAACAATTAATGAATATACAATGAAAATAGGAGATAAAGTAAGATTTCTTAGCGAGACCGGAGGCGGCCGCGTAGCCGGCTTCCAAGGTAACAACATCGTGCTCGTGGAAGACGAGGACGGATTCCAGGTGCCAACACCAATAAAAGAGGTGGTCGTGATAGACAACGACGACTACAGCACCGCACGCATGGTGGCCGAGAAACAGAAGAACGCCAACCTTCAGGCTGACGACGACACCGACTACGACCCAGCCGACCGCCCCATCACCTTCAAGGCTCCCGCCGAGGAACGCAAGGGCGGCGACAAGCTCTCGGCATATCTCGCCTATGTACCCATGTCGCCAAAGGAGATGACCACCACACGCTTCGAGACATATATTGTCAACGACAGCAACTACTACATGCACTTCGCCTACATGACCGCCGAAGGCAACAACTGGACCCTCCGCGCCACAGGCGAGATTGACCCAAACACGAAACTCTATATCGAAGAGTTCGGACGCGAGGACCTCAACAGTCTCAACCGCGTGGCGATGCAGCTCATAGCCTATAAGCGCAGCAAGACATTCCTCATCAAACCCGCTGTCGATGTGCAGTTGAGAGTCGATCCCGTGAAGTTCTACAAGCTACACACATTCCAGGAAAACGACTTCTTCGAACAGCCAGCTTACGTGCTCACACTCGTGGAAAACGACGAGGAGGCACGACCGCTGGTCATCGACACCAAACGACTTAAACAGGAGATGATGGGGAAGATAAACGCCGACCGGCCGAAGTCACATGCGCCAAAGCACAAGAAAGACGACCCCGACGCTCCCGTAGTGGTCGATCTGCACGCCTCAGAACTACTTGAGACCACAGCAGGCATGTCGGCCTCCGACATACTCAACTACCAGCTCGACCACTTCCGCAAGACCCTCCAGCAGTATTCTGACAAGAAGGGCAAGAAGCTCGTCTTCATCCACGGCAAGGGCGAAGGCATACTTCGTCAGGCTCTCGTCAACGAGCTGCGCTACCGGTATAAGACATACACTTATCAGGACGCCTCGTTCCAGGAATATGGCTATGGGGCGACACAGGTAACCATAAAATAAAACACATTCAACATGAAGTACGGATTAGTAACTGTAGCGGCAGCCATACCACGAGTGAGGGTGGCTGACACATCTTACAACGAACAGGCCATCGAGGAACAGATAGCCGCCGCCGAGCAACGTGGAGTGGATATCATCGTCTTCCCCGAACTCTCCATCACGGGATACTCATGCCAAGACCTCTTCCGCTCCGAACTGCTTCTCGAACGCGCCGAGGAAGCCATCGTCCATCTGCTCGACTTCACACGCAAGCTCGACATCATCTCCATCGTGGGCATGCCAGTCGTGGTGGGCAACACGCTGCTCAACTGCGCCGTGGTTATACAGCAAGGCTCCATACTCGGCATTGTGCCAAAGACATTTCTGCCCAACTACGGCGAGTTCTACGAGAAACGCTGGTTCGCCTCGTCTCTCGATACCCGTCAGCAACAGATATACATAGCAGGAAGCCCCGTCACCATATCGCCCTCGCCTACGGTGTTCGTCACCGCCGACGACGTGAAGTTCGCCATCGAGATATGCGAGGACCTCTGGTCTCCCCTTCCGCCCAGCGATAACCTCGCCCTCGCCGGCGCCGACATCATCTTCAACCTCTCAGCCAGCGACGAGCTCATAGGCAAGCACGACTACCTGCGTCAGCTCGTCTCGCAGCAGAGCGCACGCACCATATCGGCTTATGTCTATTCAAGCTGCGGATATGGTGAGAGCACACAGGACGTTGTGTATGGAGGCAATGCCATCATAGCCGAAAACGGACATGTACTCGCCGAGGCGTCGCGCTTCTCGCTCGAACCGCAACTCACCATCACACAGATAGACATTGAGCGCCTGCGCAGCGAACGACGTCTCAACACCACCTTCTCCATAGCACAGCGCAAGGCTAATGCCGACTTCATCGACGCTAAGCCAACGGCGATGCGCGACTTCGTGCTCACACGACAGTTCGACCCCACCCCGTTCATTCCCAAAGGCGACGACATGAAACGCTCGTGCGAGGAGATACTCAACATACAGACCTTAGGCCTCGCCCGACGTCTCGACCACACCCACTGCAAGAATGTCGTCGTGGGCATCAGCGGCGGACTCGACTCCACACTCGCCCTCCTCGTGTGCGTCAGGGCGTTCGACTATCTCGGTTTCGACCGTAAGGGCATACACGGCATCACCATGCCTGGCTTCGGCACCACCAACCGAACCCACGGCAACGCCGTCAACCTCATGAAGTCGCTCGGCGTCAGCGTCAGCGAGATATCCATAGCACGCAGCGTGACACAGCACTTTGAGGACATTGGCCACGACATTGCCACCCACGACGTCACCTACGAGAACGGACAGGCACGCGAGCGCACCCAGATACTCATGGACGTGGCAAACAAGGTGGGAGGAATGGTGGTAGGTACCGGCGACCTCAGCGAACTCGCCCTCGGATGGGCCACATACAACGGCGACCACATGTCGATGTATGGCGTCAACGCCAGCATACCCAAGACCCTCATACGCCATCTGGTAAGCTACGTGGCCGACAACGAGGTGGACGAACTCTCGCGCACCACCCTGCTAGACATCATCGACACGCCAATCAGCCCCGAGCTCATCCCCGCAGACGAGCAGGGCAACATCAGTCAGAAGACAGAAGACCTCGTGGGACCATATGAGCTCCACGACTTCTTCCTCTACAACTATCTCCGTTTCGGCTATCGTCCGTCGAAGCTCTTCGTCATGGCAAAGGCAGCATTCAACGGTCACGAGCCGTCGGTCAGCAGCTACGACGACGACACCATAAAGCATTGGCTGAGAGTGTTCTTCCGCCGCTTCTTCGCGCAGCAGTTCAAACGCTCCTGCCTACCCGACGGGCCAAAGGTGGGAAGCGTCAGCCTCAGTCCTCGAGGTGACTGGCGCATGCCATCCGACGCCTCAAGCCAACTCTGGCTTGAGGAAATCGAAGGATTATGATATAAAACATGACTGCCCTTACCAGCCTACAATCCGCCGTTGCCCGCCGACAACGGCGGATTGTAGGCGGATTTTCGGCGACCGTCTGCTACCTTTGCGGCGAATTTTCATTTTAATTTAAGGAGTTTTTTCGATTTATCTGTAGTTTTTCAACCCTAACCGTAGTCAAACGTTCGTAACATTTAAACACAACAATGGACAATAGTGAACAACTCTTCTCCAACCTCGTCCGCGAACACAAGTCCACGATTTACACCGTGTGCTATATGTTCTCGAAAGACAACGACGAGGTGGCAGATCTCTTTCAGGAAATCCTTATCAAACTCTGGAAAGGATTCCAAAGCTTCGAGGGACGAAGCGATATCAAGACGTGGGTCTATCGCGTCAGCCTGAACACCTGTATCTCCCTCGACCGAAAAAAGAAACGCCGTAAGAAAAGCGACTCCCTGGCGATGGACATCAACCTCTATGATGACAACGACAGCGATACACGGCAAGTGAAACAACTCTACGAACGCATCAACCGGCTGGGCGTCTTCGACCGCGCCATCATACTGCTGTGGCTCGAAGGCATACCCTACGACGAGATAGCCGACATCGTGGGCATCTCAACAAAGAATGTATCGGTGAAGCTCTACCGAATACGTGAGCAATTGAAAAACATGAAATAAGAAACTCCTTAAATAAATATTTTTATGACAGACATTGAAAACAGCCAAGAGTTAGCAGACCTCAAGGCGCAACTCAACATACTCAAATCGAAACTTGAGCGTCAGACCATCATCAACGACGAACACATACGCACAGCCATGAAGGGAAAGATGTCGTGGATAAGGCGATACATCTGGATCGAACTCCTCGTGATCCTCCCCTTGTGCATCCTTGACTTCGTCTTCCTAAAGTTTATGATCCCCAACATGTCGTGGGCGCCCATCATAGCCATCCTCGTGTTCCTCGCCATACAGATAGGTCTCGACTTCTACATCAACCGCATCAACGACAACGATTGGGAGAACGAAAACCTCGTGGCCACCAGCCTTAAGCTCGTGCGCATGAAGCGTGCCCGCTGGATACAGGTAGCCGTATCGCTCCCCATAGCCGTAGCCCTCTTTGCTTGGTTCTCAAGCTACTTCGAGGGTCCGCAAGGCCAAGCCATGACCTATGGCATGTATATAGGAGGCGTAATCGGCTTCTGCGTAGGCATCGGCATCCTCGTGAGAATGAACCGCACCAACGACCAACTCGTAAAGCAGATCAACCTCCTGCTTAGCGACAAGTAGCAGGAAAACCGGAACTCCCGGAATCTCCAGAACTTCCGGAATCTCCAGAACTTCCGGAATCTCCAGAACTCCCGGAATCTCTGGAATATCCGGAAACCCCGCTTCCCCCGGAACCTCCGGAAACGCAACGTTACGTTTACAGAAGCGTAACGTTGCGGATAAATAAGCGCAACGTTAGGGATAGTACGTCCTGACGTTGCACCAAATAACCAGGAAGGAGGAGCAGAGAAATCTACTGGAGGTAAGAGCCACAGTATGAGCAGTCTACAGGAGGTAAGGACCACAGCTTGGGCAGACGTGCTTTGTGCTTCCGCCCATCTTATTCTTTTCGAAAACAAAACGATATGTGTTCATACTTTCTATTGTTTTTGCGGAGATTTTCGCCAATCTGCCAATCGCCTACATATACAGGCGAATTGGCAAATTGGCAATGGTATCTTATCTCCGTTGGATTAGAAAAATGGCAAACTTTGCCGACCATTGGCTATCTGATTGGCAACCTTTCTTTTGTCTCTTAGATACTTGGTTTTCATCTGCGCCGGTTTTCGTGCAATATCCAAAAGCTACGGACAAGACAATAGTATCGGAGGTATAAGAAGAAAAAAACGGGAAAACGTTTGGCGGTTTCGCTGAAAATGCGTATCTTCGCGACTTGAATGTTGACAATTTGTCCTACAAATATAGAAAGAGCGAAATAGTCGTCCGGATTTTGTTTCTGACATGGCTGATGAATAAAATTTTTAACTTATAAATAATATTTTTGCATTATGATCAAGAGAATTGTAATTATCGTATTGACGTTTTTGCTGAACGTCTTAGCTATCAACGCACAACTGCTATACAAGATTAGCGGTAAGGATATTAAGAAACCTTCTTACATCGTGGGCACGTTCCATCTGGCACAGTCGTCGTTTATCGACTCCATACCAGGACTGCGCGCCGCTATGGAAGAGGCGGAACAGGTGTGTGGCGAACTCGTGACAAGCGAGATGCAGCAGCCGGAGAACCTTCAGAAGATGACGGAGGCAATGATGTTGGAAGGAGGAAAAACCGTCAACGACATCTTCACCCCCGCGGAGATGACACGTCTCAACGCTTTCACCAAGTCGCTGCTTACGGTGGATTTCACCAATCCGATGGTGATGCAGCAGCTCGGCAAGATGACTCCAATGGCCCTCGGACAGCAGTTTTCGGTTCTTATGGTGGCCAGGCGCATGCCAGGCTTCAACCCTCAAGACCTGCTCGACGACTCGTTCCAGAAATATGCCTTAGAGAAGCAGAAGCCAGTGCTCGGCCTTGAGACATTCGACTTTCAGGTCAAGACACTCTTTCTCGGCAAGACTCTCAAACGCCAGAAGGAGGTGCTGATGTGTCTTGTTGACAATCCCGAATACGAAAACCTGCTGTCCGACAACATGATAGCGGCTTACTATGCCAAGGACTTGCAGAAACTATATGATTTAGTAAACGAAAAGCGTAACAACCAGTGCGACGCTACACCTGAGGAAGACGACCTGCTATTCAACAACCGCAACCGCGACTGGATCACTAAGATGCCTGCCATCATGGCTGCCCACTCTACCCTCTTCTGCGTGGGTGCAGGCCATCTGCCTGGAAAGACAGGTGTGTTGCAGCTGCTGAAGGAAGCTGGATACAGTGTAGAGGAGGTAAAGTAGGTGGAGCGTCAGAGGCGGTCACTCCAAATGGGAGATGGTGACGTCGTCAAACTCGTTGATGAGATTGAGGATGCGCTCGTTATGGCCGCCACGCTTTATCCTTATGTCGGCCGTGACGTCGAAGACTTCGCCGTATTTCGTCGAACGAATTTTCATCTCAAACGAACTGATTGAGATGTCTTCTTGCTTAAGACGGTTGAGCACCTCGCTCACCGTCTTTTTTGATTCTGTGGTGAAGCCAAGCTGTACGGCTGCCTTGCCGAGCTGAGGAAGGAGCGTGTGGAGCGACTCCAGGCCTATGAGGACAAGACCTGTGGTGATGGCTGCCACGGCAAACAGTCCCGTACCGCAGGCAAGACCGATGGCTGCCGTGACCCATAAGCCTGCCGCCGTGGTCAGTCCGCGCACCATGTTCTTCTGGAATATGATAGTGCCTGCTCCAAGGAAACCTATGCCTGACACAACCTGAGCCGCCACACGCGACGAGTCCTTGAGGTCGATGCCGAAGCCATACTGCGATACGACGGTGAAGAGCGCACTGCCGAGCGCCACGAGGAAGTGGGTGCGGAAGCCTGCATCCTTGGAGCGGAACTCCCGTTCTATGCCTATTGCTCCTCCAAGGAACATGGCTGCTACGAGTCGAAATGTTATGTCAAGTATCATATGCAAATGGTTTTATAGTTAACTTACTGATGCCGTATTAAGAATTATCCCCCGATTCACATCGAGGGATAACAACAACACAAACACAAAATTATTCTGGATTAACCAGAAATTCATGATAAATAATTGTCATAATATTCTATTGGATGCCTCTCTCGCGAAGCTTCACCTGCCAGTTCCAGGCAGACTTCAGAGTGTCTTCGAGGCTTGTCTCTGCCTTCCAGCCAAGCACGTTGTTGGCCTTCTCAGGATTAGCCCACACCTTCTCGATATCGCCCGGACGACGGGGAGCGAAGGTCCAGTTAAGCTTCACGCCTGTCGATTTCTCAAAGGCGTCAACAATCTCTTTCGTGCTCACGCCCTTGCCCGTGCCAACGTTAAACACCTCGAGTTTGTCGCTATCGGTATCGAGCACGCGCTGCATGGCCTTCACGTGGGCCTTGGCCAGATCCACTACATAGATGTAGTCGCGTATGCATGTGCCGTCAGGAGTGTCATAGTCGTTGCCAAACACCTTTAGCTGCTCGCGTATTCCCATGGCGGTCTGTGTGACGTAAGGGATGAGGTTCATTGGCACGCCGTTAGGCATCTCGCCGATGATGGCAGAGGGATGAGAGCCTATTGGGTTGAAGTAGCGGAGGAGGATGGCCTTGATGTCGGCACCGCTATTGATAAAGTCACGTATTATCTCCTCGTTTACCTGCTTGGTGTTGCCATAAGGGCTCTCGGCAGGTTTTACGGGAGCATCCTCCGTCACGGGGAGGTTCTCAGGGGCGGGCTGTCCATAGACGGTGCAGCTTGATGAGAAGATGATACCCTTGACGCCGTATTTGGGCATGAGTTCAAGAAGGTTGACAAGGCTGACGATGTTGTTGCGATAGTAGAGTAGCGGCTTTTCGACGCTCTCGCCAACTGCCTTGCTGGCGGCAAAATGGATGATGCCCTCAATATCAGGATATTTTGCAAACACCTTGTCCATGCCGTCGAGGTCGCAGCAGTCCATCTTCTCGAATGCAGGACGCACGCCTGTAATCTTCTCTATACCGTCGATGACGTCTGCCTGTGAGTTTGACAGATTATCGACTATCACTACTTTGTATCCTGCATTGATCAGTTCCACGGTGGTGTGTGAACCGATGAAGCCTGTACCTCCAGTGACGAGTATTGTCTGTTTCATATTAAGATTTTTTTTTAAAAAATTATTGATTAGCGCTGCAAAATTAATGATTTTTTCTTATATAAAAGAAAAAGTGACGTATAAATTCAGTTAAACGCCACTTTTTCCCCCTTTTTAGGCTTGTTTATGAAGCTTTTATTCCAATCCGAAGACTATTTTCAGTCCTCCATCGACACCAGAGAAGCCCATGAAGGCAAGGCTGAGTAGTCCAGCGGTGATCATCGTGATGGCCACGCCCTGCATGCCTTTTGGCAGGTTGGAGAACTCGAGTTGCTCGCGCAGGCCGGCAAATACCGTGAGCGCAACACCAAAGCCGATGGCTGTGGAGAAGGCATAGACGATGCTCTCCACGAGCGAGAAGTCTTTCTGGATGACAAGGATTGCCACGCCGAGCACGGCACAGTTGGTGGTGATGAGCGGCAGGAAGATGCCGAGAGCCTGATAGAGTGCGGGCGACACCTTCTTCATGACTATCTCTACCATCTGCACGAGGGCGGCGATGACGAGGATGAACGCTATAGTCTGCAGGTACTGCAGTCCGAAGGCGTCGAGGACGGTCTTCTGTATTATATAGGTGACGATTGTGGCAAGGGTCATGACGAATGCCACTGCAGCACTCATGCCGAGAGCTGTGCTGACCTTTTTCGACACGCCGAGGAATGGACAGATGCCGAGAAACTGTGAGAGGACAATGTTGTTGACGAATATCGCCGAGATAAATATCAGTATGTATTCCATAACGCTATGCCTTCTTAATGTTGTTGATGATTGCTATGAGATAGCCCAAGGAGATGAAAGCTCCCGGAGGCAGGATGAAGAGAAGGATGTTGTAGGTCTCGGGCAACAGGGCGATGCCGAATAGCGAGCCCGCGCCGAGCAGCTCACGTACCATGCCGAGCAACGTGAGGCCGAGGGTGAAGCCGAGGCCAATGCCGACACCGTCGAAGAGGCTTGCCACAGGACCGTTCTTGCAGGCGAATGCCTCTGCACGGCCAAGGATGATGCAGTTGACCACGATGAGAGGTATGAACAGTCCTAGCGACTTGTTTATCTCTGGCAGATAGGCTTTGAGGCACATCTGGAGGATGGTGACGAAAGAGGCTATGACCACAACAAAGACAGGTATGCGTACCTTATCGGGCGTGAGATTCTTTATCAGTGATATTACGATGTTGGAGCAGATGAGCACAAACATCGTGGCAAGGCCCATCGACAAGCCATTGATGGCTGACGTGGTGGTGGCAAGTGTAGGACACATGCCAAGGAGAAGCACAAACGTTGGGTTCTCCTTTACAATGCCGTTGGTAAGTATCTTAATGTATTGCATAATATTATTTTGATATTTAAATATTGAAATATTGAAATATAAAAATATGGATTATTGAAATATGAGAGGAGACTCTCACCATGTCAATCCTCTGGATTTTGGTGATGTTTACCTGCCTGCTGGCTTGCGCCTGAAGAGCCGTCAGTGTCTTGTCCGCGGTCTTGTCCGGCATACACCTGATATGCCTGGTTGACAGCCTTGAGGAAGGCGCGCGAAGTGATGGTAGAGGCGGTAATGGCTTCAACGTCGCCATCGTCGTTCTTCACCTTCAGAGGATTGTCGGCTTTCTTGCCGATGATAGATCCCTTGCCGTCAGCCTGGAACCACTTGTCGGCCTTTGCGCCTAACCCAGGGGTCTCTGATGCCTGAAGGATAGTGTATCCGAGTACTTTGCCCTCGGCATCGAAACCTACAAGCACCTTCAGATCGCCGCCGAAACCCATGGTGACGCTCTCTACGGCTGCGCCCAAGAACTTGCCGCTGCCGTCTGCCACCTTGTGGACTACAAACTTTAGTTCCTTGCCGTCGAAAGTCTGTGAGATCTCATCGTCGGCAGTGACCTTGAGGTCGTCAGCACACATCACCTCTTTGATACCATTGGCAAGTGCCATTTCGTCCTGTAGCTTTATCGGTCCCTCGGTTACATGGTTTACCCATGCGAGAAGTCCGCCGGTGATGACTGCCACGCCTACGAGTACAGCCACCATATTCACGAGTGTAGATTCGAGCTTTTTCATTTCTTTGTTACCTCCCCGAAACGTTTTGGTTTGATGTAAGTGTTAATTAGAGGTGTAAAGGCGTTCATGATCAGTATGGCAAACGACATTCCCTCTGGATAGGCTCCCCAGTTGCGGATGATGACCGTCAACAGGCCGATGCCCACACCATAGACGATCTGTCCGCGACCGCACATGGGCGAGGTGACATAGTCAGTGGCCATGAAGATGGCACCCAACATCAGACCGCCGCTGAACAGCACGGCAATAGGGTCGGCATAGGCCGGATTAGACAGATGGAGCAAGCCGCTGAGCACAAACACCGTGAGAAGGACGCTCACAGGGGTGTGCCAGGTGATGATCTTGCGCCAGAGCATGAAGGCAAGGCCGAGCAGAAGGGCCAAACCACACACCTCGCCAAGCGAACCAGCACCAGCTTGGCAGCTATCAGGCATGCCGATCATGAGGCTAAGACTGCCGGGAAGCTGTTCAAGGACGCTGGCGTCGCCACTCTTTATCGCCCACTTCATAACCGAGAGAGGCGTGGCGCCCGTCTCAGCATCGAGATAAGAGGTGAGCTGTCCGGCCTGTGGCCATGAGGTCATCTGGGCTGGGAAGCTGACGAGTAGGAAACAACGGCCCACTAGGGCGGGGTTGAACAGGTTACTGCCAAGACCGCCAAACGACATCTTTCCCACGCCGATGGCCACAAGGGCACCGATGATGATGATCCACACGGGGAGGTTTGACGGGAGGTTGAAGCCGAGCAGCAGACCGGTAAGGATGGCTGAACCGTCGCATACCGTGGTGCGCTGACTCTTAAGTATATATTTGGCTATGGCCCACTCGAAGACGACGCAGGCGAGGACGCTGGTGGCGCACACTATAGCAGAGCCGATGCCGAAGAGCACCAGCGACACGATGAGGGCGGGCATCAAGGCAATGATGACGCCATACATGTTGCGCTCTACCGAGTCGGTGCCATGGGCATGGGGCGAAAGTGAAACTATTAGTTTTCCCATTTTTTTCTTTTTGGAGACGTTAATTATTTGCTTTTGCTCCGTGGAGCTTAGCTTGGTTATATATAATAAGGTGGCGACGGCATGTCACCACCAGGGTGAACACTATTTGGCGTTGCGAGCGCGGATGATGCCCATCACCGTCTGCTTGCCGAAACGGATGTTGTCGAGGATGGGGCGATGCGACGGGCAGGTGAACTGACACGAGCCGCACTCGATACACGAGGTGACGTCTTCCGCCTCTACCCTATCCCACATCTTCTTTGCCGACATGGTGGCGAGGAGATATGGCTCAAGACCCATCGGACACACGTTGACACACTTGCCGCAACGGATGCAAGGATCCATGGGCTTGCGGCGTGCCTCGTCGTCGCTGATGATGGTGACGCTGTTAGTGCCCTTACATACAGGTACGTCGGCAGTGGTCAGTGCCTTACCCATCATTGGGCCGCCAGCAAGCAGCTTGTTGTCGCCCTCGGGCATGCCGCCACAAAGGTCGATAAGGTTGCGCATAGGTGTTCCCATACGCACAAGGAAGTTACCTGGACTTTGTAGCTTCTTACCCGTGACGGTGGTGTAACGCTCGAAGAGAGGCTTTTGCTTCATCACTGCTTGATAGACGGCGAAGGCAGTGCCCACGTTCTGCACGATGGCACCCACGTTGACGGGGATGGCAGGGGGAGCTGGCACCTGACGGCGTATGACGGCATCGACAAGCTGTTTCTCGCCGCCCTGTGGATAGCGCTGCTTCAGCGGAACCACCTCGATGCGCGGATCGCCTGCCGTCTTCTCTGTGAGAAGGCGTATGGCCTGAGGCTTATTGGTCTCTATACCTATATATCCTTTCTCCACCTTGGCTGCCTTCATGAGGAGCTCAAGACCCACGATGATCTCGTCGGCATGTTCCATCATCAGACGATAGTCGGAGGTGATATACGGTTCGCACTCCACTGCGTTGATGATTACACACTCGGCCTTGGCTCCTGGAGGCGGACAGAGCTTGATGAATGTGGGGAAGCCGGCACCGCCCATACCGGTGACACCTGCCACCTTGATGCGCTCGACGATCTCCTCGGGAGTGAGCTCGGGATGGTCTTTGAGCAGTTCGAGATTATCGCTGCGGTCGATGCTCTCTTCCCATTCGTCGCCCTCGACATTGATGATGATTACAGGTTTGCGGTAGCCAGTGGCATCGAAGGCGGTATCCACCTTTGCCACAGTGCCGGAAACGGAAGAATATATAGGTGCCGAGACGAAGCCACCGGCCTCGGCTATCAGTGTACCCACTTTCACCTTATCGCCACGCTTGACGACAGCCTTTGCAGGAGCGCCTATATGCTGCGAGAGGGGGAAGATAGCCTGCTTGGGCAGCGGAGCCACAACGGTGGCCGACTCTGCCGAGAGCTTGTTCTCTTCCGGATGGATACCTCCTATGCGGAATGTTCTTATTTTCATACTGTTAGTTGTTTAGTAATAATGTTTTAGTTGATGCTTGTCTCTTTCTCGCCTTCGCCCTCAGATGGAGCGGCTACTGGCTTTGGCTTTGGTGCAGGGAAGTTGACAGCCACGATGGCGTGCTGCGGACATACCTTCTCGCACTTACGGCATACGCGACACTTCTCGTGGTCGATATAGGCGAGACTCCCATTCATGGTGATAGCACCGAACGGACACTCCTTCTCACACTTGCCGCAACCTATACAAGCCACAGAGCAGGCGGCCTTGGCGGCAGGACCCTTGTCTTGGTTGACGCACCTTACATAGACACGACGTCCCTTAGGACCCTTCTTGCGGATCTCGATGACATGGCGCGGGCAAACCCTTGAACAGGCACCACAGCCGCCACACTTCTCCTCGTCAACCTCTACGATACCCGTCTTGGGATTGACATGAATGGCGTCGAGCGAACATACGGCAACACAGTCGCCGCAGCCAAGACAGCCGAATCCACATGCCGACTCGCCTGCACCGCAGGCATGCATGGCGGCACACGTGCGCAAGCCTGAATACTCTGCCACCTGCGGACGATGCTCGCAAGTGCCGTTACATCTCACTACTGCCACTTTCGCCTCGGTATTGGCAACAGCCATGCCAAGGAGGTCGGCAACTTTTTCCATGACCTCATGTCCGCCTACAGGGCAGCTCAGTCCGTCGATGCTTCCAGCGTCGGCACCTTTTACAAGGGCGTCAGCCAGTCCCGAACAGCCTGGAAATCCACATCCGCCACAGTTAGCCTGCGGCAAGAGGGCAGCCACCTCAGCGAGGCGCGGGTCTTCCTTCACAGCAAATTTTTTGGAGCACACGTAGAGCACTGCTGCAGCTACGAGACCTATGGCTCCAAGCACAATAACTGCGATAATGATAAAATCCATTTTCTATTTGTTGTTTTATTAATATTATCGTTTTTATTCGTTTGTCTTCTCTATCTCAAAACTTACGCCACGTGTGACGCGTTCGCCAAGAAAATATATAATAAGGTAGTATGGCACAAGTACTCCAAGTCCGATAAGGGCGGAGAGAATCTCGTCAGAGGTGATCCAAAGGGCTATGAGCACTGCCGCCACCATGACGAGAAAAGGAAAGACAAAAGCTATCGTCATGGCACGACTCACAGCCGAGGGCGATGTTGACACCACCACGGTGTCGCCTATGACATAGTCGGCGGATGCTGCCGTACTTACTTCGATAATCTTCTCCTTAGACTCGGCGGCATTACAATGACTCGCTACCTTACATGCACTGCATGCCGAGGTCTGCAAGATGCGCACGCAGACCTTACTACGGTCGATGCTAACTACCGTGCCATTATGTTTTATTTTGTCATTCATCTATGTAAAAAGACGTCTCATTGACTGAAATATTGTTTTTGCACTGCAAAATTACTACTATCTTTCGAACTAACCAACAAAAAACGTCCTTTTTTGCAAAAAACATTCGTAATCGTTTGCAAAGACACTTTTTTTTACTAACTTTGCCGAAGAATTAATAATATGACAAAGCAATGAAAGCTTCAGAACAGACAATCAAACAGGTAGAACGTGCCATCTGCAAGGTGGCAGACAAGTTTCCATCAAACGTCGAGGCAACATTACTGACCGACATTCACCTTAGGGCAAACCAGGAGACGGGAGAACTTGTCGCGTTTGACGATGATGACAACGAGATAACACGTGCTGTCATCGAACAGTGGATAGGCAATACCGACGAGAAGTTCTATGAGAACATCACGTCGGTGATAAGGAAGTGTATAGAACACAAACGGAACATAGTGGAGGAGATGTCGATAATAAAGCCGTTCTCCTTCGTGTTGGAAGACGACGAAAAGTCTGATGTGGCTGAGTTGTTTGTCGTTGACGGCGACACGGTGATCTTTGACCCTGAACTCATGGCGGATCTCGATCAGGACCTCAACGACTTTCTTGACAAACTTCTGAAAGATTGACTACCTCAACGACATTCTCAGAAAAATGTCGATGGACTAACTATCTCCTCAGTTCCCAAAACGTCACAGCTGCAGCTGCTGCCACATTGAGGGAATCGACGGCGTGCGACATCGGTATGCGCACTACGTAGTCGGAGGAGGAGATTACCTCCCCTGGCAAACCGTCGCCTTCTGTTCCCATGATGACGGCAAGGCGGTCGATGGTCTTCAGCACAGGATGGTTGAGGGGGATGGAGTCGTCAGACAATGCCATGGCGGCTGTCTTGAATCCTTGTTTGGCAAGAGACGTTATGGGCGTGTCGAGCCACGTCCACGGCACCAGGAAGACACTGCCCATCGACACGCGTACCGAACGGCGGTTGAAGGGGTCGCACGAGTCGGGTGTGAGCAAGACGGCGTCAATGCCGAGTGCTGCTGCCGAACGGAATATGGCTCCAATGTTTGTGGTGTCGCATACAGCATCTATCACCACCACACGGTGTGCATCCTTGCATATCTCCTCCACCGTGGGCAACAACGGACGATTCATAGCGCAGAGCACGCCACGGGTGAGTGTATAGCCAGTGAGTTGTGAAAGGAGCTGTCGGTCGCCGGTATAGACTGTGAGGGAAGGGAAACGGCTGATTATATCACTTGCGTCGCCGTCAATATGCCGTCGCTCGCACAGAAGCGACAGAGGCTGGTAGCCAGCGTCGAGTGCCACACGTATCACCTTTGGGCTTTCGGCAATAAACACCCCACCCTCCGCCTCTTTTGACTGGCGCAGTTGTGCCTCGGTGAGCGAACTGTAAACATCAAGTCCTGGCTCGTTAAGTGATGTCACTTCGATAATATTCATAGTGTTTCTTTTCTTCTTTATATCTGAAGTCTTAACTCCAGTATTTGCTTTTTCCGGAAACTTCGGATTTTCCGGAATCTCCGGATTTTCCGGAATCTACAGATTTTTTGGATAGTCCGGATTTTACTGATCCGGATTCTCCACATATCCCTGATATTTCTCTTCCAACGAGCTCATCACTGAGTCGTAAGCTTGGTGCATGGTGGCTTGTATATTACGCTGACCTTTATCTACGGGATAGATGGGCTGATGGATGGTGAGAGAGAGAGGATGCCACTTGGCGAAATGCCAGTCGCGGGTGCGGGGCATGACGTCAAACGGGCCATTGAGCGTGATAGGCACCACGGGCAACTGCAGTTCATCGGCAAGCATAAACGCACCCTTGCGGAACTGTCCCAAGTGGCCGGTGAACGAGCGGGCTCCCTCTGGGAACACGACAACGCTTATACCGCTTGAGAGCGTTTTCCGGGCATCGTCATAAGTCTTTTTTATCTTACTTGGTCCGCGCTTGTCAACAAATATCTGGTGCGACTTGCGACAGGCATAGCCCACGAACGGGATCTTCTTGAGCTGGTACTTCATCATCCACTTGAAATTTCGGCAGAGGAAACCGTAGATGAGGAAGATGTCGAACGCTCCCTGGTGGTTGGCAACGAAGACATATGAGTGACCTTTTTCGAGGTTTTCACGTCCTTCAACCTTCACTGGAAGGAGAAAGGCACGAGTGATGACCCATCCCCAGCAGTGACCAGGGAAATATCCCCAGAAGTGTCCGTTGCCGATGCTACAACCTATTCCGGTGACGATGCCGGTGATGATGGTGGCCACGATAACTATCGGGAAGGCCACGAAGAGCTGATAGATATAATAAAGGTATTTCATTGTTGTTTGTATTTTTACTGTTTTATCTTTTCTTTCTTAGTGTGATGACCACTATCTCGCTTGGCATTCCAAAGCGGAAGGGGATGAAACCGCCGAGACCCGTAGAAACGTTGATGGCTCTGTCGCCCTCGAAAAACATTCCTCCCCACTCGTCATAAATCAGCGAAGCAGGCGACCAACCGAAGAGGGCAAATTGCATGGCGTGGGTATGACCGCTCAGGGTGAGCTGTGCATGGCTTTCGGGCAATATCTTGCGTCTCCACGATGAAGGGTCGTGTTCGAGCATCGTCACGAAAGCCTCTGGGTTTACCCCGTTGAGCGTCTTTTGTATGTCGCCGAGACGGGGGAAGTGGATGCTGTCGCCGTCGTTAGCCATTCCCGCTACTACTATAGAGTCTGACGAGCGGCGCACTGCCACATGGTCGTTGACGAGAAGATGCCACCCCATCTGGCGTATCAGTCTTACCGTTTCGCGCTCGTTGGCTACCTTTGTTGAATGTGAGGCATGGATATAGTTGGCGTAGTCATGATTGCCGAGAACGGAATAGACACCATCTTTCGCCTTTATCGTCGAGAGAATGTCGATACAGGGATAAAGTTCCTGAGGTTCACGGTTCTGGAGGTCGCCGGTAAACATCACCGCGTCGGCATCCTGGGCATTGATGCTATCCACATACTCGCGAAGGATGTCGGTACAGGACTGGTATGTACCCACATGGGCGTCTGAGAAATGAACTATTTTATAGCCGTCGAACGAGGCTGGCAGAGAGGCTGATATATACTCTACGTGCCTTACGTTGAGCTGATGGAAGCCTGCAGTTGAGCCATATATGGATATATACCAGATGAGTAAGACAAATATCCACCCGGTGATATTGCCGTAGTTGCGTGCTGGGTGTTGTCTTGCTTTCTTGAACAGTGTCCTAACGATTCTGCTGCATAGCGTGCCGAAGAGCGAAGATAGGAAAAATACCAACTTTGGGACGACGAGAAGGGCGAGAAGCAGAAGGTAAGTGTTCATTACCGACATGTCTTTGGGTGCAAAGTTTCGTGAGGTGACAAGTCCGACTGTTGCCACTGCCATCATTATCGACGGGAGTAAAAGCATAGCAAGACGTCTTGCCTTATTTTTTCTTTTGCGTATGTAGCGCAGGTAGAAATATATGTCGGGCAAGACAATAGCTATCAGGATTGGAATGAATATCTTGGTAATCATTGTAAGTGTCTGAAATATTGTTGTCTATCGGCTTAAGAAACGCCTCATCAGTTCTATGGGTACGCCTCGACGTCGGGAATAGTCTTCCAGCTGGTCGTCGCCCACCTTGCCAACGGCGAAATAGCGTGCCTTGGGATGGGCTATCATCATACCGCTGACGCTGGCGTGAGGCTTCATCGCACCGCTCTCTGTCAGTCTGATGCCTATCTCTGAGAAATGTATGATGCTGTCGATGACGAAGTTGATGCTGGCATCGGGCAGCGATGGATAGCCTACGGCAGGACGTATGCCTACGAAACGTTCTGAGTGTAGGTCGCTGACTGAGAGACACTCGTCGGGAGCATATCCCCAATAAGTGCGTCGCACCTCTTCGTGCATCTTCTCTGCTGTTGCTTCGGCAAGGCGGTCGGCAATGAGTTGCATCATCATTCGTTCGAAATCATCGTTCTGGAAATCTGTCTCAAGCCCCATATCGACGGTGGTGGCAAAGAGTCCCATTCGGTCGGCTATTCCTTGACCAACAGGACGGATGAAGTCTGACAGACAGAGGTTGGGTTGTGACTCATCGACAATATTCTGCTGGCGTAGCAAAGGGATACGATGACCGTCAAAGATGATGTCGTCGTCGTCGCCATTGGCGTCGGCAAGGGCGACGATGGCATGAGTGTGATAACGGTCGGCAAAGGTCTTTATACGTTCTTCTGCCATGTGTCGCAGTCGCTGTTGTTCTTGACTGTCTTTTACCTGCCATGCATGATAGAAATAGAGCCAATTGATATATGGCTCTATGTCGGTAAGATAGTATGTGAGGACGCGTCGTTGCATTTCTTTCCTTGTGATGCTTATTCCCTGAACCTCACTGCTTCGCCAGCAGTGGTGTCTTGTATCTTTCCGTCGGCATATATTGTCTTTCCATTGCAGATGGTGCGTTCCACACGCCATGAGAACTGGTGTCCTGTCAGCGGAGTCCATCCGCATTTGCTCAGCACATCTCCATCGGTCACTGTCCATGGAGTGCCTTTCCTCACCAGGACGCAGTCTGCCTTGTATCCGGGACGTATGTATCCACGACGACTCACGCCGAAAATACGTGCGGGATTGTGGCACATGAGTTCAACGAGACGTGTCATCGAGATATAACCCTTGTCAACGAGTTCCAGCATAGAACATAGAGAGTACTGTATGCTCGGCATGCCAGAGGCAGCCTTGGCGCATCCTCCATGTTTGTCAGCCAAGAGGTGTGGGGCATGGTCGGTGCCTATCACGCTGATACGTCCGTCGGCGATGGCTTGTCTCAGCGCCTCACGGTCGTCGGCAGTCTTTACGGCAGGATTACACTTTATGCGTGTCCCTTTGGTTATATAGTCCTCGGCAGAAAACATCAGGTGGGCTATGACAGCTTCGGCGGTGATGTTGTCGTCATGCGGTTCGAATAGCTGCAACTCTTCCTTGGTGGAGATATGAGCCACGTGCAGCCTGGTGTGGTGTTGCCTTGCCAATTCAACGGCGAGTCTCGTACATTCTATGCAAGCCTCCCTGCTGCGTATGTCGGGATGATGAGTAACGTCAGGATCGTCTCCATAGAGTCGCTTGGCCTCAGCCATGTTGGCGTTCATCATCGCCGTATCCTCACAATGCGTCATGACGGGCATGGTGGCGGTGGAGAAGATTCGGTCGAGCGACTGTCGGCGATCGACGAGCATATTTCCTGTGGAAGCCCCCATAAAGAGTTTTATTCCAGGTATGCGGTGAGGGTCGAGACGTGCGAAGAGGTCGGCATTGTCGTTGGTAGCCCCAAAGAAGAACGAGTAGTTTACAATGCTATCAGTAGCAGCGATGGCGAATTTCTCTTCCAGTGCCTCCAAGGAGGTTGTCTGTGGCACGGTGTTTGGCATGTCGAAGAAGGTGGTGACGCCACCGGCGGCAGCTGCACGGCTCTCGGAAGCCATGTCTGCCTTCTGCGTCAGTCCTGGCTGGCGGAAGTGTACGTGGTCGTCGATGATGCCGGGCAGCAAAAAACAACCCTCCGCATCCAGTGTCTCATCGACATCAGATGGGAGAGCCTCGTTGTCTGCATCCACATTCACAAAAAAGCCATCTTCAATAAGTACGTTGGTCTTCAGCGACTTACCATCGCTTACGACGGTTACATTCTTTATTAGAGTTGTCATTTCTGCCTGATGATAGATATGTGTTTATTTCTTAATAGAGTCGGTCAGCACTTTTTGAGAAAAAGGAGAGTTGTTGACTTGCTGCCCGGCTGATATGGAGTCGATAGTTTCTTGAGGTTGTGCTTGTGTGGGCGTAGGAGTGCCGTCGGGCTCAAGGCCCTGCATTCTTGCCTCGTTTTCAGAAGCTATCTTATAATATTCGCTTACGTATGGGTTGCTCTTGAACTTGTCTGTAGCCTTGCTCATTATATCCTCAATCTGAGGAGTGAGGATGGGATATTGATAGCCGCTTGTGATCATCATGAAGACGCCTGGACCGAGCACATTGTCGAAGTTATCTACGATAAACGAGGTGACGAGCTTATCCTCTTCCTTGGCTATCTGTGCGGCTTCGATAGAGAGCTTCTGGTTTATCTCATCCTCGTCTATGCCGTCGAGCATCATCTGGCTCTGCTTGTGTGCAAGCTCGTTCATTTGGTTGTCGAGGCGGTTATGCTTGTCGAGAAAGTCGTAGAGCTTCTCGTTAAGAGGCGTTCCGCTCACCTTCTGGCTTGCATTGTCTATCTTTATGGTTATCTCTCCTTCTTCCAGTACCATAGGCATGATGCTCTGGTCGTCCATAAAGAGGTTGACCATTCTCACCGTATCGAGAGTGCCGTTGAAGTTAAACTGCCCGTGCACGACGTCACAAGAGTCGATATTCTTAAGCTCATTGTTTTTAATGGCTTTGAGGTAGAGTTTACTTCCGTCGAGTGCCGACACCGACGATGAGCCCTGCACGTTGTATGAGCCAGTGCAAGAGGCGAAGACACTAACCGCCATGGCTAATGCGTATGTGATTTTCTTCATGCTTTTTCTCTTTTTCTTAAAATTTCACTTACAAATGTACGATGTTATCATGACGTACGGAAATTTTTTTATTAGTTTTAAAACAATTATCGCTTGTTTTATGATTTTTTTTGCTCTTCTGACAGTTCTTTACCCAGTCTATGGTTTGAATAGAGCTGTAACAGTGCCGCAATGAGTAGCGTCACTACCCAGTTGTTTCTAACGTATTGGAGATATGACAACCTGTCGAGACCGAAGAGATTATTTACATTTGCAAACATCAAGACTGCTGTGATGACAAAGAACAGGTCGCTTGCCACTACCATGCGGCGAAGGCGGCGTATTACCACATTGTTGCCTTCGTAGCTTTGTTTTAGTTGCATCAAGACGAAGGCGACCGTTCCCATGGCGAAGATATAGGGAGCCCATGGTTGCAGCATGACGTTGGCAATACTGCCCACGACAATCATCACTGCTCCCATGAGAAAGATGATGTTTTCTACCTTATTCAGTTGTTTCATTTTCAGTGCTTTCTTGTGAGTCATCACGTAGTACAAAGATGTCTTCATCGTCGGCCTTCATGAAATACCGCTCACGGGCTATCTCCACTATCGCCTTCGGGTCTGTCTCCAGTCGGCGCAGCTTGGACATGTTGGTTTCGTACTGTCCGCGATATTCATCAATCTCTTTCTGAAGGTCGCTGATGCGCTCCTTGTTGTTCATGTGTGCCAGGATGCTGTTCTCGCCTACAAATCCCACGAGTGCCACACCAGCCGCCGCCACTACGACATACCTAAGCCATAGCGCGTGTTGCATGAACTTCATCAGTCTCGGCATCTTTTTCATACCTATTTATATATATAAGGGCAAATGGATTAGTCTCTCTTCGAACCCAAGATGCGGAGAAGATAAATGAAGAGATTGATGAAGTCGAGATAAAGCGTGAGGGCGCCGATGAGCGCAAGCTTCTGTCCTGTCTCGCCAGTATCGCCTGATACGGCAAGCATCTGCTTTATCTTCTGTGAGTCGTATGCGGTGAGACCTACAAAGATGAGCACGCCCAGATAACTGATGATCATGTTAAGTCCTGTGCTGCCTATAAACATGTTGACGATGGTGGCTATGATAATGCCGATGAGGGCCATGAAGAGTATGCGGCCTATCGACGTGAGATCTTTCTTTGTGGTGTAGCCTATGACAGCCATCGTGGCAAAGGTGCCTGCGGTGATGAAGAAGACGCTGGTGATAGACTCCATGGTGTATGCAAGGAAGATGAACGATAGCAGAGCACCGTTGATGACGCTATATGCCACAAACATCAGTGTTGCGGTGGCAAGCGAGAGGCGGTTGATAGCTCCGCTGACGCCAAAGACCAACGCGAACTCGGCAATGATGAGTCCGAAGAAGAGAGCCTTGTTTGTGACCAATGCATTTAGGATGCCAGGACTGGTGGCCACACCGTATGCTGTAACGCCGGTGAGGACAAGCGCGAGGGTCATCCATACATATACCTTGCGCATTAATACAGGGAATGCCTGAGACAACATTAGCTCGCGATCGCGGGCTAAAGAATCAATCTGAAAGTTGTTATAGTTCATTGTATATTCATTTTTTTATTATTTCCGAATACAAAATTACTACAAATATCTCGATAAAACAAGAAAAACGCATGACTTATAGCATTTTTTGATTATTATTTTAGTATCTTTAATTATTTTGGTGGCAAAAAACTTGCTATTAAGCCAATTTTGCAATAACTTTGGACCCGATTTCGGATGAATAGACAATAAGTTAATGCTACAATATGAAAAATGCTCAGATTACAATTCGTAAAGGTAAGCCAGATGATGCATCGCGTATAGCGTCGCTCATCATCATGGCCATGACAGAAGAATGCTGTCTCTATTTCTGTGGAGAAAAACAGACCATTGATGACTTTCATGAGGCGATGACTACGCTCGCATTGCGCACCGACTCGCAATACAGCTATCTCAACACTCTTTGCGCCGTTAACGAGAAAGACAATATTGTGGGTGTATGCACAAGTTATGACGGTGCCCTACTCCACCAGCTGAGAAAGGCTTTCATCGACACGGCATGGGAACGATGGGGAATGGATCATAGTAATATGCCAGACGAGACACAGGCAGGAGAACTCTATATCGACTCGCTTGCCGTGGACCCAGAATACAGGGGAATGGGGATAGCAAAGCAGCTGCTTGAGGCTACGATACAGAAATCGAGAGAGATGAACCTGCCTGCCACAGGCCTCCTCGTGGATACAGGCAACCCTCGCGCTGAACTATTATATAATAAGGTGGGATTCCGCGTCGTAGATACCAATACGTGGGGAGGACACCCTATGAAGCATATGACAATAGAAAACAACACGACTAAAATAAATTTTTGAGAACAATGAAAATAGGATTGTTTATCCCTTGTTATGTCGATGCTATCTTTCCAGAGGTGGGTGTAGCGACATACAAACTGCTTACAAGCTTAGGGCTCGACGTGGAATATCCTCTCGACCAGACTTGTTGCGGACAGCCGCAGGCAAATGCAGGATTTGAAAGGATGGCAGAGACACAGGCGCTCTCCTTTGACGAGAAATTCGCCCCTTTCGACTATGTGGTGGCCCCATCGGCCAGCTGTGCAGCCTTCGTGAAGATCAATCATCCACGACTGCTAAAAGATCATCGTCACGAATGCATGGCATCGGAGAAGGTGATGGACGTGGTGGAATTCCTTCACGATGTGGTGAAACCGACATCGCTGCCAAGCCGCTTTCCTCACGTGGTGAGCATACATAACTCATGTCACGGTGTGCGCGAACTGGGTCTTTCGTCGCCCAGCGAACGAAACATGCAGTCGTTTTCGAAGATCAAAGACCTGCTCTCGCTGGTGGATGGCATCACGGTGAAAGAACCCGAACGCGCTGACGAATGTTGTGGCTTCGGAGGAATGTTCTCCATCGAAGAACAGGCAGTGTCTGTGCAGATGGGAACAGACAAGCTGGAACGCCATATAGCCACCGGGGCAGAGTTTATCACGGGACCAGACTCGTCGTGCCTCATGCATATGCAAGGCATCGCCAAGCGACTGGGCAAGCCCATACAGTTTATTCATGTAGTACAGATATTAGCAGCAGGACTATGAGCACATTACATTCAAAGGCGGCAGAGGTTTTCCTCAATAATGCCGAGAAAGCAAAATGGCACGACGCCACGTTCTGGTCGGTACGTACCAAGAGAGACAATATGGCGAAAAACCTCGACGAGTGGGAACAGTTGCGACAGATGGCAAGCGACATCAAGCGTCATACCATAACACACATGGACGAGTATCTCGACCGTTTTGCCACCAATGCCGAGAACAATGGAGTGACAGTACACTGGGCGAAGGACGCGCGCGAGTTTAACGGGACCGTGCTCGACATACTGCGTTCACATGGTGTGAAGAAGATGGTGAAGAGCAAATCGATGCTCACTGAGGAGTGTGAAATGAATCCCTATCTCGAAAACAACGGCATAGAGGTGGTGGAGACCGACCTCGGAGAACGTATCATACAACTAATGCACTCTAAGCCAAGTCATATAGTGATGCCGGCAATACATATCACACAGGAAGAGGTGGGACATCTCTTTGAGAAAGAGTTGGGAAGCGAGAAGGGCAACTACGACCCCACTTATCTCACTTACTGTGCACGTATGAGCCTGCGCGATGAGTTTATGACTGCTCAGGCAGGCATGACGGGAGCTAACTTCGGCGTGGCAGAGACTGGCGACATCGTGGTGTGTACAAACGAGGGCAATGCCGACATGTCAACATCAATGCCTAAACTGCATATTGCCGCTATAGGACTTGAGAAGGTGATACCCGACTACCGCTCGCTCGCCGTGTTCCAACGTCTGCTCAGCCGTAGCGGAACGGGACAACCCACTACGACCTTTACATCTCATTTCCGAAAAGCACGTCCAGACGGCGAGATGCATATCATTCTCGTTGACAACGGACGTAGCGACATCATCGCCGACAAAGAGCACTGGGAGACACTGAAATGTATTCGTTGCGGATCGTGTATGAACACATGCCCCGTCTATAGACGCAGTGGCGGATATTCATATACGTACTTCATACCAGGACCTATCGGTATCAATCTCGGTATGCTGCGCGACCGCTATTCGTTTTCTGACAATGTCAGCGCATGTTCGCTTTGCTGCTCGTGCGACAATGTTTGTCCAGCAAAAGTGAACCTTTCGGAACAGATATATCTCTGGAGACAAAAACTCGAATCGCTGCAACGGGCTAAGAAACAGAAGAAACTCATCAGCGAGGGACTAAAATATGTCTTCGATCGACCGCGACTCTACTCTACCGCACTGAAATTTGCCCCGATAGTCAACACACTTCCGCGTTTCTTGAAATATAATGGACTTAATGACTGGGGAAAGGGACGCGAACTGCCCGAGTTTGCCAAGGAGTCGTTCCAGACGTTGTGGAAGAAAGGTAAGGTGAAATAAATTCTTGTCGTTTTCTGGAAATAATGTATAGTTATGAATAAAGAAGAACTTTTATCAAAGATAAAAAACAACATTCACTCCACTTACGAAATGCCTTCGTTTGAGGAGCTGAATGCCGTGAAGTACGATAATCCACTGCTGCAGTTTGTTGAAATGAGTCAGACTGTGGGAGGAATGGTGGTACATCTGAAGAGTGGCGAAGATGTCAACAAGGTTATTCGTGATATATATCCCGATGCAACCGTGATAACGTCAAACTTACAGGAGGTGACCATAGCAAACAGAAATCCAGACACAGTGACAGAGGCCAATGACCTTAACGGAACTGACGTGGGAGTGGTAAAAGGTGAGTTTGGCGTGGCTGAAAACGGATGTGTCTGGGTGCCTCAGACCATGAAGGAGAAAGCCGTCTGCTTCATCTCCGAAAACCTTGTCATACTGCTCGACAGCGACAAGATAGTCAACAATATGCACGAAGCATACGAACGCATACATTTCACCGACTATGGTTACGGATGTTTTATCAGTGGACCGTCGAAGACTGCCGACATAGCACAAGCTCTTGTCATGGGAGCACAGGCTGCCCGGTCGGTAACAATCATATTAAGGTGATAGAAGCCCATTGTGTGCTTTTTTGACATAAAATAGAGAGGAGTGAGGCAAAAAACTCACTCCTTTAACATAGTTTTACGACAAATGCAACTTATTTATCGATAATTATCGCTATCTTTGCATCGGTTTATTTAGAATTGAGATTATTTATGAAAAGCAATAAGTTTTTTATCCTCCTATTCTCGGCTTTCATCATGTCGTCTTGTTTTAAGGATGAAGCACCGAATGCCGAATGTGACATAACCAGAGCCTGGGTTCATACAGACGATTGGAGTAGCCTCTTCTTTAACGAGGCTGACACGACGAGAACAGTGTTGTATTCTGACAAGAAGATTTATTTCTATATCAAGCCAGATGCAGACGTGACAGCCTTGGCACCGCAGTTTGAGATCACCGAGGGGGCTACCATATCCCCTGCCAACGGAAGCGTACAGGACTTCTCAAACGGACCGGTGAAATATATCGTCACATCTGAAGACGGACAGTGGACAAGGGAATATCTCGTCAATTTCGCTTTTCCGAAGATACCCACTTACTACAGTTTTGACGAGTCGGGAGAAATATACAACGATCCTAACTTAGGGGCAAGATATAACAGATGGTATGAAAAATGTGAGTCCGGCATCGACTCTTATCACAGTATAGAGGTGTTTGCCAATGCCAATGCAGGCTTTGCGCTGAGCAACACTAAGACAGCCGTGGAAGACTATCCTTCAGTAGTCGATATGGGTTATGCAGGAAAAGGCGTGCGTCTGACTACTTGCAGCACTGGGCCCTGGGGATTGCTCGTAAGACGACCTTTGGCAGCTGGCAACTTCTTCATCGGAGAGTTTGACGTGGAGCAGGCTCTTGACAACACTCTTCACACATCGCGCATGGGACGTGTCTTCGATCGTAAACCCTATAAGGTAGAGGGATACTATAAATATAAGGCGGGCAAAGAATTCTGGAAATTCGTGAAAGGCAAGGTGGAGAAGCATCCTGAGATAAAAGACCGTGCAGCCATCTATGCTGTGTTCTACCGCAACCGAGATGCAGAAGGAAAAGAAGTGATGCTTTTCGGCGAGGACAGCAAGACCAATCTGAATATCGTGGCAATAGCCGAGCTAACAGATATCCCAGAGACAGACTCATGGACTCATTTTGAGATGACGTTCAACTGGAAAGCAGATGTTGACTGGACATTGCTGCGCAATCAAGGATATAACCTTACGGTGGTGTTCTCGTCAAGCACCGACGGAGCCTATTACGAAGGAGCGCCAGGCAGTACACTCTGCATCGACGAGGTGAGAATCCTATGTGAAGAGATGGAAGAATAATCATATTATATAATTGACTATTATGAAGAAAAAAATATATCTATCAGCACTGTCGCTTTTGGTTTCCATAGGCTCGTGGGCCATCAGCATACCAGACAGTCTAAACTATACCTTCCGCATTGGTTACAATATCGGCGGTACGGCACCCATTGGGATGCCAAACACGATAAGGAGTCTTAACAGTTACGACTTCCAACCAAATGTCACCCTCGGACTCGATGTATGGAATGATATCTGGGGACAATGGGGATTGCTTTCAGGCGTACACCTGGAGAATAAAGGAATGAAAATAGATGCTACGGTAAAAAACTACCACATGACGATGGTGCAAGGTGGCAACGAGCTCGAGGGTATGTACACGGGAAAACTGGTCACTGACTGCAATCAATGGATGATAACCATACCACTGATGGCTACCTTTCGCACTGGACACTTCCTGCTGAAATGCGGACCATATGTCTCGTATGTCGCCAACACGTCGTTTAAGGGACACGTCTATGACGGATACCTCCGTACCGGCGATCCTACCGGCGACAAGGTGACAATGGGGCCTGAAGGCGACGACAATCCCACTTACGACTTCAGCGACGATATGCGGAAGTTTCATGTAGGCATAGGAATAGGTGCTGACTATTGCATCGGAAGCCGTTTAGGCATCTATGCCGACATCACATGGGGACTGAATGGTGCTTTCAAGAGTTCGTTCAATACTATCGAACAGACGCTTTATCCTATCTATGGTACCATAGGTCTGTCGTATAAGCTAAAATAGAATAACGTTTTAAAAATAATTATTATGAAGAAGATTTTTACACTTTTTGCAACACTGTTGTTTGCAGTAACGGCAATGGCAGAAGATTATGAGTGCAATCTGGCAGTATTTGCCTATGGCACCCCCAGTGACTACCAGAAAGTGAACATCAATTGTACGAAAAACGCCAATGAAAAGTTCGACTTTCTTTTGAAGAATTTCAGTTTCGGTACAATGAATGTCGGTGATATTAACGTAAAGGATATCGACGTCATAGAGCAGAATGGTGATTTCTATCGTTTCAAGACAAAGCAGACGATAACGATTATATTTGTCTTGCCCTGTGAAATAGAACTTGAGGGTACGTTGAATGGGAGTACTCTCGACGTGAAACTCTTCATACCGTCGTTCTCCACAAGTGTTCTCGTCAACAACAACCCCACACTTGAAACATATCCACAGGTCACTGGCCTGAAAGTCTTTGGAACTGATGTTCCTAATTTCGACCCGTCAAAGAACACGGGAAATAGTATAGTATTGCCCACCACACCTACCGATGCCGACATCACATTCACTACCGACGACGCTTCGGCTAAGACATACGTATTGAGCTTTCACGACACACAAAACAAACTGTTTTATGTAGCCTGTTACAGCAACGATCTCGTGGGTATAACAAATTATGTGTTTGATGTCGTTGAATCCTCTGGAGTGGATGCTGTCATGGAACCATCATGCCGCACAGTGATAGGCAGCTACAATGTCGGAGGCAAGACTTCGGGCAATGGCTCTCGTGGTTTGGTAATCACGAAGTATTCTGACGGAACAGTAGAAAAGATCGTTAAATAACTTTTGCAAGAATGGAAGTAAAAAGAAGATAGGGAAGTTGACTTCCCTATCTTCTTTTTACTTATTATGTTTCTTTATTTTATTCCACGCTCGTTAAGAGCCTTAGTGTATTTTGCCGCATTCTTAAGATGTTCGGCGTAGGTGACTGCGAAATTGTGGGTGCCAGAGAAGTCCTCCTTGGCACACATGTAGAGGTAATTGTGCTGTACGTAGTTGAGCACAGCGTCGATACCAGCCACCGATGCTATCTTTATAGGACCGGGTGGAAGACCTGTGTTCTTGTATGTGTTGTATGGGCTGTCGATGGTGAGAAGTTTGTTGTAGATACGGCGAAGGGCAAAGTCCTTGTGAGCAAACTTAATGGTCGGGTCAGCCTGTAGTGGCATGTCGGTCTTCAGACGATTGTAGTACATGCCTGCTATCATCGGCTTCTCGCCGTTGTTTGCCGTCTCCTCGTCGATGATGCTTGCCATGGTTGCCACTTCAACAGGTGTCAACCCCATTGTCTCGGCCTTTCTTTTCCTGCGGTTGTCCCAGAAGCGATCGTGAGCATCTTCCATCTTGTCCATCAGTTTGTCGATACTCACGTTCCAATACACTTCGTATGTATCTGGAATAAACATCGCCATGATCGTAGCGGTGTCGTAGCCATATTTTGAACAGTATGCTTGGTCGGCGAGATGTTCGGCTATCTCCGTACTGTCTATCATCAGCTTCTTCGACAAGATGGCTGCGAGGCGTTCGGTGGTTCGCGCCTCGGGGACAGTGAGCCTGAGTGGACTCTGCAGTCCGTTTTTTAGATGTCTGAAAAGTGTGAAGGTGTTTACACCAGTTTCTACGGCATAGCGTCCGGTACGTATCTTGTCGTTGTTATATCCCCAGTGTCTCATGAGTGTTGACATTCCGGTCATTGAGTGCTCTTTGCCCAACGGTTGTAGTTTGACGATAACAGAGTCTAAAGTATCGTCGTTGTCGATATATACATATTCGGTAGAGCTCTTCTTCGAAAAAGCGGTGAAGAAGAAGTAGAATAGCAGCAGGGCTATTATTACCACAATAGCAGCTGCCGAATAGATGTAAACCTTCGGTGTGACTTTTTTCATGATGGATATTCAGAATTTGTCAGTTGAAAAAATTAACCTGATTACATATAGAGAGGTAGGCATGTCGCCATACCTACCTCTATGCTTAATTGAATTTCTATTTACAGATTCAGTGACTTCTTGATAGCCTCAATCTTGGCGTTTGCAGCTTCGACGCAACGGTCGTAGTCGGCTGCAGTCTTCATGCTGTCGTCCTTAACCTCAATGTAGAACTTTATCTTTGGCTCTGTGCCTGAAGGACGTACGCTGACCTTTGTGCCGTCGCTGCAGAACCACTGGAGCACGTTGCTCGTAGTTGGCATATCGAGTTTCTTCGTGCCTTCAGCTGTGGTGATCTCAAGAGTCTGGAAGTCTTTCCATACGGTGATCTGGCTGCCTGCAAGGTCTTTTGGAGGATTAGAACGGAAGTCGGCAAGCATCTGCTTGATCTCGTCTGCACCAGTCTTTCCGGGTTTAACCACGTTGACAGTAAACTCGCGTGAGAAGCCATAGTCAACATAGATGTCCATGAGCAGGTCGTAGAGAGTGCGTCCGTTGTCTTTAGCCCAAGCAGCAATTTCGCAGATGAGACAGATGGAGGCAGGTGCGTCTTTGTCGCGAACCTTGTCGTATGGCAGGTAGCCGAACGACTCTTCTCCACCTCCGATGTACTTCTGCTTACCTTCTGAGATGGCGATCTCGTTGGCAATCCACTTGAAGCCAGTGTAGCAGTCGCGAATCTCCACGCCGTTGCGCTCGGCTATCTTTGCAATCACCTCTGTTGTCACGATGGTCTTCACCATGAAGTCAGAAGGATTGAGTTTACCGAGTTTCTTCTTGTTTTCGATGATATAGTAAGAGAGCATCATAGCGGTCTGGTTACCATTGATGATGATCCACTCTCCCTTATTGTCTCGGCAAACGATGGCGAGGCGGTCGGCGTCTGGGTCAGAAGCGATGACGAGGTCGGCGTTGAGCTTTGTTCCGAGCTTCATGCCCAAGGTCATGGCTTCTGCATTCTCTGGGTTAGGAGAAACGACTGTTGGGAAATCGCCGTCGATGACCATCTGTTCTGGCACCACGTGTATGTTCTGGAAGCCCCATGAGCGCAGACAGAGAGGAACGATGACGCGTCCAGTGCCGTGCATTGGAGAATAAACGATGTTGAGGTCTTTCTGTCGCAGGATTACATCCTGATCTACCATTGCTTCTTTCACTGCAGATACATAGTCCCAGTCCATCTCGCCGCCGATGATCTCAATAAGTTCCTTGTTACCAGTGAACTTAACGTCGTCGATGGTCACTTTGTTCACCTCGTCGATGATGCCCTTGTCGTGTGGAGCGAGCACCTGTGCGCCATCGCCCCAGTAAGCCTTATAACCATTATACTCGCGTGGGTTGTGGCTTGCTGTCACGTTGACACCAGCCTGGCAGCCGAGTTGGCGTATGGCGAACGAGATCTCAGGTGTAGGACGGAGGCTCTCGAAGAGATAAGCCTTGATGCCATTGGCTGAGAAGATATCTGCTACGGTCTCTGCAAACATACGTCCGTTGTTGCGGCAGTCGTGTCCCACTACAACGGCGAGATCTTTCTTTTCAGGATAAGCCTTCAGCAGATAGTTGGCAAAGCCTTGTGTTGCCATACCCACGATGTATTTGTTCATGCGGTTTGTACCGGCACCCATGATGCCGCGCAGACCGCCAGTTCCGAATTCGAGGTTCTGGTAGAAAGCGTCAACGAGGGCTGTCTTATCCTCGTTATCGAGCATTTCTTGTACTTGCTTTCGTGTTTCCTCGTCGAAAGCTGGTGAAAGCCACTGTTTGGCTTTTTCTTCGCATTGTGCGATAAGCTGTGAGTTGTTGTCCATAAAATTATGTTTTAAGTTTTTATTCTCTAAATCACCACAAAGGTAATACTTTTAATCAACAATTGTCATGTTGACTGCGTTAATTTTTGCTAAAGGCGGGAATTATTGCCTAAAGTTCATTGATTATCTTGTCAATTTCTTCAAATTGATTACCAAGATTCAGGTTCAGATATACCCTATAGAGTGCTGGAGCCCATTTTTGTTTCGCCTCGGGTGCCATCTCTCTGTATCGTTCGAGATATGGTCTTGCCTGGATATAGAGTTTTTTTATCTCCTCTTTCCGTTTAGTTGTCTGTGACCCCTTTTCTGCTATGACGACATTGTTGAGGAAAGCCATTCCCACGTTATAGTATGCTTCAGCGACAGAGTCGTTGAGTTCAATAATCCTGTCCCCTACTTTTATGCAGTCGTCGTTTCGTCCGAGGTTAAGAAGTGCATTCGACTTGGCATAGAGGAAGAGGATATTGGTGGAGTCTGTTTCCAGAGCCTTGTCGGCAGTGGCAAGAGCCTCTTCCATTTCCCCGTTCTTGGTATAGAAGTCGATGAGGTGCGGGAAGAAATAGCTGAATGTAGGAAAGAGGTTAAATCCCCGTTTCAATGTTTCGAAATATTTCTCCGTGTCGTTTGTCTTTTCGTATGCAATGGCTTCATACATGAGCGTATAGCTGAGCCTTGCCGTGTCATTTTCTGCAATTTCGGCATGTCGGAGTGTCATCTCCGCGTTGTCAGCGTTATGTCCGCAGACAGTTGCCCAATATGCTGCTTCAGGCATTCGTTTGTCGTTTTTTGAATAGTCGTATGCGGCAAACATCGGGTGTGTTGAACATGATATATAGGTGTCGAAAAGTGTAAAGGCCCTTTCGTTGTCACCTTTTCTGAGATGGAACGTACCGCCGAAGAAGAGGTTCGGTCGGCAACGGTCGAGCATAACTATGTTTTTCTCCCGGTATTTTGTTTTCACCCTACCCTTTTCGTCAGGCAAGGCGTCAAGCGAGTCGAGTTGCAGAGCCACGTCAAAGAGTTTCTTTGTCAGCGTGAAGAGCTGTGTGGTGTCGTATTTTTGCTTGAGATAAAGTTTTTCGTTGCCCTCGGCATACTGTTTCTCTATTGCCTGTAGCAGGGAAGCATATACGCGTGGGTCTTGACGGCTGCTTGAGTCTTTTTTTATTGCGTCTCTAAGCATCGTCTCGGCCTTAGCCAGTTCCTTGCCACTCTTAATATAAGACCGCGCTTGAGAAATCTCTTTGCGCTGAGCTCTCAAGCACGGTATTATTGTCAATATGAGAAGCGTTATAGCGATAAGCTTCTTTGTCATTATTTATTCGCCTCCCATTAATTTTTCAATCTCTGCGGTCTTGGTAGCATCGCCGAGTCCGTAGTAAACCTGATAGAGGGTGTATGCCCAGTTCACCTTCTTACGGTCTGGGTCAACCGAACGTACATGCTCGAGATACTTCTGTGCCTCGGTATATACGGCCTTCACCTTCTCTGCATCAGCAGGAGCCAAGCGTCCTGTTGTGCCTGAGAGCTGGTCCTTCATCGTTGTAGCCTTCAACACGAGGCTGGCACCGATATTATACTCCACCTCGATGAAGTTTGGATCGATCTCCATGGTCTTCTTGAATGAAGCCACAGCCTCGTCATACTTCTGCTGGTTCATCTGGCTTTCACCGAGGAATGCCCAGAGGAACTTGTCGTTTGGCTGCTTTTTCACCTCTTCGGCACACCATGCTTCTTTCTCGGCGTTACGTCCTGGCTGTGAGAGATACTCGTTGATGGCGAAGAGAACAGACTGGTCGTCGATGTTCTTCTCACGTATCTCTTTCAGCTTGTTGAAGTAAGCTACAGAGTCTTCTTTAGTCTTGCAGGTTCCCTTGAGCGAAGAAACGATAATGTTCATTGCTTCAGCCTTTTGCTTCGCGTCGTTGAGAGCTATTGTTGCGTAGCTGATAGCCTTCTGGTAGTCCTTGCTGAGATAAGCTGCGAGGGCTGCGTAGTCAGCTATCTGATAGTACAAGGTGTCTTTCTGTACCTTGCCTTCAAACATTGCAGCGTCGCCCGACTCAACGAAAGCGCCCCAGAACTGTGCAGCCTTTGCATAGTCCTTAACGTTGTAGAAGTGGCTACCGCCGTCGATGAGTGTATTGCGTACTGCTGCGAGGCGTGTAGCGTTCTTTGAACGATAGCGTGGTTTGATCTTGCCCTTTTCGTTAGGCTGCATGTCAAATTCGTCGCACTTGATGGCTGCCTTGATAGACTCAGCCACGCCATTGTACATGCCAACGGTGTCGATAGGAGTCTTCTCTGTCTTGAACTGGTTCTGTACCATTGCGTCATACGCGATGGAATAGAACTGATACTGAATCTCACTCATGGCACCCCATGCAGCTGCTTTGTCTTTAGTCTCGGCAGATGTCAGTGCAGGTGTCAGGATTTTCACTGCTTCAGCAGGATTGCTCTTCTGCTTCAGTGCTTGCTTTACCAGGTCGTCCTGGCCAAAGGCAGTTGCCGCTGTTGCCAAAGCCACTGCCATCATCATAATTTCCTTCATAAACGTAATTATTAGAGATTGTACTTATTATTCATTAGGAGTGATATTGTCTTCTGTATCTCCTTGGTTTTCAGATGCCATGGCCTCTGTGTCAGGGAGAGATTCCTCCTCTGGTGTCATGGCTTCGATATCTTCCTCAGACGTGTCAGATATGACCTTGCATACGCTTGCTATCACATCGTTCTTCTTAGTGAGGTTGATGAGACGCACGCCCTGAGTAGCGCGGCCCATGACACGCACGTCGGCCACCTTGAGTCGAATGAGTATGCCACTCTTGTTGATGATCATGAGGTCGTTCTCGTCGGTTACCACCTTGATAGCCACCAGACGTCCAGTCTTCTCGGTGATGCTGAGAGTCTTCACACCCTTTGCGCTTCGCGATGTGGTGCGGTAGTCCTCGATGTCGCTGCGTTTTCCGTAGCCGTTTTCGCTTACAACCATGATGGTTTCTGTCTCTGGGTCGTTAACGCACACCATTCCTATCACTTCGTCGTCTCCTCCGTCGAGTTTCATTGCCCTTACACCGGTAGATACACGTCCCATGGCGCGTACCTGGCTTTCGTTGAAGCGTATGGCGCGTCCGTTGCGGTTGGCGAGGATGATCTCGTTGTTGCCGTTGGTCAGTCTTACTGCCACTACCTGGTCGCCTTCAAGTATGTTTATCGCGTTCACGCCGTTGGCACGTGGTCGGCTGTAAGCCTCAAGACAAGTCTTCTTGATAAGGCCATTCTTTGTGGCAAATACCACGTAGTGAGACTTCACGAATTCCTCATCGTCAAACTTCTTTATTCTCAGCACGGCGTTGATGGCATCGTCGGCCTCGATATTGAGTATGTTCTGTATTGCTCGTCCCTTTGCATTCTTTGCGCCTTCTGGTATTTCGTAGCATTTCAGCCAGAAGCAGCGACCCTTCTGTGTGAAGAAGAGCAGCGTATTGTGCATCGTGGCGGGATAGATATACTCTGTGAAGTCCTGGTCGCGTGATGTGGCTCCCTTGCTGCCCACTCCACCTCTGCTCTGCTGGTGGAACTCGGAAAGTGCCGTGCGCTTGACGTAGCCGAGATGGCTGATGGTGATGACCACGGGATCGTCTGGATAGAAATCCTCGGCATTGAATTCCTCGCTCGAATACTTTATCTCTGTGCGGCGCTCGTCGCCGTATTTTGCCTTCACTTCCTGCAGTTCGTCTTTCATTACCTTCTTGCAGAGCTCAGGATCGTCGAGTATCTGCTGCAGGTAAGCGATGAGTTTCTGCAGTTCCTCATACTCGTTGTGGAGTTGATCCATCTGCAGACCGGTGAGCTGACGCAGGCGCATATCCACGATGGCACGCGCCTGCACCTCGTCGAAGTCGAAACGCTTCATGAGGTTGTCGATGGCTTCTTGAGGAGTCTTTGATGCGCGTATGATGTGTACCACCTCGTCGATATTGTCGCAAGCCACGATGAGAGCCTGGAGGATGTGTGCACGGTCTTGTGCTTTCTTCAGGTCGAACTGTGTGCGGCGAATGGTCACGTCGTGGCGGTGCTCCACAAAGTGATGGATACATTCCTTAAGTGTTAGCAGCTTTGGGCGACCGTGTACCAGTGCGATGCAATTCACGGAGAATGAGCTCTGTAGAGCGGTCATCTTAAAGAGCTTGTTCAGCAGTACGTTGGCGTTAGCGTCTCGCTTCACATCTACCACGATACGCATGCCCTGACGTCCTGACTCGTCGTTCACATTGCTTATACCCTCGATCTTCTTCTCATTGGCGAGGTCAGCTATATACTTTACGAGGTCGGCCTTGTTTACTCCGTAAGGAATCTCGGTGACTACTATCTTGTCGTGAGTGTCTCCGGGTTCTATCTCAGCCTTTGCGCGCATGACGATACGTCCGCGTCCTGTTTCGTATGCGTCTTTCACGCCCTGGATGCCATAGATATAAGCACCTGTAGGGAAGTCAGGAGCCTTGATATACTCCATCAGTCCGTCGGTGTCTATGTCGGGGTTGTCAATATACGCGCAGCAACCGTCGATTACCTCGCCGAGGTTATGAGTAGGTATGTTTGTTGCCATACCCACGGCAATACCGTTACCACCATTGACGAGGAGGTTTGGCACCTTTGTAGGCATGACGGTGGGTTCCATGAGCGAGTCGTCGAAGTTGCTTGTCATATCGACCGTGTCTTTGTCGAGGTCGTCCATGATATGTTCGCCCATCTTCGAGAGGCGGCACTCTGTGTAACGCATAGCAGCAGGCGAGTCGCCGTCAACGGAACCGAAGTTACCCTGTCCGTCAACGAGTGTGTATCTCATGTTCCATTCCTGTGCCATTCTGACGAGAGCTCCATATACAGAGCTGTCGCCGTGTGGGTGGTACTTACCGAGCACCTCACCGACGATACGTGCACATTTCTTGTAAGGTTTGTCACTGGTGTTTCCAACGCCCATCATACCGTAGAGGATACGGCGGTGAACAGGCTTGAAACCATCGCGAACATCAGGGAGGGCACGAGCCACAATCACCGACATTGAATAGTCGATGTAAGATGACTTCATCTCCTCCTCGATGTTGATTTTAATGATTCTGTCTTGATCTAATGTCTGATCCATTCGTGTTTATTATGTTAACTTTTTAATTGTTGTCTTCTACTCGTCATATTTTGAGAAAAATGCCGTTTAAGGCCCTTTTTAGCCATTCTGACGCATTTTGTTACTCTTAGAGCGTTCAAAATTACTACATTTTTCTGAGCAGACAAAACAATTAAGCATTTTTTAACGCTTTAGAAGGAAGTTCTTGAAGTCTTCAAACTCCTTTGACATTTCCACGCTTTGCTTAGTGCCTTTCATGAAGGCTGCAAGGCGCTCAGGTATTGCCACCTCTGCTCCGATGACGCTCTCGACTGTCTCCTTGAATTTTGCGGGATGAGCCGTCTCGCAGAACACTCCCGTCTCGCCTTCCTGCAGTTGTTCGGAGAGTGCGCGGTAGCCGCATGCGCCGTGTGGGTCGAGTGTGTATCCCGTAGTGTCGAAGCATGCCTTCATCGTCTCTCGTATCTGCTCGTCGCTATATGTGGCGCCGCTGATGAGCGAGGTGATGGCGTCATGGTCGCCCTTATAGAGGTCGTAGATGCGGGCGAAGTTGCTTGGGTCGCCCACGTCCATGGCATTGGCAATGGTCTGTCGGCTTGCCTTTGGCTCGTATTTGCCTGTCTGCAGATAGTTGTAGAAGATGTCGTTGGCGTTGTTGGCGGCGATGAAACGTTTCACGGGCAGTCCCATGCGGTGGCCAAAGAGTGCGGCGCAGATATTGCCGAAGTTTCCGCTTGGTACGCAAACCACCATCTCGTCAGCCTTGCCCATAGCCTTCAGACGGGCGTAGGCGTTGAAATAGTAGAAGGCCTGAGGCAGGAATCGGGCCACGTTGATAGAGTTGGCCGAAGTGAGCTTCATGTGCTTGTTCAGTTCGTCGTCCATGAATGCGCTTTTCACGAGAGCCTGGCAGTCGTCAAACACTCCGTCCACCTCTACGGCGGTGATGTTCTTTCCGAGTGTAGTGAACTGGCTCTCCTGTATCTTGCTCACCTTTCCTTTGGGATAGAGCACATACACGTGGATGCCATCCACCCCGAGGAATCCGTTAGCTACTGCGCTGCCAGTGTCGCCGCTGGTGGCAACGAGCACGTTCACCTGCTCCTTGCCTTCCTGACGGATGAAGTATTGCAACAGTCGTGCCATGAATCGTGCGCCCACATCTTTGAATGCGAGTGTCGGTCCGTGGAAGAGTTCGAGGCTGTAGATATTCTCCTTCACCTCCACTACTGGGCAGTCGAACTGAAGGGTGTCGTAAACGATGTTCTTCAGGTCGTCTTCATTGACGTCTTCTCCGAAGAAAGCCTTTGCCACGGTGAATGCGATCTCCTGGAACGTCAGCTTGTCGATATTGTCGAAAAACTCCTTTGGCAGAGGCTTTATGCTTTCGGGCATATAAAGGCCGCGGTCGCCCGCCAGTCCCTTTACTACCGCCTCGTGCAAGGTAGCCATGGGAGCCTTTTTGTTTGTACTGTAGTATTTCATTGTTGTCTTTTATCTAATAATATAAGGTATCTTTAATCATTCATGAAGACTTTCATAAACTCGTCTTTTTGGAGCAGTCCGTAGGCTCCGCTGACGCAGCTCACCTCGTCGAACTCTTTCACTCCGTCGGCTTCGATGCCGGGATGATAGATGACAAAGGGCACTGGTTCCTTCACGTGTGTACGTGTCTCCACGGGTGTGGGATGATCGGGCAAGAGTGCTATAGCCACTGGTTCGTCCCATGTCTTCACCTCATTATATATAGGTTCCACGATGCGCCTGTCGAGATATTCTATGGTGCGCAGTTTGAGGTCGAGGTCGCCGTCATGTCCTGCCTCGTCGCTTGCTTCCACATGCAGGAAGACGAAGTCGTCGTTCTTCAGGGCTTCGATGGCTGCCTGTGCCTTTCCCTCGTAGTTGGTGTTGTAGAGTCCGGTAGCGCCATCTACCACGACGATCTTCAGTCCAGCATAATGTCCTATGCCTCTGATAAGATCCACGGCAGAGATGACGGCTCCTGTCTTCACCTCGGGATACATCTCGGCTATGGTCTGCATCGAGGGGCGATAGCCTGGGCTCCAAGGCCAGATAGAGTTTGCCATTGGCTTGCCTTCTGTCTTGCGCTTTTGGTTGATGGGGTGATTCTCAAGGAGCGACTGCGAGCGGAGGATGAGGTCGTTGATGAGGTCGGCAGTCTCTGCGGGAGAGAGTCGGGCGACACTCTGTTGGCATTTCTCGCATGTGTTCTCTGTAGAAGCGTGACCTGTCCCTGTGTTCTCAGGCTTTACCAATAATGGTTGCCATGGCTCGTCGGGATGATCGTGAGGAGGCGAACAGGTGATGTGCTTGTTGCCGCCTCGTATGACGAGTAGATGGCGATACTGTATGCCGGGGATGAACTGCACGCGGTCGTCGCCGAGTTGCTCGTTGAGATAGTTAATGAGCACGGTGCCGTCTTCTGTCGAGAGATGGCCTCCATGGTGATTAAGTATCTTCCCGTCGGCAAGAGTGATGATATTGCAGCGTATGGCCATATCGTCGGGTCTCATCTCATATCCGATGCTGGCAGCCTCAAGCGGACCTCTACCCTCATATACCTTGTCGAGGTCGTAGCCCAGTATGGCGGTGTTTGCCACCTCGCTGCCTGGGCTGTATCCGTCGGGGACGGTGACGAGTCTGCCGCATCGCCCTTTCTTTGCCAACAGGTCCATATATGGTGTGTCGGCGTGTTGAAGAAGGGTCTTTCCTCCCAGTCGGTCAACGGCATGGTCGGCCATGCCGTCTCCAAGAATTATCAAGTGTTTCATTATTGTAGTTTAGTTGTTGGCTATCGACATGATGTTGGCAAAGACGCCGGCAGCTGTCACTCCTGCTCCTGCTCCGTAGCCCTGAATGAGCATTGGATATTCCTTGTAGCGTTCGGTAGTGAGCAGCACTATGTTGTTTGAGCCTTCGAGTCCGTAGAACGGATGGTGTTGACCGACGGCTTCGAGCGAGACACGTGTGGCACCGTGGTCCATCTTGGCCACGAATCGCCATCGTTTGTTTTCCGCTTCGAGCACCTTGCGTTTTTCCTCGAAGTCAGCGTCGAGCGAAGGAAGGTTTTTCCAGAAGTCGTCGATGCTACCTTTAAAGAACTCGTCGGGCACGAAGAGATGTTTCTCTACGTCGTCTTGTTCCACTTTATATCCTGCCTCACGTGCGAGGATGACGAGCTTTCTCACCACGTCTTTTCCGCTGAGGTCAATGCGTGGGTCTGGTTCGCTATATCCTTGCTGCTTGGCTCTGCGTACTGTCTCGGAGAATGGCACGTCGGCTGCTATCTCGTTGAAGATAAAGTTGAGCGTTCCGCTGAGAACAGCCTCTATCTTAAGTATTTTGTCTCCTGAGTCGCGCAGGTCGTTGATGGTGCCGATGATGGGCAGTCCTGCACCGACGTTAGTCTCGAAGAGGAACTTCACGCCGCGTCTGAGTGCTGTTTCCTTCAGCTTGGCGTAGCTTGCATAGTCGCTTGAAGCAGCCACCTTGTTTGCTGCCACCACGTTGATATTGTGTTCGAGGAAGGTCTGGTAAAGTTCTGCCACCTCGCCGCTGGCGGTACAATCGACGAAGACGCTGTTGAAGATGTTCATGCCGATGACCTCGTCGCGCAGGTGGTTGATATTGCTTGGAGCCGACTTCTCCAGTTGTTCGCGGTAGTTGCCGAGGTCGATGCCTTCGCGTGAGAAGATGGCGTTATGACTGCTGGCGATGCCCACGACGTTGAGTTTCAGTCGTCGGGTGTGCATGAGTTCCTCATACTGTGAGTGTATCTGTGAGATAAGGTTTCCTCCCACTGTGCCTACACCGCAGATGAAGAGGTTGAGCACCTTGTATTCGCTGAGGAAGAAGGAGTCGTGCAGCACGTTGAGCGACTTGCGGAGGAATTTTGAATCAACGACAAACGAGATGTTTGTCTCCGATGCGCCCTGGGCACATGCAATGACCGAGATGCCGCTACGTCCGAGAGTGCCGAAGAGCTTTCCGGCAATACCAGGAGTGTGCTTCATGTTCTCTCCCACGATGGCTATGGTGGCGAGACCGCTTTCAGCGTGCATAGGATACATGGCTCCGGTCTCTATCTCCTTTGCGAACTCATAGTCGAGCACTCTCACTGCCTCGTCGGCATCCTCGTCGCGCACGCCGATAGAGGTAGAGTTCTCTGACGAAGCCTGCGACACCATGAATACCGAGATGCCGTGGTCGGCGAGAGCGGTGAAGATACGGCGGTTGACGCCTATCACTCCCACCATCGACAGACCCGTCACGGTGATGAGCGTAGTGCCGTTGATGCTTGATATACCCTTGATAGGCTTGCGGTCGTTGTCGATCTTGTCTTTGATGATAGTGCCGGGGTCGTCGGGGTTGAACGTGTTCTTCACCTTGATAGGTATGTTCTTCACGCATACGGGATATATCGTAGGAGGATATATCACCTTGGCTCCGAAGTTACAGAGCTCCATGGCCTCGACGTAGCTCAGTTCGTTGATGGTATAAGCTGAATGTATGACGCGTGGGTCGGCAGTCATAAATCCGTTGACGTCGGTCCATATCTCGAGCACCTCGGCGTCGAGAGCCGCCGCGATGATAGAAGCGGTATAGTCGCTGCCGCCACGTCCGAGGTTTGTCACTTCGCCCGAGAACTTGTCGCTACTGATAAATCCCGGTACTACGGTTATCTGTGGCAGTTCGGCGAAAGCCTCTCTTACGAGTTGGTTGGTGAGGTCGCTGTCAAGAATATGTTTTCCGAACTTGTATTCTGTTTTGATAAATTCGCGCGAGTCTTTCCATGCCGCATTGTTGATGAGTGTGGCAACGATATTGCTGCTCAGACGTTCGCCATAGCTGACGATGGCTGCGCTTGTCTTTGGGCTGAGGTCGCGAATGAGATACACTCCGTAATAGATGGAACGGAGTTCTTCGAGGAGACTGTCAACGATGTTCAGGAGTCGTGTTCGCTCTGTGGTATTGGTGATAATGGTGTTGACCATGTTGTGATGACGCGTTACGATGGCGTCAAACTCCGCCTTGTACGTCTCGTCTCCTTTAAGGGCGAGTTTTGACGTGGCGATCAACTTGTCTGTTATGCCTCCAAGGGCACTGACCACTACAATCACAGGCTGAGACTGTTTTTCAACGATGCTTTTCAGACTCAGGATGCTTTCTACGGAACCTACGGATGTTCCGCCGAATTTCAATACTTTCATAGTTTTTTTATTGTTATTTTTATTATTGTTGTCCCCTAAACAAGCGGGGGTAGAGTTTACTTTAGTAAATTAGGTGCAAAGGTAACAATAATTATCGTTTTTACAAAATAAAACACCATTTTTTTATTTTCCCGAATGTTATTTGTCCAAATTGTCAGAGAATAGCTTAGTTTTAGGGCACGAAAAAGCCCCACCCTCGCTCACAAAAAGCAAAGGTGGGGACAATCATTGTTCACATATCAATTAATCATCATTGTTTCTTAGTACCAAAGGTCATTGTTTTCTCGTACCCATTGGCTGAAGTTAGGATAAACTGTATCTATGGCTTTGCGCTCAGCACACCAAACGTATCTTGGCTGTACGCAAATCTTACTTGCAACTTTACCTTTCAGTGCCTCTAACTCAATCCATTGGCCATTCTTCTGAACCTTTACTGGAATCTCATTTACGTTTGTTGTGTTTTGTGCGTATTTAAATGTAACAGGCGCCTTAGATACACCCGCACCGGTATTTACCATAGTAGTAGTGGATACACCGAAAAGTTCATGAACCTCACTGTAACCTACCTTCAGAGGCAACGTACCACCTGCTGCCTGAAGGATAATGGTATGTACTCCATTGTTTGGATAGTTCATCTTAACGTCGAACACAACGTCGTTGAAGTCGAAGTCACTTGCTGCATCTTCTACGCTCAAGTCCTCGGCGATGATACGATAGTCAGGTTTAGGAGTTGCCTCGCAAACACGTACAATCCAATCTGAATAGTAACCATCGGCTGCACCAGCAATATACCATCTTTCATCGCTTGTGTTTGGAATATGGAAAGCATCAGGGGTACCTTCAGGCACTTCTGTTACCATATATGTGTTTGTGTTCACCATATGATAAACCCCGTTGTCAAAGTTTGCATCATAGTCGAAACCAACGAAGTACATGCCTGATACATCAGAGTTCTCACCATTAGCTGTAGTTGCAGATTCCCATTGCATAATCACGTCGCCAGGAACGATAACGTAGTTTTTGTTATACTGGTTACCCTGCAGTGAGTTAGAGAAACCAAAGCAGTCGGTCATAGAATTTATCATCAGCATAAGCTTATCAGTATGAAAAATCTTTATATTTTGATTAGAAGGATCGCGCAGGCTGCCATCCCAAATGTTTTCGTTTGGAGAACACTGACCATTGTTGTAGTTGTTGATGTGTTGATTATCTGAACCTGCAGTCAGCTTATCCATCTTTTCGCTACCAATAAATTCATCACCATTAGCAGCTTTATATCTCTCTGTTGACTTTGAACCTTCTGTATTGGTACCTCCTTTATAAACGTCCTGTACCCAGAAGTTGGTGTAGTTGACAGGGGTGTTCTTAGGAGTCTTGTTATTTTGGAAATATCTTCTCACCTTGTCTTTCTGTGCATCGGTAAGAGGCTGAATAACAGTCCAAGTTTCTGCCCACATGTTAGCATTAGGATCAGCCCAACGAGTACCGATAGAAGCTACAGATTTTGTAGATGATTTACCAAATCCCCATGTTTGGTCTGGTGAAGGCTTTCCGAATTTCTGAATGAATTTTGCCTCATAGTCAGCTTTTACCAATTCCTCCTGAGTCATTGGTATTACTTCTTGGTTCGAACAGTTGGCGAAGACTGTGCTTATAGCTACAGCCGCCATTCCATATATTAGTTTTTTCATTTTCTATTGAGTTTATAATTTTGTTCTATTGCAAATACGTTTTTGGATGTATTTGGTTGTTTACTCTCTGTTGGGAATGATATACAACATCCCCTTTACGGGTGCAAATATAGCAAAAAACCGTGAATGGACAATAAAAACAACGCATTTTTTTTCTTAAAAAAGTCAAAATAGTATCACTTAAACGGCATTGCTAGATAAAATAGTAATATACTACGGTCTGAGAAATGAATAATAAGGGTGAGATAAGCCTTCTGACCAAGGGAAATGAGAGGTTAAGGATAGAGACTGATAGCGTTTAGTCAACCCTCTATTCACATGGCGTTTAAAACTACGTTTGATACAACTGTACCACGGGCTGTGACACAGTTGTTCCAAGGCTATGGAACAGTCGTGTCGCTGCCTGTGGTACGACCGTGACACACGAGTGTTCACATGTCATGTGACGTGACAAGTGTTTTGTCGTGTAGTTTAACTATTTATGTTGACTGCTTAGGCTTTAGTCAAAGTAATAGCCTAATGATATAAGAAAAAAATAAATAGGTGAACCAGAGTATGACTGGACACCTATTTATATTTATACTTGCATGGGAGACCTAATTGTCGAGTATTACGGTCTCTCCGTCCTTGGTTGCCTCGAAGTAAGGATACTCGTCGCGTAGGCTGATGTCGTCGTAGATGAAGTCTGCCACGACGGTGTCGTTGCCGTCGGGGAGTACAAGTCCCATCTTGCCGTCGCGTTGCGCTATCACCGGCATGTTGGCACGGTCGTCAACATTGGTAAAGACACGTCTTATGAAGTCGTAGCGGGGATGAAGCATGATGTCGCCCCGATAGTTTTTGATGCCGAACTTCCCGTCCTGTTCAAACACCTCGTGAAGACGTATGTATTTCTCCTTGATGCGATTAAGATAGAAGTCAAACTTCTTTTTGTCGGCGAGCATCTTCTTGAAATAGAAGTAGGTGTCGCAATAGTTGGCCATGGCGCGTGCAAGCACTATCTGCAGGTCAAGTCCGCTGACAGCCTTGCGGTTTATGTCGATATAAGCGGCGATGGCTTCCTCTTTCTGCTCGACAGTCATTCCCTTGAGGCGCTGGATGAACTTGTCCATTATTTCCTTGCTACCATGATACGCCTTGATGTATCGGTGCATCTGTCGATCCATCTCGTCACTGACGAACTTGTCTATGCGTTCTATCTCGATGACGTCCTGGTATTCCATATCAAAGTTATCTTGCGTAATCTGTGTCATAGTTACATGTTTTTTATTTTCGACAAAGTTACACATATTATTCCACTCCACCAAATATAATACGCACTTTTTTCAAAATAGACCAAAAAAAAGTCCTTTGACACGGTATCGGCCATGCAAAGGACTTTGAATTAAATATGATATAAATTATTCGATAACTACGAGAGCCTCGTCTTCCATCACGCTCTGACCAGGTTGTACACAAATGGCCGTTACCTTTCCGCCCTTTTCGGCTTCGAGGTTGTTAGCCATCTTCATGGCCTCGAGCACAACAACGACGTCGCCGGTCTTCACCTCGTCGCCCACGTTCACCTTTACTTCGATGATAGTGCCTGGCAGAGGAGCCTTGACAGCGTTTTGTGAGTTTACGGCCTTGCTGCCTTGAGAGCTGGCAGGAGCTGCGGCTGGTGCTGCCACGGGGCGTACCACTTTTGGCTTCTCTGGTTCCTTTTCAGGTTCCATCTCCACCTTGAAGTCTTCGCCGTTGACAGTGACAGAAGCGATGTTGTCGGCGATGTCGCCAATAGTCACTTCGTAGGTTTTGCCGTCTATAGTATATTTATACTCTTTCATAACTTGAATAATAATTATGGACGCTCAGTCATGCTAAGTGCAAATCCGTTCCACTGGGTGTCGCGCTCGTTGATAGTGATCACGCCCGACACTTTGTCGTGGACATTATTGCCAAGATGCTCATGAAGAGCAAGAGCGATGGCAGCGTACACATTTTTGTCGTATGCCATAATAATGATTTTAATTACATTGGAATGTTGCCGTGCTTCTTGGCTGGCAGGCTCTCACGCTTGGTGGCGAGCTGCGCCAGTCCGCGGCAAATGCGGAAGCGAGTGTTGCGTGGCTCGATGACATCGTCGATGTAGCCGTATTTCGCTGCCTGGTATGGAGTAGCGAAGAGGTCGTTGTATTCCTCCTCCTTCTCTGCCAAGAATGCCTTCACGTCCTCGCCAGCTTCCTTCTTTGCCTTAGCCTCCTTAGCGCAGAGGACTGCCACGGCACCTGATGCACCCATAACGGCGATCTCGGCAGAAGGCCATGCGTAGTTGAGGTCGGCGCGGAGCTGCTTACAGCCCATAACGATATGGCTACCGCCGTAGCTCTTGCGCAGTGTGACGGTGATCTTTGGCACTGTGGCCTCGCCGTAAGCGTAGAGCAGCTGTGCTCCGTGGAGGATGACAGCGTTGTACTCCTGGCCTGTGCCTGGGAGGAATCCTGGTACATCGACGAGAGAGACGATAGGAATGTTGAACGCGTCGCAGAAACGAACGAAGCGGGCACCCTTGCGGCTGGCGTTAACGTCGAGCACACCGGCATATACCGATGGCTGGTTGGCCACGATACCTACGCTCTGACCGTTGAAGCGGGCGAAGCCGATGATGATGTTGCGTGCGAACTTTGGCTGTATCTCGAAGAACTCGCCATTGTCAACAATGCCTCCAATCACCTTGTACATGTCGTAAGCCTCGTTGCCGTTGTCAGGGATGATCTCGTTGAGAGTGTCCTCAAGACGGTCGATAGGGTCGTTGCACTGTTTGCGTGGTGCTGTCTCCATATTGTTTGAAGGGATGTAGCTCAGCAGGGTCTTGATCATCTCCAGACCCTCCTCCTCGGTAGAAGCTGTGAAGTGAGTTACACCGCTCTTTGATGCGTGTACGCTGGCACCGCCGAGGTGTTCCTGGTCGATGTCTTCGCCAGTCACTGACTTCACTACCTTTGGACCGGTGAGGAACATGTATGACGTGTTCTCCATCATCAGGGTGAAGTCGGTCAAGGCAGGTGAATACACTGCACCGCCGGCACAAGGACCGAAGATACCGCTGATCTGGGGGATGACACCAGAGGCGAGGATGTTACGCTCGAAGATTTCGCCATAGCCAGCGAGAGCGTTGATACCCTCCTGGATGCGTGCGCCACCCGAGTCGTTGATACCGATGATTGGAGCACCCATCTTCATGGCCATGTCCATCACCTTGCAGATCTTCTGTGCCATGGTCTCAGAGAGCGAACCGCCGTTGACGGTGAAGTCCTGGGCGAAGATAAACACGAGACGTCCGTCGATGGTACCTGAACCTACTACGACACCGTCGCCGAGATACTGCTTCTTCTCCATGCCGAAGTTGGTGCAACGATGGAGTTTGAACATGTCATATTCCTCGAAGCTACCCTCGTCCAGGAGCATATTGATACGCTCACGAGCGGTATATTTGCCACGCTGATGCTGCTTTTCGATAGCCTTCTCACCGCCTCCGATGCGTGCTTCTTCACGCTTGGCGATAAGCTGCTTGATTTTCTCTAATTGCTTGCTCATTGCTATTAATTGTTGTTTTTATGATTTTGTCAGAACTTCTTTCTTTTCTTAGTGCTCGCAGAGCTCGGTAAGGATGCCTGCTGTTGACTTTGGATGAAGGAAAGCGATGTTAAGGCTTTCAGCGCCCTTGCGTGGAGCCTTGTCGATGAGACGTACGCCCTTCTCCTCGCACTCGGCGAGAGCGTTAGCCACACCGTCTTCTACGGCGAAAGCCACGTGGTGAACACCCTTGTTGCCCTTGTCGAGCCACTTCTGGATAGTGCTCTCAGGCGATGTTGGCTCGAGGAGTTCGAGCTTTACTTCACCACACTTGAGGAAGGCTGTCTTCACTTTCTGGTCAGCCACTTCTTCCACTGCATAGCACTTCAGACCGAGAACATTCTCGAAGTATGGGAGTGCCTCTTCGATGCTCTGGACAGCTATGCCCAGATGCTCAATATGAGAAATCTTCATAGTTATTTGTATTTAAATTGTATAATGTTTCATTTAAAAAACCGTGCAAAGATAGTTATTTTTGTGAATACTGACAAAGATTGTATTGAAAATATTGTTAATTTCAGCATTTATAGCTTATAAATATCTATCTTGTAATTGTTTTAAGTTACAATTCCACCGAAACACGCACGTTGAAGCGTCGGCCGGTGAGATAATTTGGCACGGCAAACTGGTTGCTGCTGACGTCGGTTACCCAGTAGTAGGAGTTGACGTTGCTGATGCCAAAGAGGTTGAGCGCGTCGCAGCTCAGCCATAGTCTTTTCAGCGTAGCTCCCCTCTCGTTCTTCCTGTCGATGAGCAGGTAGTTGAGTCCTATGTCGGCGCGTCGGTATGCTGGTGCACGGAACTGCATTGCCTCGAGTCCTTTGTGTGGAGGTCCGAACGGCAGTCCGTCGATGAGCGCGAGTTTAAGCGACACCAGCAGTCGGCGCATACCTGGGAAGTAGTCGGTGAAGTGTACGTTGATGCCCCATCGTTGGTCTGTGGGCAGTGGCACGCTGACGCCGGCAATGTTTTGCTTTGTCTTCATCAGCGACAGGGTTACCCATGATCCAGTCTCGGGTACGAACTCTCCATAGAGTTTCATGTCTAATCCCGTGGCATAGCCGTCGGCGATGTTTTCGCCGTAGTATGTCACCTTCACATTATTTATATTATAAGGGATGAGATTGGAGAGATGCTTGTAGTATGCCTCTGCTGAAAACTTAAACGCTCTTCCGAGCATCTTGAAGCGATAGTCGAAGCCTGCCACAAACTGTATTGACTGTTGGCTTTTGATGTTTTTGTTAAGGGTGGCTATTGTGGTGCCGTTGACAGTGGTGGTGTCGCGAACGTCTTTGTAGAACGGGGCCTGATAGTAGAGTCCGGCGGCAAGTCGAATGGTGGCATTGTCGTCAAACGAAGGTACTATAGACAACGACGCCCTTGGCGAAACGGTTGTCTCGCGGTTGAACGACCAGTGGTTGAACCTCAGTCCGTAGTTGAGTGTGTAGTAAGAGGGACGTTCGGTGTTGCTTTGGAATCGGTAGGTGTCCATGATGTAGCCTTCGAGGCGTCTTGAGCGCATCTCGTTGACCGAGCGCAGCGAATAGATAAGGTCGAGGCGGTCAGGAGTGTGGGGAATGGAATAGCCGCTGGAGTCGCGCATCTCGTATTCTGTAGCACGTTCTTTTACGTTTTCAAATTTTATTTCCAACGCTCCTTCGCTCTCGTGCTTGCGTGTCTTGTGTCTTAGGAGCATCTTGACGTTTTCCACGTGTCCGGTGAGGTAGTTGCGTGCGTGTTCGAGGTAGGTGCCTACGGCGATATTCGTATTTTGGTTTACATCGTCGAGCCAATACTGTCCCTGTATGTCGTATGTCTCCTGCTCTTTGGTGTAGAATGCCGAGGCGAGGAGCGAGAGCGAGGTGTTCTTTCCCAGTTGTCTTGTAATGTCGAGTGCTCCGAAGAAAGTGCGGAAAAGATCTTTCTCCTGTCCGTCGAAATACACCTTGAACTTCTTCACCTCTTCGAGTGTGCCGAACGACGTCTCGCGGTTGTCTGGCACGAAGTTGAAGTGGTTTTCTGAGATATTGCCGATGAAGTCAATCTTCCACAGCGAGTCGGGGCGATAGCTGATGAAAGTCTGGTAGTCGAGGAAGTCGGGTCTGTATTCACCTTTTGTATCCACAGAACCGAGGAGATACTTGTTGGTCTTGTATCTTAAGCCGTGGCTCATGGCCCATTTCTTTCCCACGAGGGCGGCGAAACCACTGGCGCCGAGTAGCGACAGCTGAGCCTTTGCCTCGTTTCTTTTCGGCTGTTGATAGGTGATGTCGAGCACCGACGACATCTTGTCGCCGTATTTTGCCTCAAAGCCTCCGGTAGAGAAGCCTATCGAGCCCACCATGTCGGGATTGATGACGCTGAGTCCCTCTTGCTGTCCGCTTCTGACGAGGAAGGGTCGATAGACCTCGATATTGTTGATATACACGGCATTCTCGTCAAACGAGCCACCACGCACATTATACTGCGACGACATCTCGTCGTGTGACGACACGCCGGCCTGTTGTTGTATCAGTTCCTCTACGGCGTTGCCCGTGGTGGAGGGATTGTTTTTTGCGTCTTCAATGTCGAGACGTTCAGTCTGTGAGGTCTGTCGGCGCCGCTCGGTGACAACGAGTTCGTCGAGTGCCGCCATAGGGGTGAGCACTACTCTCAGCGTCTGTTTGCCTGATGGCTTGTGCAGTATTCTCTCCCTTGTCTTGTATCCCACCATCGAGAATCTTATCGTCACGCTGTCAGCCGATTGCAGTTGCATGCTAAACTTACCCTTTAAGTTTGTCATGCTCACCTTTGCCTGTTTCACACAAGCCACGGTGGCGAGTTCCACGGGATTTCCGTCTTCATCCACTACCGTTCCAGTCAGCGTGAACGACTGCGCCATAGCTGTGAAGCACGTCAAGAATATTATGGCTATAAGAGCCATAGTACGATGAATATATGTCTGCATTTTATGTTTTTTGTCCTAATACTGTACAAGACTATAAACGTTTCTTCACCTTATTTATTGTGTTAAGGAGGCAATAATTGATAAACTTTCATGAAAGGGGAAGTTAACTTTTTTAACTTCTAAAACTTATCCTTTAATAGCTTTACAAGCTAAATATTCTCGAAAGGATTCGATTAATGAAAGAGTATCTGAATCTGAACCACCTCAACGAGCTGACCTGTTTGCCGCCGAAACCGAGGATGAAGTCGCGTAGTTTGTTCTTGCGGTATGGCAAGCCTACGTCGAGGAAGCAGAAATGGTCGCATCCTTCGTCGTAAGCCCTTTTTATCGCTCCCCAGATGGTCATGTCGGCAGGATGTAGTTTTACAAACGACTTCCGGCGGTATGCGGCAAACCAAAGGTAGGCGTTGCCTTGCGAAAGAGCATAGGCGCAACAGCCGATGACGTTGTTGTGATAAGTGGTGAGCAACAAGTGGATGTTGGGGTTGTCCTTGACCAGTCGGAAGAATTGTTCTGAGGGAATGAATCGTTTGGGTTTGAAGAAGTTATGGGCTTTCAGCAGATGAACAAAATCGTGCAGGTCGTCGTCGGTAGTCACCTCACGCATGGCCACGCCTTTTTTCTGTATTCGCAGGACTCTTTCGAGATGTCTTTGCGAGATACGTTCCTCGGGCGACTTGCTGTGAAGCGAGTTGTGAATGTTTAGCCAGTTGACGGGAAAGAACCCCTTGAGGCTGAGAGCCTTGTAACCGAACATCTTCGTGGAGAAATGGCTCATCTCGGTGTATGCCACCCTAATAGGCATGTTTCTCATCAGTTCAGTCATCATGCGAGTGAAGAGTTGCTCGCGATAAGGGCTCTCCACGGCATAGCTCCCCTCCCCCATGACGCGGCAATGCCAGGAGAAGAACGGCGGTAGCCACATCGCACGCCGTCTGACTACGGCAAGCATACATCCTGCCATAGTGCCGTCGGCATTCCTCGCTACCACCATCATCGGCGAGTGGCGTGGCGTCTGCTCGTAAATATGGAACAGTTCGGCGCTGTGGAAAAAGTTGTCGCCCGGCAGCTGTGGTAGTTCCATACCCGACGTGTATATTATAATCTCCTTGTCATTCACTGCTGCAAAAATAATAAATAAAACATAAAAAACAAAGCATCTATCGTATTTTTTTTCATATTTTGCTTACCTTTGTACTCAAATTACGATTATTCACTTTAATTAATACAAAAATATGACAGATTTCAACGAATTAGTAAAAATCAGAAGAAGCCATCGCAAATTCACCGACGAAGAGATAAGTCCTGAGCACGTGCAGTCTATACTTAGGGCAGCGCTGATGTCACCCACGTCTAAGAGCCAGCGTGCATGGCAGTTTGTTGTGGTGGATGACAAGACTGACATAGAGAAACTTGCCGACGCGAAAGACCTCGGTTCGCAGTTTATGAAAGGAGCTCCACTCGCTATCGTAGTGCTCGGCGATCCACAGAAGAACGACTGCTGGGTGGAAGACGGATCGATAGCTGCCGTGTCGATGCAATATCAGGCAGAGGAACTCGGACTGGGCTCGTGCTGGGTGCAGATGCGTGGTCGCGGACTGGCTGACGGCACACCGGCCGACGAGGTGATACGTGGCGTGCTCGATATTCCTGCCAACCTCAACACTCTCTGCATCATCGCCGTGGGACACAAGGCCGACGAGCGCAAGCCACAGAACGAGGACAACCTGAAGTGGGAGAACGTACACGCAGAAAAGTATTAAACCAAGCTATGAACATCACACTCATTGGTGCAGGTAACCTCGCCACCCAGCTCGGTATAGCCGCAAGAGAAGCAGGACATGCCATCATACAGGTCTATAGTCACACTCTGTGTAATGCCACGGCACTTGCCGAGCAGTGTGGTGCCCAGGCTATAGACAGTCTCTCGAAGCTCAGCGACACAGCTGACATCTATGTGGTTGCAGTGAAAGACGCAGTGCTTGCCGACGTGGTGAGTGAGGCTTGTCGTGGACGCGAAGAGAAAGTGTTTGCCCACACGGCGGGCAGCATGCCCATCGACATCTTTAATGGTCAGGCCCGTCACTATGGTGTCCTCTACCCTATGCAGACATTTTCCAAGCAGCGGAAGGTGGATTTCAGCCTCATTCCGGTCTTTACGGAATATAACGACGCCAAGGCTAATAGTCTTATTACCGCCCTTGCCAACAGTCTGTCTGATAAGGTCACCGCGCTTTCGTCAGCTGACCGGCGCCACCTGCATCTCGCTGCCGTCTTTGCATGTAACTTTGCCAACCACTGTTTCTCGCTTGCAGCCGACGTGATGGAGCGTCACGGCATGACCTTCGACATGCTCCTTCCGCTCATCGACGAGACTGTGGAAAAGGTTCATGAGATGCATCCGCTAAGAGCACAGACAGGTCCCGCCATACGCTACGACGAGAACGTGCTCAGTCGCCAGCGCAGTCTGCTCGACGGCGATGACCTCGCCCAGACTATCTACGACACTATGAGCAAGAGTATTCATGAAAAGTCAAAACAGATATGATAAATTACGACCTAAAGAAGATAAAAGCAATAATATTTGATGTTGACGGTGTGCTCAGCGCATCCACCATCACCCTCCACCCCTCAGGCGAACCCATGCGCACAGTGAATATCAAGGATGGTTATGCCATACAGCTTGCCATGAAACAAGGTCTGCGCATCGTGATCCTCACGGGCGGCAAGACGGCAAGCATACGCCAGCGTTATGAAGGACTTGGCGTAGAGGATATCTTCATGGGCTGTGCCGTGAAGATAAATGTATATGACGAGTTCCTTGCCAACTACGGCTATACAGATGAGGATATCATGTATATGGGCGACGACATCCCCGACTATGAGATAATGCAGCGTGTGGGCTGTCCGGTTTGTCCAAAGGATGCCTGTCACGAGATCAAAGAGCTCTCTGTATATGTCAGCCAATACGACGGCGGCTATGGCTGTGGGCGCGACGTCATCGAGCAGGTCTTGGCGGCGCAAGGCAAATGGCTGGAAAACGAAAAGGCTTTTGGATGGTAGTGTAGATAACCCCACGGCTCATAAGAAGTAGAACAAAACAAGAACTTGGATATGCTTGAAAATATTAAGAAATATCACGTGGTGTTGGCCAGCAAGTCGCCACGCCGACAAGAACTGCTCTCGGGACTTGGCATCGACTTTACGGTAAAGATTATCCCAGGCATTGACGAGAGTTATCCCGACAGTCTTCCTGCTGCCGATGTCGCACAATATATATCGGAGAAGAAAGCCGCAGCATATAAGGCGGAAATGGACACCTCTGATCTCATCATCACTGCAGACACCGTGGTCATCGTCGGCGACAAGATTCTCGGCAAGCCAAAAGACGCTGCCGATGCCCACGCGATGCTTGAGAGCATCAGCGGACGCACACACTCGGTGGTCACTGGTGTTACCATCACCACGACAGACTTCCACAAGAGTTTCTCCGTCGAGACAGAAGTAACCTTCGCCTCTCTCTCGTCCGACGAGATAGACCATTATATCGAGACCTATCGCCCTTACGACAAGGCGGGAGCATACGGCATACAAGAATGGATAGGATATATCGGTGTCACGTCGCTTGCGGGCAGTTATTATAATGTAATGGGACTCCCCGTCCAGCGTATCTACAGCGAACTAAAAGGTATCGTCTGAACGATAAATTCACGATGGTAACATGATGAATAATGCCGCTTTTGAAAGTGCTCTCTGAAAAGTGCCAAGACGTGCAAAAATGAGGTAAAACGTGGTTTAAGTGGTAAAAAAACGTGTTTAAATGGCATTTTTTGGTTAAACAAGTTTAATTTATTAAGAATAATTGTTCAATAATTTTGTACTTTCGAGATAACGACGTACCTTTGCATTCGACAACTAGTAATTTTAATCTATATTTATCATTTTCCTAATGGGAATCGGTCTGTGAAGATAGATTCCCTTTTTTTATGCCCTATTGTTTTATCCTCCCTTCTTTGTCATTTCAAAGTGATCACTTCGCAGTCTGGGAAGCTGTTCCCGTCGATAGTGAGGCGGACAAGGGTGCGTTCCTTATGCCATCCCTGGATGCCGGCAGCACCTGGATTGATATGGAGGAGGTTTAGGGTCTTGTCGTATTTCACCTTCAGGATATGAGAGTGGCCGCTGATGAAGAGTTGTGGTGGAGAGGCATAGATACGTCTGGCTATGCTGCGGTCGTAGTTGCCTGGATAGCCGCCGATATGTTTCATCAGCACATCCACGTCTTCGCATTTAAACCTGAGCACTTCGGGAAACATAAGACGCAGGTCGCCGCCGTCGCAGTTGCCGCAGACGGCACGTAGCGGGCGGAAGGCTGCGAGGCGTTCAGCCAGTTCGGTTGAACAGATGTCGCCCGCATGCCATATCTCGTCGCACGGCTCGAAATAAGTGAGGTAGCGATCGTCCCAATAAGAGTGGGTGTCGCTCAATATTCCTATTCTTTTCATTTCGATATTCCTTTGTTAACTATCCATCTCCCGATTATCTGTCCTATCATCTCTGCTGTTGTCCCGATGCCGAGAAGCGAACTGTTGAAACAGAGGTCGTAGCTCTCAGCGTGTCCCCATCGCTTGCCGGTATAGTAGTTGTAGTATTTCTGTCGTTGCGCCTCGCCGTTGGTGATTATCTTCCTTGCCTCGTCGGGCGTGCATCCACGTCGCTCGCTTACGGCGTCTATGCGGTCGTTGAGGTCGGCGGTGATGAAGATATTGATGACGTTAGGGAAGTCGCGCAACACATAGTCGGCACATCTTCCTACAAACACACACGACTCTTTTTCAGCAGCCTTCTTTATAGCCTCGCTCTGTATGCGGAAGAGGTTGTCTTGCGAGAATTCCGAGTTGTAGAACGTGTTTTGCGACGGGTAGGACGTGCTGCTGTGAAAGATCGACTTGAAGAAGTTCTTGTGTTCGTCGTTTTGCTCGAAATACTCCATGCTGAATCCGCTCTCTTTAGCCGCTATGTTGAGTATCTCGCGGTCGTATAAACGGCATTTGAAACGCTCGGCAAGCAGTTGGGCGACTATACGTCCTCCACTGCCTATCTGTCTTCCTACGTTGATGATTATCTTACTGTTGTTGTCCATTTGCTATCATTTCTTTATGTTGTCTATTAAATCTTTTCATATATCTCACCATCATCGCAAGCGCCAACAAGGCAGAGATCGTGTCGCTGATGGGCATTGCCGTCCACACGCCGTCGATGCCCATCAGCGGCGGTAGTATGAGGAGCATGGGGATGAGTATCAGCATCTGTCGTGAGAGTGAGAGGAAGATGCTTATCTTTGCCTTGCCAATGCTCTGGAAGAAGTTGGTGACTATCATCTGGTAGCCCACGATAGGCATTGCCGCCATCATGATACGCAGTCCGTTGACGGCGCGTGCAGATAACTCAGCATCGTCGGTAAACAGTCTGACGCATAGTCCTGGCATCAGTTCGGCTACGAGGAATCCCGTCGTGGTGATACATGTGCCTGCTATCATCGCCAGTTTCAGCACCCTCATCAGACGGTCGAATTTCTGTGCACCGTAGTTATACCCTGCTATGGGCTGCATGCCTTGGTTGACGCCAAAGTTGATCATTATGAAGATGAACGCCACGCGGTTGGCAATGCCGTAAGCTCCCACCGCAAGGTCGCCGCCATACTGCAGTAGCCGTTGGTTGATAAATATCGATACGAGGCATGCAGTGGCGTTCATGGCAAATGGCGACACGCCGATGCCGAGGATGTTTTTCACTATTGTAAGGTCGATGCTGTAGATGCCTCTTTTCAGATGAAGCATCTCTTTCGGATTGCAGAACAGGCGTGTCTGCAATACCAAGGCGATGGCCTGCGAGAGTACAGTGGCGTATGCCGCGCCGCTGATGCCCATGTCGAAGGTATAGATAAAGAGCGGGTCGAGTATGCTGTTGAGCACCACGGTAAAGATGGTGATATACATCGCCTCGCGTGGTTTGCTTGCCGCTCGCAGCACGGCATTGGTGCCAAAATATAGATGAGTGATGACATTTCCCAAGAGTATCACTATCATATACTCACGGGCGTAAGGGATGGTCTGTTCGCTGGCTCCGAAGAAGTATAATATTGGGTCGAGAAAGACGAGCGACACTGCCATGAAAAGCAAGCCCACGATGATGTTCAACGTGATGTTGTTGCCGAGAATACGTTGGGCTGAGCTGTAGTCTTTCTGTCCGAGTTTGACGGAGAGATATGACGACGCGCCCACTCCCACTCCTGCGCCGAAAGCTGCCGAGAGGTTCATGAAGGGAAAGGTGACGGCGAGTCCCGATATGGCGAGCGCTCCCACTCCTTGTCCGATAAAAATACTATCCACCATATTATATAGCGATGAGGCGGTCATGGCTATAATGGCTGGAAGGGCGTACTGTAGCAGTAGTCCTCCCACGGGTTTTGTCCCTAATTCGAGTGTTCTTCTGTTACTGTTGTTTTTGTTCATTGTATGTTTTATTCAAATCTTTCAGCTGACGCTATCCGTAGAATTGTCTTGTACGACATATTGTGCCGTGCTATACCTTCTTTAAGTATTGTTTATGAAACATGATGCAAATATAGTGATTTTTTACTAAAATAGCAAGCATTTTCTTTGCTGTTTCATCGTTTTTCATTATCTTTGCACCAATTTAGCACATTTTAGTACGCAAAAATAGGAACATTATTCGAATGAAAGAGATACTAGTGAAAGATTCAGACCTCAGACGTGCCGCCGAACAGGGCATGGACGAATTTGTCGAGGTCTTCTATGACGCCATCAGCGACGCCGTCGGCGGACAACTCACTGCCGACAGCATGGCGAAGCTCAATGCCGACCAGCTGACACTATGGGCCTTCCATGCCCTCCACGAAGAGGTTATGGACGGAGGTTTTGTACAACTTATACACAACGGATGGGGCGACTTCATCTTCCTCAACCCCTTTGCTAAGGCCATAAAGGACTGGGGACTGAAAGACCTCTCAAAGATGATATACGAAGCGAAGAAACTGTATTGGAAATACAAGGACGACATCATGCGCGAATGTACCGACGAGGAGTTTATGCAGATGTTTGAGAGAATGCCTGAATTTGACGACCTCGACGACGACTTTGTGGAGAACGAAGAGAAGTGGACATATCTCGTAGCTGAGTATATCGACAATAACATAAGTAATTTTGCAACAGTAGTAAATGAATAAAGACGAAATAAACATCAGGAAGAAAAGCCCCGTAAACATCAGGAACAAGAAAGCCTCGTTCGAGTATTTTTTTATAGAAGAGTTTACGGCTGGCATCGTGCTTACCGGTACGGAGATCAAGTCTATCCGTTTAGGAAAGGCTTCGCTCGTTGATACTTTCTGCTATATCAACAATGGTGAGATATGGGTGAAGGGAATGAGCGTAAGTCCGTATTTCTACGGTTCGTACAACAATCACGAAATGAAACGAGACAGAAAGCTCCTGCTCAACCGCAAGGAGATACAGAAGCTCGAAAGTGCCACTAAACAAACTGGATATACCATCATTCCCCTACTTGTCTTCATCGACCAGAACGGAAGGGCAAAGATGGACATTGCTCTCTGTAAGGGAAAGAAGGAGTTTGACAAGCGCCAGACTCTGAAGGAAAAGGAAGACAGACGCGAGATGGACCGCGCCATGAAAAGGTATTGAAAGTCTAAATAGTTAAACTTATATTCTTGAAACGATGAACTTACAAGATATTGTCAAGCAACGTGTCGTGGTGCTCGATGGTGCCATGGGAACCATGATACAACGTTATAGACTTGATGAAAACGATTTCCGAGGAACACGATTTGCCGATGCCGCCACTGAGATGAAGGGCAACAACGACATGCTCAACATCACTTGTCAGCATGTGGTGGAGGACATTCACAGGAAATATCTCTCTGTAGGAGCCGACATAATATCGACAAACACCTTCAGCAGTCAGCGCATATCTCAATCCGACTATCATCTGGAGGACTGCGCACGCGAGATGGCGTATGAAGGAGCAAGGATAGCCCGACGCATGGCCGACGAGTTTTCCACCGCCGACAGACCTCGTTTTGTGGCTGGTTCTATTGGACCTACAAACAAGACTTGTTCTATGAGCCCCGACGTGAGCGACCCTGCCAAGCGTGATGTCACATACGACGAGATGTATGCAGCGTATGAGGAACAAATCGACGGACTGATAGATGGCGGTGTAGATATCCTACTCATCGAGACCATCTTCGACACTCTTAACGCAAAGGCAGCCACCGACGCGGCCCTGACCACAATGCGTAAGAAGGGTAAGCAACTACCCATCATGCTGTCTGTCACCATCAGCGACCTTGCCGGACGCACGCTCAGCGGACAGACACTCGATGCGTTCATGGCATCGGTAGCCTCCTACCCCATCTTCTCCATCGGACTCAACTGCTCGTTTGGAGCAAGACAGATGAAACCCTTCATCGCTGAACTCGCACGCAAGGCTCCGTGGTATGTCAGCGCACATCCTAATGCAGGATTGCCCAACTCCATGGGACTCTACGACGAGACTGCCGAGAGCATGGCGACCCAGATTGCCGAACTCATCGACGAACAATTGGTGAATATCGTAGGTGGATGTTGCGGCACTACCGACGAGTTTATTGCGCGATATATTCCGCTCACCATAGGAAAGACCCCTCGCAAGCCACAACCCGCCCCGGACACCATGTGTCTCTCAGGACTCGACATGCTCGACGTGACACCCGAGCTTGGATTTGTCAATGTCGGCGAACGCTGTAATGTGGCTGGTTCCAGGAAGTTCCTGAGACTGATTAAAGAGAAAAACTATGAGGAAGCCATAGGCATTGCACGAAAACAGGTGGCTGATGGTGCACAGGTCATCGACGTCAATATGGACGACGGACTGCTCGACGCCAAGGAGGAGATGAAGACCTTTCTCAACCTCATAGCCGCCGAACCTGACGTGACAAGAGTGCCTGTGATGATCGACTCGTCTAACTGGGATGTGATTACCGAAGGACTGAAATGCGTACAGGGAAAATGTATCGTCAACTCCATATCGCTCAAAGAAGGAGAAGAGGTGTTTATTAGCCATGCACGCGACGTGATGCGATATGGCGCTGCCGTCGTGGTGATGTGTTTCGACGAACAAGGTCAAGCCACTACGTTCGAGCGACGCAAGGAGATAGCAGAGCGCGCATACCACATACTCACCGAAAAGGTGGGCATGAACCCGCTCGACATCATCTTCGACCCTAATGTCCTCGCCATAGCCACTGGCATGGAAGAGCATAACGCCTATGCACGTGACTTTATCAGAGCAACAAACTGGATACGAACTCATCTTCCCGGAGCACACGTGAGCGGAGGTGTCAGCAATCTCTCGTTCTCGTTCCGTGGCAACAACTACATACGCGAAGCTATGCATGCCGTATTCCTGTATCACGCCATTGCCAACGGCATGGACTTCGGCATCGTCAACCCAGCAACGAAGGTGCTCTACAGCGACATCCCTGCCGACCAGTTACAGATAATAGAAGATGCTATCCTCTTCACTCATGACGATGCGCCCGACCGTCTCATAGACCTGGCCGAACAACTGAAGGCTGAGGCAGACAGGAAGAAGGCGGAAGCAGAGAACGCCAATGCGCAGGGTAATATGGGCAACACATCTCAACAAGTAGAGAAATGGCGCTCAGAATGTCTGGAAAGACGTCTCGAATATGCCTTGATAAAAGGTATAGCTGACTATCTTGACTCCGACCTCGAAGAGGCTCTCGCAAAATATCAGAGGGCGGTGGATATCATCGAAGGACCGCTGATGAACGGCATGAATACCGTAGGCGAGCTGTTCGGAAGTGGAAAGATGTTCTTACCACAGGTGGTGAAGACCGCGCGAACGATGAAAAAGGCCGTGAGCATTCTTCAGCCACATATTGAGGCACAGAAGACCGAAGGAAGTGCAAAAGCAGGAAAGGTGTTGCTTGCCACGGTAAAAGGCGACGTACACGACATTGGAAAGAACATCGTTGATGTGGTGATGACTTGCAACAACTACGAGGTGATAGACATGGGCGTAATGGTTCCCGCCGAACAAATAGTGCGCAAGGCAATAGAAGAGAAGGCCGACATCATAGGTCTCAGCGGACTGATAACACCGAGCCTTGAGGAGATGGTCAACGTGGCACGAGAGATGGAAAAGGCAGGACTGCATATACCTATCATGATAGGTGGAGCAACGACAAGCGAACTCCATGTGGCTCTGAAGATTGCGCCCGTCTATGGAGGACCGGTAGTGTGGATGAAAGACGCTTCGCAAAACCCCATCATCGCAGCACAACTGCTTAACACCACCGAAGGAAGGAATCTCGACCAGACGCTGTCGCGTCGCTATCAACAGTTGCGCGACGACTACGAGACAAAGCAGAAACCACTGGCCTCGATAGATGAAGCAAGAAAGAATAAACTTAATTTGTTTTAATAAGGATAAACGTTTTTTTTAATAAGGAGGTACTTGATTATTTTTAGACAATGATTAAGACAATACTATTCGATATGGGAGGCGTGGTCATCACGCTCGACCAACGTCAAGCCATCGAGCGCTTTAAAAGTCTTGGCCTCGCCGATGCCGAACAGCGCCTCGACGCTTACACCCAACAGGGCATCTTCGGCGACCTCGAAGCAGGAAAGATAACCGACGAGGATTTCAGACGCGAGCTCAGTGTGCTCGTAGGACGCGAACTGTCGTGGAACGAGTGCCGATATGCCTGGATGGGCTACTGCGGTGGCGTGCCTGAACGCAACCTGCAGAAGATGAATGAACTACGTGACAGAGGCTATCGTGTGGTGCTGCTGTCAAACACCAATCCGTATATGATGTCGTGGGTGATGAGCGATGAGTTTGACGGAAAGGGACACTCGCTCGGCTATTATCTCGACGAGGCATATATGAGTTATAAATGTGGTGCTATGAAACCCGATCCTGTCTTCTTCAATGCAGTTATCAAAGGCGAAGCTCTCGTGCCGGAAGAGACTCTCTTCCTTGACGATGGTCCACGAAACATCGCTGCCGCCGACGCCCTCGGCATCAAGACCCTGCTTGTGGATAACGGTGAGGACTGGACAGGAAAGATTGAAGAGAAACTTAAAGCATTATCATAAGGTGAAAAAGACAACAATCATGAGAAGATTGACAACATTATTTATGCTTGCCATAGCCTTAATGGCATCGGCACAGTCGAAAAGAGAATTCCGTGGCGCATGGATACAATGCGTCAACGGACAGTTTCAGGGCATGTCAACACAAAAGATGCAGAGCACACTGAGCTACCAGCTCGACGAACTGCAAAAAGATGGTTGTAACGCCATCATCTTCCAAGTGAGGCCTGAGTGCGATGCCCTCTACGAGAGCAGTATGGAGCCATGGAGCCGCTTCCTCACGGGTACACAAGGCAAGGCGCCCAGTCCTTATTGGGATCCTCTGAAATGGATGATCGAGCAATGTCATAAGCGTGGCATGGAACTGCATGCATGGATCAACCCTTATCGTGCGAAGACAAAGACCACCACACAGTTGGCGTCAAACCATATCGCCATACGCCATCCCGAGCGTGTCTTCTCTTACGACGGACAGTTTATCATGAACCCTGCTATGGAAGAAAACCGCAAGTATATATGCAATGTCGTAGGCGACATACTCAGACGCTATGACGTTGACGGACTGCATATCGACGACTATTTCTATCCCTACCCTGCAGCAGGACAAACCATCCCCGACGCACAGCAGTTCCGCACCATGTCAAATGGTATAAAAGACCTTGGCGACTGGCGACGTTACAATGTCAACCTCTTCATACGTCAGCTCCACGACACCATAGCCAACGTGAAGCCGTGGGTGAAATTTGGCGTGTCGCCTTTCGGCATTTACAGAAACAGGAAATCGTCGCCTATAGGCAGTAATACTAACGGCCTGCAGAACTACGACGACCTCTATGCCGACGTGCTGCTTTGGATTAACAACGGGTGGATAGACTACTGTGTACCACAGATTTATTGGCAGATAGGGCATCCAGCAGCCGACTACGAAGAGCTCATAGGTTGGTGGAGCCGTTATGCCGGCGGACGACCTCTGTTTATAGGCGAGGACGTGGAGCGCACAGTGAAATATACCGACCCTTCAAATGTCAATAGTCATCAGCTTCCAGCAAAGATGAACCTACATCAGCAGCATCGCAACGTGCAGGGTACAGTGCTGTGGTATGCAAAGGCTGCGGTGGACAACGTAGGTAACTATGGTACGCTGTTGCGAACCAACTATTGGCGCACCCCTGCCCTCCAGCCACTCATGCCTTTCATCGACGGCAAGGCTCCGAAGAAGCCAAGAAAGGTGAAGCCCGTATGGACAGAGGACGGCTATATCCTCTTCTGGACGGCGCCGAAGGGCAAGGGATGGAAAGACGAGGCTGTGAAATATGTGGTCTATCGTATTGCCAAAGGAGAGAGATTCGACATCTATAATCCCAACAATATTGTGGCAATAACCACCGACACTTATTACAAACTGCCCTATCATAACGGTAGTGAGAAATATACCTACGCCGTGACTGCTCTCGACCGTATGCAAAACGAGAGTAAACCTGCGAAGACAAAGGTGAAGCTATAAGATTTCAAAACATTTATCCAAACAAATTGTTGCAGATATGGCAGACAACAGTACAAGCAGATCACGACGCACTCCCAAACCAGCTCCGGTAGATAATACCTATGCCCATCTCCAGCCACAAGCCCTCGACGTGGAAAGGGCTGTGCTTGGTGCGCTGATGATCGACCGCGACGCTTATACCATAGTGTGCGAGATATTACGCCCTGAGAGCTTCTACGAGAAACGTAATCAGCTCATCTTTGAGGTGATAAGAAGCCTTAGCATGGCTGAGAAACCAGTGGATATCCTTACCGTCACCGACGAATTGGAGAAGAAGGGGTATCTTGAGAAAGCAGGCGGACCGCTATATATCACCGAACTCGCCTCTAAGGTGGCATCGTCAGCCAATATAGAATATCACGCACGTATCGTGGCGCAGAAATTCCTCGCCCGACAACTCATCTCCTTTGCCAGCACCATAGAGACAAAGGCTTTCGACGGCACGGTGGACGTGGACGACCTCATGCAGGAGGCTGAAGGCTCGCTCTTCGAACTCTCCCAGCGTAACATGAAGAAAGACTATACGCAGATCGACCCTGTCATTACCAACGCCATCAACGTGATACAGAAGGCGGCGGCTAACAAGGACGGTCTCACCGGCGTGCCTTCAGGTTACCATAAGCTCGATGATATCACCAGCGGATGGCAACCCTCTGACCTCGTCATCATCGCAGGTCGTCCGGCCATGGGAAAGACCTCGTTTGCCTTGTCTATGGCAAAGAATATCGTCGCCGACTACCGTGTGCCCACAGCTTTCTTCTCTCTCGAAATGAGCAACGTGCAACTGGTCAACCGTCTTATCTCCAACTGCTGCGAGATACAGGGTTCGAAGATCCTCAGCGGACAACTGAAACCCGACGAATGGGATCGTCTCGACAAGCGTATCAACAATCTCATCGGTGCTCCGCTATATGTTGACGACACTCCTGCCTTGTCGGTATTCGAACTGAGAACAAAGGCAAGACGACTGGTGCGCGAACACGGCGTGAAGCTCATCATGATAGACTATCTCCAGCTCATGAACGCTCAAGGCATGCAGTTTAGCGGACGACAGGAAGAGGTGTCAACCATCTCCCGATCGCTCAAAGGGCTTGCGAAAGAGCTCGACATACCCATCCTCGCACTCAGTCAGCTGAACCGTGGCGTGGAGTCGCGTGAAGGTCTTGAAGGAAAACGACCACAGCTGAGCGACCTCCGTGAGTCGGGAGCCATCGAGCAGGATGCCGACATGGTGCTCTTCGTCCACCGACCAGAATACTATCATATCTTCCAGGACGACAAGGGACGCGACCTGCACGGTATGGCGCAGATCATCATAGCCAAGCACCGTAAGGGTGCCACGGGCGACGTACTCCTCACCTTCCGTGGCGAGTTCACCCGCTTTGAGAATCCCGAAGACTCCTCGCTCCGTCCTATGCCAGCCAACGAAGGCGAAATCGTCGGGTCGAGAATCAATGGTGGCGACTCAGGTGCCGCCGACTTCCCTCCGTATAACCCAACCGACATTCCGCCCATGGACGGGCCGATGCCGTTTTAACATACACCAATACCAATGAAACAACGTTTATTATTTGTTTGTCTCGGAAATATTTGTCGCTCTCCTGCCGCCGACGGTATTATGAAAGCCATGGTGGAGAAGAGAGGATTGTCACACATGTTTGAAATTGACTCATGTGGCATCGGACCGTGGCACGTGGGCGAGTTGCCCGACTCACGCATGCGACGTCACGGTCACGACCATGGTTACCGCTTCGACCATCGTGCCCGACAGATAAGAAGGGAGGACTTCGACCGTTTCGACCATATCATAGTGATGGACCACGAAAACTATCGCACCATCACCTCCATGGCACCCGACAACACGTCGAAGGCAAAGGTGGAGATGATAGCACAATATATCTCTAACCATAAGAATGTCGATGTCGTGCCCGATCCATACTATGGAGGCGACAAAGGCTTCGAACTCGTCATCGAACTGCTCGAAGACGCATGCGAGGGAATAATTGACACATTATCTTAGAATAATAAAAATCATAAGGTAAGCTCAATATTTGTTATTAGACAATAAGATAGCTCAATTTTTATTGTTAGAAATAAGGTAACTCCATTTTTATTTTTTGAAATAAGGTAACTCTATATTAATAATAAAACAATTAAACTCAATATTAACAAAACAACAAGAAACTATGAACATTGGAGAAAAGCTGCCCGAGATACTAGGTATGAACGAGAAGGGCGAACAGATCACACGTGATAGCCTTGCTGGACAAAAGGTGGTATTGTATGTATATCCAAAAGACAACACCTCTGGCTGCACCGCCGAGGCATGTTCTTTGAAGGAGCGCTACGATGAACTCAAGTCAAAGGGATATGTAGTGATAGGTGTGAGCAAAGACTCAGCCGCCAGTCATCAGAAATTCATCGACAAATATGAACTGCCTTTCCCGCTGATAGCCGATACCGACACCACCCTACTCCAACAGTTAGGAGCCTGGGGCGAGAAGTCGATGTGCGGAAAGAAATATATGGGTGCGCTGCGTACTACGTATCTCGTCAACGAAGAAGGTGTGATAGAAAAGATTTTCACACCAAAGGAGATAAAGACAAAGATACATGCCGAACAGATACTTGACTATCTGAAGTAGGAAAGGAAGATACATGCCGAACAGATACTTGACTATTTGAAGTAGGAAAGGAAGATACATGCCGAACAGATACTTGACTATTTGAAGTAGGAAAGGAAGAAAAACATGCAAGGAAGAAGGTTTTTTCGCCTTTTTCCTTGCAAAATAGGAAATTTATTCCTACCTTTGCAGTCGCTAAGCAAAATCTAAGGGCTTAGAGGCCGATAATGCACCCATAGTTTAATGGATAGAATGAAGGATTCCGGTTCCTTTGGTTGGGGTTCGATTCCCCATGGGTGTACTGAAGGGTTTTCCGGTTTTTCTGGATATTCCGGGTTTTCTGGGCTTTCTGGGTTTTCCGGGTTTTCCGGGCTTTCTGGATATTCCGGGTTTTCCGGATATTCCGGGTTTTCCAGGCTTTCAGGATATTCCGGAGCTCCCGGAAATACATATTTTTTTAGTACTTCTTAAATTATTTCCTATGAAGAGAGAAGAACGCTATACTATCATTCTTGATCATTTTAGAAAAGAAATGCCTAACGTGACTACCGAACTCGATTTCGACAGTGAATTCCACTTGCTTGTAGCCGTTATGCTCAGCGCACAGTGTACAGACAAGCGTGTAAACATGGTCACGCCCGAACTGTTTCGACAATATCCCACCCCACAGTCTTTGGCCGACGCTACCGAGGACGACGTCTTCGCCCTTGTGAAGAGTGTGTCTTATCCTAATGCTAAGTCGCGTCATCTTGTCGAGATGGCACGGCAATTAGTGGAGCGCTTCGACTCTGTTGTGCCGCAGACTCTCGACGAACTCGTTACGCTGTCTGGCGTAGGACGCAAGACAGCCAACGTGATGCTTTCGGTGGCTTTCGGACAAGGTGCCATGCCTGTAGATACTCATGTTTATCGGGTCAGTCATCGCATAGGATTGGTCAACGATAGCGACAACACCCCGTTGAAGGTAGAGCAACGTCTCAGTCGTTATATCCCGAAAGAAGAGCTGGGACTCGCCCATCACTGGCTTCTCCTCCATGGACGATACGTGTGCACCGCCCGAAAGGCACACTGCTACCGCTGTCCTATCGCCCATGTCTGCAAGAGCAACGAGAAACGATAATATTTTTCCACAACATATTTTTATTAATAAAGAGATGAAATACTTCGAGGTAGTGTTTTCCATTAATACCCGTGCCGACATACTTCAAGATGTCCGTGACGTGCTTGCCGCAATAGCTGGCGAGACAGGTTTTGAAACTTTTGAAGATACTGATGACGGTATCAAGGGATATGTTCAGATGGATATGTTTGACGAGGATGCGCTGAAGGCCTCGCTTGCGGATTTCCCATTTGACGACACGAAGATCTCATATTCCGTCGCCGAGGCGGAATATCGCGACTGGAACGAACAGTGGGAACAGGAAGGCTTCTACCCTATCGACATCGACGGACGCTGCGTGATTCACGACGGCCGTCATCTGCCGGAGACCTTACCTTCATTGTCGGTAGAGATCGACGCACGACTCGCCTTTGGCACTGGTACACACGAGACCACACGGATGATTGTCCGACGTCTGCTCGACACCAAACTTGCTGGTTGCTCGCTGCTCGACTGTGGCTGTGGCACAGGCATCCTCGGTATCGTGGCCTTGAAATGTGGAGCTGCGAGTGTGACTGGATATGACATTGACGAATGGAGTGCCGACAATACCCGACACAATGCCGTCATCAATCGTGTGGAAGACAGATACGACGTGTTGCTTGGCGACGCAACGGTGCTTGATGGTGTGGAAAGACAATTTGATGTGGTTGTTGCAAACATAAACCGAAACATTCTGCTTGCCGACATGCCACGCTTTGTGGCTAAGATGAAACCTGCCGCAAAACTGATTCTCAGCGGTTTCTATCGTGATGACGTAGAGAGTCTGAAGCAAAAAGCTTGTTCCTTAGGCCTTGCCCTCGAAGACATGGTGACAGATGGAGATTGGACTATGATCGTCTTCGGTTAGTCCGTTACGAAAAGTCTGAAAAGTCTTATGTTTATCTGAAAAGTTTGTCCGAAAAGTTTGTCCGAAAAGTTTGTCCGAAAAGTTTGTCTGAAAAGTTTGTCCGAAAAGTCTCGGCTACTCCTCTTCTTCGGTATTTCCGATGGTGAGTCGTTTAAGGTCGTAATAGCTGCCATTATAAATATCGAAATCCACATATCCTTTTATGCCTGGTAGTTTTCCGCAGTCAGTATGCTGCCAAAACTTCCACTTACCCTGATATTCCACCTTTTCCACATAGTAATGTGCAATCCAATAAGGATATTCGTCGAATATGGGGTCGCTGAGATAGCGCATCTTGAATTTGTAGTAAGTGTAGATGATAGGTTTCACGCCATATTTCTTTTCTACAAGTCTCAGCCACGTGAGCACGCTCTCCTTAAACTCTTCGTCGGTCTGCGACTTAGCCTTATGCTCCACGTCGAGCACAGGAGGCAGGTCGCCCTCTTCGAGTTTTACTTGTTTGATGAAATATTCGGCTTGTGCCCTGCCAGAAGAATGTACGCTCCAGAAGTGGTAAGCTCCTCTTATAAAGCCATATTCGCGTGCTTGATAAAAGTTGTCGTTGAATTTGTCATCCAGTTTGCTGGCACCTTCTGTGGCCTTAATCATCACAAAGCGTACGGGACATTTCTCTATCATCCCGTGGTTGCGCAATTTCTCCCAGTCTATCTCGCCTTGGTAATGGCTGATGTCGATGCCGTGAATCTCATATCCTTCAGGATATGATATGTCGCCATATAGTGCGCGCCATCTGAATCCGAAAGGCGAGACGAAGAAATAATAGAAAAAGACAACGTATAGCGCTACTACGGTAAAACCGCCGAGCCACCAAGCCCATCCGGGTAGTTTTTGTAATATACGAATCAGTACGCCGGGTTCTTTCCGGCGTACTGTCGATTTGAGTATTTTCTTACGTTGTCTTTGCGGCATGTCGAGTTGATTATTCCTGCTCCAGGGTAAGTGTCTTTGTAGGCTGGTCGCATACTTCAGACGGACCGAAGTACTGTATTGGTCCAGGATAAACAAACTCAGTCTCGCGTGCCCATCTTGTGCGGTGAGCCACGAAGTACTTGTATGGTTTGCCGTCGAGTTCTACGAGGGCCTTGCGGATCACAGGCTTCATCTCGCCGTTACGCTTCTCCATGTTCATCATCATGGTGATTGGAATACCGCCGGCAATCCACTCGTCAACAGGCTTTGATGTGTTCTTGACAGACGACATGTAGCCGGTCTTGCCAGCAGCGATCAGCATCGAAGCGTTGAATCCGAGAGAGTAGCAGTAGTCAGCGTCGAAGTTTGACGGAGCTGCACATCGTCCCTCATATCCGAAGAAGTGGTGTTGTGTAGAGAACTTTCCGTTGAAGAGTCCGTCCTTCTTCCACTGTGCGAGCTTCTTGCCAACCATTTCGGCGAGGAGCTGTTCTGTCTCGATGAGCGATACCTGTACGTTGCCGTGTGGGTCGCGCTCCAGTGCGAGCTGGCGTGAAACAGAGATAGGCAGGCTCTTGAAGATGGCAGCGTTCTCGTCAGAGAGGTGCTGCAGCACGTAGTCGATCTTCTTGTCGTCGGCGATCATGTCGAAGTCAGCCTGGTTAGCTGCGAGCATGTCGTTGAGTTCGGCGATGAGCTTCTTGATGGCTGGGATAAACTCGATAAGTCCCTCTGGTACAAGTACTACACCATAGTTCATACCGCGTGTGGCACGGTCGGCAACGGCGTCGGCGATGTAAGTCACCACGTCGTCGAGCGACTGGTTCTTAGCCTCTACCTCCTCACCGATGAGTGTGATGTTTGGATGAGTCTGCAGTGCGCACTCGAGTGTGACGTGTGAAGCCGAGCGACCCATCAGTTTGATGAAGTGCCAGTATTTCTTTGCCGAGTTGCAGTCGCGCATGATGTTACCGATGACCTCAGAGTAAACCTTTGTAGCTGTATCGAAACCGAACGAGGTCTCTATCTCAGAGTTCTTTAGGTCGCCGTCGATGGTCTTCGGACATCCGATCACCTGTACGCCAGCGTCGATAGCTTTGTAGTACTCAGCGAGCACACATGCGTTAGTGTTTGAGTCGTCGCCTCCGATGATGACGAGTGCCTTGATGTCGAGAGCCTTGAGGATCTCGAGACCCTTGTCAAACTGCTCTTTCTTCTCGAGCTTTGTGCGACCAGAGCCGATAATGTCGAAACCGCCGGTGTTGCGGTATTCGTCGATGATGTCGGCAGTGAGCTCCATATAGTTGTGGTCAACGAGACCACCAGGTCCGAGGATGAAGCCATAGAGACGGTTGTTTGGGTTGAGCTTTTTGATACCGTCGAAGAGACCCGAGATGACGTTGTGTCCTCCAGGAGCCTGTCCGCCTGAGAGTATCACACCCACGTTGATGGCGACATTGCTTGCCTCGCCTTCAGTAGGCTCAAACTTAAGATACGGCATGCCGTAAGTATTTGGGAAGAGCTTCTCCACCTCTTCCTGGTCAGCAACTGACTGTGTAGGCTCGCCTTCGACGGCCTTCAACGCACCGCGCAGAGCCTTTGGCAGCTTTGGCTGGTAGGCAGCACGTGCAATCTGTAATGCGCTTTTTTCCATAAATAGCAAATAATGTTTATATATAAATAAATTCTAACTTCTCGTCATTTTTGTGCCTTTATGCGGCAATTCTTTTGCAAAAGTAACAATTTTCGTTGAGAAATAAGAAATATTTTGGTGTAAATGTAGGATTTTAATATTTTTTTGATTTCAATTATGTCTTAATTCAAATATTTTGCTTAACTTTACGTCGAAATTCAGAATATCTTTATAAACAAAACAAAAAATCATCATGGCAAAGAGAAAAGATTTAAAGAAAGTAATCAATAATATCTGCATGGATCTCACTGCAGAAGTAGTGGCTGTATCTCTCTATGAAAGCAAGCCTGCTGAAGAAAACGTGCTCGCCATCATCAACTCTATCCTGAAGATTCGCCAACACTATATCGGACGCATCTCAAAGGTGGAGCCAGGCATCCCGGCCAAGAAGTATTTCCATAACCTTGTCGAGGAGTTTAACAGCGACACGCTCGAGATCATCGACCATATTGGCAATCTTAACTAAATACTTGCCTCTTATGTGGAAATCATTCTGTCGGTGGCTGTTATACAGTCGCATGGGGTGGACCATAGACGTCACTGAGTCTCACCCCGAGAAATATATTATCTGTTTGGCACCACATACCAGCAACTGGGACTTTATCATCGGTCAGCTCTATTCAGGGGCGGAAGGCATGAAGTGCAACTTCCTCATGAAAAAAGAGTGGTTCTTTTGGCCTATGGGCATACTGATGAGAAAGCTCGGGGGCATACCCGTGTGGAGGTCGAAACACATGAGCATGACTGACCAACTCGCCATGACGGCAATGAAGATGGACTCGTTCCATCTCTGTGTCACCCCCGAGGGTACACGCTCCGCCAATGCCGAATGGAAGTTAGGCTTCTATTTCATTGCCCTGAAGGCAAACCTGCCTATCTTGCTCTATGGGGTGGATTTTGAGAAAAAGGCTATCGTATGCCGAAAGACTATCATTCCCGACGGTGACGTGGAGAAACAGATGAAAGAGGTGAAAGAGTACTTCAAGGACTTCAAGGGGAAGATTCCCGAGAATTTCGCGCTCTGACCCTCAGTCGTCTCTCCTTTACACACAAATACATAGAAAGACACATGAAACTTTTCAACTCGTCAACAGCATCGACTCGACAACTCGACAAAAGTATCAATTCGTCAACCCGTTCACTTGTCAACTCGTCAACTCGTCAACTACTATATATAATAATAGGTGTAATGACGTCTCTTGTAGCCAACGCCCAAGGGAAGCAATCGAGAGGACTGTGGCAACGCATAGACTACGACGGCGAGCCATGGGTAAAAAACACATCGCTGCCATACAAGACCACCAAGGGACTCTACAACCGCCACATAGCCCTATGGGCGAGTCACGGACGCTACTACGACCAGAAGAAAGGCCGTTGGAAATGGCAGCGCCCCAATCTCTTCTGCACCACCGAGGACCTCTTCACGCAGACCATCGTGGTGCCTTATCTCATACCGATGCTCGAGAATGCAGGCGCCGTGGTGTTCACTCCACGCGAACGCGACTGGCAGACCAACGAGATCATCATCGACAACGACACACCACGACAGGGCACCGCCTATGTCGAGGCTAATGCCCGTGGCGAGTGGCACCCTACCCCCACTCCTGGCTTCGCCTTTCACCAAGGCTCGTATCGCGACAACGAGAACCCCTTCCTTGCCGGTACGGCACGACAGTCAAAGGCCACACGCAGCAAGAAACGCTATAACCTCATCTCCTATCAGCCCAACTTCCCCGAAGAGGGACGCTATGCCGTGTATGTGAGCTATCAGACTGTGAAGAAGAGCGTTGACGATGCTTCATACACCGTCTGGCACAAGGGCGAAAAAACCACGTTCAAGGTCAACCAGCAGATGGGAGGCGGCACATGGGTGTATCTCGGCACGTTCGACTTCGACAAGGGGTCGAGCGAATACAACCGTGTGGAACTCACCTCACAGAGTGCCCACCGCGGAGTGGTGACGGCTGATGCCGTCCGTTTCGGCGGAGGAATGGGAAACATCGAGAGAGGCGGCACCACAAGCGGCATGCCACGATGCCTCGAGGGTGCCCGTTACTATGCCCAGTGGGCAGGCATGCCATACGACATCTACAGCACCAAAAAGGGCACCGACGACTATAGCGACGACATCAACGTGCGCTCGCTGATGACAAACACCCTCGGCGGCGGCTCCGTTTATATGCCTTCACGCGAGGGGTTGGGAGTGCCTCTCGAACTGTCGCTCGCCGTACACAGCGATGCAGGCTACCGCACCGACGACACGTCGCTCATAGGCTCTCTCGCCGTATGTACCACACGCTTCAACGACGGACGCCTCAATGCCGGCATCTCGCGACTCGCCTCACGCGACTTCGCCCAGACCCTCCTCGACAACCTCAGTACCGACCTCGCGGCAAAGGGGATAACATGGCCCATACGCGAACTGCGCGACCAGAACTACTCAGAGACACGACTGCCCGAAGTGCCTTCGGCCATCATCGAGACCCTCTCGCATCAGAACTTCAACGACATGCGCCTCGGCCTCGACCCCGACTTCCGCTTCACCATGGCACGCTCTTTCTATAAGAGCATACTGAAGTTTGTGACAAGACAACATAACGACGACTACCAGGTGACGCCACTCACACCCACCGACTTTGCGGTGGATATAGACGCTAACAACGGCGTTGCCACCCTCTCGTGGTCTCCCGTCAACGACCCTCTCGAACCCACTGCCCGCCCCACGGGCTATGTGGTATATACAGCTACAGGAAGTGCCGACTTCGACAATGGCACCGTCGTGGGCAACAACACGTCAACGGCAATACATCTCGAACCTGGCGTCCTCTACAGCTTCCGTGTGGCTGCTATTAACAAAGGCGGATGTAGCTTCCCCAGCGAGGTGCTCTCAGCCGTGTATAATCCTTATGCGCGACATAAGATAATGATTGTCAATGCCTTCGATCGTCTCTCGTCGCCCGGGATAGTCAATCGTCCCTTAGGCAAGGGCTTTGATATCGACGCCGATGCAGGACTGACCTACGGCAAGACCATAGGCTGGTGTGGCCGTCAGACCGTGTTCAACACCAAGGCAGCGGGAGGTGAAGGTCCAGGGGCACTTGGATATAGCACAGGCGAACTCGAAGGACGCATTGTAGCTGGCAACGACTTCAACTACGTGCGTACCCACGCCGCCGCCATACAATCCACTGGCAACTATACCATCGTCAGCTGTTCGCGTCAGGCTCTCGAAAACGGAAAGGCGTCGCTCTCGGGCATTCACCTTGCCGACCTCCTCTTCGGTGCGCAACGCAAGACTGCCGACGGACGTTATGCCGTCTTCACTCCACGACTGATGAAGATAGTCGCCGACTTCGCCAATAGTGGCGGCTCGCTGCTCGTCAGCGGTTCGTCTGTGGCAAGCGACCAGACCACCGTCGCCGAACGTGCCTTCCTCCGCAACATCATCAAGTGCGACTTCGGAGGCAGCTACGACGGGGCATCGCCTACGGTAAAGGGCATGTCCACAGAGTTTGACTTCTATCATAGCCTGAATGCCACACACTATGCAGTCACGTCGCCCGACATACTCGCACCAGTGTCGCCAGCCTTCGCCACGTTGGCCTACAACGACGGACAGCCCGCAGCCACTGCCTATAGCGGCGACGACTACCGGGTGCTCGCCCTCAGCATTCCCATAGAGTGCATCATCGACGGTCACCAGCGCAACGCCTTGATGCGTGGCTTCGTCGATTTCCTCTTAAAGTAGTAATAGGAGTAACACTTGATGAACTTCACATAGTTTATTACACATGAGAAATAAATAATAAAAATATATAAACAATGGAAACGTATAAGATTCAATCAAACCAGTCAGGAACAAGAAGCATCGACATCTCGGAGAAGCATCTTGAGACAATAATGAAATACCACCTCTTCCGCGGACTCATCGACAGCAATGGCTTTGTGGATGAGGCAGTGCTCGACAAGCTCAAGCTCAACATACGCTCAATGCTCGAGACCGAGACACTGAAAGACAACGACCTGCTCGACCTCTGTCTTGACGTCATCTATCATAAAAACATGAAAGCCTTCGGTCTGCAACAGCTCGTGCTGCTCTTCATAAAATGGAGCGACGCACGCGAACGCACTGCCGACCAGCCCGAAACCGACACAAAACCCGCCAATGAAGGAGATGCAGAATAAGGTGCCGGCAACGAGGGAATACCGGCTGTCAGACTTCCTCCCCACAACAAAGAAGGAGATGGAGATACGCCGCTGGGACTCTGTTGACGTGATCCTCTTCTCTGCCGACGCTTATGTTGACCACCCGTCGTTTGGCGCGGCCGTCATAGGGCGTGTCATCGAGGCAGCGGGATTCCGTGTGGCCATAGTGCCGCAGCCAGACTGGCACGGCGACTTCCGCGACTTCAAGAAACTCGGCCGTCCACGGCTGTTCTTCGGCATCGCTCCGGGGTGTATGGACTCTATGGTAAACAAGTACACCGCCAACCGTCGCCTGCGCTCAGAAGACGCCTACAGTCCTGACGGCCGCCACGACATGCGTCCCGAATATCCCACCATAGTATATACGCAGATACTCAAGCAGCTCTACCCCGACGTGCCTGTGGTATTGGGCGGCATAGAGGCGTCGATGCGCCGTCTCACCCATTACGACTATTGGCAAGACCGTCTGCGACCTTGCATCCTCTGCGACAGCCATGCCGACATGATTATCTACGGCATGGGCGAGCGTCCTGTGCTCGAACTATGCCGTCGTCTCGACGAGGGCACTCCCATAGCCGACATCACCGACATTCCCCAGACCGTCTATCTCGCAAGGAAAGGCTCACTGAGGAATATGGCCGACACTGCCGACATACGCCTCCACAGTCACGAGACCTGTCTTCAAGACAAACGTGCCGAGGCCGACAACTACCGCCATATCGAGGAAGAGTCAAACAAGATGCACGCCTCGCGTCTGCTGCAAGACGTGGGCGACGACACCGTAGTGGTCAATCCGCCCTACCCGCCCATGACCACCGAGGAGCTCGACGCCTCCTTCGACCTGCCCTACACGCGCCTGCCTCACCCCA
>NZ_NPJG01000083.1 GCF_002251245.1 Prevotella sp. P5-92
AAAGTTCTCGGTGAACATCCATCGCGGCTGTTTCGGCGGCTGTGCCTTCTGCACCATCTCTGCACATCAGGGTAAGTTCATCACCTGCCGCTCAAAGGAGAGCATACTGCGCGAGGTGGAGAAGGTGGCTGAGATGCCCGACTTCAAAGGCAATCTCTCCGACCTCGGCGGTCCGTCGGCCAACATGTATGGCATGGGCGGACGCAACAAGAAGGCATGCGAGCGCTGTGCCCGTCCCAGCTGCATACATCCCGCCGTCTGTCCTAACCTCAATACCGACCACAGTGCTCTTATCGACATCTACCGCAGTGTCGATGCCCTGCCCTATATCAGACGTAGCTATATAGGCAGCGGCGTGCGCTACGACCTCCTGCTCCACCGCAGCAAGGACGAGACGGTCAACCGCGCTGCCGACGAATACACACGCGAGCTCATCAAGAGTCATGTCAGCGGACGACTGAAGGTGGCACCCGAACATGTGGCCGACCCCGTGCTCGAGCTCATGCGCAAACCGCCCTTCCAGCAGTTCCGCGACTTCAAGCGTGTCTTCGACCGCATCAACCGCGAGTGTGGCTTGCGCCAGCAGATCATCCCTTACTTCATCAGCAGCCATCCCGGATGCCGCGAGGAGGACATGGCCGAGCTTGCCGTCATCACCAAGAGTCTCGACTTCCAGCTCGAACAGGTGCAAGACTTCACCCCCACCCCGATGACCATCAGCACCGAGGCATGGTACACGGGCTACGACCCCTACACGCTGCGTCCCGTCTTCTCTGCCAAGACTCCCGAGGAGAAGCTGCGCCAGCGTCAGTACTTCTTCTGGTACAAGCCCGAGCAGCGCCGCGACATCGAGCGTTCGCTGAGAGCCATCGGACGTGCCGACCTTATCTCAAAATTGTGGAACAACAGGTATGAAAATCATAGAACAACAGATAATAAGCAAAGACCCGAAAAAGAAACCAGAGGACGCAATCGTCGTCACCGCTGACTTCATCGCCGTCATCGACGGCAGCACAAGCAAGACCAATAGCCGTCTGTCGTGGTGGATGAGCAACGGACGCTATGCCGCCACCATCATCAGCAGATATATAAAAAAGATGCCGGCGACGACCACTTCGGCAGAGTTTTGTCGTGGGGTCACCGCCGCCATCAAGAAGAAGTATGGTCGCCGCCATGCCGAACTCTATGCCACTCATCCCGAGGAGCGTCTCACGGCCAGCTGCATTGTCTATAGCCGTCTGCGTCGCGAGATATGGATGGTGGGCGACTGCCAGTGCCTCGTGGGCGACAACTATTTCGACAATCCCAAACCCTCTGAGCAGCTCGTAGCCAATCAGCGTGCAGAGGAGGCGCGGCGACTCATCGACGAGGGTAAAGCCACCGTAGAGAGCCTCCTCGACAACGACATCGCCCGTGAGGCCATCATCCCTCGTCTTCTTGAGGAGATGCGAAACCAGAATGTCACTTACGCCGTCGTCGATGGCTTCCCCATCCCGCGGCAGAAGGTGAAGGTCATCCCGCTCGATTTCAGTCCGTGGACCATCGTCCTCGCCTCTGACGGCTATCCCTTCCTCAAGCCCACGCTCAGCGAGTCGGAAGAGGCCCTTGAAGAGCAGCGCCGGCGCGACCCCCTCAACATCACCACATTCAAGGCGACAAAGGCATTCCGCCGTGGCATGAACTCCTTCGACGACCGTTCATATATCCGTTTCACGGTGTAGCCTTTCATCGTTAAGTTTTTCATGACATCCGCCGCAACATCCGCCGCAAACCCTTTCCGTCGTAGGGTCTTACCTCGTGTAAGACCGCCCGCCGAGATTACCACCGCGATGACCGCCGAAAAATACATATTCGTGTTAGGACAGGGGACAGTCCCCCGTCCTAAGCGTCGAGCAGCATGTAGCTGAGATTAAAGAGCCCTATATGGGCAGCCACTGGTCTATGCTGACGAGTATGTCCACGTCGCTATTTTTCCATTCCTACCCTCTCGAGAATGAGCCGAACAGGATTGTCCTTTTTAGGATAAATTAATCTATGGCGGTGACGGTAAGGTCATTCTCCGGATCAAGGACAATACAGGAATAATCCGATAAACCACCAAATAAGAAAGCCCCGAACCGTTACCGTTCGGGACTCTCGTCAGCCTTTATTCAATTGGCTTTATCATTCTTTCGATAAAGTCGATCTCGTCTCTTTCCAATCCGTATTTCTCGTATAGCTGCGCGTCAATCTCCCCAATACTTCTGCTCCAGTCGATGTCGCTGTTTGATGTGAAGTCTTGGAGGGGGACAAAACGGAAACAATCTTTTGAGATGTTTTGCGTTATAACTTTAAGCGACAATAAAAATCTGAAGAATTTTGATTTAACGTATTTACATAAATTATTTGCACTCTCTTCATTATTAAATGAAGATAATAGTAAGTATGACTCTGTACAAACGACATTGGGCGTAAGAACTTCAATCTTTGGAATAACTTTACGTTTCCCGTCTTTGTCAGCTCTTCCACCTTGCGCACTTGCTTTAGATGCGATAACCTTCCAATTATCGATTAATTCTGTATTTTGAGAAACTACATCTTTATCAGCATACGATATTCCTTGGCTTCCATAAACAGTAATACAATGATCATAAGGTTTTTGTTTACCAACAAAATTATTGTCTAACCCAAAAGGCTTACGACTATAGACAATATTGTCCAAAGTTATGATTGTTTCGTCTATTATCTTGTGCACGATTGAGATAGCTTCAGATTGTCTAATAAATGTAGAGAATTCTCCCAAATCTCGTAAATTTGAATTACGCTCATTATTAGATACTGATGTGACAATACATTTCCCTTTATATTTCCTGTTCCAAAGGAAATAACATATTCCACCTGCTATATCAGCAGAAGGGAAACAATCTTTCGATTCTGTGAAGTCAAATAATAGATTTATTCTTCTGTCTTGTAACATTGTATCTCTGAAATTATCCAATCCTTTTCCTCCAGCATACCATCTTGCTGGAATTATTAATGACATGAATTGTGGATTAATAACTCTGGATATATTTACGAAATCCTGATATACTGGCAAGGCACTATAGCCTGCTCCTCCTCCATCCATCACCTGATACGGCGGATTTCCTACTATTGCATTAAATGTCATGTGGTCTTTATCGTTTGCTTTCCAGAAGCGGCGGCCGTCGCGGACTTCGTTGACGAACGTCGCCGGATTGTTTTTTATTACGTCTATAAGGTCTTTATAATATTGTGCATTCACTCGCGTTGGACGGAATCCTACGAGGGTGCGGCGGGTTATGCTGCGAGCCATTGGGGTCTTGCAGATTACGAATATGTTCTGCTCCACTGTCGTGTCCCAAAGGCTTTGGGCAAAGGCACGGTTTATGTCACCATATTTCTCACGGGCTTCCTCCATTCGGCGGCGGTAGATGTTGTATGCCACGAAGAGAGGGTAGAGACCGCTCTTTGAGTTTATCTCCAACACTCGGCTATCGGGACTAAAAACGTCGCGTGTCACCTTTCCGTTGTCGATGTGGCGTGGCAGCTCCAACATACGCTCATACCTCTCGTCGTAGAAACAGTAGCCGCCAAGACAGTCTCCCAGGTGCATGTTCACCACACGCCATGGTGTAAGTACCGTCTCCTTGTCGGGGTTGCGGAACGTGTTGAATATTGTGGCTATTCGCTCTATGCGCTCCTCCACCGTAAGGTTGTCTGCGGCACGAGCCATCGATCGTATGCGTTTGCCAGCCTCACGGAATATGTCTGCCTCATAGTATTTCTTGAACTTTCGGAACACGTCTTTAGTCACTCCCTTGGGCATGAACTCTGTCCACGAGGCGGCATCAACTATCTGCGTGAAGTTGTCTATCGTTATCTCGTCTTCCTCGTTCTTCAGTTCTGCTCCGTATATCAGCAACGGCATCCTTATGCTTATGCCACGCAGTATGGAGATGGCGTTCTGTCGCTGGTTGTTCTTTTGTTTCAGTTCTTCCAGTCGTGCCTTTTCCTCAGGTGTCAGCTCGCGTTTCTTTTTCTTCTCAAGCCGTTCCTTCTCCTCATATTCCTCGTTGGTGAAGCCCTGGTTGTTCACGTCTATATCTGCCGTCTTTGCCATAGCCTTCGTGGTGCCAATCTTCCCCTTCAGGTCCTTGAAGTCCTGCAGTTCCACGTCGGTCAGTTTCAGCAGTTCGTCGTTGTAGAGTGCGCCGTCCTCAAATCCGTTCTGCACCACCTTTTCTATTTGTGCCCTTTTCAGCTGTGCCATCATCGATTTCACGTCGTAGGGCTTCATCTGCGAACCTTCGATGCTTATTATCGGACAGAAGTTGAGGAAGTCGCCAAGTATCTTGCGGTCTTCGTCGGTCGATTTCCCTGCTTTTGCCGACACTTTAGCCACCTTAGCCAGCACTCTTAGCGTGCGGTCGGGTGCGAAGTCGAAGGCATAGCAGTTTGTTTTCATCTGACCGTGGCAGGTGAAAGGAGTCTGCACTCGGAAGATGGTCTGCATGTAGCTTGCGGCAGACGTTGAGAACGAACCCGACATCATGAACACCGCCGTCCATGGCTTCACGCTCACTCCAGTAGTCAGACGTCCGCACGTCAGGGTTATGGTATAGGTCTCTGACGGGTCGGGACCTATTGCCTTGTTCACCATTTTCAGTGCCTCTTCGTTCTCCTCGTCCTCGTCGCCGTTTCCCGCAACGTTCACCACTTGGAAGTTGCCAAACACCGGGTGACGGCGCAGCTTCTCGCTCAGAGTTCTTGCCGCCGCCACTCCGGGCAAGACCCAGAGCGTGTGGCGGAACATCTGGCGGAACTCGTCGTTGGAGTATGGGTAGAGATTGCCCTCCTTGCACATCAGGCCGAGGAAACGGTCAACGTCGCGGTCGTGGCAGAAGGTTCCGTCGTCGCGTGTGCGGAAGAACTCACGGAAGTTGAATGCCTTCTCGTCGTCGCAGTATTCTGAGCTGAGAAGCGATCCGAGGTCGTAGGTGTAGATGTTGATGGCTGGCAGCGACTCGTAGGGGTTAGGGTCGCCCATGTGTGTGAGGTCCCATTCAGCCTTGGCACGTTGCTCCATCACATAGTCCCATGTGAATATTTCCTCCTCGTTGTAGTCGTCGAGCAGGTTGAACGGCGTTCCCGACAGTCTTAGAACCTTTGTATGCTTCTTCACCAAGGTGTCAATCACACTCTGCCCGATGTCGGTCTTGGTTCCCTCGTGTGCCTCGTCCACTATCAACATGTCCCATGGTGCTGCAAACACGTCGGCGTTCTTGTCAAACTTTCCTCCAACTGTTTCTGCCCCTCGCAGGTCTTGCATTGAGGCAAAATATACGTAACTGTCGCCTCGGCGTGCCAACTGTTCGAGCTTTTGAAAACTCTCGCCTTTTGTGCGTGATCCATAGTGGTAGTCGGGCTGGTCGAAGAATATCTTTTGGAAGTCCTCAAACCATCCCTCGTCCACCACAGGTCGGTGGGTTAGTATTATGGTACGCTGCATCTCCATTTCCAGCACCACTTCCAGTGCCGAAAGCGTTTTGCCGAAGCGCATCTTGGCGTTCCACAGCATCTGGTTGCCGCGTTTGAAACGTGCTATGGTGCGGTCTATTGCCATGTTTTGTTCAGGTCGGAACTCTATGGGGCTCTGTTCGTGTGTCACCTCGCCGTTGTCGAGCGACTCTCGTCCTTCCTTCACTGCTGCAATGGCACGCTTCACGGTCTGCAGGTCGGTCACGTACCACTCCCTGCCTTGGTTTTTCTTCTCAAAGCTCTTTCGCTTTATGCCCGACCGCTCAAGCACCTTGTGCACCTGTTTGTCATTGAATGAAGACACGTGTCCCTTGCCGTCGGTGAACATAGTCCCCTCGGTGTAGAGCAGCTGATAGCTTATGCCTGCCGTTTTGGTGTATTGGTCTATGCGCTCCTTGGCAGCCTTGTTCAGCAGTGAGCTGTTGGGCTTGAAATATCCGTCGCCGAGTGTTGCCGTGGCTTCGCCAATTTTCAGTGCCCCGTGGTGTGCGTTGTCGTTGATTCGGAACACGTAGATGAGTTTTGGTCTTAGTGATGATTCAAATGTAGCCATAGTCACTTGTCTTTAATCAGGTCAATAAATCTTATCTTGTCTTTCCCGGAGTCGCTCTTGTTCCATTGCCTTATGTAGCAATATGTCCCGTTGTGGTGGCGCAGTCCCCCTTCCTTGCATCCTTGGCAAGGCTCAAGGCGAGGCTCCTCAAAGAGCGACTGTTGTGCCGACGGTTTCATGCCGCATGAGTCGGGCACCACGCCCTTAAGTCCGTCCATCTGCCATGCGTTCCATGAGATTATGTAGGCGGCATAGCGCAGCGACTTTGCCAATGGCATCTTCCCGAATTTCGCCACATAGAAGTCGATGAACGTGAATAGCATTGCCTCGCGTGCCAGCAGCAGGCTGTCGCCTTGCCACTCGTAGGCGTAGGTGCTTTTCAGCGCGCGTTGCGCCCATTCGAGCCATTCGCCGCTCTGGCAGGTGTTCTCGCCTACGATGCGCAGCTTGCGGTCGAGCAAACCTATGCGGTGTGACACACAGATGGGGGCTCCTGTGGTAGTGTCATAACGGCTGGTGATGTATGGTGCCTCGCCGCAGGTTATTTCCAGTCGGCGGTCGCCTACGTAGTCTTTCCATGTCTTTCCTTCCGGAAACGCGATACGTTCGGTGTTGTCGGTCCAGGTGTGGTCAGGATTCTCTTGGTTGAAAACGTCCTTCCGTCCAAACCAAGCCTCGTCGATGAGGTTGTTTTGGGCGTTGCAAATCCACGACGGGGTAAACACCTCCGCCATGTCCTTCGAGCGTGCCGTTTGTGCCACTTTCGACTTCATCACCCTTGGTGTCACCACTTTGCAGTGTTCGCCGGTTATCAGTTCCGCCTTTATTTCGTCTTTCCACTGATAACCCTTTCCCAGGTGCTGATAGTCTGCCGTAGCCCAAAAGATGTTATGCTGCTCGTCGGCGTTGCTTGTACTATGGTCTTTGAGGATTACGTTGAGCAGTTCAGCGTCGAGCTGCGCAATGTAGTCCTCACGAATGTCAATTTCGTCGGGCATAACAATAGCGTGTTTTGTTAGCGCTGAACTAATGTATTCCGGGTTATACGGGCATAGCAAATACCTCTGACGTAAGGGCATAAAAGAAGCGTGGAGCTTCCCTTATCTTACATCAGAGGTATTTGGCGTGACCCGTATTTGATAGACAAGTTCAGCCCACGCCATTGCGCAGGCATTTACTGAACTTATTCGTATCAAATACAATCATCTAATCGCCAAATTTTCTGATGTAAACCGAATAAATAGCAAACGCTATAATATTAAATATGTATAATCAAAAAGAAGTTTTTCTCTGTTTCAAATTCGTTTAAGTTAATACTTGGCACCCCCTTCGGAGCATGCCGAAAACCAATTCACGCTGCGAAGATAAGCATTTCTCCCGAATTATCCAAAACTGTATTGTCCTTTTTAGGATAAATTAATCTATGGCGGTGTGATAATAGAAAGTCGATTACGAGATTTGTTACTCATAGTTTGACGACTTATAGGACAGAACTGTCCTTTAAGATAGTGTCAATCGAAGACAATGCAAAATAAAAGTCCAAAAAAAAACTTTTTCGATGAACTTTTATTGTATAACTCGCGAATTATGACTATCTTTGTAGCCTAAATAATATTTGGCTTATGGAAGAAACAAGAAATTTTATAACTAAGCGTGAACTTGACGCACTATATGACAAGACGTTGTGGCTTATGTCGGAGAAATTCTTCGGCGAGAAAAAGAAAGTTTGGGACGATGTATTGCCTGCTGCGGTGGAAATATTAAGTACCAAGGACTTCGATTACAATACGTGGATATTGACCAATCAATGGGACAGTGAAGTTTATGATTCTTTGCCGAAAAAAACGGGTGAAGACATGTCGGAAAGAGAGCTGAGAAAGTACTCGAAAGAGAATCAACCTATCGTCGAAGTTTTCAAGAGGAGCATAAAGTTATATGTGTTATTTTGTTTTTTTAGCCATAAAGAAACTGATATGTGGGACATTAATCTTAAAAGTGATCCGCTGAATAACGCAAAGGACAGAATTTTCAACTACATTGAAGAAATGGCAGACAAATGTGAAAATCTACTTGCCGACAGGTCTATTAGGAAGGAAGTCAATAGATGTCTAAATTTTCTTGAGAGTAAACCTATCGACAGGAACTTTCCTTGTTATGACCGAAATCGTTTGTCGAATATCAACATAGAAGATTTGGTTGAAAAGAAACCGTCATCTACGAAATCCACAAAAAAGCGTAGCGAACAGCAGGACTTGGATTCTGTTCCTAATAGTTCATTGATGGCTGAAAAGGACAGGAGAATAAAGGAGTTGGAGGAACAACTGGCTGAACGTGATTGCAAGATAAGTGAGTTGACTGAAAGACTTGCTGAGTTGGAGGTGGATTGGGACAATGCGGAAGACATTGGAAAGACAACACCGAAATCGGTCCAGATGTTTTTCATAAAACAGTTGCTGGATATTGTTTTAATAAAAAAATATGATATTTCAAAACGTGACTTAGTTCTTTTGAGTTCGCTGTTATGCAATTATGAGAAGCCAAAAAGTGTTTATACCCATCCATCTCCGTGGAACAATGATTTTGTATTTAAAACAAAGAACGAGAAATACAAGATTTTTGATATTTCTGCTGTCCTTATTCACGGAATAGGTTTAAATGACGCAAGTTTAAAGGATAGGGTCAGGGAGATTTGCGGGAAGATTCCTGAAGATGAAGACTATGTAAAGTTGGTAACGCAACTGCTTCCAACAAAGAGAAAATAAAGAAAAGAGCTGCTTCTGATTTTTATAGGAGCAGCTCTTTTATTTTTGTATATAAAAAGGTGATACGGTTTTGTAATTACACACGGAAAATGGTGATAGAAACGGAGGAAAATGGTGATAGAAAAAATTTTTTTTTAGTGATAATCGTACATGTTTTGGTGATAAAGATATCTCAAATCATAGTTTCGCCGTATATTTGAATTCGAATTCAAAAAGGCAGCTACGTTTTACTCCTTATTATATAAGTGGAGCTGACGCAAAAACAAGCACGGTTGCTGTCGGACAGGAATGAAAAACGTCCTCGTATATTACCTGTTCAGTGCAAGAGGACAGTAAATCTAAAAAATAAAATGAAGAGATTTACACCTAAGCCAGTGAACCGATATGGGACAGCTGGCTGAGACTATACTATCGGATGAGCGCATTCAGCTGAATGCGTTGATTCCCGGTGACGAACGCGATGCCAACAATGTTTGGATGTCCAAATTCAAGGCTCCAGTAACAAACTGTGTGCCTTTGGCTTATCGGTTTAAGTTGAGCGATGTCTATTGCCAAGTGATGATGCATCAGCATTATGGACAATTGACAGAGCAACTTCGCGCGATAGAAGATGTCCAAAAGCAAAAGGAGTTTAAGCTCCAAAAGCTCGACTTCGTTACTCCGAGCGGTGTCTTTAATTACCGCCGTGAAGAAAATCTGGTGCGTCACTCAGGGATTCTTTGCATCGACATCGATGCAAAGGAGAATCCCGAGGCCACACGTGATTTGGTCGCTCTCAAGCAGCATTTGCTTGATGACCACGACCTTGTACATGATTTAATTCATGTCTCTCCCCGAGGCAATGGCCTAAAAGACTATGTGCGAATCGACATAAAAAACTTTTCGCATTTGGACAACTTCAAAGCCTTGCGCTATTATTACAAAGAAAAGCATGGTCTGGTGATAGACGAGGCGTGCAAGGACATAGTCCGAGCCTGCTTCCTCTGCCATGACCCTAACGCATATGTTTCACCTCAAATCTGTCCATTTTAATTATGATAGATGTAAAAAATATATTACGACTTGCCGGTGAGAATCAGCCAGGCAAGCCAAAGGTTGAAGAATCAGGCAGCAACCAATTAAAGCATATCGAGATGCCGAAGAAAAGTTCCCCAAGTTCTGAGACTTTGTACGAGCTTTATGAACAGGTAAAGCTCGTGGCTGATAATCTTTGTCAAGTTGGAAAGGACATAACCACAATTTACCCAGAATGGCGTGATGTAGGATTTTCACTCGCTGATGGTCTTGGCGAGCAAGGCCGCCCTATCTTTCATCAGATTTCAAGCCTATACCCTAATTATAAATATGGTGAGGCTGACAAGCTATTTGATAACTGCCTCCGCGTGCCGCCCGCAGGACGGAAGATAACCATTGCCACCTTTTTCCAGAAGGCAAAGGATGCGGGCATTGACATAGGTTCCGCTTATAGAGAGACTCATTCTCAACCGGAGGCACAGGTGGCTGAAAAGCCATTGCCTGACGATGCGCCTAAGGAAAAAGTGGCGAAGAAGCGTGGCAGACCTAAGAAGACCGAGAAGGAAAAAAGTGATGAACTTCAGAAAATCGAATCCTTCATCAAAAGCCGTTGGCTTTTCCGCAGAAACATTCTCAGAGGTATGCTTGAGATTGCTATTGTTGAAGAAGGGAATTTAGAGTTCAAAGTCTTGGACGACAAGGCGGAAAACACTATATGGAGAGAGTTGTACCTGGCTGGAATAAAGGTGCGGATGAACGAGATTCACTCCCTCGTCAATTCCAACTTCACCGAGGATTTTGATCCCGTGAAGTCCTATTTCGACTCCCTGCCTACTTGGGATGGACAAACGGACTATATCCGCCAACTGTCAGACATGGTCCATTGCGGTAACATGTCGCCAGAGGAGTTCTACACGGTGTTCAAAAAATGGTTCATCGGCGTGTTCAAAGGGTATTTTTCGCCGGAGAGCATAAACGAGGCAATATTGGCTCTCATTGGAAGACAGGGTTGCTTCAAATCGACATTCTTCCGTTTTCTGCTCCCACCCGAACTTCGAAAATATTATTTTGAAGAGAAAGCCATCGACGCAATCGACAAGGATTATGAACTTCGCTTGGCAAGAAATCTTTTGATAAATTTCGATGATATGAAAGCCATTAACCGCCAGAACCTTAACAAGCTGAAGGCTGTAGTAACGCAGAAGTTTGTGAACGTTCGTGCCCCATACGACCGTTATCCGAAACTCTTGCCGCGTCGTGCGTCTCTCGCCGCCACTGGCAACGAGGCAGAGTTCCTGATCGACCCCACGGGCAATCGCCGTTGGATAGTGGCTAATGTCGATTCAATCGACAATCCTCATACCACCGAGATTAACTATGAGGGCGTTTATTCTCAGGCTTTTAGCCTCGTGAATAGCGATTTCCAGACATGGTTCTCAGACGAGGAGATAAATCAGATAAATGAGAGAAACAAGGAGTTTGAGCAGACCGACGAGACCTACGAATTCATCCTGACCCATTTCCGCAAGCCTTCCGCCTCGGATTGTCCCTTGCGCCTTACTGCGACAGACATTAAGAGCCATTTCCCATCGAATATTATAACCAGTTCAACAAAGATAGGATTAGCTATGAAAAAGCTGGGCTATGAGAAAAAACATGGAAACAAGGGCAGTTTCTATCGTGTGGTTATTGTAAATAATAACGAAATCGGAAAAACTATTGTAGATGATGAAGACGAAGGTAATGGCAAGCCGTTTTAAACTTAGTTGTTTCGACGTCTGACCTTTCGAAGGGCATTCCTATTTATTAGGGATGCCTTTTTTATCCCCTAAAGTGACAGGGTGACACGTTAGACCACATTATGCCTAACTTTTATACAATAAATACAAAAATCCATTTCTTTGTCTATAATCCTATTTTTTAATTTTTTCCACGATTTTATAGAAAAGAGAGATAAAGGTGTCACCGTGTCACTTTTTCTTTTGTGGTTCTTGTCATCTTAACAAACGCAACGTTACGTTTCGCCCGACGTAACGTTACGCCTCCGCAAACGTAACGTTACGGACGTTCTTACCTCAGTCCCTCCAGGTCGAACTCGTATTTTATATCCTTCGTCGTCACGTCATTGCCCATGAACATCGTCATGTAGATTGGGAGATAGGTCACGGGACCTGACGTTTCTACGTTGCCTTGGCACAAGGTGAAGGCCTCGGTGATGGAATAATCGGGATTTGACATCACACCAGTCAAGGCGTTGTGGCGACGATAGTCCTTGCCAGACTTCACCTCTATGGGTATCACCCTTCCACCTTTCTCTATGATGAAATCAAGCTCACCTTGTTTCTTGCTATTGAAATAATACAGCTGCTGACCGTAGCCTGCCAGTCCGTGGGCGTAGAACTCCTGGGCTACAAGGTTCTCGAAAATGCTGCCGTTGTTGATGGCTATCTCGTCGCGCAGCAGTTGCTGCTGGATGTCGCCGGCATATAGGCTTGCGAGGAGGCCTACATCGTTGAGAAACAGTTTGAACAGGTTGCGCTGCTTGCTCAGCAACAACGGGACACGCGGCTCTTCCACATTGTAGGTGGCTATGGCTACTCCGGCATCCTTCAGCCACACAAAACTGTCTTCATAGCGGCTGAAACGTCCTTTCTCGTTCAGGTTCTTAAGAATGAACCGCTTGTTTTTCGCGTTGAGTTCCGAGGGTATCAGATCGTAAATCTCCTCAATCTGCAACTTGCGGTCGGGATCGTATTTGCTAATGTCGCGCCTGTATAGCTGCACTATATCGCGTTGAAGGTTTGCAACGTCGCGCAGGTTGTTTGTGTCGAGATATTTCTGCACGGCAGCAGGCATACCGCCCACGATAAGGTAGAGCCGTGTCATTTCCAACATGCGATTATGGATGAAATTGTCAACCGGTGTGCGAGTGTCAAAACACTCGCGCAACTTGTCAACTACATGCTTGCCAATGCCGACAGCAGTTGCGAACTCTTCAATGTCGAGCGGATACATCTTCATTATGCTCAAATATCCCACAGGCACGCTCCTGATGTCTTTCAGCTCTATGCCGAGCAGCGACCCACTCAGGACATAGCGGTAGCTCCCCTCATCTACAAGGAACTTCACCGCCGTAACTATCTCCTTGCACTCCTGCACTTCGTCGAAGAAAATGAGTGTAGATCCAGCCACGAGGTCTTGTTTTACAAAGGCAGAGATACGCAAAAGAATGTCCTTTGCGTTTTGAGCCCCTTGAAACAGGTCGAGTGCTTCGGGGTGGTCGTAGAAATTAATTTCCACGAAATGTTTGAAACACTCCCTGCCTACTTTCCTTACAGTGAATGTCTTGCCCGTTTGTCGCGCACCTTCAACGAGCAGTGCCCTATTGTCGTGAAGGAAGAAGTTGCGCATGGCTTCCTCGTTTTTCCTTTCTATCATTGCCTACCTGAAATAAGAATAAAAAGTTGTAATGTGTTCAGCATAATTATCGTTTTATGTCTGAATCGGTTGCAAAGATAACAAAAAAATGTTGTTTAATCAAGAAAAATCGGGGAAAATTACACTTTTCCAACACAAATTCATCTAATTTTTACACTTTTCCAACATAATTTCGTCTGATTTTGACACTTTTCCAACATATTTTCGTCTGATTTTGACACTTTTCCAACATATTTTCGTCCGATTTTTGACACTTTTCCAACACGGAATGGTTCAAATTATAGTTCCGGCATCGGCACTTCAGGTATCACCGTGTCCTCGCTCTTGACGCCTGTTGAGCCACCGACGAACATCGCGTAATATACCGGCATGTAGGTTATGCCGTTTATGGTCTTCACCTCACGTTCGTTGCACAGCACTATGGCGCGGGCTACGGTATAGTCGGGCGTGGAGAGAAACTTGGTCAGGGCGCTGTGGATGGTGTAATCCTTGCCGGACTTCACCTCTATGGGGAGTACTGTGAGGCTCTTGAAGTCGTCGATCAGGAAATCCACTTCGCCACGTTGCTTGTTGTCGTAGTAGTGCAGCTTGCTGCCGTGGGCGTGAAGTTCCTGTGCTACAACGCTTTCATATACTGAACCGAGGTTAATGCTGCGCTCGTCGCCGAGCACTGCATTTATGTTCAGTTCGTAGAGTAGTCTTGTCAGCAGCCCTACGTCGTTCAGGTAGAGCTTTATAAGGTTCTTGCTCTCCGACTCCATCAACGGGAAGCGTGGATTGCTTATTGCCTGTACGGAGAGGGCTATGCCAGAGTTGGTCAGGTATTCAAATTCCTCTGCATAGTCAGAGAATTGCTTGTGTCCAGCCTTGTCCTCAATGCGCTTCACCACGATGCGTTTCTTCTTGTTCTCCATGTTCGATGGTATCATCTCGTAGATTTTCCTTATCACGAGTCGGCGTTCGGTGTCGTATTGCGACGCGTCAATCTTATATAGGTTAAGAATGTCGCGTTGCACTTCTCTCACATGGGCTATGTTTCTTGTCTCAAGGAATTTGTTTATCGCCTCTGGCAGTCCGCCTACGAGAAGGTAAATCTTGAATTGTTGTATAAAATATTTGTGCAGAGGCTCGCTGAGTGACTCGTTTTTTTCGAAACAGTCTCTCGCCCCGTCTATTGTGGCTTGTGCGCAGCCCATGGCAAGCAGAAACTCCTCGAAGTCGAGGGGGAACATCTCAACCACCGATATGCTGCCAATGGGCACCGATGCGGTTTGCGACAGAGCCACTCCCAGTTGCGAACCGCTGGCGATATAGGTGTAACGACCTTCTTGGTTCAGAAACTTTAGCATTGTCATGAGGTGCGGATAGCTCTGTATCTCGTCGAGGAAGACGAGGGTGTCGTTTTTTGTCCCCAGCTTTTCTCCCGCAATAGCGCCAAGCTGGAGGTAGAAATCGGCAGTGCTCCTTACGGTAGAGAATATGCCCTGCCCTTCCTTGTCTTCCTTTAGGTTTATCTCGACGTAGTTTCTGAACATGCGTTTGCCTATATACCTTATTAGATATGACTTACCTATCTGTCTTGCCCCGTTCACCAAGAGAATCTTGTTCGGTTGAGTAAGCAAGTGGTTTTCTATCTTCGCTGTAAACTTTCTGTAGAGCATAGATACTTTTATTGTTTGTTTATGGCTGCAAAAATACACAAAAAAAATGAGAGAAACAAGTTTTCAGGACTTTTTCTGTCGTTTTAGGGGTGAAAAACAGGAATTATTCCATTGTTTTAGGTGTGAAAATCAGGAATTATTCCGTTGTTTTAGGGCGTGAAAACAGGAATTATTCCGTTGTTTTGGGGCGTGAAAACAGGAATTATTCCGTTATTTTGGGGCGTGAAAACAGGAATTATTCCATTTTTCTTGCCGTTTTGGGGTTGACGTCTCGCCTACTCGCCACAGTCGCCTTTTCCAAAAACGAGAGAAATTACATTTTTCCAACATGCTTAAGCCCGATTTTTACATTTTTCCAACACGTTTAAGCCAGATTTTTACATTTTTCCAACACGTTTGCGCCCGATTTTTACATTTTTCCAACACGTTTGCGCTAATAATCCTCCGATTATCCGAGGATATTCCGCCGTCGTAGGGTCTTACCTCGTGTAAGACCGCAACACAGTATATGTGTCGGGTGTTTTCGTAGCGCAGTCCCCGCCGTCGTAGGGTCTTACCTCGTGTAAGACCGCAACCCGTATATGTTATTTCCCCGTGGACGTTTGAGGCGGGCGGTCCCCGCCTCTGTAGGGTCTTACCTCGTGTAAGACCGCAACCCGTATATGTTATTTCCCCGTGGACGTTTGCGGCGGGCGGTCTTACACGAGGTAAGACCCTACGACGGCGGAAATCTGGCGGTAATCGGCGGGTGACGGCGGAAATCGGGTGGAAATCGGCGGGTATTGGGGCAAACAATATCGGTGGAAATCGGCGGAAATAGGTGGGTATTGGGGCAAACAATATCGGCGGGCGTTGGCGGATATGGTTGATGAAGATTTTTTGGAAAAAAGATGAAAAAAGTGGGGAAAAAGTTTGGTAGTTTCGGGATTTTTTTGTACCTTTGCAAGTGGAAAGATGAAGGTGGTGAGAGCTGCCGGATGACTTCCAAAGCGATCTTTTTTCTTTTTTGTTAACTTTAATAATTTACAATTATGATTTACTACCAAATCTATCAGAGCCAGCTGAAGGACAGTCCTTCTTTTGGCAAGTACTATGCCCGCGTCATCAGCACTAACACGCTGCATGTCGAAGAGTTAGCTCAGCACATGGCAAGTCATTCACTGCCTATGCAGAAGGATTTCATTGCCGCGGTAATCAATGCTACTATCAGCTGTATCAAGGAGCTGTGTCTCGACGGCAAGCGAGTCATCCTCGACGACCTTGTATCTTTCGGTCTCTCCATCAAGCACAAGATGGGTGCCGACACCGCCGACGACTTCTCCGTTGCGAAGAATGTTGACAGCGTGGTGCTGCAGGCCATAGGTCTCGGTTCGTTCTCTAAGGCAATGCTATCTCAGCAGGCTAAGCTCCGCGAAAGTGGTTCGTATGTGTCGCCACGTTCTGGCAATGTTAATCCTGACGAGACGCCAGACAGTGGTGGCAGCGGAGGCGGCGGCGATAACACCGACGAAGGTGAAGGCGGCGGTTCGCTGATCTAAACAGAGGAGCCCGACTATTCCCGTTAAAAGGATAGTCGGGTTCCTTTTTTTTGTGTGGTGTTTATTTGTGGCGGTTGTTTGGGGTGGTGTTTGTAATGCCGTTTCCCGCCGTTAATCTCCGTTGTGGGGTTTTTACTTTATGTAAGCCCGCAACCTGTATTTGTGGGGTTTTTTGGGGCGCAGCCCCCGCCGATGTAGGGTCT
>NZ_NPJG01000084.1 GCF_002251245.1 Prevotella sp. P5-92
ACTTGCCTTTTGGAAACCATGCAAAAACCAACATCTTTCCCCATAATATTCTGATTACATTTGCGGCGGACGTGCAACGGTCGGCGCTTCATATCGCCTTTCAGGCGAGACGAAGCCTAACTTGTTTAGTTCTGACTGTTGTTTTGTCAACTCTCCTAAGCGTTCTTAAATCAGACATATAGTCAAGAAAACTGTCAACTGACAGCCTCTTTGTATCACACTCATCAGTCATAAAAACATTTATCATAATACATCCAGAATCGTCAATTTCATATTCTCCGTCTGAGTTATAATATTCACTTAATGTCTCAAAGTGAGCTTTAAGCATTTCTTCTAATTCTTTATCCATATCATTCTATTTTTGATAATTAATGCTAAATGGGACAGTCAGTGACATGTCGGCTCAAAAATGTTTTTAATTCATTTGAGATAATGTATTTGACTATATCTGCGGGACAGTGACCTGTCATTCCAAATCTTTTGAACTAATGAATAGAATCAATGGTTATTGGAATACCTTTGTAATTAAAAATTTGTGATATGATACTTCTAACAGCCAAATTATCCAATTTATATATAGCAGGCTTATCTATTCCATTATCCCAAACATGTTCCACATCATTATATAAAATTCCAAGCATATAAAAAACATCTTCTACTTGAACACCACATTCTTCCGCATAATGTAGTTTCTCTTTAGTTTTCTTGGTTGTCTCAAATTTACTTTTTTGTTCATCATCTACAATTCTATCATACACAATCTTTTCTATCCTTATCCTTAGACTAGTGAATACAGAGTATGGATCATAATCAGTATCACCAGCAAGATATTTATTTGTTTCATGAATGATGAATTCTAAGAATTTCATACCTTCACCCCATGTCTCTTTAAGCCCTAACACTCTAAACTCATTTCTCTTGTTTATCTCACCCGTAGCATAATGAAGGAGATAATGAGAAACATCAGCTTTAATCCTCAAGTCACTTCTTTTAGCCAGCAATTTTTTCACATTTGCATCTGGCTGACAAGATGTTTCCTTCAAATACTGCACATTGAGTTTTTTATCTGGGAAAGCATAGTTTTTGAATCTTTCAGGTGAAAGATGTGTCATTATTATTGGATATACTATAATATTTTCATTTAACGCTTTGTTTACTATTCCTGAAATGTAGTATTGGGCGGCAAGAATATTTGCATCATCCAAATAGTCAAACACTTCATCTATTATAAAGATATGTTTTTTACTTGGCGTCAGCTTTAGTGTTGCCATCTTTAACATCATACTAAGTACCAACACATCCCTTTGTCCATTAGAGATTGTATGTGCTTTCGGAAATGATAGCATTAAACTACCTTTATCTTCTTTGCAAACGATATTTTGCCCTGTAGTATTAATCATTTCAATGTGATTGTTCAACTGAGATTTCAATACTTCATAATCGGCCCAGTTAACAGCTTTTTTAAAAATTGTCTTGTTTCTTTTATACAATTCTAACATTTGAAAGATGAACAAAAATTTGTCCAATTCTGACATTGTATTTAGCTCAAGATATAACCGGCCTATAGTTTCAACAACTGCTTTATAACATTCTTCACCTTTTATATTATCTAACCAGCTTTCGTCAAAACGATCTTTTATTTCTTGTATAGAACCACGTAATGCATATATTTTTTCCAACACATTATCTATCATTTCTTTACGACGTTTTGATAAAAGCTTTTCGAAATTAGGATAGCAATCGACCAGCATATGGGTATAATATGGATTTCCGAAATAACTATAAAGATTCTTCAACAAATTCTTATGTTTGGTGAGATAACTCTGCATTGTCGAATACTTATATCCAAAAGAAACATTTTGAGGGGTCTTCTTCAATTCAATATGCTCTATTCCCAAATATCCTGTAGCTGCCACATGTCCATTAAAATTTTTTCCTATGGCTTTAGGGGTCAATCTACAATTGATACAATAAATATTGTATTCTGCATACAGTTGATTTGAAGTATTATCTGCAGAATAAGTAATCCCATTATCAGTAATCGACAATTTGCAACTTACTGTATCTCCGCCAATAGGTGCATAACTATCTTTCAGTTCTATCTTAGAAGCTCGCAGTGAGTCAAAGGCTGCGAAGAAAGAACTCTTACCAAAACCATTTGGAGCAACAAGTAGGTTATACATGTTTTCCTTTATTTCTATGTTAAAGGTTTTATTCTCGATACCCTTTACTTTCTCTATCGTAATATTGGTAATCATTTTTTTTACTTTTTATTATATATAATTTTATGCTTGTGTTTTTTTCTACCACCTTACGAGTTCATGCTCTCATCTTGAATTAATCAATGATCATCCATCATCGCATCAACCAATTTCGATTTATAGTATTCCTGTACTTCTGTCGGGAGCTCCGATATAGACCGCCGGAAGATGGCGATGTAGTACTCAAACTCCCTGCATTTTCCGGTTTAGACTACGTAGATTTTCTGACGATAAGGGATCAATCCCTCCGATACCAAATCATTGCCCATAAGACCATTTGACTTGCGGGCATAGTCGAAGGCGGCGAAGACTACATCGCCGAGTTTCAACATCTTTTCTTGTGAAATTTTCATTAACATGATTAAAAATGTTTAATTATGTCACTCCTCTTGGGCGTGACACTAAGTCATTACACTATTGCGGGAAAATAATTATTTAGTATATTTGCACCGCAATTTATTATCTGAATTTTTTTATACGCTTATGAATAAAACTCTCTTACCCGTGTATCCCAATTGTCTCAGTACATTGGCACACAACGACGTCACACTCAAGGATGTGTATGACATAATCAGGAACGACGAGGTGCTGCGGCAGCGCACCGTCAACTACCGTAAGGCAATAGATGCCGACCTGCCTGCTAAGCAACTCAAGAAGCTAAAGGCTGAGCAGTTTCCGATGCTTATGCCTGCAGCTCGCTTCAAGAACGGACGGGAAATGGAGCATCTCGTGAGCTATACCTGTCTGTGCCAGTGCGACATCGACAATATCCCATCTGACATTATGGAGGAGGCAAAGCGACGTGTGCGTGAACTGCCGTTTGTGGTGATGTATCACGTGAGCATGAGCGGCAATGGCCTTCACATCTATTACTTCTACCAGATTCCAAACTGCGGTCTCACTCCGCAGGTGTATCAGCAGGCATTTATACAAGGCAATGAGCGTATCGCCAACGCCATTCCTGCCGACTACGACCCGGCCGTAGGCAAGGCCAACCACGGATCGTCTATCTGTCACGACCCAGAGGCGTGGATTAATCCCGACGCCGAGCCTCTGAAGGTGGATATGACGCAGGCATGCAAAAAGCGTGGCAAGAACGACCGCATAGCCAACGACAACGCCACAACAGAGAAGGACTGGAGCCCACAGTGGACCGTGGAAAAGGTGTTCGCCTTTGCACAGGCGTGCGTAAACAAGTCCTCTACTGGTGAGTTCGCCCATGGCAACCGCAACAATTTTCTCGTGCGCCTTGCCATGACCCTCTCCGACTTCGGCATGGAGCAGGATCACGCTGCACAGCTCATGAAGCAGGAGTATGCATCTCAATACGGCGAGGAGTCGATACCGTCGCTCGTCGCCGGCTGCTACAAGACTGCTGCCGCGATGCACGGCCGCAGGGCACTGCCCGACGGCAAGGGCAAGAAGGACGGTGATCGCAAGGGTGACGTGAAAATGCTCCTTGCCGCCGACTTCCTGCGCAGCCAGGGACTGAAATTTGACGTTATTACTCATAAACTGAAACGGACTGATATGACGGACTTGACCGACCGCGACATCAACTCCATGCTCTTGGCGTGCAACGTGGAGACGGGTCAGAACATCTCCGCCCAAACTTTCCGTGCGGCACTGATGAGCAACTGCATACCGGAGTTCAACCCTCTTAATGACTATCTCGACGGGGCGGTGAAGGCCTGCGAGGCTGAAACCGGCGGATCGTCATATATTGACCAAGTGGCTGGAATGGTGCATGTGACCGCACCTCCGCTGGCTTATTCTTCCGTCCACAGTGAGGAGATGGGGGTAAGCGCCCTTTGGCTCACCTGCTTCCGCAAGTGGTTTGTGTCTATGGTGGCTTCGTGGATGAACCCAAAGGTGGTCAACCAGCAGATGCTTGTGCTAATAGGACCCCAGGGCATATTCAAGAGCACATGGCTCGACGCTCTCATACCTGACGAACTGGTGACATACCGCTGCCGACAGTCGGGAACCAACTTCGGCGACAAGGACGAACAGTTGCGCTGCGCTGAGTTTGCCATGGTGAACTACGATGAGTTCGACCGCCTGTCAAGTGCCGACCTCGACAACCTGAAGTCGCTCATCACCACTCCCGACGTCAATATCCGCGCGCCTTACGGCAGCACCAAGGAGCGGCGTGTGCGCTTAGCGTCATACTGTGCCTCAGGCAACAAGTTCCAGTTCTTGACCGACCAGACGGGCAACCGCCGGTTCCTGCCTTTCTATGTGGAGCGCATCGACTCGCCCTTCGACAATCCCATCGACCACCGCCGCCTGTATGCCGAGGCGGTGAGAATGGTGAAGGAGGGATTTGCCTATTGGTTTACCACCGACGAGATTCAGCAGTTCAGCCACTATGTGGAGCAGTTTGCCGACCGCACTCCCGAGGAGGAGCTTCTCGATGTCTATTTCGACATGCCTCGCCCCGTGGGCAAGGAGACGCGCACCGTACATTTCCTAACCACCTCGGAGATTCAGGCTAAACTCATCTGCTATGGCAACCTCCACCGTCCCATCCCGTTGCGCACGCTCTGCCAGATACTCGACAACAAGGGATACCAGCGTATGCGCAACGGCAACCGCCGGGGCTATATCGTGGTGGAGCTTGAGGCTACGGAGATAAACAGCCGTAGGATGATGGTGTCTGCCGACATACCCTTCTGACCGTCTTTCCGAGTGCCCTCTGCCACTTATGCCACTATTATTTCTAAACTTTTATAATAATGATGATAATATTTATTTTTTATAATGATATACATTATTTATATATATGTTGTATGAAGTATATGGCAAATGTGGCAGAGCCACTATTTATACATTTAACCATTTCAATCTTTCAATATTTCAATTGTTCAATATTTCAATCTTTCATAAGTATGAAGCGTAGAGATTTAGCAAAGTTGTATTTCCCCGATATGAGCGACGTAGAAGCCGTCCGCTCGTTGCGCAGGTGGATAGAGGGATGTCCGCAACTGATGTCCGCCCTCGACGAACTGTCGATGCCCTACAAGAAGTGCCGCATCCTCAGTGCGAGGCAAGTAAGAATCATCATGGAGTATCTCGGAGACCCGTGAGTCCATAAGAGCACCGAGTCGTGATGACCTTACGATCGAGTATCCTTGTATCACAACGATCGAGTGTTCTTATGTCCTAACGATAGGGTATTCTTGTATCACAAGGATCGGGTGTTCTTATGACCTAACGATCGGGTGTTCTTGTGTCTCAACAACAGCCATTGTTAATGCCTTAGGACTTATGAGCCTTTATGAGCAGTTATGAGCCATCGCCAAATTAAAATGTAGTAACTTTGCATCAAAGAAGCGAAGTCAGGCTGCACTCGGCAATATTAATCAAGCTTATATTGCTCTCGCTTGCACTGACATTGCATTGTGAAAAGGAAATAAGTCCCCTTTACTGGCCAGAAGGAGCCACCTTCCGATTACACAGCGAGTTAATTAATTCAATTGTTCAACATTTAAATTTTCAAATTCTATGTCAAAGGCTTACAGAGTAACCAAGCGCACGGTGATGTTCGACAAGGAGAACCCAAAGACCGTGTACAGTGTGTCACCAGTCAACTACGGTACGTTGAGCACCGACGATGTTGCAAACCAGATAGCGGCTGAGTCGTCTGCCACTCCGGGCGACGTGAAAAACGTGCTCGACCGCTACGCCTACTACGTCAAGGAGAACCTCAAGAAGGGTTATCAGATTCAGCTCCTCGGCTTCGGCAGCCTCTCCATCCGCTTCATCACCACCGGCACGGCGAAGACCGAGAAGGAGGCTAACGCCAAGCTCATCCAGAGTCTCGTCCCGAGTTTCACACCATCGTTCAAGGTAGTCAACGGCAAGCGCATCTACGACCTGATGCCCGAAAAGATCACCCTAGTGAAGTACAACGGCACCGTCCCCGCCGACTCCACCGTCGAGACACCCGACAACAGTGAAGATCCCGGCACGTCAGAAGAAGGCGGCGGCGGAAGTCTGATCTAAAGTCCTGACGAAAGCGATGACGAGACGGGAGACTGATCTCGGCGGCCATTGACTGTTACAGTCATCAGCATCATCGGTATAATCCGTAATCGAAATAACCCGCTTGTCAGACCGGTTCCCGTTATCGTTATCGTTATCGTTTACGTCATTATCATTGTCATCGTTTTCGTTTTCGTTATCGTTATCGTAATAATGTAACTGTTCGGTGAAGTCCGTCATTGCAGATTCAAAAAAACTTTGTACCTTTGCAGCGCGCCCCATTGCGCACTGATTTTCGTCGAGTGTATGACGTTTAGCCCTGCTGATGCATAGACATCAGCAAGGTCCTCACCTTGTATTTATAAATTAATGTTAATTCATTTAATGTCTTCCCAAAACTCAGGAAGTAGTTTGTATAAATCTTCATCTTTGGTATTACTTATGTGGTCAAGCACATAAGCAAGCCATCGCTCAGGGTTCTTACCCTTCACCTTGCAGGCACCAAAGAATGAGTACATCATAGCTGCACGCTCACAAGCTTCATCCGTCTGACAGAAGAGATAAGCCTTCTTGCCCATCACCATCGCACGGATTTCCCGTTCGGTCGCATTGTTATCCAGAGGCATTTCTGGTATATCAAGATATGCTGTCAGTTCTTCAAAATGTCTGATTACATAGTTCAGCGCCTTGTACATCTGGGAATGCCTGTCATGATTCAGTATTTCATTCATACACCACAAATGGAGAGTCTCCCACAGAGGACGCGCCAATTCATTACGCAGCTCCGTTATCCTGCTGCCCGACGCATTCTCATGTCTGATGATTTCCTCTACACCGTAGATCTCTTGAAAAAGAAGCATGCCTGGCATGGAAGCCTTCGGGGCTTCTTTCAAAGCTCGCTCATGCTCACGCCTAGCATGGGCCGAGCACCTGCACAGCACACGTCCTGTCTTCTTTATCCAGTCATATCCGGGATAGGCATCACACATCAGGGCAAGCCCGCTCCAATTGGCCAGTTGAGCCTGTATCACCTCTTTTCCACGACCATTGCCTATATCTACAGCGGTCAAAAAAATCGGTATGCCTGTGTCTATATTGCGGTATTCTATGATGTACTTCTTGACAGTCTTATGTTTCTCATTGTCCACCACCGGCATCGGACTTCCGTCTGCCGCCAAGTGAAGCCCACGCATCACATAATGCTCTTGTAATTTGTACAATGGAACAAGCGTGTCGCATACAGCCACATGCCAGTCATTGATTGTAGTCCGAGCCAATACCAGACCGTCTCTCTTCATCTGGCCAATCTGGCGGTTGAAGGGCATGTGATCCATATACTTGCGCACCTCTATCTGTGACAACAACTTGTTGGATGCGTAACTTTTCCATATGAGTTCCTCATGTACGGGGGCTGTATGGAATTTCTGGTATAAGTCATCCTTGCGTACCATGACGGGGCAGCGGTAGCCCTGCACCATGTATTTGGCAGAGACAGGAACGATAAATTCCGTGGTTTCTCCCGGGAAAGCCTCGCGGTACTCGTCCATGTGTCCGATACATTCTTCAGGATATACAAGTATCTCCGGCAGACGGACCATGTCATCAGGTATCTTGTTGCGACCGTGACCGTCTTTATGCTGTTCCTTGCGGGCAAGACGACACGCCTCTTTCTGGAGACGGTACTTCTTGACAGTCTCAAGTGCCTTCTTATAATTCGCCTCCTCCTCTTCATTAAACTTAAGAGATGCCAGCAGATGATTGTGGACACCGGTGCGGTCTTCTTCCGAAACCAGGAACCGCTCCCGCTTCTGCGTGAATATCATCCTGACAAGCTCGGCAATCTGACGATTTTTCGACTGCTCATTCTTGAATATCCTCTCAAGTCTTGTCTTTATCTCATTGCCGATGGCAGCCTGAGCATCTTCGGAAGCTGCCTTGAATTTGGCAAGATAGCCCTGAATGTCCGCATTGTTACGGCGCGTCATTTCAGAGAACAGCCTGAGGAAGCCTTCAGTCTGTGCAGCCATCTTTCCAAGGAAATGGCTTTCTGCCTCATCTTTCGCCTTTCTGATCTTCTGCTCAGTCTCTGTGACGAGTTTCTGCTGCATCAGCTCAAAGGCCTTCTGCATCTCCTCACGCTGCCGATCAATAGCCTGCCTCTCTTTGTCCATCACTGCACGCTCATCGGCATATTCCGACTCGATCTCTTTACGGATACGCTGTTCTGCTTCACGTATTCTGCGTTCCACTTCTGCCTTTATGATATCCTCACGGGTTGCACGCTCCAAATCCAGGGCACGCTCAGTCTGATCCAGGCGGGAAGTCACTCCTGCCATCTGCTCATGCATGTTGGAAAGCCTCTCTTCCAACGCCTGATCCTGACTGTTTTTGTTTGTTTCAGATACCATGTTTTTATCTCTTAATTACCTTACAAAGGTACGATTTTTTCTTGAATTACACAAGTTTTTTGTTGACTATTTCATACTGATTTTAAGCTATTTAAGTTAAATAATATCAACATCAAAAGTCGCATAAAACAAGGCTATTCACCAACACATTTCTCGCCCAAAACCAGGCAAACAAAATTCTTATAATCGAGGTTGCAAGTGCGCTTGTCCTCGTTCAGTTGCGGAATCTGGAAACGTCCCTCACTCAGTTTTCTGACATAGAGAGTCAGGCCATTGCTTTCCCGATGCAGGATCTTGGCGGTTGTCCTTGTCTTGCCAATGAAGATGAATGCCTCGTCCTGAGTCAGGTAACGATTGTAATACTCACTGATGAGTCCTTGAAGTCCACGGAACTGTTTCCGCATGTCCACTGGCTTCATACACAGTAAGTAGTGAAGGTCTGCATGCAATTGACATATCTTTGCCATGGCTTACACTTTTATGCGGATGTACTGTTCCAACTGGCTGGCAGTGATGTCACCAGGGAGTATCAGGGTCACATTGTTGGGATAAACCAACTTCAAGAATCTCGTGCGTTGAATTTGAGCACTGGGAGACTTTTCGAACTCATCTCCCGTAAGATTTACCTCTGCAAAAAGAGGCTGTTTGTTTTGCTTTCTGTTGTTCATTGTCGCTAAAAATTTAAAGTGAAAATATCAGCGACAAAGGTACGATAATTATTCTATATGACAATGACGGGGTTCACCGAACAGTTACGTAATAATTACAATATCATGCTCCACGAACAATACCCAATGAACATCGCTGGCGGCACGGTCGCCACGGAGGACATGCTCCTCACCAAGATCGAGTCAGGCATCTACATGCCGGCCGAATCAGTCAGGTTTCTCGTCATCCACTGCTCCGCCACCCGTGAGGACCAGGACTACACCCCAGAGCAGCTCAGGCGCGACCATCTGCGGCGTGGATTCATCGACGTGGGTTATCACTTCTACATCCGCCGTGATGGCACCGTGACACAGCACCGCCGCCTCAACGAGGTAGGAGCCCATTGCCGACCCTTCAACCGCTGCTCGATCGGCATCTGCTATGAGGGCGGTCTCGATGCCAAAGGCAAACCCAAGGACACCCGAACCCTCAAGCAGCGAGCTTCCCTCATCGGTCTCCTCCGCGACCTCCATCGCCAGTTCCCCAAGGCCCTCATCTGCGGCCACTGCGAGATGCCCGGCGCCATCCCCAAAGCCTGTCCCTGCTTCGTCGCCTCAAAGGAATTCGCCTACCTGATGAAGTGACGACTGATGGCTGATGACTGATGTCTGATGCCCTCCATAATGCCCACCGATGCCCGCAAACAACTCGTCAACTCATCATTATTTATTAATCTTTAAATCTCAATTCTATGTCAACAACAAACAGATCCACCTGGAAGCTGATCCTTCAGCTCATCGTCTCCATCGCCACAGCCATCGCCACCACCCTCGGCGTCACCAGCTGCATGGCCATGTTATGACGATCGCGGCGGGCCTCAATCACGATGCCCGCCCTTTTCCTTTTCGTTGTACTGTAAGTATTCGGTGACCTGTGTATTGCCCATCTTAGAATATATGACTGTAAGCGTCCAAAAGTGATTAAAACCCTTATAGGACGGGCATTCCGAGAAGCCCGCCTATTTGTGATTTAATTGAAATTTAACTTATTTTAATTGGCCGCCGGGGAGAAAGCAAGCCTGACAAGATTGTCATAGTCCCGTCGTCCCCTGTTCAACTCCCGAACATAGTCAACGAAGAAGTCGCGGAAGTTGCGACACTTCTGCTGACAGGTCGAGATGAAAGAACTTATCATGCCTATTTATTGTTTATTGAATTTGACAGCGCAAAGGTACAAACTTTTTCACGGATTACCTAAAACCACTTTTGGACGCTTACCTATCTTGTTACCTGATACCCGTATCTTTTTCAACTTGTCAAAATACGTCGACTATCGGTTTACTCCATTTCAATCTTTAAATAAAGCCTTGTTTCTGCGTTTAGCTTCGAAATACAAAATATCTATCTTTGTGAAATAATAAACGGCACACCTGATTAGAATGATAATATTCATAACCCAAGAACGTTTAAAATTTCTTCTTACCTCTAAAGCTGCAACATCAATTGATTTACGATCAACCATATCACATACAAAATGAGTTTCAGAATCAATTATTTGGGACATATAAGAATTATCCACCTCAAAAATTGAGGTACCTGTACCATCAAATCCCATATTGCGTATTTTTGATGTTTTGGGGAAGAGGGAATACTTATTGTTGAGATATTGATAAGAAACCAACATTGTATCACCAAATATTTTTCCACAATCCAAATTTAGTAGTATTGTATTTAATAGTCTAGGCTCATTCTTATATAATTTCCAAATATTTTCCCATTTTGACATTATGAATTTGGCATAATCAATCTTGAAAATATATTCAAGTTTTTCTCTTTTTTTCTTCCAAAAGCCTACACCCCATGCAGAATACTCCCTTGAAAGATAACAATTATAATTATATCCATTTAGTTTGACGCCTTGATAATTATATCCACATACAGCCAAACAGTTCGGGTCATTCTCGAATTTTTCTAATCCATCGTTAACATATTCTAAAAAATTTGGAGAAAAAATATTATCATCTTCTGAAAGGATGTATCTATTGATACATTCTGGTAAATCTTTTATTGCTGTTGTCAAATTACCCTTTCCTGAAAAGAAATAGTTGGTCTCTCTTCTGTAAACTATCAAATGGTTAAAACCATTATTGTTTTCTTTTTTATGAAGGTAAGCGTCTATTCTTTTCCACCCCTCTCGATAATGTTCCGAAGGAGGATAGTCCAATGCAACATAAACATCTGTTTTTTCAGCTCCAGTGCATTCTTCCAGCGATTCTAAGCATCTAACAAAATGGTCATATCTGTTTAGAGTTGGTATTAACACAGGAGCATAAATCAATTCTTCGGAATTCTTCATAATTCAATACGTATTTTTTCTTTCAGTTATTTATATTTAATCTTTATAATTACTATTGTTTACCAATAATTTTATTAAACATTGGTTTGATCATATTCATCATCTCCTTATACTCTTCTATCTTCGTGATTCTACATAGTAGGAAAAAGAGACTGAATCCTACCACTATCTGAATCGGAAGGGTTATCCAATAGCTGATTGGGATAAATTTGAGCATATAGACAATTACTGCCATAGTAAAAGTCATGGAGAATGACTTTGAGATATCTTTCAACTGCATCCACGAGGTATAGCCTAACAATTCGCCGGGGTAATGGGAATTGAGGAAATCACAAATGGTACAGGTGAATATTGAGGTGTAGAGCATCGGGAAGATTCCTACAAAAGCACCGATAAACAAAGGAGCGAGTCCGATAATCTTCTTGATTATTTCCAGTTATAGGAACAAATCGCTACGTCCCTGCACCTGAAGCATATTAAGGTTTAACGCATGTAAAGGATAGGAAGCGCCTATGATGCATATCAGTGGAAGATATGTTGCCGCATCATGCCATTTCTCACCGATAAGACAATATAATAAAGGTTCTGAGACTGCACCCAATGCGAACATCAAAGCGAAGGTAAGAAACATTGTAATTTTAATGACTCGGCGATAGGCTGCAATCATACGCTCCTTATCATCCTGAATTTCACTCAGCACGGGATAGGTTACCCGCTGAATGACATTTGTCAGGTTCGAGGAGAACATCTGAGAGAACTGTTTGGCACGAGTATATTGACCCAACGTTGCTGCATTGTAGTACTTTCCTACCACGACTTGATACAACTGAGTCCATAAACTGTCTAATATGGCTGACACCATCAACTTCCAGCCGAAACCGAAGAGTTCGTGAAAACTTTTCTTGTTGAATCGCAATGATGGCACCCAATGGTTATAAACCCATAGTAACACCGTCCTTAACAACTGTGCAGAAAGCATCTGAGCTATCAATGCCCATACGCCAAAATCAAAGAATGCCATCGTTATTCCAATCACTCCACTGATAATACTGGCCGTAAGGGTGATTTTTGTTTGGGTCTTGAAGTCAATTCTCTTGGTAAGTCTTGTCTGCTGCACGATGGCGAGAGCTCCAATAATCATTATTAACGATGAAACTCGTGTCAGCCATACGAGCTCTTCTCTTCCGAAGAAATCGGCGATAAGGGGTGATGCCAAGAAAACCAAAGTATACAATAGCAGACTAAGGCCAAGATTGACGATAAATGATGTGTTATAATCATCATCTGTCACATCTTTCTTGCGTATCAATGCTGCGCTGAAACCTCCATTGATGATGGCGTTACATACGACAGTGAAAATATTGATGATGCCTATAAGACCATAGTCATCAGGCGAGAGCAGACGGGCAAGGACTATGCTCACCAAGAACGACACACCCATCTGCGTGACATTGTCGATGGCACTCCATGCCGTGCCCTTAATTGTTTTGTCTTTTAATGATTGTTTTGACATATCATATTTACGTTATGAAAACACTTCTTCTACTTCTTTTAATAATGCCTTAAGGTGAGCTATTGGCATATCCACGATTGGCTCAAACATAAAATTGTTGAGATGGATATTTTCAGATGTTAGCATTAAAACTTTATTCACTAATAGGCATTCCTTCGATTTCGTAGCATTAAAGTGTTTTTTGAATAACTTGCACAATTTGCCAGTTGGATCACTGTTAAAGTTCTCCCCTTGCTTTTGCTCTTCTGTCAATATCGAGTTGAGATACATTTCTGTCTTTATCCTAATATATATAGATAAGACAAGCTTATTGGTGATTTCAATCTCGTTTGAATCTGACATTGCAGCCTGAGTGGCTTCATTCAGAATTTCAATATAGTGTTTCTCTTCCCCTGCAAACTCAATATCCTTCAATCCTTTTATGTTAGACTTCAAACAAGAATAAAGTTGTCCGATTGTTATCGTATATGTATCTGGTTTATCGTGTAAACAAGAAGTCAACAAAAGATATTCGTCGCAGGAATCCCCAGTAGTGTATTCAATAATATTGCGTACAAAAGGAATCAGCGAAATGAATGCCGCTTTGTCTTTGTGAGCTTTTTTAATAATCCGGTGTTTCAAAATATCAGTCTTGAATATTCCTTGCCCTAATTCTATGGTTCTATCCGTTTTTTTGTAAGCAAAAAACTGATTAGTAATACCAAGACGAGATACTGCTGTACGATAGAAATCAAAATTATGAGTGAGGATTAGTACCTTGAAACAGCCATATTGAATGATGTCGTTTATATATTCGAGAATTGCATATTTGTTTTTATAGTCGAAAGAATCTGCCACATCGTCCAATATCAGAAGGTGCTCCTTTCCATCTTCCTTTAATCCTTCAATCACAAACAAATTTTGCATTATATTATATGCTCGATACTCACCTTGACTTAACATCCTTATGGACTTGGAGTCTTCCAGAACCTTTGGTTCAGTACCTTCTTCATCGCAGTATGCAAATGTCAATGCGGCAACCTTGTCATTTAGCAGTACATCAGGCAAATTGGTTACTCTTGCCTCAAATGGAACAAAGAAACGGGCATTGAATAAGTCAATGATAGACTTCCATTTCTCAGTATAGGCATTAGCATCTTCTATAATCTTTCTCAACTCGTCACGTTTTGAAGTATAGAGACCACATATTTCAACAAACATTTGTTTGTGTTGTTGTAAATAACTGACAATTATCTCCTTACGAAGCCCTTCATAATCAACTAATTTCGATATGATCGCAGGATTGTTTTTGATAGCTTCCTTAAACTTTTGAAGATCCTGATTCTTTGCTAATGATTTTTCAAGGGTCTGATAAATCGACAAGAGTTCTTCATTGTTGAATATAGATTTAACCTCCTGCTCAACTCTTGAAATAAGAAGATTCTTATCATGCAACTCAGAGCCATCTTTTAACATAATTCTGTGACTTGCCTTGAAAAAACGATTGTCTTTCACCGACGATATCAATGCATCAGCCTGATATGTTCCGAATGAATTTTCACCTACACTAAAGAAATTGGACTTGCTCAAAAGTTCATTGTATTTCTCAAAATATTGAGATACAATCTGCCCGTTTTCTGACAAAAAATTCTTAACCAATCCTTTCTTGTCAAACACATCATTGTAGTTGAATGAATATAATGGCAATGCATCCCCTTCGACTAATGCCTTTAGCGAAAGAAAGCAGTCATAGACATTATCAGACTCATTCTCCTTATACGAATCCAATATCTCAGACTCTATATCCGATGAACCACTGGTCCTCTTTATGCTCTTACTCAAAGCCTTCTTTGCATTCGCAAGTTCCAGATGGATGGCATCATATCGTGCTTTAAGTTCCGGATTAGTCAGAAACGTTGATACACTTTTATGCCCATCTACATTTTCTTCTTTGAAAACATAGATGGATTCTGCATCAATAGGATTATTGTCCATTAGGACTTCACGTTCTGATATACGTTCTGTATAAATCCTGTCGCAGGATTCTATTCCTGAAGCTATGTCTTGAAATACGTGAGTTAAGGATGACTTCATTGTACCGTTAGGTGCATATATGATGCCACTTCCTTTTGTCAAATCAAATTCCTTATCAAAAGAACCTATACCGTAACAGTTTCGAATATGTATTTTCAGAATGCTCATATTGCTTAGTTCTTATATTATATGATGTTTGTGAGAAATCAGAAAATCAAGATTTTTCGACAGTACCATCATCTTTGAAATGATATTGTTTTAGTTGCTTATCTGTAAGCAGTGTGTTGATTGATCCATCTTGTGATTTTACCAACAAACAGGCTTTCCCTTCTCTTGTAATGTCAAAACTCTCTTTGCAAACTGATATTGGGATAGAATATTCTACACGAGCAATTTCGCAATATTTCCCATTAGGGAATCTGACATATAGCCCTTGTAAATCCCAAATACCCTCGACAACCTTTTGGTCTGCATCCATCTTCACTTCCTTATTGGTGGTTGAGGATAGTTCTGCAATTGTCTTTTTCACATTGCCTTCCTTGTCTGTAAACTCGCTTAGCGTATATGCAAGTTCAGTATTTTTAGGTAAATCACGAAGAATACAATTCCTTCCATTTTTGGTGAATATCGGCTTGTATGTGCCTCTGTCAAAATCAAGCCAATACACATTCATCACAATATGGATTACCTTTATTCTTCCTTCCTCATCTAATTCTGTACTATTGCGCACCTGATATAAGTCAATGGGTTTGCTATGTGGCATTTTCTCCGAAGCCATTGCATATTCTACAGCAGGTTTGGTATAATCCGTAGCTGAAGCAAATACTCCTCGATGAACGGAGGCAAGGTCAACCAATGCTCCATTTAATTTTTGGATATCATCACGACCTACCTTTTCTCCTGAAATCGTATAGTCTTTGGCTTCAATCATTTCTTGTTGTCCATTTCTTACAGCAAGACCATCCAATTGATAGTCTGTTCCACTGTATGTACCCTTGATATGTTGATCAACCATAGTTCTTTGGGCACAAATCTCATTATACGCTATAGTTGCCAATCGCTCTAAAGCTGTACCCGCTTTTTGTGGATATTCGCCAAAGAGTTCGTTATACAAATCGTCAATAGGAGAATGCTTCATATTGTTTGTAATTATTTGTTTTGCAGCAGCCAGCAGTATCGAACTGCAAACTCTCGATGAAAGAGTTCTACCTGTATGGCTGCTTGAGTTCACATCACTTGCGGGCTTCTATCTGATTGTGTTTAGCCATTATGTTCTTAGCCATCTTGACCATCGGAGGTCCGATGAACTTTCCTTCCTTGACTGCCACACCTTTACCTTCACGAACTGCCTCGTCCGCCAGTTCTACCATCTCGGTGGCCCAAGCCACTTCTTCTTCTGAAGGAGAGAAATACTGATGGCAAAGAGGAAGTTCTTTGGGATTGAGAATTAGCATACCCTCGAAACCAAGGTTTTTGGCGACCTTCAAGTTCTTTTCTAGGTCCTCAAGGTCATGAACCTTGATGTGAACGGTATCAATTGGAATAACTCCTGTTGCACGAGCCGCATTTACAATCTCATTACGTGCAAAGAAGATGCTATTACCATCTGGGTCATGCTTTCCGCGGAGATCGGTCACGTAGTCTTCACAACCGAATGTGACAGCACATACTCTATGACAAGCGGTACATATTTCCTTTATGTTGACAATTGCTCCAGCAGTTTCTATCAAAGGTATAATCTTGAACGTACCGATTTGAATATGTTTTTCATATTCTATTGTTTCAAGTAGCTTTCCAAGAAAATAAATATCCTCTCCTTTGGTTGCTTTGGGATACATAAAACCAGTAACACCTTCAATCGTGAGCTGATACAGGTCTTTCAACAACTCTCCACTTTCTCTGTCGTTTACACGAGGAAAAATTAATTTCCCATTCAAGTCATCGCGTTTTACAAAGGCCTTTATGTTGTCTCGTGCTTGTTGTTTGTCGCAAAGAGGTACAGAGTCTTCAATATCAAGAAGCAACACATCTGCGTCTCGTCTAACAGAGCTATCTAATAGCTTTTGGTTGTGCGCAGGCACAAACATAAGACTACGCATCAAATAATTGTAATTGTTCATATCTATATTGAGATTAAACATTCATCTTCTTTACCAGAACATTTCTCCTAAAAGACAGCACATCTACACCGTTTTGGTTGTAGGCTATGCTTTCAACATAAACGATACCTCTGTCATTCTTCGACTTTGATTCGCGCTTTGAAAGCACTTTAGTACGGACATATATTGTATCGTTGATAAACACAGGGTTTAAATGTTTGATGTCCTCATAACCCAAATTAGCGATAGCTTTCCCGCTGACATCAGGCACTGTAATGCCTACTGCAAGTGAAAAGACAAGAGTTCCAACCACCAAAATCTTTCCATGTTGATTCTTTCCGGCATAATCCAAATTGGTATGAACGGGATGATGATTCATCGTCATCAATGAAAAGAAGTTGTTGTCACACTCAAAAATTGTTTTTGAGAGGTTGTGCTTTATTTCTGCACCAACCTCAAACTCCTCAAAGTAGAGGCCTAATTTACTTGATTCCATATTTACCTTTTATTCTTTGAAAATACCAATTTAGATTCTATTTCAGCTTCATCGTATTGCTTGATTACAATGTTATCTGATGAGGTAATATATTTCGAGTAGTCGGGCATATTACGTTTAACAGCTGTACATGCACCTACTATACATTTCTTTCCTATCTTGGTGTCATCGAAGACTGTTGCTTTTAAACCTACAAATGATTGCTCGCCTAAAGTGCAACCACCTGCCAATAAGGAATGTGCACCAAAAAAACAATGACTTCCGACATTGCAGTCGGCACCTATTAGAGCACCTGCCATAATAGCAACATTGCTACCGATAACGGTGTCATTCTGTATTACAACTTGGTCTTGAATCCAACAATTATCTCCCTTTATTTCGCTTCTGATTATTGCTAATGGAGATATAAGGTTTGCCAATTTAAATCCTTGATTTTTGCAATAATCATACAACTTTCGTCTATCAGCATTCAAATGATTCCAAAGGAGTGAGATAAAGAGTGAATATCCATCTTTAGAGCCTATCTTATCTTCCAATTCTTCTAACGAATAAACAGGATATCCCTCAAAGGTATCACATGTATAGTAATCTTTATTAACTGCGAAACCTATGACATTAAATAGGTTATGATATTTAATGAAAGACAATGCTAATCTTGAATTAGTGCCAACTCCAACTATTACTAAATTTTCCATAATATATATGTAACTTTATTGATAAGAAGGCTTATATTGTAGGTCATATAGTGAATAATCTACAAAACTATAACCTTCAACCATTCTTTTTGATTTACTATTGCTTTTTCTAATTCGTCCGCAGATTCAAATCGTAAGACGAGTGTGCCGATGGCATCATTGGCTGCTTCAAATCCGTGGACGTGATCTCCCGGTTTTACCCAAAGGTCTTCTTCCACTACTTCTGCGGGAAGTGATGGATCAATTTGAAGGCATACAAACTCACCATCGTTGTCGGCATGAAGAATTATCTCTGCCCAATGACCGTTATAAGGCTTCTGCTCTATAGACTCCGGTTCATCACCCACCATAGCACGTGTGATGGCCGTAATCATATCAACGCCCGTTGCATATCTAAGCATCTCACAAAGGCGATTTCCTCCTCCACGAGGTGTAAGTTCCATAATATATGGTTTCCCGTTAGGAGCAACTCGAGTCTCAATATTCCATACAGATGTCTTCATATTGAGAAGTGTGATGAGACGCTGTATCTCACTTGTTAGATAATCCTCTTCTTCTTTTGAGAAAGTGGATGGCCATGAGTATGCAGCAGGTGTATATGGGTTTGTTGCATTGGCATCAAAGCGTTGCGCACAGAAGCTGACGAACTGTAGTTTTCCATCGTAAGAGTAACTATCTGTATCAGAAGAGCATCCTTTCTTTTCCAAGAACTCTTCTATGATAATATGACCGCTGATAGTATATTTGAAAGCATATTCAATAGCAGCCATCAGTTCTGCCTCCTTATCTACACGGGTACAACCTTTTGAACCTGCTGAGTCCGTTGGCTTTACTATAAGGGGATAAGCAAACTTCGTTCGTGCGTCCCACGCATCCTCTTTGCTGGCAAAGCCAAATGCCCAAGGAACATTGAAATTATGCTCTTTCAAGAATGCTCTAAATTTATCCTTATTTTGCAAAATTTCAACCGACTCGAAAGGGCCAAACGAGGGAAGATTCATCTGGTTCTGCACGTATGATGCAGCTACAACTCCAGGGTCACAAGCAAAAGACATAATGCCGTCTATATGAAGTTCACGGGCTTTAGCAAGTACTGCTTCTTTGTCGATGATGCTCACATTGCAATACTCATCTGAATATTTGTGAGCGATATTATCTGGCAGATAATCTGCTGTTATCACGTAATAACCTTGCTGATGAGCTGCTTCTATCACTGGCAGAAGGTATCGAAGTCCGCCAAGGAGCATGAGTTTCTTTTGTGTCATAATTATTTTGTAATACAACTAATTATTCGTTCTATATCATTTTCACTCAGTGCATGATGCATAGGCAGACAAATGACGCTGTTTGCCATCTTATGTGCATTGGGTAGATTCTCAGGTCTTGCACTCTCCAATCCTCTGTAGGTGGAGAACTCTGAGATAAGAGGATAGAAATACCTGCGGCCAAGCACGTTGACTTCCTTCATCTTGAAGTAAAGCTCGTCACGTGTCATTCCGTATTTCTCGGCATCAACAAAGATGGGGAAATAGCTGTAGTTGTGTTTTACACCGGGCATATCGTCGAAGAAGGTGATTCCATCAACTTCTCGTAATGCCTCACGGTATTTGATGGCAATATGATGGCGTGCCTCTATGGCAGCATCAACTTGACGGAGATTGAGAAGTCCATAGGCAGAACGCATCTCGTCCATCTTGGAGTTGATGCCGGGGCCAACGACGGTCACTTCTCCTGCAAATCCGAAGTTCTTCAGATAGTCTATACGTTTCTTAGTAGTCTCATCATGCATAACCATGGCTCCACCCTCAATGGTGTTATAAACCTTGGTGGCATGAAACGACAATGTGCTCATATCGCCGGCATTGAGGATGCTCTCACCATTTACTTCTACACCAAACGCATGAGCAGCATCATAAATAACCTTCAAGCCATACTTGTCAGCAATTTCTTGAATGCGCTTGGTGTCGCAAGGTTTGCCATATACATGTACAGGCATAATGGCTGTGGTCTTTGGAGTAATTGCAGCCTCAATAAGGTCGGGATTGATGTTGCCCGTTGCAGGGTCTATATCCACGAATACAGGTTTGCAGCCGTTCCACCATATAGAGTGTGTTGTTGCAACGAAAGAGTAAGGAGTAGTGATCACTTCACCTGTGATTCTCAAAGCCTGAAGAGCCGTGAGAAGAGGAAGCGTACCATTAGTGAACAGGCTCACGTATGGCACACCAAGATACTCTGCCAATGCAGCCTCCAGCTGTTTGTGGTAGCTGCCATTATTTGTTATCCACTTGCAGTCCCAGATTTTCTGGAGTTCAGCATGAAAATCATCCAAACTTGGCAGTAACGGAGATGTTACTGTTATCAATTTCTTTTCCATAATTATTTACTAAAGTTTCCCACACCCACAGAAGCAGCTGTAGTGGGGATTGACTCTTTTAAAAATAGATATTAAACAATTAGCCTTTAGGTATTTCGCTCTTTCTGCTTAAAAAGCGTTAATCCATAGGTTGCTTTTTGAAATCTTGATCACATCTGAGAATGCGTTCCAAGTCTTGCCTTGTTTCTTCATCTGCCATAGCCCTCTCAAGCAGGTCATCCAGTGTGGAATCAAAGAGACTCGCAATTTTCTCAAGCAAT
>NZ_NPJG01000085.1 GCF_002251245.1 Prevotella sp. P5-92
TCTTTTTAAGAGTCGGTTGAGCAAGAATCGGAAAAATCAAAAAATCGCTTATTCGCTTGATACTAAGCACTTTATTTGTCACTTCCTTTCTTATCCTTTCCAACCAATTTTGGAGGACTAAGATATTCTTGACATCCTGCTCCTCGTTGTTCATGGCGATGTAAACCGAGATCGCACCGACCACAGCAACAACGCCAGCGATGGCATAACAGAGCTTCACGACGAAAGGCACGTACTTCGCAATCTCCTCCGTGACGGTTGCCAGAGCATCAGTACCGGCTGTGTAATCACCAGCGGCGTTCTGGGCATAGGTGGCAATGGTGCCACAGAGGAGCATCAAGGCAAGCGTCTTCATTCGCTTGGCTCCAAACAGATTTTTCGCAATTGTTTTGATTTTCTTCATTTGCTTTCTTTTGATTTACTTAATTTGTTACTACACACAATTATCTCTCCTGCAGGTTGAGATGTTTTTGTTATCCTTAATCTTTTGTACCTATACTATGTTATAGCCGAAGAAGGCAGGGAACAGGATGGTGGCACCTATCATGAAAAGGCATGCGCCGATAAGCATCATGATGGACTTGGTTACATCTCCTTCGCCTGTATTCATCTTTATATATATCTGTAGTGCGCCAATGATGGCAACTATGGCTGATATGGCATAAAGGAGATAAACCACGTAGAGCATCATGGTCACAGTGAAATCGTGGGCATTGCTAAGAGCATCAGCTCCCCAGCTGTAATCAACACCACCACATTTGGCAGATGCCGACATGGGCAAGAGGAGCATGATGCCTGCAATGGCAAACAATTGATTGTATTTACATCTTATCTCTGGCATTCTTCTTCTCTATTTTTCGTTTGTTATGCTTCTCGTTGAGATTCTGCATAAACTCATCAGCAAAGAAACTGCACTGAGTCTTGGGGTCGATATGCTCCAAGTGCGCATCATTCTCTTCATTGAGTTCCTGGCTTGTTACGGGTTGCTCCGTCTGGGACGGTTGTGGAGTTTCCTCAGCTACAGGAGGATTGACTGCTACTGATTTGCCTGTTGGGTTCAAAACTCTAAGTCCATCCTCCGTAACCTGTTCTGTATATGTGGGGACGCTTAAATCGGGGTCATCGTTGTGCTCTTCCACCGCAACAGGCTGCTCCTCGTTGGCCATGTCACTGACATCATAGGTCTCTTCTTCTGTACTTTTTTCACCTTTCTTTCTGTGGAGGTCTAAAGTGATCTGCACTGCGAAGTACACCACATAAGCAAAGGTTAGGACGAGTGCAAATATTACAAATCCTGACATTGTTCAATTTGATTTTTATGTTATCCAATATAATTATTATCATACTCGGAAGATAGACGCTTATCCTGTGTTATCCCGAAAATCAGTGCAAAGGAACATATAATTCAACGAACAAAGAAAAATTGCAGGGTTAAGCGTATCATACTTAACACACATTACAAAAGAAGTATGATTTTCTTTGAATAATCATACTATAAGGAGCGACTTTAATAAAAAAAGAGGCTCCGTTGAAGGAACCTCTCGAATAGTAGCATTGACAGTAGGGGATATATGTTATACTGATTTCATAATACCGTTTATAACATCGTTGACATCCTTATAATTGGAATATCTGTGTGATTCATCAACGGTTTGACAACTATAGGCGTTTGTTATCCTTTGGGTGGCTTTAATACCTGCATCATCGTTGTCAAGGAAACAATGAATACATGTATAATCTGCAAGAAAAGGAAGCAGTAATTTTACGTTGCTGACAGAGTTGAGAACGATATAGTCACAGTCTTCATCGATACATAAACCAATATCCACCCCCCATTTCTTGACGCTGGCATAAGTCAGCATGTCGAAAAGACCTTCAAAGACACAACAATGTGAGCATTGAGTGCCAGATGGACGGACTATGGATATTGATTTTTTACCAATGCTCCTCTTGCTGTACTTGTTACGTGCTTCCATACCGCCTTCTATGTTCTCAAATGCAATGGCATAATAATGCTTATCATAGATGCTATAGTGAACTTCTTTACAGAACTCCTTTGCTACATCATAGTCAACACGGCGTTGCAGGATATAATCTCGAAGATAAGGATGCGATAACTCAGCAATTAAATCGATTACAGTATGTGCATCCTTGTCTTCGCCCCGACTCATTCTTTGGCTTTGCTTCCAGATCTCCTTTTCTTCTTGCTCTTTCATTCTTGCCAAAAAATCAGCTGCAAAATCAAGGTTGTGCTGTCGAATTTCGTTCTCCAGGAATGAAAGAACTTCATGGCTATTCCAGGTTGGTTTCATCTTCTGCACAAGGTTAATGATATTACCTCCTTGACCTTCGCCATAGTCATACCATAAGTTTTTGACAGGATTGACATTGAAAGAAGGAGATTGCTCTGACCTAAATGGGGACAGATACCAATAGTTTCCTTTGAAGACATGAGACTTATGGCAGCCTTGTGTTTCAAGGAACTGGATGATGCTTACAGATTTGATTTCGTCTATTGTCATTACTCTATGTATTTACGGGCAATCGTAGTTTATTATATATATACCCTTTAAACTTAAACTCATAAACTTATTTTTGAGGTCGAGGAATGGGGTGGTAGTGATAGCCGTCTTTACTCTTGGTTATCAGCTTACGCTCGTAGAATATCTTTAGCATTTCTTTTATTGCGTTATCCCCACGCTTGTAGCCTTCTTCCGCATAGGATGCACCAAGAGCCTTCACTAACTCAAGATACTTCTGTGGTGGCTCGTTGCCAAATACTTTCTGCAATACTCTTGTGTGAACATCGTCAGAAAGAGATGTGAGAGGTTTGTCTTTTGGCTTCACAACTGTAACATGATACCCCACATCAAGTACAGGTAGAGAATTGTCATCGATGTAAAACGCCCAGGAGGAGAACTCCTTGTCACGCATATGCATAGGCTTCACCTCACTGATATTGGCATCTTGCTTGTCTTTGCTAATAATCAGTACTGTCTCAGCCTTGTTCTCTAACTCTGTTCCTATATGACCACGAGTGTTATTGTCATTCTTGTTCAGATGCAATACACAGTGTATATGCAGATTGTATTTGCTCGTCCATGCCATTAGCATCGTCATCACATCGGTGGACTCCTTAGCGTTGTTGATGTCATACATGAGGTCACGAAGACCATCTATGATGACAAGGCCAACACCTTCAAATGTTCTGAGAGCATAGTCAATGAGAGCAATACGTAGAGAAGGGGTGAACTCCCTGAGCCCATAGAATCTGATGCGTTTATCTTCCTTGTTCAAACTAAGACCTGCCAAACGATAAATACGCTCAATCACATTATGACAGTGGAACTTACTTTGCTCGGTGTCAAAATATAGGATCATACGCTTCCCCTCTGGCAGACTTGCACGGTAGTTAAGTACAGTTGTATTAGTGACGGCAGCTGCTACCATTGCGGTGATATTGAAAGTCTTTTTGCTTTTTGCCTTTCCTGTTGATGCACTGAAATTGCCAAAGGTGGCAATGGTGCAATCTCCAACCCAGAGTATCTGAGGAGGGACGGGTGGCTTCTCAGAGGCTTTTATTTCTCCTTGCCTGAGATAACTGTCAAGTTCATTGTCGTTGAAACTGCTTTTACATAGCATCCCAACTTCAAGTGAACCTGTTTCTGGTTCATCTTTGTCCCCTTTACTGTTTCTTCCTCTTGCCATTATTTTGTCTGTTTTGTTGCTTACACTTTGATGGGTCTATAACAACCTCGGATTTTTCCAGAAGGGCAGTCAGCTGGACATCAGAATAAATCCTGGTCATGTTCTTCTTTCGGCCTTTCATCTAATTAGTCTTTTGCTGTTTCTTTCCTTTCAAACGAACAGTGGTTAGAGCGCATCCATCTCACTATCTCTTTCCGGTCAAAATAGATTGTCTTGCCCTTGGGCTTATAATGCGGAATCTCCATGTTCATCGTGAGCTTATATATCTGCGACTGTGAAACGCCAAGATATTCTGCGAGTTCAGTGGTTGTGAGCATTTCCTTAGTGATATACAAACTGTTTTCAATCTTTTTCAAACGTTCTTCAAGCACTTCAGGCTCGACAGCTTTGAGCTCACGGACTGTGATTTCTAACAACTCCACGCGTTTTGCGAGAATCTCTATGTCAATTTTCTTGTTTGCCATAATTACATGTATTAAATATTAGACAATGAGGGAGCTACCCCCGAAACGGAATCGATTCGGCGGCAAAGTTACCCTTTATATGTCGGCGGCAACTGACTATCCTCCTGACAGTTTATTTTGTCAGGAGGATTGAAAGGGGAATTTGCTTTCAGTTGCTTACTTTAGTTTATTTCATTGCATTTCTTTCAGTTGATTTACAAGATTTGAATAAGCTTCATTTGGAAACGGTTGTGTTGATGCCCTAAGTTCTGTCAGGCGTGAACTAATTGCACCACGAGATGATGGCTTCATGGTTTTCTGAGGTGAAAGCAACTTGTTGTCTGCTATGAGCGATACCCAATTATGGGGGATCATCTTTTGCATTGAGAGAGCAAACATGAATTGAAGCACATGACGCATGTTCTGGACAACAAGGGGACGCTTCAACTTGCATTTGAAAAACAAATCCACAGTTCTTTCATCAACTGTATCAACAAAGAAATTCGACTCATTGGCGAATTGCGTGATGAGTCGAATCTGATTTTCATTGAAAGTTGCCAAGGAATGTGGAGTTTCAACCACGTATTCAATGTGGTTGAATGAATGAACCATTTCTAAGAAATCTTTCTTCTCAAACTCTGGCAACTTGAAGAATTTTTCTACTAAATCCTTTCTTGTTGTAAGCAACTCATAGATGCTGAAAAGATTCTTGAAATGGTTGCGGATAGATTCTTCTTCCTGAGAGAAAACGGGAAGATGATAACTGATAAAGTCGTTAACATAGCGGTCATACAACTTGCTATCATTAACGATTTCCGACTGGTACTGCTCGTATGCAGCACGAAAGAATGTCCAAAGCTCATCTTTGGAAGGCTCATTCTCTTGTTCTGGGCAATGATTAGAACACTGCAAACACAAAAAGAGAGAGCACAGAGGAGTTTTTCTTCTGACTCATAATGCTTTTTGTTATTGAAAAAATATATAATAAAAGTCCGCATGAAAGGGCGGACGAATACATGTTATCTCTACTTGTAAACGATATATATAGTGTCATATTGGTGCAAAATTACAATATTACGGTGCAGTCTATTTGCACAGCTTGATATTTATTATATGTTACAATCATTTTGGGATATAAAATGAAAAATCTACATCAGAAAGTCCAATGTAGATTTCAATTGTAAGATGATATGGAAGATTATTTTCTTCTATTCGGTCGTTGGCGCAAGATTTGATTTATCTCATCAGGAGTCATAGGAGCCTCAGTCTTGCATCCAGATTCAAGCCATTTAATAAGGTCATCTTTGAAGAAAGTGTATTTCTTGCCTTTCTTGTTGACAGGAATCTGGCCATTTTGGATGTACAGGTACATGGTGGATTTCTTGATTTTGAGAAAATCACATGCCTCCTTCACATCCATAGGTATATGTTGTGAGGTTGATGGTTTATTGGTCTGCCGGATTTCTTCACGCAAGACATCAATAGATTGTTCAAGCAAATCACATTTCCTGAGGATATTGGCCATTACTCTTGGAATGTCATTAAAAGTTATCTCTTCGTACTCCATATAGTATTCTTCCATTAGTTATGATAGTGAAATTTGTAATCGTTGTTATCGGGCACATCAATTCCAATAACACACTTACCTCTTTGTCTAAGTGTTCTTCTCATGCTTTCAATCTCAACGTCCTGAAGTTCTTGGAGGAAGCATTGTTTGATAAAAGTCGCTCTCTTTTGTCCACTCCAACCAAGTCTCTCACCGATGTTCCATGCATAGTGTCTAATATCAAGAGTGTTGAGTTTACCATTTGTATAAACAGGAATAATACAAGAATCTGGTACCTCATATAGTTTGATATTCTGGTTTAGTATTTCCAAGTTATCGTCAGTCATGTAGGGTGAGAAAACTGCATAAGTGTATTCTGAAACAGCATCAAATATAGCACTTTTCCTGCTTTGCTGTTTAGCAATATAACGTTCACGCATTATCGTGACCTTATCTGTTTCATGAGAGTTGATCCCAGGATTGATGCTATTGTTGATGACAAAATCCCTAATGGCCTGAGATTTGAAGATACTGAAAACCGTGCATACACAGATAACACATAGAAAATAATAGAATATCATCGGCAAAGAAAAGAATACCTTCTCTGTCTGAGAGGTATGGCTCAGGTTTGTAATCGCTCCAAGAATTGTTGGAGCGATTACAACCAAAGCAACGGTTACGAGATTTGAAATGAGAAGAATCAAAAAGTTCTCTTTTAGCTTTTTTATCATTGCAACTGTACTTTTTTCGAGTTTTATGAATGCAAAGTTAGAGAGAAATCTTCTATTTACTACTATTTAGCACCAACAAAATGACCGCCCTAAACATTATTTATATTTCTCTGTTTCAGCGTTTTACATAGTGATTTTGCTTTCACTTTTTTGTTTTGCTTATATCTTCTTTTCGGTTAGTTTCTGTTTGATTATTTTCACTTTCTGTTGTTTGTAATCCGCCTTTCACATTCGTTAACGTAATTCTGTTGGCTGCTTCGCGTGTTTTGGGGTCTGCATGTGATGCGTATATCTGTGTTGTGCTCACATTCTTATGATTGAGTAGATGCTGTACTGTATAGATGTCCGTACCCATTTCGAGCTGCAGTGAAGCATAAGTATGGCGGAAGCAATGAAAGGTGATGTGCTTGGTGATTCCTGACGCTTTAAGCCATTGCTGCATTACTCCGTAGGTCATAGACCTGCTGAAACCTTCAAATACGTATTCATCAGTAGTTTTGGGCATGATAAGTGCATAAGCATCTTCTCCAATAGGAACCTTTGTTTGTCTCTTTGTTTTCACACATTCAAAATCCAGATAGTGCCCACCATCTGCATAGCTACAAACATTATTCCATTTGAGGTTGAGTATATCACTGATACGCAGTCCGCTCAGACAGGAGAACAGAGCAGCTTTCCGAACAACAGGCTCAGAGCATTCTGTGTTATAAAGTCTCCTGACCTCTTCCAATGAGAGACTTTGCTTTACAGGCGGCGTACAAGGTATGTTATCTAACAGACTTGCAATATCGTCGGTAAAACGTCTTTCACGATAAGCCTTTGTCAAGACTTGCTTGAATATATTCCAATAGGCGGAAGCCGTGTTTCTTGATAAAGGCTTATTGACAATGTTTCTACCTCTTGACGATACTTTTGTATCAAGAAGATATTCCTTATACTTGTTACAGTACACCACATCAAGCATCTCAAAAGTACATTTGCCCTTGCAAAACTTCTCGAATTGTTTATACGCAGCATCACATTTTGCAAAGTTCCTGTTCACCATTTCTTTGAAATAGATCAGAAAATCTTCTTTAAGCCTGTCTTGATTAAAGAAGTCGTACTTCTCGTTAATTACATCAATGAACACTCTACAACGGATGGCTTCTGCCTTTGAGAGGATGATTTCATTGTACTGCTTCTGCTGGGCATTGATTGGATTGGCATAGATATACAAGCCAAGTGAGCGACGACGAATTAACTCCATCGTCTCAGGGTCTCTGTACCCGGGCCAGAAGTCCAGGAACAGGGATTTGGTTCCGTTGCGCCTATCTCGCATTCGGAGTTTGACAGATTTACATACTTGCATATTGTTTTATTATTATTTGTTTTTGATGCAAAATTCCTAAATGATACAATGTTGACCTCAGTAAAGAGAAAGTAAATCGTACTAATCAAGAGTAATTGATAGTAAATCGTCTTTTGAAAGACGTTTTTCCATCAATCTGTCGAACTCTTCTTTTCTGAAATATATGCATTTCTTCTTCTTTACTTTTGTGATTTTATAGCGTTTTACATAATAATGAACTATATCTTTTGATAAATGATACTTCTTCATTGCCTCCTCAACAGTGTAATATCGTTCGCGACCATCAAAATCTCCATTTTTCACTTGTTCGATATGCTGTTTAGAATAGTAGGTAGTACCATACTCCACCTTTGCGGGAATTTGATGGCGGTAGATAAAGGAGCGTACAGCTTCTGCTGTCATCTTATATGTTGAACGCATCTCTTCCGGTGTAATCCAGTCTGTAATTTCTGAATAGTTGTTCTTCAAATTATACAGCACATCTATGGCTTTCTTCTCATAGAAGTTAAATCCTTTGAGTGCAATCTTTGGCGTTTTATGCTCCCTGGTCATTACACCTACATGTTTAACTCCCACCTTGAACATCTCTGCAACCTCTTCAGTTGAATAATAGCCATCTGGGGTTGGTGGACATTTCTTCTCCTGGTGTTGAGCTTGGAAAACAAGCTTTTCGTCTCCGTCTGACTTTTCAGCTACTTTTGCATTTGCCATTCGTTCACGCATGACTTTATCAAAGTCAGTACGGAATATCATAGTAAACTTTCCACGTTTTTCCGTTCTGACATCAAAATGCTTCAAGGTGTAACTTACTTGGTCTTTTGATATGCCATATTTTTCCATTGCCTCTTCATAGGTACTCCAGTCCGGATCGATACTATCGTCCTTGCGTTTGATACAATCAATATGCACCTTGGAGTAGAAGACTTTACCATTACGGTTTACTCGCGGAACTTTGTGGCGCATCACAAAAGTGATAACAGCTGTCCTTGTCATATTATACATCTCCATGATTTGGTCAGCAGTGTAATAATTATCAATGTCAATCTCTTCAAGGAGATCAGCAAAATGTGCGTCAATGGCTTTCTTGCTAAAGAAGGTATTGCGCCCTTCGTATATCTTGGGGATGCCCAAACGGTCACAACGCCCCCATACAGCCTTACGGCCGATTTTGTACTTCTCCATGATTTCCTGAAGAGTATAGTATTCCTGCTCCTCCTTTCTCTGATAGCGTCTTTTCCGATAGGGAGTGGCATCATCAAACACACGTTCAATGTCTGAGTATCTCACAAACGTCTTATTTCTTATCTTTACGGCTTTGATTAAGCCTGTCTGGAAATAACGATACACTGTAGGAAGACTGACATCGAACAGAACGCTCACGTCCTCGGGGGATAAAAATGCCTTATCCCGCAGAGAGATGTTCCTCTCAGCGTTTAGAAGAGATTCGGCATTTTCCTTCTCCCTTTTTTTCTTTTCCGCCTCGCGTCTCCGAAATGCGACACGTTCACACCCTCGACAGCAGTACTTGAACGACATTTTGGAAGCAACGAACGCTTTTCCGCATACTCCACATTCTTTAATTATCTCCATTTTACGCTTGCAATTCTGATGTTTTTTGCTGTAAAAGACCCCCGATTTTGTCTCAGTCTTTATCACATTTTTTCAGTATTTCTCACGAGTGCCCTGCATAGCGGTTGTGACGGATAATGGAGGATTCTCAGTATTTCTCACGAGGTGTCCAAAATAGCGTTTTGCCATTCCATTTGTTCGCACGATTGAAACGCAGGAACGAAATTTGGGCCAAAGTTACCTCGAAAAACTGGTATCAACAAATTACAAATGGAAAGTGTTAAAACGAAAAAAGCCACCAAAATGGTGGCTTATAAGCAGTTACAAAAACGTTTTGCAAGTATGATCAGGCGGTCTATTTACCGATGCAAAAGTGGGAGAAGATGTTGGTGAGAACTTCATCGGGCGTGATAAGGCCACGGCCTGTGATCTCTGATATAGAATGGAGACACTGGCGGAGGTCGTCGCTAAGGAGATCACCACTGAGTCCACAGTCGATGCCTTCAATGACTCGCGACAGGGCTTGATGAGCCTGACAGAGCGAGTCGTAGTGGCGAGCTGAGGTGACGATGACGTCGTTGGCGGTTATGGACGGCAGATTGGCTGCTGAGAAGATGGCCTCAGACAACTTACCGATGTTGACGCCGCCACGAGCACTTATACCGATGACCTCAGCATCAGGGATGAGGGTGCGAAGATGGGGGGTGAGGTCGCTAAGGTCGGTCTTGTTGTTGACGACGATAAGCTGGCGGTCGGCACAGCGGGAGAGCATGTCGGCGATGTCGGCTGCCGAAGGGATGGCATCGACGAGCCAGAGGACGATGGTGGCCTCGGTAATCTTCTTGTATGCTAACTTAATGCCTATCTGTTCGATGGTGTCGGACGTGGTGCGAAGACCAGCGGTGTCGATAAAGCGGAAGGTGACACCATGGATGTCGATGAGGTCTTCGATAGTGTCGCGGGTGGTGCCATGAATATCGCTGACGATGGCTTTCTCCTCACCGACAAGGGCGTTGAGGAGGGTGCTCTTTCCGACATTGGTCTTTCCGACTATGGCCACGGGGATGCCTTGTTTCACTGCCTGACCAGAAGCGAAGGTGTCGGCAAGACGGGTGAGATGGCTGTCGATGTCAAGTGCCAACTGTCTCAGCTGTCCACGATCGGCAAACTCGAGTTCCTCGTGGTCGCTGAAGTCGAGTTCGAGTTCGACTAGCGACGTCATCTCTAACAGACGGTCGCGCAGCTGTGAGAGACTGTCGGTAATGGTGCCACGGAGCTGTCCGATGGCGATATGGTGTGTGGCCTTGTTAGTTGAAGCGATAAGGTCGGCGACAGCCTCGGCCTGTGTGAGGTCGAGACGTCCGTTGAGGAAGGCACGCTGAGTATATTCGCCTGCCGCTGCCTGTCGGCATCCCTCTTGGATGAGACGGCGTACGACCATGGCCATGACATAACGCGAGCCGTGGCACGAGATCTCTACCGAGTCCTCGCCTGTATAAGAGTGGGGTGCACGGAAGACACTGACGAGCACCTCGTCGATGACGGTGCCGTCGGTGTCGATGATGTTACCGTAGTGGATGGTGTGCGACTTGACATAAGAAATGTCGCGCGAGAAGACGCGACATGTGATGGAGATGGCCTCGGGACCCGACACCCTCACGATACCTATAGCACCACCTGTGGCCGTGGCTATAGCACAGATGGTGTCTGTGTTGGGATTTTTCATATCTTCTTTACCTTTTACTCTTTTGTCCGGATTATATCCTTTCCAACACTTTCTTCACGAGGTCGTCGATGGTGTTCTTATAGGTGAGATTGACATTGCACGACCTGCGGTTGGCAATGACCATGCAACAGGTGACCGCCTTGTGGCCCATGAGCTTTGACAGACCTGCCACGGCGCTACTCTCCATCTCGAAATTACGCACGAGCAAACCCTCATACTGGAAACTCTCTATCTTCTCGTTGAGATGCGGGTCGGCAAGGGGGAGGCGCAGCTCGCGGCCCTGAGGTCCATAGAACCCGCCACAGGCAATGGTGATGCCCCGAAACATGTCGTCGGAGGCAATGCGGTCGAGAAGTTCGCAGTCGGCATCGACAGCATAGGGATGGCCTATCTGCTGCATGAGGGACGTATGACTGCGGAACGCTTCTTCGAGTTTCAGGTCGCACACCTCATGACGGCGGGCATAGAAGTTGAGGAGTCCGTCGAAGCCAATACTCTTTGCCGAGGCGATAAACGAGCCAACAGGGGTGTCGGTCTGCAGTCCGCCACAGGTGCCTATACGCACGATGGTGAGACAACGGAAGGTGTCGTTTTCCTCACGTGTGGAGAAGTCGATATTGGCGAGGGCATCGAGCTCGTTGAGCACGATATCGATATTGTCACATCCTATACCTGTGCTCACCACGGTGATACGCTTGTCGGCATAACGACCGGTGACGGTGGTGAACTCACGGTTGGATACCTCGCACTCGATGGAGTGGAGATGGGAAGCTACGAGGCTTACTCGTCCTGGATCACCCACGAGGATGACCTTGTCGGCGAGATGTTCGGGACGGAGATGAAGATGGAACACACTTCCGTCGGGGTTGATGATGAGTTCAGACTCAGCGAAATATTTCTTTGTTTTCTGCATATCTAATCTCCTTTGTCAGTTGATGAATCTCCTTTTCTATTGTCTCTATGTCGCGCTCTGCCTGAAGTATGGCGGAACGCATCTGACTCTTTTGCGACGCACTTGCAGAGGCGTAGCGTAAGCGGTTAGTCTCAAGCAAGTTGCACATCTCAGCTTGATGTTTTTGTTTAGCAGTAAGTTGGGCTATGCGAGAAGCGTTGTCCTTGGCCTTAAATTGAGACGGCGAGGTATAGACGGTATTGTCGTTGACCACAAACGAGAAGCTGTCGGCTGCGATGTCGTCACCACTAACGGCATTGCGGTCGTGGGCAGCCTGCAGACGAGAGAGGGCAGCCTGACGCTGTTTGCCGTCGCCCCATGTATCACTGATGGAATGGAGGGAGGCAAGACGCGACAGCTTAGCGTCGTCGATGTCGTCGTACCTCTCGCGCACCTCGGTGGGAATGAAGGTATAGATACACACCTTGCCCTCGGGCTGACGGCGGTCGGTGGCAAACCATCCGATATTGTCAAACTCATCCACGATATAGAAAAAGTCGTTAGCCTCGGAGTTGAACGGCATGCCTACATTCTCGGGTTTGAAGAAAGAGTTGTCAGAGGCATCGAAGCGGGTGACGTAGATGTCGTAGCCGCCGATACCCTCGTCGCTGACGGCAGAGAAATAGACCGTGACGCCATCAGCCATGACAAAGGGATAGTCGAAGACGGCACTGTCACCCAACTGCTCAAGTCCACGGAGAGGTTGGGGCGCTGTCCACGTTCCGTCGAGGAAGAAGCTACTGTAGAGTTTTTTTATACCTTTGGCATTGTTGGCAGCGAGACAACACTTGTCGCCCATCTCGTTGATGAAAGCCCCACCCTGCCCTATCTCAGGTCTGAAGAGTTCGTTTGCATAGCCTATCTTTCCCACCTCTGAGGGCAGACCGATGGCGGCAAGCATCTTCTCCTTGTCAACCACGAGACTATCGATGAACACAATCTTCTGTGTGGAGTAGCGCATCTCCTCCATGCGGGCAATATGAGCCACCTCGGCCTCTGTGAGCACCTTGACCTTAGCGGGTTTGGAACGGCGCTTCTGTGCGTTAGCGTCGGTAGTGCCCATGGTGATGAGAGACACGAGGGCAACGACGCATATCTTATACATTATTTTCATAATACTTCTGCTTTAATTCTTATCGTGTTGCAAAGATAATGTAAAACATCAAGAAAGACAAAAAAAAGTCCCCATCTTAATATTTTTTAAGACAGGGACAATATTATTAGGACTCAGATGAGTTATGCATTCTCTTCAGCAGCTTTCTTAGCAGTCGGCTTCTTGGCAGGTGCTTTCTTGGCAGGTTTCTCTGCAACAGCCTTCTTTGTGGTAGGCTTCCTTGCACAAGACTTCTTTTCTACCGCAGCCTTTGCCTTTGCCTCTGCTGCCTCCATCTTCTCGAGCTTGGTCTTGAGACGTGTGATCTCCTTATCCTTCATCTCAATCTCATCGCCTTGGTTGCGGATGGTGGTCATGAGGGCATTGAGTTCCTCGTTGTCGATCTCCTCAGGATAGAGGCTCTTGACACGATTGATAAAGTCGCCGAGGATATTCATATAGTTGGTGAAAGCATCGAACGGACCGCTATATATGCCTCGGTCGAGACCGACGTTAGACGGCTTGGTTGTCATAAAGCGGAAGTTGTTTGACGCCTGGAGGTAGTCCCAGTCTTGCGACAGGCGCACGTCGTTGACGATACGCACGCGATCAGCAACGCTATATAGCTTGTCGAACGCCTCGCGCTGCATGGCATTGCCGAGCCAACAGCTGACGTCACGTTCCTCATCGACCCAAGAGAGGGTGTCAGGCACGTCGATAGGAGCCACGCTCTTCATCTTGGCGCATATCTCAGACGGAGTGGAGAAGCAAATGCCTTTCTCCTTGGCGCATGCAGGCAGGGCGCGGAGGAACTCGAGGATGTTGGACGAGAGAGGCTGCGCCATGCCCAAGGCAGAGAGTTCCATGAAGATATTGATGAGCTGCTCCTCCTGCGGGAGGTTGGCGATGCGGTCGATATAGTTGTCGGCAAAGAGAGGATAGCCTTCCCACTCGCTGTTGTTGAAGCGGAGAGATATGTCGTCGCTGAGCTCCACGTCGCGGAGAAGAAGCTTAAGATTTGGCGCGATATTGCAGTTGTAGAGATAGTGAGGCGACTTCCATCCGAGGACGTGCTTGGCACCCTCGGTAAGCATACCTTTGAAGCCCATGGCAGCCACCTGTCCGCCGATGTCGTCGCTATAGATGAGCGACGAGTTACGGAGCACCTGTGGCTCCTTGCCGAAGTAGTCTTTCATCTTCTGGCACTGTTTCTTCACGTCGGCAGCGAACGCCTCCTCGTTGGCGAGCGACGACAGGCCGTGGCTGTAAGGCTCGGCGAGGAACTCTACGCAACCCGTGTTGTTGAGTTCCTGGAGTTTTGCGATGACCTGTGGTGCGTGCATCTCGAGCTGTTCCATTCCCACGCCCGAGATAGAGAAAGCCACCTTAAACAATCCGTTATTTTCGGCAATCATCTCGCCGATGGTGTTGAGAGCCGGCATGTACGACTTCTCAGCTATCTCTGTGATGCTTCTTTCGTTCTCATAGTCGTCGTAGTAGTAGTGGTCGATGCCTATGTCGAAGAAACGGTATCTCTTGAGATGTATGATCTGATGTATCTCAAAATATAAGCATATTGTTTTCATAATCACAATTTCTATTTTTGTCGTTTTTTTATTTTCTTTTTCTCAGGATTTTATGTCGTTAGTTCCAGCCTAAGGTTCGCAGATAGAGCGTACGAATCCATGCGCCCACCTTCTCCCATGTGATCTGATCAACCTCACGCTTGCCTTCTTCCTTAAGATAGGTGAAGAGGCTATCGTTGGCGCAGATGGCGTAGATGGCATCGGCAAGGGCGTGTATGTCCCAGTAATCGACCTTGATACAGTTGGTGAGGATCTCGGCACATCCGCTCTGCTTGGAGATAATCGACGGGGTGCCGCACTGCATCGCCTCGAGTGGCGAGATACCGAAGGGCTCGCTCACCGACGGCATGACATAGACATCAGAGTCTTTGAGGCACTCATATACCTGTTTGCCACGCATGAAGCCTGGGAAGTGGAACCGGTCAGCGATGCCGCGCTCGGCAGCCAACTGGATCATGGCGTCCATCATATCGCCTGAGCCAGCCATACAGAAACGGATATTGTTGGTGCGCTTGAGCACCATATTGGCAGCCTCGACGAAATACTCGGGACCCTTCTGCATGGTGATACGTCCGAGGAAGGTGACCACCTTGTCCTTGCCCGTATGGTCAGGACGAGGGATGTCGTCAAACTCTTTCTTGAGTGGATATACTGCATTGTGCACGGTGAAGCACTTGCGGGGATCCTGATGGTACTGATTGATAACGGTCTGACGGGTCAGCTCAGACACGCACATGATGCAGTCGGCCCAGTCCATACCGTTCTTCTCAATGGAATACACTGTGGGATTGACCTTGCCGCGGCTGCGGTCGAAGTCGGTGGCATGCACGTGTATGCAGAGAGGCTTGCCGCTGACCTGCTTGGCATGGATACCTGCAGGATAGGTGAGCCAGTCATGAGCATGGATAATGTCAAACTCCTCAGCACGAGCCACTTGTCCGGCGATGATAGAGTAATTGTTGATCTCTTCGTGAAGGTTGCCTGGATAACCGCCTGCAAACTCCATGGCGCCAAGGTCGTTGACGTTCATATAGTTGAAGTCGGCGTAGATATGGTCGCGCAGCTTGAAGTAATACTCGGGCGACATTACATTGCCACAACGCTCTTTGACGTAGTCGTAGCTGACGTCGCGCCAGGCGATAGGCACACAATTCATGGCAACAATACGACAGGCACTTGTGTCCTCGTCGCCGAAGGGACGAGGAAGACAGAGCACAGTCTCGACGTCGCCCTGGGCGTGAAGCCCCTGACTGATACCATAGTTGGCAGTGGCAAGACCGCCAAAGACATGAGGAGGATACTCCCAACCAAACATTAATACTTTCATATTCTTGTCCTCCTTATTTTATTTCTGATACGTATATTGCAAAGCAAGGAGCTTGATAGAGCGGAGCACCTCTGCCACATTCATCGCAAACGACATCGCACCACGGCCGTGGAACGGAGGATTGCCGTCGAAGAGTTCGGAGATGGAACCGAGGGCATGATAGTTCATCTCGTCCTCGTAGCCCACCATCTGGCGCTCTATAAAGCTCAATCGGGTGTTCTTGTACAACTTTAGGCAGGCCTCCATATAGAATCCGCCAAGCCATGGCCATGCCGTGCCCTGATGGTAGGCATAATCGCGCTGTGTCTGCGGACCAACATACATGGGGTTGTAGCCGCCACTCTTAGGAGAGAGAGAGCGAAGACCCTTAGGTGTGAGCAACTCACGTGTACATATGTCGAGCACGGAGCGCTTCTGCTCTTTCGACAGTGGCGAATAGTCGAACGCCACGGGGAAGATCATGTTTGGACGTACGCTCCAATCAACCATATTGCCATCGACATAGTCGTAGAGATAGCCGTACTCGTTGAGGAACGTGCCGACGAACGACTCGCCGCACACCTTTGCCAACTCCTCGAGGTCGGCAGCCTCACGCTCGCGGCCATTGCCAGATGCAATGCTTGCGCAGAACTTCAAAGCATTATACCAAAGGGCGTTAAACTCAACGATATATCCTGAACGGGGAACGACAGGACGGCCGTATGCCGTGGAATTCATCCAGGTGATAGCCTTGTCGCGACCATCGCTATAGAGCAGGCCGTTGTCGTCGAGACGGAGGTTAGGATGATTGCCGTCGATAATGTAGTGGATAATCTCCTCAAGGAGCTGGCCATACATCTCGGTACACCTCTCCTTACCAGCGAACTTAGCGTACTGCTGGATGGACCATATAGCCCACAGAGGCACGTCGGGCTGGTCGATCTCGTAGATCTTGCCGGTGACAGGCTTGCCAGCCATAAACTCGCGCAGAGCTTTGGACGCCGTCTTCATCACAAACTCGAAATAGTCTTGCTCGTCGATGGCAAGGGTGAGACCAGGCAGGGAGATGAACGTGTCGCGGGCGCGGCACTTAAACCAAGGATAGCCGGCAAGGAGATAACGGTCGTCGTTCTTCTCGCGGATATGGAACTGGTGGGCGGCATTGACGAGACAATGGAAGAAATTGTCGCGTGGTGCGCGGCTCTCCACTTCCTCCTCAAACAGCTTAGACAGCTTGCCCGTCTTTATCTCACTCGTAGAAGCGGAAAAGACGATACTCTCACCTTTCTTTATAGGCATCTCGAAATATCCAGGCACGTAGAGATCCTCGTTAGAGGCGTAGCCACGCTCCTGCTCTTTCGGATACTCGATGCCACGATACCAGTCGGGATTGAAGATGAACTCGTTTTTCTTGCTGAACTGCATGTAGAGATAAGGATAGCCGGCATACATGCATGTACGGATACCATTATCCACTTCGTCGTAAGCCCGGCTGGCGGTGGAGTTCTCGTGAGTGAACTGACGCACGCTGCGGAAAGCCATGAACGGGCGGAAGCGCAGTGTCGTTGCCGAATGGCCATCGACGAGGGTGTAACGAAGAAGGATTCGGTCTTCATAATGCTGGAACACCACTTCCTTTTTTAGCACAACGCCTCCCACTCGATAGATGGTGGTAGGCACTTTGTCACAATCAAACTCTCTGATGTACTTGTGACCTTTAGGGCTGTAATTATTGCCTTGATACTTGTGCAGGCCGAGGTTGAACTCAGCACCATGCTGAACCACTGTAACGTCGAGCGAAGAGAGCAAAACGTGGTTTTCGTCATCGAGCTCAGGCACGGGCACAACGAGCAAACCATGATACTTGCGCGTGTTGCAATCTACGATGGTAGAACAAGCGTAAGCTCCAGAACGATTCGTTCTCAACAATTCACGACGCAATGACTCTTCAAGATTAGTCATTACAGCTTTTTCAAATCGTAAATAACTCATAGTTCCTATCTTAAGGTAATTTATACGAAGTTAGTTTTAATATTATCTTGTGAAAAGGGAAAGGTCATTTAACGGACTCTCTCTCCAATCCACCCCAAAGTTAGTAATTTTGTTTCGTTCTACCAAACAAAAGTCTGATTTTTTTCAGAAATAGTGTGATTTTAGGCTTTTTTAAACACTTTTTTAATGAAATGGCAGCAATAGTCGTATTATTTATGGTGTTTTATCGTGATTTTTCAGCGTGGAATGATGAAGTTTATCACTTCTTGTTCGACGGTTATCTCACACTCGCCTGAAAGACGTCCGACGAGCCTGCCATCGACACCTACAAGAGCCTGGGAGGCCTTGATGACCTCCACCTTGCGGGCACGATAGGGACGCACACCACGATGGTTAAGGAAACGGCCAGTGAACAGGAGCCAGAAGCCTTCGAGGAGTTGGAGCAGTTCGGTGGGAACGACGAGCGACACATCGACCATGCCATTATACGGCACAGCATTGGGTGTCTGTCCGTAGCCTGGTCCGCTGCCTATGCAGACGTTCATCACCTTGCGATCGATGAGGTCGCCGTTTATCTTCAGCCGCATCTTGTATTCCATGCGGTGAAAGATGAGGAGGAGGGCTGAGACGAGAAAAGAGAGGGTGCGGGAGCCAAGGAGACTGCGTGTCTGGCGGCGGAGGTTCATCATGTCGGCTATGAGACCGATGTTGATACAATTGATGAAATAACGTTTGTGCCCCTCGCCCTCCTTGTCGGCATAGTGCATACAGCCAAGGTCGATCTTACGCACACGATGACCGAGAAGGGTCTGGATGGAAAAGGATACGTCGCCTTCTTTCAAGCCCCAGAACTTTGAGAAGTCGTTGAGCACGCCATTGGGGATGACACCGAGCGAGATGGTGTCGCGCAGCTCAGACGGACAGTCCATAAGGCAGTTGACGGCGTCGTTGAGGGCTGAGTCGCCTCCAACGATGACTATGGTCTTGTAAGAGTTGTCGATAAACATCTTAACCAGTCGTTCGACACTACTCTCCGACTCGCTCTGCACCAAATCGTACTCAACATTATTAGTCTTCAGCATATCCTCGAGTCGGCTACGGTATTTCCTTGTGTTGGCTGACGAGCCTTTTGGGCAGAAAAGGATGCCCCATTTTGTATGTTCTAATGCCATAGTTTCTTTATCTCTTCAATTTTTGTTTCCATTGGCCATGCGGCTTCAATCCAGTGTATCTTAGTGCCACGTCGCTCCATACCCCTGAACCAGGTCATCTGCCGTTTGGCAAACTGGTGTATGGCAATCTCGAGCTGACGGAACATCTCGTCGTAGGTGAGTTTTCCGATGACATATTCGGTAACGTACTTATACTCAAGACCATAATAAATAAGGTCTGCTGCAGAGATGCCGCGGGCGAGCAGTGAGCGTATCTCATCAACCATGCCTTCGTCGAGTCGGGCCTTGAGGCGATGGGTGATCTTCGCCCTTCGTTCCTCTCGGTCGATATTCACGCCGATGACGAGGGTGTCGATAGAAGGTATGACGGCACTCTCGGTGGGGTGTTCGCCATTGAACGTCTCGATCTCGATGGCTCTGATGGCCCTTTGAACCGAATCGACATCAGTGATGTTGTGCATCACCGAGCCATTCTGCCGTTTTAGTTGTTGTAGCATCGCAGAGAGTTCAGCGAGCGACCTCCCCTCAAGTCTCTTGCGTAGCTCTTTGTTTTCAGGAACAGACGCGAGATGATAAGCCTTGATGACAGACTCTACATACAGTCCTGAGCCCCCACAGAGAACCACATTCTTCCCCCGCGAGGTGATGTCGTCATAGGCCTTGATGAAATCGTGCTGATACTGGAAGATGTTGTACTTCTCGCCTGGCTGCACGATGTCGATGAGATGATACGGCACCTGTCGGCCATGGACGGTGTAGTCGGCAAGATCTTTGCCTGTACCAATATCCATTGCCTTATACACCTGACGGGAGTCGGCGCTAATGATCTCAGCGTCTATATCGGCGGCAAGGGCGGCGGCGAGGGCAGTCTTTCCGCAAGCCGTAGGACCTACGATAGCTATCATCATAATCTCTTTCTTCGCTTTTACTGAAAAAGCCGCCCATGGAGCAAGTGCCCCTGGGCGGCTCAATTTAACCTTTTCTTGAAAAAGTGGTTTAGTCGAATCGAATTAACCGTTAACCTTCTTCATGTGGGCTATGAGCTCGAGCACCTTGTTAGAGTAACCGATTTCGTTGTCATACCAAGATACAACCTTAACGAATGTATCGGTAAGAGCGATACCAGCCTTAGCGTCGAAGATAGAAGTGCGGGTGTCGCCAAGGAAGTCAGAAGAAACTACTGCATCCTCAGTGTAACCCAGAACACCCTTCAGTTCGCCTTCAGAAGCTTCTTTCATTGCTGCACAGATCTCAGCGTATGTAGCAGGCTTAGCGAGGTTTACTGTCAGGTCAACAACAGACACGTCAAGAGTAGGAACACGCATAGACATACCTGTCAGCTTGCCGTTGAGCTCAGGGATAACCTTACCTACAGCCTTTGCAGCACCTGTAGAAGATGGGATGATGTTGCCAGAAGCAGCACGACCACCACGCCAGTCCTTCATAGAAGGTCCGTCAACAGTCTTCTGTGTAGCTGTTGTAGAGTGAACAGTTGTCATCAAACCGTCTGTGATACCGAACTTGTCGTTCAGAACCTTGGCGATAGGAGCCAGACAGTTAGTTGTACAAGATGCGTTAGAAACGAACTGTGTTCCCTTCTCATACTTGTCAAAGTTTACACCACATACGAACATTGGAGTGGCGTCCTTAGAAGGAGCTGACATTACAACGTACTTTGCACCAGCCTCGATATGAGCCTGAGCCTTCTCCTGAGTAAGGAAGAGACCTGTTGACTCAACAACGTACTCAGCCTCAACCTCGTTCCACTTCAGGTCAGCTGGGTTGCGCTCTGCTGTTACGCGGATCTTCTTTCCGTTAACAATCAGCTGGCTGTTCTCTACGTCTGCCTCGATTGTGCCCTGGAAAGCACCGTGCATAGTGTCATACTTCAACATGTAAGCGAGGTAATCTACTGGGCAAAGGTCGTTAATACCTACTACCTGAATGTCGTCGCGAGTCTGAGCTGCGCGGAAAACGAAACGGCCGATACGACCAAATCCGTTAATACCAATCTTAATCATTTTACTTCTTTATTATTATTAAAGGGTTAAATATGCTCTCTTTTTACTATCATTGCTCCGAATAAGGCTGAAAAACATGCAAAAACACACTTTATTTCGCCTTCACGAGCTTTTTTTTCTCCTTTTCGGGCGCAAAGTTACAAATAATTTTTTAATTTTGCACAAAAATCAAGCATTATTTAATATAAAAAATTTAAAGTATGGGTAAATTTATCAATGAATTCAAAGAATTTGCCGTAAAAGGCAATGCTGTGGACATGGCTGTCGGTGTTATCATCGGTGGCGCTTTCGGCAAAATAGTGACGTCGATCGTCAACGACATCATCATGCCTCCGATAGGATGGCTGATAGGGGGCGTAAACTTCTCTGAACTGAAATGCGAACTGCCTACAGTGAAAATAGCTGGTGAAGAGCTGGCTGCCGCCACCATCAACTACGGTGCATTTATACAGACCATCATCGACTTTACGATCATCGCCTTCTGCGTGTTTATGCTTGTGAAAGGTATCAACAAGCTAGCAAAGAAGAAGAAGAAGGAAGAAGAAAAGCCTGCTGCCCCTCCTGCTCCGTCAAAGGAAGAGCTCTTGCTTACTGAGATTCGCGACCTCTTGAAGAATAAATAATCTTGGAGTTGATTTAATAGTTGACGAGTTGACGAGCAAACAAGTTGATAGTCTAACCAGAATGCAACAAGTGTAGCAACTCGTCAACTCGTTCACTTGTCAACTTGTTTACTTGTCAACTTGTTTACTTGTCAACTAAAAATTATACATTGTCTGCTCCGCAATGAGGACAGATGCCGAGATGAGCTATGCGTTGTCCACAGTTGCCACAACGGTAGCTCTCGCCTTTTAAGGAACGATGCTGGTGGACGGCATAGACGAAATACGACACGAGCAACGGATAGCCTATATAATATAAGGTGGAAATGCTGAACAAGACATAATCGACCGCACATACGGCCGCCAAGCCCATAGTGTAAAGGACTGCCTCGCCAAACGAGAAACCGCGAATGATGTCGTCGAGGGCGGCGATAGAGACTATGAGGATGGTCCATACTAATGCCATGAAGAACGACAATATGGGTGGCAAGACGAAGGGATTGAGGCTGGGATGATAATAGAAATGGCGCCACACCTCTGGGGCGAAATTCTGTATAGTGGCATAAACCACTGCTGCAGTGGATACCAGCAGTGTCAACGACATGGGAAAGACCGAGTTGAAGTCATTCCAGTGTACGATCATAGCCCTACGCCTGCGGATGAGCCTGATGCTATAGGCGGCACCCACCACGACAAGGAGGGCAAGGAAGATGAGCAGGTGGGAGTCGGAGAAGAAATCGATAAACCACGAGATGGGATCATCGGGTTTCACATTACCAAGCATGCTACTCTCTTGTATCCAGCCTTGTGTAGTCTGGTCATGGGCGAGTTTCACCCAAACGGAATCGATGGTGTCTGTAGGGACATAGACGATGTCGGCCACTACCACACGTTCTCCTGGAGGGATGACGACTGAGTCTTCACCTTGATATGCGAGGTTGTCCCCCCGTTCATCGCTACGCAGTTCGTAGAGGACCATAGAGTCGCCCTTGACCACGAAGTTGAAGTTCTGCGTATAATGGTGTGTACTATAGAACGAGATAGAGTCTTGCTGTTTGTCTGTAAGGCTCCAAGCGTCGGGAGTCTGACTCGCCTGATTATAACAAGACGAGAGCGATGCTGCAAGGAAGAGCAGCAAGCAAAACATGTGGCAGATTATTTTCATTATCTTATTTGTTTACACGTACAACTTATCTACCTTTCTCGCGTGGAGCAGAGAGGACATTCATCTGACAATGCTTACAATCAAACTGCAAAGGGAACTCGCGACCGTCGGATAGACGAAGGACGAGCGGTTCTTTCCATGAAGGAACACGGCCACCTCTCTTTACACAACAGCCCAATGAATATCTGAGACAATAACGACATTGCATCAACACGCCCTCGTCAGGCCGCACCTTCTCGAAAGCTGGTGCAACATGATTCAAGCCATGCTCCTTATAGAAAGATCTGCTGGCCGCATTGGCTATATTGTACAGATATGAAAAACGCTGTGGATAGAAAGAAGAGACCACGTCATACGGAGCGTGAAGTACTGTATTTGTAACGTCATTCAGTGGCGCAATAGCACCATGTTCTTTTACAGATAATCTTTCTTTAGCTACACTCTTGACGACTGCCTCGTCGAGAGCATCGACGATACGGCGTCGGAGGTCAGAGAGGATACTGGAAGGGATGAAGAAGTCAAAGTCATCGGCAATGTCAAGGGTCTGGACGACAAACTGCGTGGCTCCCATCTTAGACAATTGGCGTATGATATTGTCGTGCTGAGGCTTCTCAGACTTTTCAAGCGACTGAGGATCTGAGATGATGACAGCCGAGATGTTGGTGGCACAGACCCTTGCTGCGAGACGCAGGCAGCTGTCAATAGTGTCGAAGGCGAGAGCAACAGGGATGCGCCGAGACGACGAACGACGGCTCAAGACACGCTCGAAGTCCTGATCGTTATTGCGGTAAAGAGCCAGTCCTGGACGAAGTCCCGAGGGCATGCGGTGAGGAAACAGTTTGTTGCGCTCCACCTTGTTGACCCTGAATCCCTCCAGCTCGCGACGGGCATTGACGAAGCATAGACCGTCGCCATTGGCAAAGTTAGCCAGTCCCGCCACGGAGAACCACGGCGAGCGTATCTCCTTCACCTTACCCACATATTCGCCAAGTGCCTTGGGAGTGTCGGGCGAAGAGATGTCGGGAACACGTCCCGAGGCGAAATACGTGGTGAAACCACGATTGAACGTCTTCGTGAGATTAGGTTGGAACGAATATTCACACTTGCCCAACGAAGAGCGAACATACTCTGTCGGACAACGGCCTACGAGGTCGTCGAGCCGCTGACTGTAAGCAGCCGTCACATTTTTCACATAGGCAGAATCCTTCAGACGGCCCTCAATCTTGAACGAGACAGCACCAGCCTTAGCTAAAGCCTCGATATTGTTGATCTGACACATGTCCTTCAACGAAAGCAGATACCTCTCCCTCTCGATAATGTTACCGTCGGCGTCGATGAGATCAAACTTCATACGGCAGAACTGAGCACACTCGCCACGGTTGGCAGATCGCGAGAAACAGAATTGCGAAGCATAACACTGTCCGCTGTAACTAACACAGAGAGCACCATGGACAAAAACCTCCAGTTCCACGTCAGGACAAGCACGATGGATGTCGGCAATCTCGCTGACAGACAGTTCGCGAGCCAACACCACCCTTGAAAAGCCGAGATTAGAGAGCCATCTTACCTTTTCCACAGAGCGGTTGTCGGTCTGTGTGCTGGCGTGCATCTTCATTGTACCGCCTTCGTTCCACAGATCGTGCATCATTGGTACAAGCGCCATATCCTGGACCAACACAGCATCTACCCCTACCCTATCGAGCTGTCTGAGCAAGAGTCGTACAGCCTCCAGTTCAGGGTCATAGACGATGGTGTTGACCGTGACAAACACCTTTGCGCCGAAACGATGAGCGTAGTTGCAGAGCGAAGCGATGTCGTCGATGCTGTTACCCACCGCCGCACGTGCGCCAAAGTGGTCGGCACCGATATACACGGCGTCGGCACCATGGTCGATGGCAGCAATGCCACATTCGAGATTACGGGCAGGAGCCAGAAGTTCAACTGATTTCATCAATGTCGTATGGAGTTTCCTGATAGATGTAATAGTTTATCCAGTTGCTATACAACAAGTTAGCGTGAGCGCGCCACGTTACGACAGGTTCGAATTCAGGATTATTGTCACGATAATAGTTGACCGGTACGCCCACGTCGTCGCGCACGCCGAGGTCGCGACGATATTCGCGGTCGAGTGTGTCAGGCGCATATTCGAGATGACCTGTTACATAAAACTCACGTCCACCACGCGCCATGACGATGCTGACGCCACTCTCAGGCGACTCAGCGATGACAGAGAGGTCGGGACATTTGTCAATATCCTCTCGTCTGATTTCTGTATGTCGGCTTGTGAGGCATGAAAAAGACGTCGTCGAAGCCCCGGAAGATAGGCATCTGAGGCTGGAGTGTATATTGTCTGAAGATGCCGAACATCTTCTTCTCAAGCGGATACTTGGGAATGCCGTAATGACAGTAAAGGCCGGCCTGCGCCGCCCAGCAAATATACATTGTAGAAGTGACGTGAGTTCTTGCCCACGTCATGATAGTACGGATCTCGTCCCAGTATGTCACCTCTTCATAGTCGTAAGTCTCCACTGGAGCTCCGGTGATGATCATTCCGTCGAACTTCTCGTTTCTCATTGTCTCAAAATCGCGATAGAACATCATCATGTGTTCGATGGGCGTGTTCTTTGGCGTATGGCTCTTGAGTTTCATAAACGAGATGTCGAGCTGAAGCGGCGTGTTGGAGAGCAGACGCACGAGGTCAGTCTCGGTGGTGATCTTCAGAGGCATGAGATTAAGGATAACGATTTTCAGAGGACGAATATCCTGTGTCGTAGCCCTGGTATTGTCCATAACGAAAATATTCTCTTTCTTTAGAAGCTCTATAGCCGGGAGCTTGTCTGGTAGTCTTAATGGCATAGTTTATTATTTATACAATCTTTATTTTACATGCTGAGACATTGTCGAAGCCGCCTGCATCGATGGCAGCCTGACAGAGTTGGGGTGCATCGCAGTCGATGCTGAGGAGTTGTGACAAGTGGAGGTCGTCAACCATGTCGCTGAGTCCGTCGGAGCAAAGCAAGAAGACGTCGTCTGACTGTATGTCGTCGGTAAACTCGATGATGTCGATGAAAGGAGAGTCGCATCCAGCTCCAATACAGTTGGTGAGCGTATTTGAGTGTTTCGACTCGCCGAGGAGCACGTTAAGCGAATGGTCGGAAGAGAGTTGCTTGAGTACTCCGTCACGATAGCGATAGATGCGGCTATCACCACAGTTGATCCAGAAGAAGCGGCGTTCATAGACGATGATTGCCACGAGTGTAGTGCCCATGTTATAAGTCTCGCGGTTGAGCTGTCCCTTGGTGTTTATTGTGGCATTGGTGGAGTGCAACCATTCTACCAGTGCCTCGCAGAAATGAGCAGATGTGAGTTTCATGGGCAGGTCGCCAATATAGAAATGCAGCGAGGCGAGCACTTCCTGGCTTGCCACCTCACCCGCGCTGTAGCCTCCCATTCCGTCAGCTACGGCCATGATGAACCGGTCGCACTCTTTGAGTGATATATTTGCCGAATAGTTCTCGTCACGTACGAATTTGTTCCTGACGAGGATCATGTCTTCGTTATTATGTCTTATCAGTCCGACGTTACTCGAACAAGAGATCATAACGTTGTTCAGTTTCATAGTGTCAGCGTTTTGTTGAGTTAATAACCACTTGAAGGTTTACATTCGCGATGGTGAGCACATCGCCATTGTTGAGAGTCATGGCCACGTCAGGTACGAGTTTGCGTTTGTTGAGCCACGAGCCGTTAGAAGAATGCTTGTCCATGATGACCCACCCTTCGCCCCGTTTGAAGAACAGTTGCGCGTGTACACCTGATACATATTTATTCTGCACGAACATGTTTCGATAGGGTCCTTGTCGTCTGCCGATGACAGCGCCATTAACAGCTACGAGGTCAATGTTCAGCTGTCGGTTGACGAGTTTGAGTTGTGGTATTGACGTGTCGATCATCGACGACGACACCTCCATACGTCCAGAGGTGACGGCGACCGGTATTGAGAAGTGTTCAGACATGGTGGTATGCTGGTTCTGCATTTCTATTTCCTCCGCTGTGGCCATCATGCCTCCACACGAGGTGCATCTTCGTCCCGTGCCCACGTGTCCGCATTTCATGCAGTACATCATACGTTTGCCGCACTGGTCGCAAAAGTATGACCCTGACTCTATTTCTTCCTTGCAATATGGACAAATTATCATACTTGATACTGTTAGAGTGTTTACCCGATATCATCGGGAGTAATTGTTTTATACGTCTCGGTTGTTATCTGCTCGGGGTCCATGTCAGCCACTCGTTCAGACAACCTTCCTATGGTCTCGTCGAGGATGGTACGTATCTCGCGTGCGTTTCCGAAAGACTGTCCCTTAGCCATCACCTTCTGGCAGATTACTCCCATGAGTTTGTATTCGGCTTCTATGGAGAGGTGATAGTCTTCCTGTGCGGCCATCTTCTTGAAAATGGCGAGCAGTTCGTCCTCGTTATAGTCCTCGATATTCATGCGGTGGGTGAAACGGCTTGCCAGTTCGGGGTTAGCTTGCAGGAAGGCGTCCATACGGTCCTTGTATCCTGCGGCTATGACCACAAACTTACCGCGGTCGTCTTCCATTCGTTTCACGAGAGAGCTGATTGCCTCGTGTCCGTAGGGGTCTTCACCATCATGACAGAGGGAATAAGTCTCGTCGATGAAGAGCACACCGCCGAGAGCCTGGTCGCAGTAGCGGTTGACGAGCTTAGGCGTTTCGCCCATATACTTTCCGACGAGTTGTGCACGGCTTACCTCGATGACGTTTTTCGACGGCAGTATGTCCATGCTTTGGAGCAGTTCGCCCATGAGCCGTGCCAATGACGTCTTTCCCGTGCCTGAGTTGCCGGTGAGCACGAAGTTCATCACCATCTGCTGCACCTTTCCCACTCCACTTGCCGAGCGTTGTTTCATGAACATGCTCTGCACGGCGAGTCGTCGTATCATGTTTTTTACGGAGCGCATGCCGACAAATCCGTCGAGGTCGTTGAGCACCTCATCGAGCGGTCGTTTGCCACAAGCGTCATCCTGTTGGATGTCGGCAGAGGTGAGCTCATACATGTCCATCTCCTCGAGTTTCTTCTTTCCCATCTCCTCGACGAGACGCTGGCTCTGTCGTTCCACGCTCTCGTTGAAGAGTTTCCTTGCCTCGCGGGCGTTACCGAAGTTATTGTCACGTCTGAGGCACATCTGCTCAAACGTACGGTGTACCGTTCCGCGCGTGTCATCGTCGAGGGTGTATTTGCGTGCCGCGGCCATATTGAAGAATATCTCTGACAGTTCGTCGGGGTTATAATCCTCAAAATGGATGGTCTGCGTAAAGCGGCTTTTCAGTCCGGGGTTAGAGTCGATGAATTCGTGCATCTGCTGCGTGTAACCCGCCACGATGCAGACAAACTTCCCTCTGTCGTCCTCGAGTCGTTTCAGGAGAGTGTCTATGGCCTCAGAGCCAAACGAGTCCTGGTCGCTCGACTTGAGCGTATAAGCCTCGTCGATGAAGAGCACACCGCCGATAGCGGAATCCACGAGTTGGTTTGTCTTTATGGCAGTCTGTCCACTATATCCTGACACGAGGCTGCTGCGGTCAGCCTCGACGAGTTGTCCTCGCGAGAGCACTCCGAGTGTGGTGAGTACCTTAGCCATGATACGTGCCACGGTGGTCTTACCTGTACCCGGATTACCGGTAAAAATATAATGTTTTCCGAGGAAGGTGTCTCGTTCGCCTCGTTGTATCTGAAGGTTGATGAATGAGGCGAGGTTTGCCACCTCCTGTTTTACGGATTGCAGTCCCACGAGTTGGTTTAGTTCCACGAGGCAGTCGGTGTAATCAACCATCTGCGGGCGGTCGTACGGGATGTCATCATCTGATATGGTCATCAGTTCCTCGTTAGAAAGCATCTTGAGGTCGTTTTTCTCGAGTCTCTCTGCCTGTCGTTTGCAGATATTGTCAAAGAGCTGTCGCATGGCCCGTCCGTTGGCGAAATTTTTGTCACGGTGTTCATACTGTTCGTTGATCACCATCTTCGCCTTGTCCTCAGCCTTAGGAGTGAACACATAGTGTTTGTCTGTGGCGAAGGTAAGCATGATGCGGTAGAGCTCATCGGGAGTATAGTCATCGATGTTGAGGAAATAATTGAAGCGGCTTCTGAATCCTGGATTTATTCTGAAGAGGTTGTCCATCTCCATCCTGTATCCTGCCACGATGCATACGAACTCGCCCCTATCGTCCTCCATACGTTTCATAAGCGTCTCTAAGGCCTGTGCACCTTGCATGTCGCGTTCGCCGGTCTGGTTTATCGGTGCGAGGGTGTAAGCCTCATCGACAAAGAGAATGCCTCCCATGGCCTTGTCGCATAGTCTGTTGACGAGTTTTGGCGTCTCGCCCTGATATTGGCTAACCATCTTCGACCTGTCAACTTCTACGACGTGTCCGCTCTCCAGGTATCCTATTGATGAGAGCACCTCGCCGAGTTTTCTTGCTATGGTAGTCTTTCCTGTTCCCGGGTTACCGGTAAGAACGATGTGCATCGACATTTTCTCGCCTCCACCGAGGCCGCGTCCTTGTCGTTCAATGCCGTTTTTGACCGAGAAAGCGATCTCCCTCACGGCCTTTTTCACCTCGTCCATTCCTATGAAGCGATCCATGTCGGCGAGTATATCGTCGAGCGACCTTTCTGCAGGTACATAGCCCTTTATGTCGTCAGGTTCTACGATGTGAGCATCCACTCCACGGCTGATAAACGAAGTAAACACATCCTCGGCCACCTTTGTTGCCTCGTGAGCGTATCCGAAGCTCTCGTCTTTCTTTTTCAGCTGGTATTTGAAGTATCGTGCCAGCTTATGTTCAGCCTCAAGACAAAAGCTGTCGAGACCGTATTTCGTACGCAGTATTCCTCGACATATCTTCGTGAGGTCCTGATAGTTAGGGGTAGGAAGGTAGAACTTATACTTGAAGCGGTTACTTACTGCGGGATTATTGGTGATGAAGTCCTCGAGTCCTCGTGTGAGACCAGAGATGACGACGATAGGTCCGTCGTCCCAGTGGTCCATCTCCACGAAGAGTTTGTCGAGCGGGTTCACTTGGTTTGAGTATCTGTCAGGCAGAAGTTTCTGTACATTGTCGAAGAAGAGGATACCGTCCTTAGCTTTTTTCACATTGTCGTCCCACTTATCGACAAAGCGTTTGTAATCGACCGCATCGACCATGGTGAGTTTAGGTTTTGAGATAATATGGTGTTGGTAGAAATAGTCGCGTATGATCTCCGCGAGCATGGTCTTTCCCGTACCCGTCTCACCTATTATTATAGCATTGACGCTGAGTCTAACCCTCGCCACGTCTTGCCGACTCTGCAGGAAGGTATATGTGTCCACGATGGTCTGCAGCTGGCTTTTCACGTCGTCGAGTCCGACGATTTTCGACAACACGTCCTGTGTCTTCATAGGTTTGCCGCACCATCGACAGAATTTGGCAATAGCCCGATTATCCTTATGGCAATGTTCGCATTTCATAACATTTCATTTACTATTGTCACTCCCAATACCGAGAGAGCCAAGAGGCTCCACAAAGCATAGTGTATCAAAGACTCGCTACTCATGGTCTTGAGTTGGTTTTTCACGTCGTCGAGCACACCGAATTTCGATCCTTTGAACCGTTGTGCCTTTGTCTTGAACGTGTAGTATAGTGGTTCGAGCAGCGATGATTTCATGTCGTCGTCCATCACTTCGGCTATGAGAGCCTTGTCCTCTTCCGTCTCCTTGCTGTCGTCGGTGAGCCAACATATTATTACATAGATGAGCATGAAGGAGATGGTGAGGGGCAGTAGCAGCGAGCCGTAGTGGTGGTTTACCCATCTCATTGAGAGCAACGGGATAAACGAGGTGACGAATCCTATTGCAGCGAAGAAGGCGGACATCATCACTCCGAAGCCCTTGAAGTAAGACTTCACTCCCACGATGAGTGCTGTGGGCAGACCTATGGGGAGGCACAGTCTCATGAATCCGTTGTCGAGCATGGCGTCCCTATTTTTGAATCCGAAGACAAGGAAGAAGATGGCCAATATGGAAGCTACGGCATAAAAGAGTTGTTTTAGAATCCTTGTCTGGAATTTCGCCCGTCTGTACTCCCTTCTCACGTCGTCGTACTTCCGTGAGGTCTCGTCTTTTGCTTTCACATATCGACGGAAATAGTTCTGTTGCGGGTCGATAGAGCCTATGGCGAGTATCCATTTCTCAAGACTTTTCTCATAGCTGTATTCCTGTGAGAAGTCCTCGTAAGGATTCTCGTGGAAGAAGACGGCAAGCCACTGCATGAGGCTACCCTTGTTTATCTCAGCGCTCATCTCGGCTGCCATCTCATGTTCGAGTTTGTTGCCGTTGTCGAGCACCTTGCCCGACGGCAGCAGGTAAGACGGGGTGGTATCGAGGATGCGGCAGAAGCGGTAAGCAGCCACGCGCAGGTCGTAGAATCCCAGTCGGCAGTGATTTTCGTCGCTCTTGATGTCGAAGCAACGGTTGCACTCGTGTATCTGTTTGCTCCATCCGTGTAGCTGTGCATAGAAGAGGAAGCGTCCGTCTTTTCCACAGAAGTCGTTGATGTTCTTTGCAAATTCCTCATCACTCACGCTCTGCCACTGTTTCAGTTTCTCGGCGAGCAGCGCGCCCACCTTGGCAGGTGTGTTTGCGCCTCGGAGGTCGAATGCCGTTGTGCGGTCAACATTATAGAGCACCTTGTAAGCCAATGTCTTGGAGTACTCCTTTCCCTCGGTCATTATCCTGAGCGACTCGCACGCCATACGGTCTTCGTGACTATACATCCACGAGAGCAGTCGTCCGTCGGTGATGCTTCTCCAGTCGTCCTTGCTCATGTTTTCGTAACCGAAGCAGTGTATTATTTCCTTGAGAGTCCTCGACTTATAGTTGGTGAAGAAAGGCATGTCCTTGTCCATCTCATATACAGAGCGTAGGATAGAGATGCCGAGCTTATCGTTAGGCACTCCGGTAAAGTATCCTCTCATGCGGTTGACGTCGCAGTCGGTATGGCTTTCCACATACACCCACAGGTTGTCGTGCGGATTGCGCAGTGCAATCTGATACTGTTGTGAGTTGATGACCATGCTCACCGCCACGCTGTGGATGTCGTTACATTCCTGTCCGTTGATGTCAGTATAAGGCCATGAGTGGTCCATGGTATAGATGGCAGCCATGAGTCCGGCGTGCTGGTCGGCAGGATATCGGTTTGTGACGATGTCTTTAAGCTGCATTGCCGTCTTGCTGTTGCCGCAGGAGTCGAACCAGTTGGCGAGTCGTCCGCCGTAGAGGTATCCTCGTGCTATGCGTTCGTTGCTGAGGAGCAGAGGGATGAGCTCCTGCACGTTCTCAGCCACGAGGTTACGTTCGGGATCGACGATGAACGACTGATATCTGAGGAACGGCGAAGAGAGATCGACTTCAGGGTTCTCGCCGAGGAACCACCGTTCCACTTCGTTGTATGTCCATCGTTTTGCGACGTTGACGGAGGTGAGTCCCTTGACAATCATCTTCACTCTGTCAGGCAGCGAGTCGATGCCCGGTAGTCGTCCTTCGTTTTTTCGTTTTATTATAGTTCGTTCGCCCACGTTGAAAGGGCTGTTACCTCTCCAGAGCGTTAGCAGTGTTATTCCGAGTGAGTAGTAGTCTGTGGCTGGTGTTATCTCCACCACTCCGTCGATGACGTCGTTGTACATCTCAGGCGAGGCGTAGATAGGTGTTCTTGCCTGTGTGGTGCGGTGCAGTTCGTCTTTGTCTTTCACCACTGACGATATTCCGAAGTCTCCGAGCACGAGTTGCGTCTGCTCTTCGTCTCTGAAGAAGAAGTTGCCTGGCTTTATGTCTTTGTGAATCACGTTGTTGTTGTGGCAATACTCCAGAGCCGCTGCAGCTTGCAGCGCGATGCGTCGGAAGCGGTTCATGTCGCCGTTGAGTTTATATGTGGAGAGTGTTCCGCCCCTAAGGTATTCCATGAGTTCGTAGTCACGGCTTACGCCTCCGACATACATTTTTCCGAAGTCATAGACCTGTACGATCATCTCGAATCCTATACCCGCAATGATCTTCAGCAGTTTTTTCTTCACCGTGAAGTTTGGGTAATAGATTTTCAGCACGAGGAGTTCTCCGTTGTTTTCCACGAGGAACACCTGTGCCTCTCCAGAGTTGTCGCTCAGGCATCTTACCTTTCGGTAGTATGTGTTGTTTATTTCAAACGTATCGGTGTCGATGCTATCGTTGTTAGGCATCTGCGACTGTCCATCGTCGTCCATACGTCCAGTGACGTCGAGCATGGCATTGGCATGCGAGAGGGTAATATTTGTCGCGTCGTTGAGCTTCGCGTCGGATCTTAGTGTCCCGTCGTTAAGTGTCAAACTGTTGAACGTCTCGTCGTTGAGTGTCACGCTGTTTAGCGTCACATCGTTGTTGCCCATGCCTCTTATCGTACTTTCATCCATTGTCGTCAGTCTTTAGTTGTTTTAGTATTCTGTCCGAGAATAATCCATTTTCCTCCGAGGTGAGGCTTTGCGCATCCGCAAGGGCTGCTGTGAATGGCATTCTTATAGTTGCATTTCCAGGCGAGTCTGAGTCCAGCCGGTTTCATCGCCATGGCATAGTTTCTTGCCTCTACCGGCTTTTCCATTGGCTGAGTTTTCAGTGCGTCCAATGCCTCCATGAGTTGGTCGGTGAGTGTTTTTTTGTTTTCCTTATAATCTTCTTGTGTTATTCTCTTCGACTTTATCTCGGGAATGACGGGATTAGTCTCTCCTCGGTCTTCGGCGAGCAGTTTGAGCACTCGGTCGCGGAGAGCCTGATTGGCTTTTTCGTGCATTACCTCGATTTCTGAGGTCATCGGCACGGCCTTGTCGAGTTCGCAGAGTTTGTCTGCAATCTTCTGCATCTCCATATATTCGGGAGTCTGCCTTACCTGATGGAGGAGTCGTTTAGCCTCGTCTGTAAGGGGCATCCCACACTGTTTGCAGAAGGCGAAGTCGTTCATCGTATTGCATCGTGGACAGACCACTCCGCCCCTTGGGTTTCCGCACTCAGGGCAGTAGGCCTCGTCGCCTTGCAGTTGTGCTCCGCAGAAGGAGCATGTGTCGTACTTGACGTAGTGTTTGCAAGCCTCGCAGAAGTCGGAGCCTTGTGACATTGTAGCACCACAGTTAGGGCAAATGGTCATTGCGTCAGCCTGCTGGTATTGCATCTGTCCTATGGATTCAAAAGGCATCATCTCGTTGTCTGAATCCATTGTCTGGAATAGTTGTTTCGACAGTGTTTTGGGCAGTGTCTGTTCCAGTTCGTTTATGTCTGTCTGAATGTTATTATCGTCCATAAAAGGTTTCAATTGGTTTATTTTTTGTGCGTCTGTTTTATTAGACGAACACAAGGAATACGGTTTATTGCGTGCAAAGATATAAATTTTTCTTTAAATACCAAAAAAAACCACCAGATTTTTTTAAATCCAGTGGTCTTTATTTTAATATTTTAAAATTTGTGGTTTTACCAGAGATCCAGTCTTTGGCTCTTTGGGAGGTAAAGTTTGTCGCCTTCTTTCACATTAAACGCCTCGTACCAGGCGTCGATATGTGGCAGTGTTCCGTTCACTCTCCATCGTCCGAGAGAGTGCGGGTCGCTCTTTGTTCGGTTGCGTATTTCCTCATCGGTGATGTTGCCTGCCCACACTCCAGCATAGGCCATAAAGAATCGTTGGTCTGCTGTAAACCCCTCTTTTTCTGCGGGTTTATTGCCTTTTGTGGCGTTTTGGTATGCTGTCCAAGCTACTTGCAGTCCTCCGTGGTCGGCAAGGTTCTCTCCGAGTGTGAATCGTCCGTTGGCGTTAAGGTCGGGTAGCACCTTGATGTCAGAGAAGAAGCGGTCGAGCTGGTCAGCCTTTTCGTTAAATTTCTTCGCATCGTCTTCTGTCCACCATCCGTTCATGTTACCATCTTTGTCGTAATTGCGTCCGCTATCGTCAAAACCGTGTGTCATCTCGTGTCCGATGACCACACCGATGGCACCGTAGTTGAAAGCGTCGTCGGCTTCAGGGTCGAAGAATGGCGGCTGAAGGATTCCTGCGGGGAAGCAGATCTCGTTTGTGGTGGGGTTATAGTATGCGTTGACGGTCTGTGGTGTCATGTGCCACTCGTCTCGATCGACGGGTTTGCCTAGTGTTTTTTCGAGGCTTCGTTTCAGCCAGAAGCGCGAGCACTCTTTCATGTTCTCGTAGTACGATTTTGAGGGGTCGATGGTGAGTTGGCTGAGGTCTTCCCACTTGTCGGGGTATCCTATCTTTACATAGAAGGTAGAGAGTTTGTCGAGAGCGTTTTTCTTTGTCTCTTCTCCCATCCAGTCCTGAGCCTTGATGCGTTCGCCGAGGGCAGTCTGCAGGTTACGCACGAGAGTCACCATGCGTTTTTTTGACGATGCAGGGAAGTACTTCTCCACATAGATCTTTCCGAGAGCCTCTCCCATCACTCCTTCCACCTGTTGTGTGGCTCGTTTCCACAGCGGGAAGTTTTCCTTTCGTCCCGACATGGTCTTGCCGAAGAAGTCGAATTTCGCTGCTATGATGTCGTCGCTGAGCAGGTCTGCAGCGTCCATAATCTGTCCCCACTCCATATAGTCACGGTATTCGGCAGGTGTGAGACTACCGATGAGTTTGTCGGCAGCCGCCACGAAGTCGGGCTGTCCGACAACCACCTCATCAATATATTTCAGGTCGATGCCTGTTGCCTTGAGCTGACGGTCGAGCTGAGTGTTGGGGTAACGTCTGTTAAACTCCTCGCGTGTGATCTTGTTGTAGTTGGCCTCAGGGTCGCGGAGCTCAGCCGGCGACTTCGACGCCTTAGCCAATGTGGTTTCAAGCTTCATGATGTTCTGCATTTTTGCCTGCGCAGCTTTCTCGCTGAAACCCAAGAGTTTGAACATGCTGACGATATGTTTCTTGTAAGCCTCCCTGATGGCTGTGGTTGCTGGGTCTTCGTCTATGTAGTACGACTTCTGTCTGAGTGTTATTCCGGCTTGCCACACGTTGAGGATATTCTGCTTTGAGTTTTTGCGGTCAGTGCCGTAGTAAGCTCCGAAGAACTCGTTGTCGCCGTATGCAGCGAGTTCGAGTTGGATGTCGAAGAGCTGTGTCACGGTCTTTGCTTTCTCCATGCGGTTGATGATTTCCATGAGTGGTTTCACGCCGTCGGCATTACGTCGCTGCTGGTCGATGGCGAGTTTATAGAGGTCGCTCAACTTTCGTTCTGTGGTTCCAGGCTTGTAGTCGGCGTTTTTCAGGTCGTCGAGTATGGCGTTGATCCGTTTGTTGTTGTTTTCGGCCAGTTGGTCGAAGCTGCCGTACCTGGAGTATGCTGCTGGCAGCGGGTTGGCTTTCATCCATCCTCCGCAGGCGAAGGAGTAGAAGTCGTCGGCAGGACGCACGGTCTTGTCGAGATTGTCGGCCGACACACCTGCTGTGAGGTTGTCTTGCGCCGCGGCTCCCATGGTGACGGTAGCCATTGTGATTACAGTCAATAAATTCTTCAGTTCCATAATTATTTCGATTTTTCGTTGTTCTTTCTTGTCTTGCCGTGGTCTTATCCCATCGTAGCCTTTAGTTCGTCGAGCTGCATCTCCGCCTCCTCCCATCGTTCCACCTCCTCGTCGAGAGCTTTCTTTGTCGAGGTGTATTCGGTGATGATAGTCATGTCACTGGCGTTTTCAGGGTGGCAGAGTATGTCGTCGAGTTCTTTCAGTCGTTTCTCCATGCTCTCAATCTTGCGTTCCGACTCCTTCACGGTTTTTTCCGCCTTGGAGATTTTCTTCTGCATCTCTTTCCTTTCCTGGTAGCTCATCTTACTGTCGGTCACGGGTATGTCTGCTGCATTAGAGTTATGTTGTTGGGCAGTCTTCGGCGACGACTGTGCCTGTGTTACTGCCGCGAGCGACTTGCCTCCGAGGGCGTCGAGATTCTCTATCTGGTGTTCGCGGAGGAAGTCGTAGATGCCTCCTATATGTTCGCGCACCTTTCCACCGCCAAACTCATAGACCTTGCTAACCAGTCCGTCGAGGAACTCGCGGTCGTGGCTCACGATGATTGCCGTCCCATCGAAGGCCCTTATGGCTTCCTTAAGCACGTCTTTCGAGGGCATGTCGAGGTGGTTGGTGGGCTCGTCGAGGATGAGCAGGTTGACGGGTTCGAGCAGTAGCCTTATCATTGCCAGTCGGCTGCGCTCGCCACCGCTCAGCACCCTCACCTTCTTCTCCGACGCTTCGCCACCGAACATGAACGCACCGAGGATGTCGTTTATCTTCAAGCGTATCTCGCCTCGCGCCACATTGTCGATGGTTTCAAACACCGAGAGGCTCTCGTCCAAGAGTTGCGCTTGGTTTTGCGCGAAATAGCCTATCTGGACGTTGTGTCCCACCTTCAGTCCGCCAGTGAAGGGAATCTCGCCCATGATACATTTCACGAGTGTTGACTTTCCCTCTCCGTTGCGCCCCACGAACGCAACTTTCTCGCCACGTTTTATGGTGAGGTTCACGTGGTCGAAGACGGTGTGCTGTCCGTAGTCTTTCCTCACCTCGTCGCAGATGACGGGATAGTCGCCGCTTCTAAGGCAGGGCGGAAACTTCAGATGGAGTGCTGAGTTGTCCACCTCGTCTATCTCTATTGGCACGATCTTCTCAAGCTGCTTGAGTCGGCTCTGTACCTGTACGGCTTTGGTGGGCTTGTAGCGAAAACGCTCCACGAAGTCCTTTATGTCGGCAATCTCCTTCTGCTGGTTCTCGTATGCTCGCAACTGTTGTTCGCGACGCTCCTGGCGCAGCTTCACATACTCGTCATACTTCACGCGGTAGTCAATCACCTTGCCACACGAGATTTCTAACGTGCGGTTGGTGACATTATTGATGAAGGCGCGGTCGTGACTCACCAGCACCACAGCCTTGGCCTGTGTGCTGAGAAACTGTTCCAGCCACTGTATCGACTCGATGTCGAGATGGTTGGTGGGCTCGTCGAGCAGCAGCACGTCGGGCTTCTGAAGCAGGATTTTTGCCAGCTCGATCCTCATTCGCCATCCTCCAGAGAACTCACTCGTAGGACGGACCATGTCCTCGCGTGTGAAGCCCAATCCAGACAGAGTGCGCTCCAGCTCCGCCTCGCAGTTCTCGGCTCCCATCATCAGAAGTCGCTCGTGCTCGGAGGTGAACGTCTCCACAAGGCGTGCATAGTCCTCGCTCTCGTAGTCGGTACGCTCCGCCAACTGCCTGTTGAGGTCGTCAACGCGCCGCTGCATTTCGTTGACATTGGCAAACGCCTTGCGCGCCTCGTCCTTGACGGTGGTGTCGTCCTGAAGGATCATCACCTGCGGCAGATAGCCAATGGTGGTGTCGTTAGGCACAGCCACAACGCCTTCCGTGGGCTTCTGCTTGCCGCAGAGTATCTTGAGGAGGGTCGATTTGCCTGCACCGTTCTTTCCAACAAGGGCGATGCGGTCGCGGTCGTTGATCACGAAACAGGCACCTGAAAAGAGCGGCTTGACGCCAAACTCCACCTTTAGTTGTTCTACTGATATCATATATACTTATTTTGGACTGCAAAATTACACCTTTTATGCTACATCACAAAATCTTTTAATTTTTTTTCTCACAAAGAGGGCTTTTCTCATCAAAAATATGTAACTTTGCCCCCAAATATCAAAAACAATGGACGAAAAAGAGAGAAACGAGAAAGAGAGAATCGTCGAACTGCGCCAGCAGCTCCACCAGCATAACATACATTACTACGTGGAAAACCAGCCTGTCATCAGCGACCAAGACTTCGACTACATGATGCACGAGTTAGAGAGTCTTGAGAAGGCTCATCCCGAGATGTACGACCCCAACTCACCCACCCAACGTGTGGGCAGCGACCTCATGGGTGGCTTCCAGAGCGTGGCCCACCGCTACCCCATGCTCTCGCTTGCCAACACCTACAACCAGCAGGAAGTGGCCGACTGGTACGACAGTGTGAAGCGAGGACTGGAAGGCGAGGACTTTGAGGTGTGCTGCGAGATGAAATACGACGGTCTGTCCATCAGCCTCACCTACGAGGATGGAAGACTCGTCAGGGCTGTGACACGTGGAGACGGCGTGCGCGGCGACGACGTCACCGCCAACGTGCGCACCATAAGGTCCATACCGCTCGTGCTCACCGGCTCCGCCTACCCCGCCTCGTTTGAGATCAGAGGCGAAATACTCATGCCGTGGGACGTGTTCAACCACCTCAACGCCGAGCGTGAGAAAGCCGAAGAACCGCTCTTCGCCAACCCACGCAACGCCGCCAGCGGCACTTTGAAGAGCCTCTCGTCAGCTCTCGTGGCAAGCCGTCAACTCGACGCATACCTATATTATATAATAGGTGAAGAGCTCCCCTCCATAGGCCACTACGAAAACCTCGAAAAAGCCTCACAATGGGGATTCAAGATCAGCAAGGGCATGAAAAAAGTACACTCGCTCGACGAGATTTATGACTTCATCGACTACTGGGACACCGAGCGCAAGAACCTGCCCGTGGCCACCGACGGCATCGTGCTGAAGGTGAACAGCCTCAGACAGCAGCGCGCCTTGGGCTTCACTGCCAAGAGTCCGCGATGGGCAATAGCCTACAAGTTCAAGGCTGAGAGAGAGCGCACCAGACTCATCAACGTGACGTTCCAGGTGGGACGCACTGGAGCCGTCACCCCCGTGGCAAACATGGAACCCGTCCAGCTTGCAGGCACGACGGTGAAACGCGCCACACTCAACAACGAAGACTTCATCCGCTCATTCGACCTCCACATAGGCGACTATGTGTATGTAGAAAAGGGAGGAGAGATCATACCGAAGATAGTAGGAGTTGACCTCGACTCGCGTCAGGCAGACGCCACACGGGTGGAGTTCATCAAGTGCTGCCCCGAATGCGGCACTCCCTTGGTGAGATACGAGGGCGAAGCCGTACACTACTGCCCCAACGACGACGGCTGCCCGCCTCAGATAAAGGGACGTATCGAACACTTCATCTCGCGCAGGGCAATGAACATCGACTCGCTCGGCCCCGAGACCATAGACGAGTACTATCGCCGGGGTATCATCAAAAACATAGCTGACCTATACGACATCGACGTGCAACAGATCAATGGCGACGGCAGCCGCGAGAAGTCGGCAAGGAAAATAGTGGAGGGCATCGCCGCCTCGCGCGAAGTGCCATTCGAACGCGTTGTGTTCGCCTTAGGCATACGTCTCGTGGGCGAGACATCGGCAAAGACACTCGCACGGCACTTCAAAGACATCGACCGGCTCCAGGCAGCCACCCTCGACGAGCTCACCCACATCGACGGCATAGGAGAGATAATGGCAAAGAGCGTCATCAGCTACTTCCAAAATGACGAGAACGCCACCATCGTCAGACGACTCAAGGACTACGGCCTCAGGATGAGCCTCTCGGAAGAACAACTCGCCGGCCACACCGATCGTCTCAAAGGCCTGACTATCGTCATCAGCGGCGTCTTCCAGCGCCATAGCCGCGACGAATACAAGACACTCATCGAACAGCACGGAGGCAAAAACACTGGCTCTATCAGCGCCAAGACAAGCTACCTTCTCGCTGGCGACAATATGGGTCCTGCCAAACTGCAAAAGGCTGAAAAATTAGGAGTTAAGATAATAAACGAACAACAATTCCTCGAAATGATAGGCCTAAATGCGTAAAAAATGTTAAAAGAAAGAAGCTAAGAAAGAAATTCTTCACAGTTTATTCTTAAATTTTCATTTTTCTTAGTACCTTTGCAGCCGATTTTCACAAAAATAGTTGAATGAAGAATGACAATATAAAAAATCAGTACCGTGTTAATGAACAGATACGTGTACGAGAAGTCCGCATCGTAGGAGACGGCGGATCTACAGTGGTTCCTACACGCCAAGCATTAGACATGGCTCGTGAGCAAGGAGTGGATTTGGTCGAGATTTCGCCAAACGCCAACCCACCCGTATGTCGTCTTATCGACTATTCGAAGTTCCTCTACCAGCAGAAAAAACGCGCCAAGGAGATGAAGGCCAAGCAGGTGAAGGTGGAGGTGAAGGAAATAAGGTTCGGACCACAGACCGACGAGCACGACTACCAGTTCAAGCTCAAGCACGCGAAGGAGTTTCTCGAGGACGGCAACAAGGTTCGCGCCTACGTCTTCTTCCGCGGACGCTCCATCCTGTTCAAAGAGCAGGGAGAGGTGCTTCTGCTTCGTTTCGCCAACGACCTTGAGGAATTCGGCAAGGTAGAGCACATGCCTTCGCTCGAAGGAAAGAAGATGTTCCTCTACCTCGCGCCAAAGAAAGCCGGTGCAGCCAAGAAGAGCCAGCAGGCCCTCGACCGCGAGAAGAAAGCCGCCGAGCAGAAAGAGGCTCCGCGACAGAAAGCCGCTGAGACTGCCGACGACGCCTTGGTAGAGATTCCGGCCAACGGCGGCCTGTTCGCCAACGCCAAGATGAGCGACGCCGTAAAGGAGAAAATAAAGAACATAAAAGAGTAAAGAACATAAAGGAATAAGTGCGTAACGCCCGGTATATGCGTTGCCACCATATAATAAATAACAACAAATTAAAACATTAAAAAAATGCCAAAAGTAAAGACAAACTCCGGAGCGAAGAAGAGATTCCGTTTCACCGGTACAGGTAAGATTAAGAGAGCTCACGCCTTTCACAGTCACATCCTGACAAAGAAGACAAAGAAGCAAAAGCGCAACCTCGTTCACGACACTATCGTGGATAGCACAAACTTGAAGCAGGTTCGTGACCTGTTGTGTCTCCGTTAATCCCTTATTGTCTAACATTTTAAAGTAAGAAAAACTATGCCAAGATCAGTAAATCACGTTGCTTCAAGAGCAAAGAGAAAAAGAATTTTAAAGCTTACTCGCGGCTACTATGGCGCACGCAAGAATGTTTGGACCGTAGCAAAAAACACATGGGAGAAGGGTCTTACCTACGCTTACCGTGACCGCCGCAACAAGAAGCGCACCTTCCGCGCACTGTGGATCCAGCGTATCAACGCTGCCGCTCGCCTCGAAGGCATGAGCTACTCAGTACTCATGGGCGCACTCAACAAGGCTGGTATCGAAATCAACCGCAAGGTGCTCGCTGACCTCGCTGTCAACAACCCTGAGGCTTTTAAGGCCATCGTTGCAAAGGTAAAGTAAGAATAACACATCTTACACATAACCCTACAGAGCCATCGTCAAAATCCATGACGGTGGCTCTGCTTTTTTCTGCATCCACACCACTTTTGGAAGAAAAAATCGCCATATACGGCAATTTTGTCACAAAAAAAATCTATAATCTGAAGAAAAAGATGTAACTTTGCACACAAAAACGAAATAAATGAGCATACTATCAAAAATCCTCGGCAGAAAAGACGCCGAACAACAACAGAAGACAGGAGGAATGGAGGACTTCATGACCCTCATAAGAGTATATTTCCAGGCAGCCATGGCAGCAGACCTCGGCATTACAAACCTCGCCGCCCTGCCCGACCTCAGAGTGTTTAAGACCACACTGCACGTGCCTACCGTGAACAACCGCCTCGGCATAGGCGAACGCACACGATGCAAGAAGATGCTGAAAGACATGTACGATATCGACGACTTCTTCTTCAAGGAAATCGACTCCAGCCTGCGGAAGCGCTGCAGAAGGCTACAAGACGTGCAGACCTATATGATACAGTTCCAGAACTTCACTCAAGACCTCATGATGCTGCTGAGCAACCTTATGAAGTTCAAGTTGCGCTTACCCTCGTTCATGCAGAAGACCCTGCGCTCGCTGATCAACAAGACTGTTGACGACATCTTCAACAAAAACGACTACACCGACGCTGCCGTACTCAAGACCGCCGTTGGCGTGAGACAGTACGCCGCCAAGCTCGGCTTCTCGCAGCAGTGGACAGCACTCTTCGCCGAGAAAGTCGTGATGCTCGCAAAGAAAGAGCCGAGACCAAAGGATGAAGACATAAAGAAATAAAAAAACTTAAATTTTCGACTTCATCATCCATTATTTGGAAAAAAAGCGATACCTTTGTAACAAACTATTGAGCAACAGAACATGAGTCCAAGCGAAACCACATTAGCCGCTTTCGAGGCAAAGCTCCGAAACCTCATCCTCCACTACAAGAAACTGAAAGAGGAGAACGAGGAGCTCTATGCCATGCTCGAAAAAAGCGAAACCGCAAACAAGAGACTGCAGGACGAGCTCAATAAGACAAAGCAGAAGTTCAACGACTACAAGACGGCGAAGATGATAGCAGTCAGCGACAACGACATCCAGGCCACGAAAGCACGCCTCACGCTTCTCATCAGACACGTCAACAAGTGCATCACTCTGCTCTCCGAACAAGATTAACAACACCCACGATTCCCAATGGCAGAAGACAACCTCAAAAAACAGCATATACGCATACATGTGTACGACGAGGATTTCACCATCGCCGTGAGACCCGAGGACGAACCGCTCTACCGTAGGGCGGCAAAGTTCATTACCGAAAGATACAACAAGTACGCCGAAATGTTCAAAACACATAAGAGCGACCACACCATCGCCCTTATGACTCTCATTGATATTGCTCTGCTATACGAAATAGAAGCACAGAAAAACGATGTCAGTCCCTACGACAAGGCCATCGAGCGCCTCTCTGCCGACATCGACTATGCGCTGGGAATCAATAAGAAATAGAACATTTTTTTAACTTTTAAATTAAATAACTATTTATGATTTTGACAATTATTATAGCCGCCGCAACACTCATCTTAGGTGGAGTGGGTGGATATCTTTTCTTCAAGTACGTGCTGAAAGGTAAGTACAACGAAATGATGGCCACCGTGGAAAAAGAAGCGGAAGTGATCAAGGAGAAAAAACTTCTCGAAGTAAAGGAAAAATTCCTCAACAAGAAGAGCGAACTCGAAAAGGAAGTGCAGGTGAGAAACCAGCACATCCAGCAGAGCGAGAACAGACTCAAGCAGCGCGAGCTCTCGCTCAACCAGCGCCAAGAGGAACTGGGAAGACGCAAGAACGACCTCGACAACCAGCAAACGCGCATCGACAACGAGAAGAAGATGCTCGCCATGAAACACGAGGAACTCGAAAAGATGCAGCTCAAGGAGCGCGAGAAACTCGAAGAGCTATCTGGTCTCTCGGCCGACGAGGCAAAACAACGCCTCGTGGAAGCAATGAAAGACGAGGCCCGCACCGACGCGCAGAGCTACATCAACGAGATTATGGACGAAGCCAAGCTCAACGCCAACGCGCAGGCTCGCAAGATAGTCATACAGACCATACAACGAGTGGCTACCGAGACGGCCATCGAGAACAGCGTCAGCGTATTTCATATCGACAACGACGAGGTGAAGGGACGCATCATCGGACGCGAAGGACGTAACATACGTGCTCTCGAAGCCGCCACAGGCGTCGAAATCGTCGTTGACGACACACCAGAGGCCATCGTCATCTCTGCATTCGACCCCATACGCCGCGAAGTGTGCCGCTTGGCTCTCCACCAGCTCGTCACCGACGGCCGCATCCACCCTGCACGCATCGAAGAGGTGGTGCAGAAGGTAAAGAAACAACTCGACAACGAGGTGATCGAGACCGGTAAGCGCACCGCTATCGACCTCGGCATCCACGGACTCCACCCCGAGCTGATACGTATTGTCGGAAAGATGAAGTACCGCAGCTCTTACGGACAGAACCTGCTGCAGCACGCACGCGAGACAGCCAACCTCTGTGCCGTGATGGCGTCTGAGTTAGGACTCAACCCTAAGAAGGCAAAACGCGCCGGACTGCTGCACGACATCGGCAAGGTGCCTGACGAGGAGAGCGAACTGCCACACGCACTTTACGGAGCCAAGATAGCGGAAAAATACAAGGAGAAGCCCGACATCTGCAACGCCATTGCCGCCCACCACGACGAGTGCGAGATGAACACACTGCTCGCCCCTATCGTACAGGTGTGCGACGCCATCAGCGGAGCCCGACCAGGCGCACGCCGCGAGATTGTAGAGGCATACATCAAGCGTCTAAACGACCTTGAGGCCATTGCCATGAGCTATCCGGGAGTGACCAAGACCTACGCCATCCAGGCAGGTCGCGAGCTGCGCGTCATCGTAGGTGCCGACAAGATGGACGACGTCGAGACCGAAGCACTCTCTGGCGAAATCGCCAACAAGATCCAGAACGAGATGACTTATCCTGGACAGGTTAAGATCACCGTCATCCGCGAGACTCGCAGCGTAGCTTACGCAAAATAAATCAAATATAATTATAAAGGTTAAAGGGGAGGCCGCTCTAACGAGTAGTCTCCCCTTTATTTTGTTCAACAATATGTTGCATCAATTAGTGGGCAGAAAGACACTTTACATCGCTCATCACCCCCCGACGAGTGATCTTCACCCCAAGCGTTGACATCAAATGCGCACTTCACGACACTGCCATCAACATCACCTGCTACAACCGCGACGGCAAAGTGATCAAGAACGTGACCTCGGGCGACGGCGGCGACGTTGAGGACCCTGACAACACCGACGGAGGCAGTGGCAGCTCATTGTGGCAGCATTGTCTGCTATTGCTACAACTCTCGGAGTGACGAGTTGTATGGTAGTGAAACAATACGTGTGACGATTGGTTAATATACGAAACGGTGCTGAGGCAACTGCCTCGGCACCGCTTTCATTTTGCGAATGATAATGTCCCACACACCCCTTTTCCACACAAGAAGAAGGGTCTCCTGCCAAGGCTTTTCCCACCATGACACAGAAGACCCACTTGCTCTTCAACCTATAAAAATTGCCTGAAGAAGAGAGGATTACCGACGAGGACCGCGACGACGAGCTTGCTTCATCTCCTCATACTTTTTCTTCTGCTCGTCGGTGAGCACGGCGTTGACCTCTTTGTCTATCTTCTCAAACTCAGCACGCATCTCCTCACGTGTGGGGCGTGTGCCTTCCTGACGCTTCGACTCGAATCCCTTGTAGATGTCGATTATCTTCTTCTGCTGCTCGGCAGTGAGGTCAAGAGCCTTTGCCATATGTTCTACACGCTCTTCTGTTGACATTCGTCGAGGACCGCCTTCACGCTGTGCCGACATGGTGCCTGCGCCCAAAAGGACTGCCAAGGCAAATACAAAAATTTTCTTCATAATGTTCCTTTTTTATTGTTACTAATTTAATTATTTCGATGCATCATTTTTTATTATCTTGTCACAAACATCAGATGAATGTTGCTTTTGGTTATATGACTGACAAAAGGGTAAAAGGTTTAATCGCACAGCAGTAGTATTTAGGATGAATTAACACTTAGGCGTCATGTTCCTTTGTTTACAAGGTGCTGAGTAGTTACGTCATGGGGAGCGATGAGTTAATTTATGCAAACGAGAAGGCAAATTGTCAGGTGAGGCTCCTCAAAAGTAAAACCATTTTCGTAACTTTGCAGCATGGATAGAGAAAAAGTTCAGAGGATCAGCATACAACATTACAGTTCGCCATGCGGTGAACTCGTCTTAGCTTCGATGGGCCATGAGCTGTGTCTGTGCGACTGGAGCGGAATGGCGTGTGCCAAACGAAACATACGCAGGATTGGGCGATATATGAATGTGGATTTCCGAGTAGAGTCTTCCCCAGTCGTCGAACAGACAAAGAGGCAGCTTGACGACTATTTCGCAGGCCACCGCAAGACGTTCGATATACCTCTGCATCCCTTCGGTACTGATTTTCAGCTCCTGGTATGGAGGGCGTTGGTCGACATCCCATACGGGGAAACGAGGACATATATGGAGATAGCCACCAAGATCGGCAATGCGAAGGGAGTAAGGGCTGTGGCACAAGCCATCGGTGCCAACGACATCGACATTCTTATCCCCTGCCATCGTGTCATTGGCAGCAACCATTCAATGACTGGCTACACAGGAGGATTGGACAAGAAGAAGTTCCTGATAGAACTGGAGAGAAGATGACGAAGGTACCTTCATCGCTTGACGAAGGTACCTTGCCCAAAACGGGTGTTTTTTTGGCTCTACAGATTTGTGTGGGTTATCCACGGACATAATCTGTAGAGCCAATTTTGGTGAATCTCTGTAATTCCACTTAGTGTAGCATTCACTATAAAATTTTCATTATTATTAGAATTGCAGAAAGCATTTTGATAGATAACTTTGACTGTACCATTCAAATTCACAGTGCCATTAAAGTTACGGAATGCAGCATCAGAAATTTCATAACAATCAAGATCATTGATTGTCAAATTGAGCCATCCATCGCCACATCTCTCAAAAGCACTTTCTCCAATAGATGTTACATTATTAAAACTTACATCAGAAGTCAATTTTGGCAACCATAAAAAGCATACTGCCCTATGACTTAGACTAGAAAAAGTTGTCACTTTAGGAGGCAAAAGAAGTGACAACTATTTCTAGTCTAAGTCACCAAGAGTCTTTCTGCCTTTATAGCCCGCTATCCCTCGCTGCATGCCATCCGCCTGTCGATGTCCGACTATCGTGAGCAGGACTTGATGACTAATGTGCCGCTATATGCCGCTAATATGGAGGATATTTGTTTATAGCGTGCTTAAACCGTTCTATGAGACCTACTTTAAGCACGCCATAAACAGAAAACAACACGTGTTTTATTAAGTTTTGGCACTTTAATTTTGTAATATCTTAGATTTGTATTAACTTTGCAACCTAATTATATAAAAAACATAATATTACTCCCTTTGGTATGAAGGACAATATTACAGAAGTTAAGGAGGTTGAGTAATATAAGAATGAAAATAAAATGAAAGAGATAATTGATTTCCTGCTCGACCTATCGCGCAATAATAATAAGGAGTGGTTTAATGCCAACAAGCGACGCTATCAGGAGGTATTGTCGCGTTGGAATGAGTTTTGCGGAGAACTTATTCAGGCAGTAGGACAATATGACCCAGACATTGCCCTACTCTCTGTAAAGGACTGCACCTATCGCATCTATCGCGACACACGTTTCAGTGCCGACAAAAGTCCTTACAAGACTCATTTTGGAGTGTTCTTGTCAAAAGGCGGCAAGAAATCCATGCACGCCGGATATTACTTCCATGTGGGAACAGGAACAGGGAATGAATACCCTCATTGCCACATGATAGCATCGGGCAACTATTGCTTTGAGCCTCGCGTCGTAAAGATGCTTCGCGAGGATATCAGCTTCGGTTGGGAGGAGTTCAAGGAGGATGTGCTTGATGTTGCTCACCCTTCGTTCAAGGTGGATATGGACGGAGCGCTGAAGCGAGTGCCAAAGGATTATCCCGCTGACGCCCCATACGCCGACTTCATGCGTCTTAAAAGTTATTCATTGGTTACATATCTCGACGACGATTTCATTCTCCAGCCCGACCTTGTAACTCGTGTGGCAGAACTGTTCAAAACCGTAAAGCCCTTCAACGACTATATCAACCGCGCTGTGGATTTCGAGAAGGATTGACAAGGTATGAAATACGGACGGATGGAATGATTAAATACATTGAATCAGCATGATAAAAATGAATGACTAAGACATTATGGACAATATCTCTCATTTCCGTTCGCTCGACGAACTGATACGTGCCTTGGACAGGGAGCGAAAGTTGCTGCATGCTCTCTTCCAGGACAGGAAGCGGCTGTCGTTCCGATACGACCTGGCACGTGAATTGGCCAGTAAGAGGGACGAGAGCATTGAGTTTCTGCGCCGCTACGGCATCATACGTGAGAATGCCGACTTCGTGGAGTTGGAGGATGTCTATCTCTCCTTCTTTGAGGAAGTGCTGGAGGTGAACGAGGACATCAACGTGGCGAGCGTGAAGGAGAGCATCGACTCGCTGAACAATGCCATCGACTATTATCTCAGCGAGAACAACCCAAGCAGGAAATACGGCTACCTGCGCGACGTGAAGCGGATGCTCCGCAAGATAGCGTTGACAACGCTAAGGAATGTCATCGACCTGAAACGCAACATCGACAACACCTACAAGAACGAGCCTACCTTCGCCATCAAGAAAAAGAAACTCGTCCATTTAGATGAGAAGCGGCATGACATAGCTGTGCTGATAAACGAGTGTGAGCGGGTGATTGACGAAAAGCAGACCACGTTCTTCATAGTTGCCATGGACGTGCAGCTGAAGGAGATAGTGACCGACGTGAAGTTGCAGTTGCGCGAGGTGTATCACAATCTGCTGGAACTTGACCGCCAGATTATCAACTACTTGAATCTGATAGAATATCAGAACCGACTGTTCCAGAAAGTGCAGAAGCTGAAATATCTGCACGACCAAATGTTGTTGGACACAAATACCGACATCAGGGCAAAGCTCTCGGCGAGAAACCCCGTTTGGATGGAGCCTCGCCCACGTTATCCGCTAAAGGTCTCCTTGTCGATGCTGCGCAATACGGAAGAGGGACTGAAAATCGTCCAGGATATTGCCAAAGGAAAAGGCAACAGCCGCCTGAAGAAAGGCAACCTGGCAGAACCATTGACTGCTGAGGAACTTACCGAGCAGCGACAGATGCTCCAGATGGTTGATATAAGTGAGGTGAAGAATGCCTTCATGGCATCAGGCGACCACCTCTTCCATTTCATTATGAACTATTCCAACTACAGAATTCCCATGGACGATGAAGCCAAGTTGGTGCTGTTCTGTCAGATTGCCACACAATATCTCGACGAAATGCAAATTTCGGCAGAATATCGCCAATTCGGCAATATGGAATATCCAATGATTTTTTCTAAACAAAGTTGACAAGTAAACAAGTTGACAAGTAAACAAGTTATATGCGATGACGGTAACAACTCGTCAACTTGTCAACTAAAAATAATAATTATGCGTTATACGAAAGAAATATTCGACATACTGAGCAAGGGCGGATTCATCTCCCAGAACTCCATATCACAGCAGCGGTCGCACCTCTACGATGCGATAGAGGATGACTTTGAAAGTTATCAGGAGTACTACCGTGGCATAGGCTTCCTGCTCGAAGGCGGCAACGGCTACTATTATTTCTCGCGCACAGAAAACAAGGTTGACCTTGCCGACAAGGTGCAGCGTCTTGCCCTATGGATTGACCGTGTGGATTTCCTCAAGACTTTCAACAATACCTTTGCTTCGGGATTCTCCTTCCAGAAGTCAAACATCTTAGAGCAATTCTCCAGCGACATCGAGCTGAAGGAAAAGGCACGCAACCTCTATCCCGAAGTGAAAACCAACGAAGAGAAGATGGAGAAACTCATCGCCGACCTGGAGCGGCAAGGCTTTGTGGAGTTGGAGAATGAGCTTGACGGCACCTACAAGGTGACTGCCGCATTCCACTATATCGAAGAATTGATAGATTGTCTCACCATCATTGAAACAGAAGAAGCATGAGAGCATTACGGAAAATCATTTTCATCAACAGTGCCAACATACGTTATGCCGAGGTGAAGTTGGACGGCAATGTGCATTTCATCGGCACGCAGGGAGTGGGCAAGAGTACACTTCTCCGCGCAATCCTGTTCTTTTATAATGCCGACAAGCTACATCTTGGCATCCCCAAGGAGATGAAATCGTTCGACGAGTTCTATCTTCCTCATGCCAATTCCTATATGGTCTATGAGGTGGAGCATGAGCATGGCCCCTTCTCCATCCTTGTATTCCGTTCGTCAGGCCGGGCATGCTACAGGTTTGTGGATGCTGCCTATCAGAAAGAGTGGATAGTGGATGAACATGGCGAGGTGACGGCAGAGAGCAAGGTGATACGTGAGCGGTTGAACGGAGTGTTTATGAGCAAGATAATCGACCGCTACGAGCAGTATCGCGATATCATCTACGGCAACCGTCAGGCTGTGGGCAAGGAGTTCGTGCGCTTCCAACTGATGGAGAGCAACCGCTATCAGAATATTCCGCGCAGCATTCAGAACGTGTTCCTCAACTCACGCCTCGACGCCAATTTCATCAAGGACATTATCATCCGCTCGATGAGTGAGGAGGAGGCTAATATTGACTTGGGATATTTCCGACGTCAGGTGGCTGACTTTGAACAGGAATACCGCGACATCTCCTGCTGGTACAAGCAGAACCAAAAGGGAGAATCGGTGGTAAGGAAACAGGCTGAGGCTGTGGTAAAGGCGTACCATGAGTTGCTCTATATAAAACAGCAAATCACAGACTTATGCGGCGAACTGAAATATGCCGAGCGCATATCACGCGAGCGGCTTCCCCTTATCGAGGCAAAGATTGCCGAGCTTATGCAGGAGCAGGAGAAGCAAAAACGACTGCTCGAGGAACTGCAGCAGAAGCATGATGCGGAGAAATCGAGCCTCAACCAGGAACAAGGTGTCGTAAACGAAAAACTGAAACGACTGAAGGAACGTCGTGACTTCTATGCCAAGGAGCAGATAGGGGAAGTAATCAAACGATACGACAAGGAGCAAGGCGTGAAAGCGGAACTGGACACACTCAAGGAGAGACTCGCCGAACTTACCGCACGCTTCAACGATATCACGACAAAGTACAAGGCACTTTGTCAGAACGTCACCAACCAATTGGAGACATTCCGACACGCACAGCAGGAACGCATTCTCTTCGAAGGTCAAGACAAACAGAAGACGGACGAGCGTCTTCTCAACGAATACAACACGGCACGCACTGAGATAGAATTCTCATTCAAAGAGAAGATTGCCACCGCGTCGGCTTCGATGGAAAGCATACGCTCTGAGCAGAACGATTGTGAAAAGGAACTCTTGAAACTAAAGTATCTCAATCCATTTAAAGAAGAGAAGGATGCCCTGAACAGTCAGCTTAACGAACTGAGTCTTAAGGATAAGGAACTGCAAGGCACAATAGCTGCCAAGACAGCGGAGATTAACCGACTTCAGGCAGAATATGACAAGCAGGAGGTGGAGACTCTTGCCAAACATCAACGCCAGATGGATGAAAAGCAGGCGCAAATGGATTCACTCAAAGAGCAGATTGCCGAGATTGACAAGATGCTCGACCGCACGAAAGGCTCTCTGTATGAATGGCTCGAAGAAAACAAAAAGGACTGGGAGAAGAACATCGGAAAGGTGATCAATGAGGAAAAGGTGCTCTATCAGACAGGTCTGCATCCACAGAAAGCTGAGGGTACGTCATTGTATGGAGTGAGACTGGACCTTGCCGACCTTCCGCTTAACGTAAGGAAGCCCAAGCAACTGCAAGAAGAGAAGACGGCACTGGAAAACAAAGGGAATGGTGTCAAGGCTGAGCTGAATAGACTGCAGGAGAAAAGGGAGAAAGCCATCGGGGACTTGAAACATCAGTTTAGTCCGAAAGTGAAGGAACTCAGACAGAAGAAGTCGATTGCCGAGGCTGAGCTGAACATGATTCCACAGCAACGAAAAGCCATACGAGTAAAGATAGATGACTTTGAAGCCAAGGGCAAGACTCTCATTGAACAGCGACAGCAGGAACTGAACACCCGTCAGCTGGAGTTGGCTCACAGCATGACAGAGGCACAAGCGCATCTTGAAAAAATGAATGCCGACAAACAAAAGCAAATCACCGCGGCACAAAAGAAATATGACGAGGCAAAGAGGAATAACGAAAAGGGCCATACGGAACGAGTGGAAGATATTCGGGCTGAAACCAAGCTCCGCGAGAAAGAAGCCGAGGCAGAACTGATGAAACTAAGGCAGATGGAGGTGGAGGAACTGAAAGGACGTGGCGCAGACACGGCTTTAGTGGAAGACTGCAAGACAAAGATACTGTCCTCGGAGAATGAACTGAGGTATATCGAGCAGCATCGCAAGTTAGTGTATGACTACCGTCATGACAAGGAGGAACTCTTCGACCAGGAAGAGAACCTCAAGACCCTAAAGAGGATGCTTGCCGACAAACTCTCGCAACTGAACGGGAAATACGCACTGCGCAAGCAGAAGCACGACGGTCAGTTGACCGCCATCGCCAGAGAACTGAGCGGACGAAGGGACGAGAAGCTGCGACTGGAAGAGGAACTGACAAAGGCAGAGCGTTTCGCCCACGACGAGAATATCTGTCCGCCAATGCTAACTGATGCAAGGGAGAAGCAGACTCTGCGCACTCCCGGACAGGCCGTTGACGAACTCACAAGCATTATCGTGTCAAGACAGAAATGCCAAAACCTGTTTAAGCAGGGAGTCAATGTGTTCAAAGCCAATTTCTCGGCGAAGAACACCTTCAACTTCCGCACCGAACTGACCCTCGACGAGGATTACCTTGACTTCGCCAACAACCTCGACGACTTCCTCATCAACAACAAACTTGAGGAATACCGCCGCAGGACCAGCGAACGCTATGTGGACATACTCGCCCGTGTGTCGAAAGAGATGGGCGAACTGACACGCCACGAGTCGGACGTTGACAAGATTATCCATGACATCAATAATGATTTCAAGGAGCGTAACTTCGTGGGGGTCATAAAGCTGATAGCACTCCAGTCGGTGCCGTCAGCCGACAAGATGGTGCAACTGATGAAGCGCATCAAGGAGTTCAACGACGACAACCAGTTTGCTATGGGCGAGATGAACCTCTTCTCCACCGCTAATCGTGAGGAGGTGAACCAGAAGGCGGTAGTTCATCTGCTCGACTTCATGAAGTCGCTCTCCGACAATCCCCAACGCCAATTCCTTTCGCTCTCCGACCTCTTCCAGCTTCAGTTTCGCATCATAGAGAACGACAACGATACGGGCTGGGCAGACAAACTCTCGCATGTGGGCAGCGAGGGGACGGACACACTCGTAAAGGCGATGATCAACATCATGCTCATCAACGTGTTCAAGGCGAAGGTGAGCCGCAAGTTCGGCGACTTCCTCATCCATTGCATGATGGACGAGATAGGTAAGCTGCATCCGCAGAACGTGAAAGGCATACTCGACTTTGCCAACGCACGCAACATCCTGCTCATCAACTCATCGCCCACCACATACAATGTGACCGACTACCGCTATACCTATCTTCTGCAGAAGGACGGCAAGTCGAAGACCATCATTCATCCACTCATCTCACAACTATGAAGATAACCACTGCACTCATCGACAAACTCATCCGCTTGCGCAATGGAGAGTCGCTGCCAGCCAGCCAACTGCGAGGAGAATGGGTTGACGAGATGCTAAGCGAAGGCATCCTTGTAAGCACCTCGTATGGCAGTCGCAGAACACTCCGTGCCCCCCTACCCCACCCTTTCTGTCAAGCCTTGTCTGCTATGGACGAGAGGCTGGCTGACTTGAGTCAGATGAGGGAGATGCTATTATCAGAGGAGGCATTACGTGCCAAACAAGCCGCAACAACTGGCAACTCCAAACTGCTGACCGTACGCTCCTGTCCAGGCTTTCCCGTCAACTCCTACGAGCCGATTGTATGCAGTCTGCATGGTCAGAAGTTCGTGGTTAGTCCAGAGGAAGGAAGTTTCCTGTTTGTGACTGATTGGCAGGAGTTCAGCATTCCGGAGGATGTTGTGGTTGTAGGCATAGAGAACATGGAGAACTTCCGCTTTATCCGCCAGCAACGCACATTGTTTGAACAATTCATTGGAAGCACGCAACTGCTCTTTGTCTCACGCTATCCGCAATCCACCGACCTCGTCTCGTGGTTGCAACACATTCCCAACCGATATGTACATTTCGGCGACTTCGACCTTGCCGGCATCCATATCTTCCTTACCGAGTTTCATATACACTTAGGCGAACGCTCCTTGTTCCTTATTCCCGAAGACATTGAGGCAAGGCTGTCCCGCGGTTCAAGAGAACGGTACGACAGTCAGTACTGTCATTTCCGTCATCTGCATTGCGACAATCCTTCCCTGCAACACCTGATAGACCTTATTAATAAATATCACAGGTGTTACGACCAGGAAGGATATATCACATACTTAAGTTTCGCATGTGCTCAACTTTTTGGAAGTTAAGGAGTTTTGTTCACTTTATACAAGTACTAATTATGAGAAAGAAAAGCAGAGAAATGGATGCCTCCTGGGCACTTGAAGTGATGGACAAGGCACCATATATGACAGTGAGTATGACAGATGCCGACGGGATGCCTTATTCCGTTCCCTTGTCTTTGGCTCGCACCGACGAGAATACGTTTTATTTCCATTGCGCCATCGAGGGAAAGAAGTTGGACATACTGCGGACAAATCCGCATGTATGCCTGAATGCTGTAAGCAAATGCAAGCCCACGGTAGGCCCGAAGGACGGCAGTTTTACATTGGAATTCAAGTCGGCCATAGCATTTGGCAAGGCTGAGATGGTTACGGATGATGAGGAGAAACGTGAGGCTCTTCGCGCCATTTGCCAACGTTTTCTACCCAATCACATGGATGCTTTTGACGCCGCCGTGGAACGTAGCATGTCGCGCACAGCTGTTGTACGCATCACACTTACTGAACCTCCTGTTGGCAAGCGCAAGCAGTATGATGCCAACGGCGATGAAATGAAATACGGACGGATGGTATAATTAAATACATTGGTTGCCACTATCTACGATTAAATATGAGTAACATACGTTTTGCTATAATAATGGGAGCCACATCTGGCATCGGTTATGAGGTGGCTAGAATAGATGATTCCACGGTCAATTTGGATAAGAATGAGAGTGAGATGAAAGAAGTTGCCAAAAGCCTTGTCTTGCAAACGTAGAGTAATCATCACCTACGATGAAGAAAAGATAATTGAAGATGAATATGGAGTGATTGAGGTTATTCCATGTTGGAAATGGTTGATTCAACAGTAAAAAAACATGAAATTGGACACATTGCCAAGGCCATAAACATCGACGTAATGAAAGACGACTTCAAGACCAAAGCCACATCCATTCCCATGGCAACCCGAAGCGCATACGTACTGTCACAAGACTACCCTTTATTTCTGCATTTCTCACACAATCCCTTTATGATATATTCTGACTCGATGACAGTAAAGGTATCGGGAATCGGTACTTGTGGAATCATAATGTTGTCAAGGCAGATGGTCTTGTGGCATTTGATGCACGTCAGGTGAACGTGTCCCTGATGATGAAGTTCATTCCCGCCTTCTTTCAAGTCGCATCGGCACAGACAATATTTCTGTTTGCCAGAGCCATCATCAACATGGTGAAGGATGTGGTTTTCAGCAAACAAGGTCAATGTACGATAGACAGAGGATTCGTCCATATAAGGCATCTTCTCCATAATATCAGAAAACGCGAAAGTACCTTGCACGGTTTCGTGCAAGGTTTGGAGTACAAGCAGACGATTCGCGGTCGAGCGAATCCCTGCTTGTTCTAGTATTTCTTTATATTTTTGATTCACCTTAATTCCGCAACACTTTGATTTAACTTTATTTATAAGTTCCTGAGCAACAAAAAGTTGCTCAGGATTTTGCCATGTCAGATTTTTCACTTATCTTAGTGTTGCAAATCAAAACAAGCGTAAATC
>NZ_NPJG01000086.1 GCF_002251245.1 Prevotella sp. P5-92
CCTCAAATCCGCAACCTATAGGGTTTAGTGGGATTTTGCTTGCAAAGCGACAAAATTCATTTTATTGTACATATTTCTTGCACAACAGAAATGTCGCAGACACAAAATCCCCTTACCCCATAAAGCGACTTGAGGTAATACGCTGGTTTAACCAGAAAAGCATGGTCTTTAACCAAAGTCTGTCTTGAACAGGTTGGCATAAGCATTGTTGTCTGAGTAAATATTCAATACATGCCTACGTGATGTCTTAATCCATTTCGCAGGAACAGAGATGAACTTGAAAACAAAGGTCTTGATTCTGCTGGTGGCACGCAATCCAAATTCATGGGTTTTCAATCTCTGCATAATAGCTTTGTAGAAGTTTCTGATGAGAGCTGTCATAAGCAGGAATACAGTATTCTGTGCCATGAACGATTTTGGCAATCGATTCCAGCCAAAGCCATTGTTCATGTCATCGAAGATGCGTTCCTTGCCACCACGAAGATTGTAGAATTCCACGATGTCTCTTGCACTCGACTTGTAATCGTTAGTCAGTATACATCTGTAGGTATATTCGCCTTCCCAAATGTCAAGGTCTCCATCTATTCGCCTTTGTCTCTGTATGACAAGACGATACGGTTTTCCTTTCCATTTCTCAACAAGGATGGAATTCAGCTCAAATTCAATACCGTTGATTTCAACAGTTTTCCATCCAGTCAAGGCAAACATGGAATCGTAGAAGGAAGAGCATCTGTTGGCACGAATATAAAAATGCCTGCAATGAGCCTCTACCATATCTACGATTTCCTCCGAGCATGAGCCGCAATCCATGCGGGCACGGGATATATATACTTCTGATGCCTCCAGTCGCTTGAAGATTCTTTCCAAAGTCTCTCTTTGGTTGAAGCGCACGTTTGTGTTGCCGTCTCTATTTTCAATACCGACAATCATGTCGTTAATGACTGCCACACCTGGACTATAGCCCAGGAACTTCTTGTAGGTTGGTTTTGCATCATGCTTCTCTGTTTCAATGAACTGATGGTCAAAGTCAAAATCATACTCTTGACCGGATTTCAATTGACCAGTAGCAAGCAGGGCTTTGATCAATAAGCAGTTCATCTTGTCTGCAGTATTGAAATCATAGGAGTTGCCAGAAGCAGATTTATAGGTGATGTTCTTACAAGTCAGTTCTTCGATAGCACGCAATATGGTGTCTGCGCTGCAAGTGCGAAGAGTTGGATGAAGAGACAAATGTTTCATCAAGTGAGTTGTAACATCCTCAATACATGAGCCGCCACAAAGATATACGCACATCAGAGAGCGTAGAATTTCGCTATATTGATAACCAAACATAGTGCATCTCAATCCCAAGGTGGAATCTATGGTTTGAGCTAAAAGAGCATCAAATTGCTCCATAATAGAAAAAATTCCTCCAAAAGGAGTGAGTTTCTCAGATTTTATTTGTATCTTTGCCATGTCATATTAGAGTTTTGCTTGTCTTCTTTTCGCAACACTAAGGTAAGTGAAAATTCTGACATGGCAAAATCCTGGGCAACTTTTTGTTGCTCAGGCACTTATAAATAATGTTAAACTATAGTGTTGCGGAATTAAGG
>NZ_NPJG01000087.1 GCF_002251245.1 Prevotella sp. P5-92
GAATGTATCAAGCTCTTTCATGTACGGTTTCCATGCATCCGCGAGTATGTTCTGCTGTTGCTGGATCTTCAGCTTGTCGGAAAGCTCGGAGATGATGTCATCTATCAGCTTGTAGTTCGTCAGGGGGCACAGAGGATTGACGTACACGTCGCAGAATATCTGATAGTGGACGTTGCCGTTCAACTGCTCCAGCAGTTTCGGGGCACTCAGCTGGGTGTACATCTTCAGGAACATCAGAGCAACTTTGCCCTCCGGGGAGAAGAAGGACTTCCGGCCACGCTTACGTACAGGATGGTTGCTCACCAAACCAAAGTTCACTGCCATCTCATGAAGAGGGAGAAGCCGTTTCATACGTCCAAGTTCGCTGTTTTCAAACGTAACTCGAAATAAATCATAAAAATCGAACCCTTCGAACGGAATTCGCTTGCTTATTCCAGAAAAATGTTGTACCTTTGCCATCGTATCACTTTTGTGATTCCCCCAATTTGTCACTTTCCTAGGGTGATTGGGGGATTTTTCTTATCATCTACAAAGGTACAAAATTTCTATCACATTGAGTAATAGATAGTTATAAATAATCTTAAAATTTAACGACACTCCCTATACTACAGAACTCCAAAAAGGTTAACTTGTTACCGGTTAACTGGTAACTTTTTGTCGGTTACGCCGTGAAACACCCGAATATGTATTTTTCGGCGGTTGTCGAGGCGGTAATCGCGGTGGGCGGTCTTACATAAAGTAAAGACCCTACAACGGGTGTTGTCGCGGGTGATATCCTCTTTCCGCAAGCTTATGCGCAGCCCCCGTCCGCTGTAGGGTCTTACCTCGTGTAAGACCGCACGCCGCATGTAAATACCGCCAATGATGTCATCCGGATGTTCGGTCTTACATAAAGTAAAGACCCCAAAGTGGATGATATATAATAAAAAAGAAATGGTCATAGGATTGGATTCCTATGACCATTTGATGTTAATTTGAGGAATTTGATGTTAATTTGAGGAATATGATATTAATTTGATGATGACAATGTTATTGTTGATGTTATATCATAGCCATCTTTATCCAATATTTTTGTGTTATTTGCGCCGGCTTGCCAAATGTCGGGGAGATTACTTATATTCTCCCAAGAAGAAATAGTGGCTTTAATTTTATCATACTCTTCCTTACCATTCACTTTCAGCGTTCTCGAAGTTGCGGATGTTCCTGCATTTTTTAGCCATTTATATAGACAATCGTTTGCACTAACATTAGTTGCCAACATAGTTACAGATTTCAGGTTTGTGCAACCATTGAACATATTAGAATAGCAGTTGATTGCAAGTGTCGTTGCCTTCAATTCTGGTGCTTGCGTCAATGATGTGCAACCCTCGAACATTCGATAATAGCATTTTTCTGCAAGTGTAGTTGCCTTCAATTCTGGTGCAGTTGTTAATGATGTGCAATCACTGAACATATCGGCATAGCAGCTATTAGCAAGTGTCGTTGCCGGCAATTCTGGTGCTGTTGTTAATGATTTACAACCATCGAACATAGAAATATAGCAGCGATCAGCAAGTGTCGTTGCTTTCAATTCTGGTGCTCTCGTCAATGATGTACAACCACTGAACATATCGGCATAGCAGATATCAGTAAGTGTCGTTGCCGGCAATTCTGGTGCTTTTGTTAATGATGTACAACGCACGAACATAGATAGATAGCAGCCATCAGCAAGTGTCGTTGCCGGCAATTCTGGTGCAGTTGTTAATGATGTACAACCCATGAACATTCCTGCATAGCAGCTATTAGCAAGTGTCGTTGCTGGTAATTCTGGTGCTGAGGTTAATTGCGTGCAATAATAAAATAAATGAGAGAAGCGAGCATACCTTGTGTCAACAGTATTGTAGTTTTCATAATCTAATAATGTTCGGATATCTCCAGTGCATGCCACTTCTGCATTTGTATCATTAGAAGAAAATGATATAGTTGAATAAATAATACCATCAGATGTACCATAAAGATTCTTTCCCCTTAACCTCAGATTTCCTTTACTACCTCCGAATGAAACTCCTTCCGACATTCCGTTTGATGGAATTGTTTTCCATTCGCCATTATTTACAGAATACTCCAATCCTGAGATGGTATAATCATCAGTTCTCATCATAAATCCCACTTCTTCATTAGATGTAAATGTGACATAGGGAATTATTTTCTCCGCAGGCTTTGTACCTGTTATAGTTCCTTCATCCCACGGCTCCACAGATACCGAAGATATTGTGGCTTGGTCGGAAGTAATCGCGGCACTCGAAAGGGTAAAGGTGTAGTGCTTGCCGGCTTCGAGAGTAATGCCATTAGGGAGGGATAATACTATCTCTTTATCGTCATTATCACAATAAATCACCGCCTTGGCGATATTGGAATATGCACCAGGGGCAACGATGGCTGTTGTGTATGCTTTGTTGGTGTCATCGCTTTGGGAAGTTGTCCAGATATATAGGCCATCTGTATTATAGTACGTATTCTGGTATGGATTGATAGTCACATTGCCGTCTTCGCCAGTAACAGCCTCACAATATTGCACTCTTGTGAATATTTTACTTACACTCGCGCGTGTAACTGTATTGCCATCTAATGTTATATTATTATAGTCGATCACAACAGTTACTTTCGACAGCATGTGTTCGAAATTTAGGTTTAAGGCTCCGTTATTTCTTGCTACATTTGCAGTTGCCCGCATCCAGTCGGGGATGGAGTCATTTCTTCCATCTTGAAAACCAGGAATCATGAATTTGTTGAAGTCAATATCTCCCAGCACAGATCCATTCTTTGTTTTACAAGGATATATAGCCTGGAATTCATTCACTCCCGAGCCATACCACATAATCTTACTGGAAGGCGACCAGATTTTGTTTGAGCTTTCTTCTGTGAGTGTAAACATCGCCTCGTACAAGTCTCCCACATTCATTTTCTGTGTGACATTAGTGAGGAGGAAGGGGTCGCTCATAGGTGTCACACTTTCAGTGGTAGTGCCAGCCTCACCAGAACGTGTTACCGTTCCGATTTTCAAGGTGTTGTCGTCATCATAGCGAGTGTCGCTTGTGATGTCGTTTGTGGAGCATGCGGCAAATGTCATTGCCGCCACCATCAGTGCAAATATCTTATTCCTTTTCATTGTATATATATTTTTTTCAAATTAATAATTCATTGTTATGTTGTAGGCGATGTTACATTGCGCAGCCACTTTAATTTTTAACTCAACTTTCTCAGAAAATTTTGAACCACAGAGTTTAAGAGATTTAGAGTTTTTATATTTTGCGATGAAAGAGATTGAATGCCAAGGCATTTAGAGCTCATAGAGGGCTGCGCATAATGTCTGCCGCATGGAAACTCTGCGTCCTCTGTCGCTTGCGACCTACTCTATATAACTATAAATCTCTTTTTCTCTTTAACTCTGTGGTTTAAATAAAGCCTTTATACATAGTGAATTATCACTTACGATAGTTGAGTTTTTAATTTTTAATTCATTTCGGTCTTACATAAAGTAAAGACCCTACAGAGGGAGACATCGGTGGCAGATATACCCGTTATTGCGTATTACCGTCTTTGTAAATTACCGTTGCCTTACCTTCACCTGATTGCCATATATCAGGGAGATTATTTTTTATTGCATTATATGCAGCTTGATTTGCTACTGTCAACGTCCTCGATGACGCTTCTGTTCCTGCACTACCACCAAGCCAATTATATAGACATTGGTTTGCACTAACATCAGTAGCCAACATAGTTACAGATTTCAGTTTTGTGCAACCATTGAACATATAGGAATAGCATTTTTCTGCAAGTGTCGTTGCCTTCAATTCTGGTGCTGTTGTCAATGCTGTGCAACCATAGAACATATAGGAACAGCAGTTACTAGTAAGTGTCTCTGCCTTCAATTCTGGTGCTTTTGTCAATGATGTGCAAAACTCGAACATATAGGAATAGCAGTAATCATAAAGTTTCTCTGCCTTCAATTCTGGTGATTTCGTCAATGATGTGCAAAAACCGAACATACCATTATAGCAGCTTTTAGCAAGTGTCTCTGCCGGCAATTCTGGTGCTGTTGTTAATGCTGTGCAACCAAGGAACATGCCATAATAGCAATACTCAGCAAGTGTCTTTGCAGGCAATTCTGGTGCTGTTGTCAATGCTGTACAACCATAGAACATACGATAATAGCACTGATAAGCAAGTGTCTCTGCCGGCAATTCTGGTGCTGAGGTTAATTCATTGCAGTTGTTAAATAAATTACAGAAGCGGGCATTACTTGTGTTAACATTTTTGTAGTTTGAGTAATCTAATAATGTTCGGATATCGCCTGTGCATGCCACTTTGGCATTTGTTTCATTAGAAGAAAATGATATATTTGACCATGAAAATTCATTAGTAGCTGTACCATAAAGATTCTTTCCCCTTAATCTCAAATTACCCTTTGTTCCTCCGAATGTAACTGCTTCAGACATTCCGCTTCCAGAAATAGAAGTCCAATTGCCATTATTAACAGAATACTCCAATCCAGAGATTGTATAATTATTAAATGATTCCATCTTAAATCCCACTTCTTCATTAGATGTAAATGTGACATAGGGTATAGTTAACGCATCATCATGACCACCGAGATCAATACTACTATTGTTCCAGTCGGTGACGGAGACGGAGGAGATGGTGGCGGCGTTGTGGCCGATGACGAGGTTGAAGTTGTATTGCTTGCCGGGGGATAATTCGCTGAGGCCAGAGGGGAAGGGAACGGCAAGGGTCTCGGAGGTATTTTCATCGATGTTGATAGATAGCTCAATGAGGTTTGTGCCCGATTCGGAGTAGTCTTTGGGCTTTACTATTGCCTCTATTGTTTTGCTATTGCCGGTAGAGTTGTAATACGGCGTGATGGCTCCTAAGACCTTGAAGTTGTTGCTTGTCAGGGCAGCGGTATTGTCGTTGACAGTCAGGGCTGCGACATCGCCCTTGAGAGTCACATTGAAGTGGAGCTTGGCATTCTTATGCACGAAGTTAAGTGACAAGCCATCCGTTGCTGCAGCCTTTGTGGATGTTGTGGTGGCAGTCATCCAGTCGGCAGCGGCTAATTTTTCGGCTGTCGATTGGTCGGGAAGGATTTGGAATGTGGTGTAGGATGCCTCGTTGGCCACGGTTCTTAGTGGCGAGAATGCCTGGAACTCGTTTGCCACCATTTGTTCCGATGAGTTGTCACTTTTGATGTTGCACCATACAACCAAGTCGCCGTCTTTGCGGGCATATTGACCCGTGGAGGAGTTGGAGTCGTAGGTGAAGGTGTAGTCAGCCTCGCATTTCCATCCGTAATTCGTCTGTTGTGTCACGTTGACGAGATGGAATGGGGCGGTCATTGTGGATGTGGCCGTTCCACCTTCACCAGAACGGGTGACCGATGCGATGTTCACGATGTTGTCGGCATCATTGGCGGTGATGTCGGCGATGTCGTTGGTGGAGCAGGCGGCAAATGTCAGTGCCGCCGCCATCCATGCGTATATCTTATTCCTTTTCATTGTATATATATATTCAATTATTAATTCGTTGTTATGTTGTAGCCGATGTTACACAGCGTTTGCTGCGGGAGTTAACTTTTAATCGTTAATCTAAGAATAGAACATTAGTACCCTCATCTGTATCTTTCCATAAAGGTGGGAGTCCTAATTCATTTATATCAACGCCTACATTTACAACCAAAGTCCTTTGGGTAGTATTGCTTCCTGCTGTGAGACTATTATATGTCGCATCGTCGTCTGTGATTTCCTGATTGTTATCATTTTGCCCAAGAAAGTTCCCAAATGGAGGATTTTCTTTGTCATTAAGTGTCTTGAGGTTTTCTTTTGTTACCCCTAATTTTAGATATTCAAGATTCACGCAGCCTGATAATACTCCGTTGTAGCATCCAGAGGATAATCCTGCTGCTGGTAATTCTACCTGCTTCAAATCAATGCAATTCTTAAACATGTTTTTATAACAGTTTACTGAAGTAGTGTCGGGTAGAATAGGAGATTGCTCCAATCCTGAATTCTCGAACATGCCCTCACAGCAATTCTCTGCCATTTGATTTAGTTGAATTTTTTTGAATGATTTCAACTGCTTGCAATCTTTAAACAGATTTGTGAATTTGGCTTCTGAGGTATCTGCATTCTTTGGTTCAGAAGCATCCACTAATGAACGGAGGTCGCCTGAAACATCAAGTCCGATACCATTCGCATTATTACCCGTAACTCCTATAGTCAAATAGCCCGGTACGGGGTTTTCGTTATCTGAAAATGTAAAGTTAGTAGTGCCATTTTTATTTATGCCCTTTGAAGAAAGAAGAACAATATTGGCATCATTATTTAATGGTATTTCAGCGATGGAAGAATTTTTTTCAGATCTTATTTCTACTTCTATTCCTTCAGCTGTAGGCTTCCTTATTTCGATACAATTTGACAAGATTTTTTGTGAAATGGAGGCGTCAGGGGTGCGCGTTTTGGCATTATTACTTGTTTGTGGTTCAGTATAATGATATGTTAATACTAATTTTGCCCCTGTCAGGTCTCCTGAAAAGGTGAGCTTCAGGGCATTGCTGCCATTCCATGCCTCATTTTCTTTTCCTGTAGCTACGCTCGCTTGCGTCCAGTCGGTGACGGAGACGGAGGAGATGGTGAGGGTGTTGTGACCGCCTGAGAGGGTGAAGTTGTATTGCTTGCCCTTGTCGAGGGATGTTATGGACGAGGGGAAGGGAATGGTGTAGGATTCACCTGTGGCATCGTTGAAGGTGAGGAGAGAGGTGTTGGGCACAGTTGTTGCTGGCTCCACGATGGCTTGGATGGTCTTGGTGGTGGAGTTGTAGTAGGGAGTGATGGTGCCGAGGACCTTGATGTCGGATAATGACGCGAGGTCGGATTTGGCATCCTCGGATATTGTGATGACAATGTTAGAGAGTTGATGCTCGAAGTTGAGCGAGATGGCACCATTGTTGTTGCCCTTCTTCTCCGTTGTTGTGGCAGTCATCCAGTCGGCAGCGGCTAACTGGTCGGCAGTCGATTGGTCGGTGGGGATAGTGAAGGTGGTGAATGACGCATTGTTGGCTGACGTATGTAATGGCGAGAAAGCCTGGAACTCGTTGTCATAGCTATTGCACCACACTACCAATCCGTTGACAGAGTATGTGTTGTTGTCGAAGGTGTAGTCAGCCTCGTATTTCATATCGAATTTCGCCATTTGTGTCACGTTGATGAGATGGAAAGGTGCGGTCATTTGTTGAGCCGTAGTATTTCCGGTTTCGCCAGAACGGGTTACGGATGCAATGTTCACGACGTTGTCGGCATCATTGGCGGTGATGTCGGCGATGTCGTTGGTGGAGCATGCGGCAAGAGTCATTGCCGCCGCCATCCATGCGTATATCTTATTCCTTTTCATTGTATATATATTTATTGTTCGTTGTATATTACCGTTGTACCGCTTGCGTCTTTCTTCCAATTATCAGGGAGAGCGGGATTATTGTCATATTTTGTATTTACTATTGTATTATATGCCTCTTGACTTGCTACTGTCAACGTCCTCTGTGTCACGCTATCGTCTGTTCCTGCATCATAAAGCCATTTATATAGACAATCCCTTGCACTAACATCAGTTGCCAACATAGTTACAGATTCCAGATTTGTGCAGTCATAGAACATGCCATTATAGCAGTTATTTGCAAGTTTCGTTGCCGGCAATTCTGGTGCTGATGTCAATGCTTTACAATTATTGAACATATTATAATAGCATCCTTTTGCAAGCGTCATTGCCGGCAATTCTGGTGCTGTCGTCAACGATTGGCATTCAAAGAACATACTATAATAGCAGCTTTCTGCAAGTTCCGTTGCTGGCAGTTCTGGCGCTGAGGTTAATATATCACAAGTACTAAATAATTGACAGAAACGGGCATTACTTGTATTAACAGTATTGTAGTTTTCGTAATCTAATAATGATCGGATGTCACCTGTGCATGCTACTTTGGCATTTGTTTCATTAGAAGAAAATGATATTTTTGAACATGAACGTTCATTAGTAGCTGTACCATTAAGATTCTTTCCCCTTAACCTCAAATTTCCTTTACTACTTCCGAATGTAACTCCATCTGATATTCCGTTTTCAGGAATTAATTTCCATTCGCCATAATTAACAGAATACTCTAAGTCAGAGATGGTATAACCGTAGTTAGTTGTCATCTTAAATCCCACTTCTTCATTAGATGTAAATGTGACATAGGGGGGAAGTGGAAGGCTGGAGGCCGCCTCGTCATTTTCGTCTTCTGTAATATCCTGGTTGTTCCAGTCGGTGACGGAGACGGAGGAGATGGTGAGGGCGTTGTGGCCTACGGTGATGCTGAAGTTGTATTGTTTGCCGGCAGCTATCTCGGTGATGGAGGTGGGGAGAGGTACGGAGATTTCATCACCTCCTGCAAGGCGGAAGGAGATGAGGGTGGGGCGTGATGTGGAAGAGGTTATTTCGTCGGCGCTGACGGGAGCGACGATGGCTTCTATGGTTTTATTGCTTTCGTCGGTGTGATAGTATGGGGTGATGCCGCCGATGACGGTGATGTCCTCAGAGGAGAGTGTTGTGACATCGTCGCCCTTGGTGGTCACTGTGAAGTGGAGCTTGGCATTGCAATGCTCGAAGTTGAGCGACAAGCCATCCGTTGCTGCAGCCTTTGTGGATGTAGCAGTGGCAGTCATCCAGTCGGCAGCTGCCAAGAGTTCGGGAGAGGCTTGGTATATAGGGATGTAAAAACGGTCGTAGGAAGCCAAGTTGGCGGCTGTGGTGAGTGGGGTGAAGGCTTGGAAGAGGTTGTTTACCTTAGTTCCTGCGTTGTCGTTGGTGTTGCACCACAGCACTGTTCCATTTGTCATGACATACGTCGAAGAGGCATCATCGTATTTGTAGTCAGCCTCGTATTTTTTGTCGTATTCGCTTTGTTGTGTAGTATTGACGAGATGGAAAGCCTTAATGGTATTGTCGTTGGAGGATGTATTGGCACGAGTAGCCGCGACATTCACCACATTGTCGGCATCATTGCCACCGAGGTCGGCAATATCGTTGGTGGAGCATGCGGCGAGAGTCATCGCCGCCGCCATCCATGCGTATATATTGTTCCTTTTCATTGTATTTATATTTTTTATTGTTCTTCGAATATTATCGTTGTACCGCTTGCGCCTGATTTCCAGTTGTCGGGGAGTGCGGGACGTTCATAATATGTCGTGTTTATTATTGTATTATATACAGTTGCATTCTTTAATTTGAGCGTTCTCGATTGTGCGGATGTTCCTGCGTTTTCGAGCCATAAATATAGACAAGTTTCTGCATTCACATCTTCCGCTAACATAGTTACAGAGCTAAGGTTTGAGCAGTCGAGAAATATATATGAATAACAATCAGTTACAAGAATTGATGCTTTTAGTTCTGGTGCTTTGGTCAGGGCAGTGCAGCCAGAGAACATTCCACTATAGCAGCTTTTAGCAAGATCCGTTGCAGGCAAAGCTGGTGCTGTAGTCAATGAAGTGCAGTCACTAAACATATAATTATAACAATAGGGATACAATGTTGTGGCAGGAAGCTCAGGAGCAACAGTCAATGAAGTGCAGTCGTCAAACATATATGCATAACATGTAGATTTTAATTCCGTAGCCGGCAATGCAGGTGCTACTTTCAACGATGAGCAACCATCGAACATACTTTTATAGCAACTTTCCGCTAATTCTGTAGCCGGCAATGCAGGTGCTACTTTCAACGATGAGCAATCTTCGAACATGCTTTCATAGCAATAATTAGCTAATGTCGTAGCTGGCAATGCAGGTGCCTCGACAAGTGAAGTGCAACCATAGAACATGTTTTCATAACAACTTACCGCTAATGTTGTAGCCGGCAATGCAGGTGCCTCGACAAGTGAAGTGCAACCATAGAACATACCCTCATAACATTTCTTATCAAGTTTCATACAAGGCAATTTTGGTGCAGAAATCAACTGTTTGCAATAAATGAAGAGAAAGTTGAAATTGGCATCACGAGTATCTACAGTCTTATATGACTCATAATCTAATAGTGTACGTATGTCGCCAGTACAAGCTACTTTAGTTTCGTTCTTAAAAACTATAACCCTTTTTCTTGTTCCACTTGTATTCTTTCCTCTCAGACGAAGAGTACCTTTATCTCCACCGAATATTACATTGTCACTATCATCAATTTCATCAAAAGGTATCCATTCTCCATTATTTATCGAATATTCGTATTTATATGTATCAGTAGATCTTGTGATAGCATAAGACTGATCTCCATAAGGATTGGTTGGATCCAATTCGTCTCTAGGATCATCATCATAATAAACGACCTTAATCTGTTGCTCACTCTCCGCTGTAAATGTGATGTAATCTATATCTTCATCAGCACAACTTGCTTCATCTTCCTTTCCGGGGGTAACTGTTGCTGCTGTCCAGTCGGTGACGGAGACGGAGGAGATGGTGAGGGTGTTGTGACCTACGGTGATGCTGAAGTTGTATTGTTTGCCTGCCTCTATCTGGGAGATGGAGGTGGGGAGGGGTACGGAGATTTCATCACCTCCTGCAAGGCGGAAGGAGATGAGGGTGGGGCGTGATGTGGAAGAGGTTATTTCATCGGCGCTGACGGGAGCGACGATGGCTTCTATGGTTTTATTGCTTTCGTCGGCGGAATAGTATGGGGTGATGTTGCCTATCACGGTGATGTCCTCAGAGGTGAGGGTTTCGTCTTTGGTTGTCACGTCGAAGTGGAGCTTGGCATTGCGATGCTCGAAGTTGAGCGACAAGCCATTCGTAGCTGCAGCCTTTGTGGATGTAGCAGTGGCAGTCATCCAGTCGGCAGCTGCCAAGAGTTCGGGAGAGGCTTGGTATATAGGGATGTAAAAACGGTCGTAGGAAGCCAAGTTGGCGGCTGTGGTGAGTGGGGTAAAGGCTTTGAAGACGTTGCCCTCAGCAGGAGCGTCGTCCTCGTTATACCACACTGCCTTACCGTTTTTCATTGTATATGAATTGTTTTCGAGGATGTAGTCAGCCTCGTATTTTGTGTTATATTTTTCCTGTTGAGTTGTATTAATAAGATGGAAAGATGATATGGCGTTAGTGGTGTTGGAGGATGTATTGGCACGAGTAGCCGCCACGTTCACCACATTGTCGGCATCATTGCCACCGAGGTCGGCAATGTCGTTGGTGGAGCATGCGGCGAGAGTCATCGCCGCCGCCATCAAGGCATATATGTTTTTTGTCTTCATATAAAACATTATATTATTTATTTCTTTAATTTACGGATAATTCGCGATAATTTTCGTTCTTTTTTTTTTGAACATGAATTACCATGAATGTCCATGAATTTCCATTAATTAATTATCTTCGTATATTATCGTTGTACCGCTTGCGTCTGATTTCCAATTGTCGGGGAGATAGTTACTTTGACTTTTTAATGCATTATAAACATCCGAATTCTTTAATTTCAATGTTCTCGATTGTGCGGATGTTCCTGCGTTTTCGAGCCATTGCATTAGATAATTTTTTACACTCACATCTTCCGCCAACATAGTTACTGAGCTAAGGTTCGAGCAGCCATCAAACATAAATGAATAACAAGATGTTTTTATAGTTGATGCTTTTAATTCTGGTGCTTGGGTCAGGGCAGTGCAGCCGTTGAACATATTATTATAGCAAAATAATGCCAATTTTTCTGCCGGCAGAGTAGGAGCTGATTTCAGGGCAGTGCAGCCATTGAACATTCCTCGATAGCAATTATCTGCCAATTCTGTTGCCGGCAGAGCAGGAGCTGATTTCAGGGCAGTGCAGCCATAGAACATACTATAGTAGCACCATTTAGCCAATTGTTCTGCCGGCAGAGCAGGAGCTGATTTCAGGGCAGTGCAGCCATAGAACATACTATAGTAGCATCTCTCTGTCAATTCTGTTGCCGGCAGAGCAGGAGCATTTGTTAGAGCAGTGCAGCCATTGAACATTCCTTCGTAGCAATTATCAGCCAATTTTGTTGCTGGCAGCATAGGAGCAGTAGTGAGTTGAGTACAGCCATTGAATAAAAATCCGAACTTGGCACTACCAGTATCCACAGTTTTATATTGAGTATAATCTATGAGTGTGCGGATGTCGCCTGAGCATGCTACAGGTGTGTTATTTGAAAACTTCACTGTTCTGGCGCAATTTGTGCCAAATAGATATAGGCTTTTCCCTCGTAATCTGAGACTGCCTAAAGTTCCGCCGAACTTTACAGGTTCCGTGAGGCCTTCTATTGGAATATGAATCCATGCTCCATTACCTACAGAATACTCAAAGCCTGTTAAATCGCCTGAATATTCTCCTGATTTAACAAACGTAAATCCTTGCTCACTATCGGCAGTAAATGTAACGTATTCTGTTCCGTCTTCTTCACTCCATGCCTCATTCTTTCCTGATATAGTAGTGTTTTGCCAGTCGCTGACTGAGACTGAGGAGATGGTAAGGGCGTTGTGGCCGATGGTGAGTGAGAAGATATATTGCTTGCCCTTCTCTATGGCAGTGATGTTAAGCGGAAGATCCACGTTGAGCTGTTCGCCGTCGGCGAGGGTGATGGCGATGAGTGACGATACGGGAGAGGCTGTGGGAGTGACTATAGCCTCTATGGTGTTTGCCGTTGTGTTGAAATAAGGCACGATGCTGTTAAACACCTTGATGGAGGTGATGCCAGAGGCATCGTCGTTGAGTGATACATTGAAGGTGAGTTTGGCATTCTGGTGAGCAAATGTGAGGTCGATGCCCTCTGCCACTGAGGTGATGGGCAGGGTGGTGGAAGCTGTCTGCAGGTCGGCAGCCTTCAGCTTGTCGGCCGACGACTGGTCTGTTGGCAACGGGCTGTCGGCATCTTTGTCGGCAGGGATGATGGCGAGAAACTCGTTCTCGGTGATCTGTTTGCCATAGATGTCGATACCCGTCTGCCACACCACATAGTTGGAGGCATTCTGAGGAGCAGCCTTTCCGTTAGCGTCAACAACATATACGGCATCGCATTTCGTTGTTCTTCCTAAGGCTTGTCGTGTGGAGTTGATAAGTCGGAAGGTTTCTCCCTCGGCGAGTGGTGTCGAGGTAGAGGTGGTTATAGTGGAGGCAGATCGTGTGGCAGTGATGTTCACGGCTTCGCCGTCGCCGTCATAGTTGTTGGCGAGGTCGTTGTCGGAGGCACAGCCTGCGAGTGTCATTGTGGCTGCAATGAGCCAATATGTCGTTGTCTTTTTCATTGTTATATGTTTACATATATTATTTTATTGTCATTTGCCATTTGCCTTTCGGCGGAGCCCCGGTTAGCTGCCCCGGTCTGCTATAGGGTCTTACCTCGTGTAAGACCGAGAACCGACGATATTGCCATCCGGTGGGGCGGTCTTACACGAGGTAAGACCCTACAGCGGCGAGCGTTTGCGTCAGGCGTTGCGTCAGGCGTTTGCGGCGAGCGTTTGCGTCAGGCGTTGCGTCAGGCGTTTGCGGCGAGCGTTTGCGGCGGGCGGTGTATTATTACATCGGCTCCACGGAGACAAGGGTTAAGTTATCGGGAGAGGCAGAGCGGGTGGGGGCGGAATCTGGCTGAGAGGTTAGACTACATTGAAATGTATATTTCTTGCCAGCTTCGAAATTTTGGATGCTTCCAAGTGTGAGACTCTTTGTATCTGTATTAGTATCTGAGTCCGTTATCTCTAACTCACATAATGCTCCCCCCTTTGTGCCAGGAGGAATTAGTGCAGAGAAAGTGGCGTCGTATTCGGTAGAAGTCTTGTATGCAATAATCTTGCGATCTGCACTATTAATGGTATAATCATTACCTTCGAAACTTGGCCATTCAAATTTTAACGAATTTAATGTGCTGACATTCGCTCCAGTTATCTCTACCACCACCATCGCCATCTTTCTTTTAAACTCTAGGTTAAGAGATGAGGCGGCGGTAAGATTGTTGAGAGTGACAGTTTTCTCACAAGTCATCCAGTCGGCAGATTTGAGTTTATCTGCATCACTTTGGTCTGATGGCACAGTGAATGATGAATAGGAAGCCGTGGAGGGATATACAGCCTGGAAGGTGTTCTCCTCCCCGGTACTCCACAGGAGTGTGCCTTCGGATGTCCACGAAGAGCCGTCGTATGTGAATACGGCGGAATTGCAAATGAGGCCGGCATCTTTTCGTGTGACATTGGTAATGAGGATTTTGTCGTTATTGGCAAAAGCAGAACCTGTTGTGGAGTTTCCTTCACGTGTGATGCCGGCGTTGACCGCCACGACCCGATCCTGTTGGGGATTGGTCGTGACGGTCGTGTCGTCGTTATAGCACGATGTGATAAAGAGGGGCAATAGTGCCACCAATGTTTTTATCGTTATATTCATCTTTCAATGTTTAATGATTATTGTGCATTGAGGGGGCCGCCATCCTTTGTAACCCAGTCTGTTTGAGTGATGCTACCCAAGTTCACCTTGTCCTGTCCTACCTGGATGGTCAGGGTGTAGCAAGTGCCAGCAGCAAAAGCTTGACTTGGAACTGCCAGCTGGTATTCAGAATTGTCGCTGAGACGTATTGTCAAGGTGAATGGAGCTGTTTGAGGGATAAGGATTGCCTCGTAGGTAGCAGGAATTACTGTATTGGCTGTGATACTTTTCATATTTATGTCAGCAGAATTTACGTCTGGAACCCATGAACCTGCATTATGCCCATTATTTGAATCGGCAAAAAGATAGAAATTACCTTTGGCCTTAAGTCCCCCAATCTTGATAGAAGAGATTGTTTTTCCTTCTGCTATCTCGCTACCGAGCTTGCTAACATTTACAACCAGCTTTGAGCAGACATGGCCGAGGGTGATGTTGATGCCATGGTCGCTTGCGGTGTTTGTTGCAGAACCATTAACGTAGAGAAGGTCGAGTGGGTCATATCCTCCATCGACAACTCCAGTTTGTGTTGATGTATCCCAAGGAAGTGATGTGGCTGCCGTTCCTTCTGTCCCCTGGAATGGGAAGTATGCGAAGTAGTTTATTGTTGCATTATCTGATGCCCAATAATATGTAGTGTTACAAGTCCAAGATGTGCGTGTATCTGTAGTAGAAGCAGTAAACTTTGCATTGTTGCAGAGATATTTGCCTATTACATTCTTCTCTTCATTCTTTGTGATATAGAGACCAAGTTCGCCATCAGCAAGCGTAGCAGTATTTTCTGCGCGAGTCACCACGCTAAGCTCACCTACACCTACCGAAAGAGATATGGGAGTATCTTTTCCTTCGTTGTTTGTTGTGAAGTCGTTGTCGTTGCTGCATGCAGTGAACGTGAGGGCTATAGCAGCAATTGCGATGATATTATTTTTCTTCATAACTATCTGTTGAATTGTTTTCTTATGATTATTCTTATTAAAAAAAGATTAAGGGGATTGTCAGTCGCCGAAGGCGTCGCCACTGATAGAAGTATCATGGTCTGTCCAGTCGCCGATGGTGATACCCGACGGACCACCTTCGCCACTGCCTCCGCCTTCGCCGCCACCAGGTGTGGTGAAGTCGAGGTCGATGGTGTTACGTCCTACCACGAGGTTCACCGTAGTTACCTTTCCTGGCTCAAGGGGTATGAGTTCGGGAGAGGTGAAGGTGAAGGTGCGGTTGGAGATTGTGGTGACAATCCTCTTCAAGACGGGATCGTTAGGAGCGCATACGATCTCAAAGCAACGTGAGTTGTCGCTGTTGCTCGCTGCCGCCAACATCTTCCTGTCGGTGGCTGATGAAGCAAGCGGAGACACTGTGCCATTGATGCAGTTGATTGTTGACTGGCGAGTCATATTGGCAGTCACCGCAGTCACCGTAGGCACACCGTCCCACTCGTTACGGAACGTGAGCACCACCCTCAACTTTGACATGATGTGTTCGAAGGGTAGGGTGAGCGAGTAGTCGGCGGTCATCGTCACATTGCTGAGACGAGCCAAGAGCACGTCGTCGTCGAGCAGCTTGTAGCCACCCGCGTTAGCATCCCTGAAGGTGTAAGGCTGCGCAATGAGCGAAACGTTTTTATCTACGAAGGCGGCAGGATAGACGGCTATGAAGTCGTGCTTCGTTGCCTCCGACTTCCAGTATAAGGTAGCCTCAGGCGTCCACACGTCGGTAGCGGTCTGAGTCACCTTTGTGCCGTCGATCCAGGGTGTGGCAGCCGCCGAGGCTGTGCCGTCCCATGCGTAGAGCAAGAAGGCGTCTCCTAATGAGAACACCGTTTTGCCTTCGGTGGTGATCTCTGTACGCGTCATCGAGCCAATCTTCGTGCGTACCGTGATCTCGTGCGAGTTGTCGTCGTTTGAGCACGACACCATCACTAATGCGAGTGATGCTATTGTCAATAGCTTCTTCATAAGCAAAAATATTGTTTATTAGTCGGTTACTTCAACTGGATTGTCACCGCCGATGGTAGTACCCGTGGTCCATGAGCTGATGCTGATATTGCCCACCTCGATCTCGTTGCGACCTACGATGAGGTTGACGATGGTAGTCTTTCCGCTCTGCAGCTTGATGTCGGTCGGGTTGGTGAAGACATAGTCGTTGCCTTCCACATTGATGGTGAGCGACTTAAAGCCTGACTGAGGCACGATAAGAGTCTCGAACGAAGCGGCGTAGCCCGAAGCAGGGGTAGTGATCTGATTGAGTTTCACCTCTGTGTTGCTGCCCTTTGATGTCATTGTCTTTGCCATAAAGTCGATAGTGCCTTCTGTCTGTACCGATGTCTTCATTGCGAGATTAGAGGGGCCGTTAGCTCCCCACTGGTTGCGGAACTGGAGGTTCACCTGGAGGTTAGCCATGATGTGGTCGAAGGTGAGAGGGATGAGCTCTTCGGTAGCTACGACACCAGCATTGTTGACACCCATGTTGTGAGCCACGAGCACGTCGCTCTTCTCAGCGTCGGCGGCGTCGAAGGTGTAGTTGACGTCGGTTATCTGACGCTTAGGATAGACGGCGAGGAAGAAGTGCGGGTCGGTGAGGTTCTTCCAGAGCATCTGTGGCGATGCTGTCCACTTTGTGCCGTCGTAGGTGTTGGTGCTACCATTCACCACATAGTCAGAGACGTTTGTTGGCAAAGCAGAAGCGCTGCCGGTCCATACATAGACAGAGATGGCATCGCCCGAGGCGAAGTTCAAATTTCCATCAGCAGTCACTACGGTCCTTGTTGCCGTAGGAATACCTGCTGAGATCTGGATGTACTTCGGTGTTGATTTACCATTTTCGTCATTGCTGCATGCTGTCATAGCAACCGCTACGGCTGCGATGGCAAGAAACTTGTTCGTTTTCATTGTCATGTTGAGTTTTAATTATTATTATGAATTTTATGTTAATTTTCTGCTTGTTCACCGTTATTGCTTATCTCATCGTCGTTCCATGGAAGGACGTTGACCGTGGCAATGAGGATATGGTCGTTGCCGACAGATAGCGTCACGGTGGTTATCTTGTTGGGCGAAAGGGGTATGGCTGTGGAAGAGAGCCATGTGTAGTCTTTCGTTCCGTCGTTGATGGTGATGGTGGTCACGCCATCTTGGCTTGGCAGCAGGGTGGCGTAGCTCTCGCGTGACGTCAGCTCCTGTAGTCTGATAGAGGAAGTGTTGCCCTTTGCCATGACCTTCTGGTTGTAGATGTCGATGTCGAACAGTGACTTCGCTTTCACATTGACCGTGAGCGAGGCGTTGGAGGCAATCTCGTCGCGCAACTTTGATATGTTCACCACGAGCTTTGCCATGACATGCGAGAAGGCGAGCGTCACCTTTCCGCCAGAGTTGTTGTACGACAAGCTGGTGGTCTTTGCAAACATCACGTCGTCGTGAGCGTTATTGCCCTGGATGGCAGCCACATAGTTTGTCTGACAAGGATAGACGCCGTAGAAGTCGTAGAGCGTGTCGTCGGTATCCCATACCATTCGGGAATCAGAGGTCCATGTCGTGCCGTTAAACTGGAAGTCAGACTTCATGGAGCCAGAGGGGAGTGTGGTAAGGTCGGTGGTGCCTGTCGGTACTCCGATGACCTCCAACTTGTCGTTAGCTTCAAACTCAGCCTTTTTGCCATCGTATGCCACACGAGTGGCGTTGGAGGCGATGACCGTAGTTATCTCTACCCGATGCTCTTGGGCAGTGACGTTTTCGTCTGACTGGCACGATGTAGTCATGAGCAGCGACATTGCCGCAAGACACTGTGAGAGGAAATATACTTTTCTTTTCATATCATTATCATTCTTGAGGGTTACTAATCTCGCCTTCATACACAAACAGCGTCTCCCATTTGTTGATGGTATGTGTAGAGAGAGTAAGCGGCATTGTGATATCATGGTAATCGAGTTTCACGGTGTATTTGCCAGCTGACTCCATACGGTCGCAAGTGAGAAGACTGCTACGGCAAGAGCCGTTGCTCTCGACAATCTCCAATTGAACAAACGACTTTTTGTCGGATGGTATGGTGGGCATTATATACGTCGGTTGGGTGGTAATAGTGCCATTGACAGCAGTTGCAGAGGGGATATCCACCTGGGAGGCAACATCTTCCCACATCATGGCAACCTTTTTGTCGGAACCAAGGGCTATTGACCATCCCTTAGAAGCGTTGAGCACCTGGGCATTGAGCTTGGCACCAGCAGGAACATTCTCTACAACGACAGTCAGACGGGCAGCAATACGCTTGAGTTTAACCTCTACGATTTGCGTTCCAGAGTAAGATATTCTAAAGCTGACAATAGAGTAGAATGTGCCATCGCTGATGGAGGCCGTGTAATTGCCTGTCTCGAGTTCTATGGCTGCAGCAGCAATATCCTTGGTGGACATCGACTTACGCGAGAACGCAACTTTGCCATTAGCGTCATAAATGTCCACATCGAAGCCAGCAACGGGAGTATTGACATCCTCGTTGTCGTACCAAACGAGGGCAAAGGTCACGTAGGAGGCTTGTTGCTGGTGAACCTCTTCTTCGTAGGTATTTCTTCCTCCTCTTCCACATGAAATCAATAGGTAGGGGACAACAGACAATATACATACAAATATAATAAGGTATATAAACTTCATATTAGCTTTCATTATCGGCCTCCTTTCTTAAAATTATAGGTGAGACGCAAACCAGATTCCCAGATGGTGTTTGCACTATGATAATAGCGTGGCAGTCCGTCGATGCCTTCGCCTGTAACATAGGTGATTCCTGTATAAGCACCCACAGATATGAGCGGACTGACCTCATAGCCTACATGAAGTCGGCAAGAAAGGCCGAGGTGCCATTCCGACGAGCAACTGAAAAACTCGCTATCGTCGGCAGTGGCGCGTATAGAGGCTTTTGTGCCACATGCGCTGATGCCCGGCGAGAGCATCACGTTCCATCGCGACGGCTTGGAGCTGATGACAGGAAGCAAGCTGACATTGACGTTCATTCCGTAGTCTTGAAGCGTCACCTTGCTCATGATAGCATCGTAGTGAAGGCAATCCATGTCGAGAACAGGTGCAAAATAGTGACAACCGTCAAGACCGATCCAGTTGTCACGGATGGCGCAACGCTCTCGCGGCGACATCCCCGTCTTACCCCATGAAGCGTGGATCTCAGCGCTAATGATATTACTGAAATGTCTGCCGAAAAACACACCAACCGACCAGCCCAACCGAGTCTTGTCGCCTCCAAAGTTTGACGCCGTGCTCATAGCCAAAGGTATTCCACCCTGCACACCAGCATACCAAGTAGATTTGTCAGCGTCGGGAGTAGAGGAAACAATGTCATGACCCGAGGAGCTGATGTCACGAGCCGAGGAGCTGATGTCACGAGCCGAGGAGCTGATGTCACGAGCTGAGGAGCTGATGTCACGAGCTGAGGAGCTGATGTCACAAGCTGAGGAGCTGATGTCACGAGCCGAGGAGCTGATGTCACGAGCTGAGGAACTGATGTCACGAGCTGAGGTATTTATGGGAGACATCAACGGCAAGAGCATTGCCAATGCAATGACTTTTGTAGTTTTATTCATTATGATTATATTTTTTTTCCATTCATAAAAGGTTTATGTGATATTTCCGCGGCAAAGTTAAACAAAATCTTTCAATTCTCCAAATTTTTTATTAAATAAATTAATAATTTTAAGGTAGAATATGAAGAAATGTGATGAAAAGCAGGATAATAGTAAGCTTAAGGGAGGGTAGGATAGTATGGTGATTTTGAAAATGAGGGCGGGAATGCCCGGATAATCCGGAAAGCCAGGATAATCCGGAAAGCCAGGATAATCCGGAAAGCCTGGATAATCCGGAAAGCCAGAATAATCCGGGAATGCCCGGATAATCCGGATTATCCAGACTATCCGGGAGATCCGGAGTTTACTCGTTATTTTGCTGGGAGTCTTGGAGAGAGAGTTTATGTTGAAGGGAGCTTATTTGGGCTGTCAGGGAGTTTATTTGGGCTTTTTGAGAGTTTATTTGGGCTGTCAGGGAGTTTATTTGGGTTTTTTGAGAGTTTATTTGGGCTGTCAGCGTGTTATTTTGAGCTTTTAGGGTTGCTATTTCTTGTTCTTGCTGAGATATAATCTGCTTTTGGGTGGCTCTCATGTCTAATCTGGCGGCGGTCATGCGTTCTCTGATACCACCTTCTTCTACAAACTCGCGGTCACGTTTTGCTAAGAATGAGGTCATGGCTTTATCTACCATGTGACAGAGGCAGATAGCCACATTAACCATCTCTTCGTCTGTCCAACGGTCGAAATATGGGCGGTAGTGTATCTCGTCGCTGTGATCTCGGCAGAAAGTCCTCATGTCGTCATATCGTGGGATGTTTGTTTTTGCCCATTCAGGGAGGTTATGCTGTTTTAGATAATCTTGGTAGTCTTCAAGTAACTCTTGATTGCTGCCTTTGGCAATGCCCAGGAGTTTTATCTCTGTCTCAAAGGAAGTCTGGCCATCGGTGAAGCCCTCGGCGATATTCTGCTTTATTGAGCGTGCCGCTTGTATCATCTGATCTACGGTACGGTCGCCGTAGTGTGGGAGGAAACGGTGGCAGAAGGCCTTTGTGAGCTGCACTAAGACGTCGCTCTTGCGGAAAAAGTGAAGCTCTTTATATACTGTGCTCTTGCGCATCACGCTCGGGGTGCCATCGGAGTAGCGGGAGAGGGGGATATTTTT
>NZ_NPJG01000088.1 GCF_002251245.1 Prevotella sp. P5-92
GCAATCTCAATTGCAGTAAAGAGCTTGAACACTATGCATCATGATAGTATGAGCGTGAATTTTGTCCGATTTGTGCATACCTTCCCCTTACCCCACAATGCGACTTGAGGCAATACGCAGATTAAAACCATAAGGAACGGACTTTATCCGAATCCAGTTTTGAAAGGTCTTGCATAAGCCCGGTTTTCAGTATAGATATTCAGCACGTATTGCCTTGCTGTCATGATCCACTTGGCAGGTACGGAGATGAAGCTGAAGACAAAAGCCTTTATGCGACTCGTTTCCTTGAGCCCGAAAGCCTTGGTGTCAAGCTTGCTAATGATGGTCTTATAGAAATTGTGTATCAATGCCGTAAGCAGAAGGAATACGGTGTTCTCTGACATGAACGACTTGGGGAGCCTGTTCCAGCCGAATCCGTTGTTCATATCATCGAATATACGCTCTTTGCCCCCACGCTTGTTGTAAAATTCGACGATGTCTCTTGTTGATGAGTCATAATCGTTGGTAAGAATGCATCTGTAGGTGTATTCACCTTCCCACAAGTCAAGCTCTCCATCCATGCGCTTTTGTCTCTGAATGACAAGACGATAGCACTTGCCTTCCCATTTCTCAACAAGAATGGAATTGAGTTCAAACTGGATGCCGTTGATTTCCTCCGTCTTCCATCCCCTCAGTGAAAACAAGTCATCGTAGAGCGAACTGCATCTGTTGGCGCGGATGTAGAAGTGCGTGCAATGCTTCTCTATCTCACTGACAATTTCCTTCGAGCACGAACCACAGTCGGCTCTGAAGCGATTCACACGGATGCTGTTGGCTTCCAGTAGGGCAAAGAATCTCTTGTGGGTCTCAGCCTGATAAAAGCGCACATTTGTGTTGCCATCGCTGTTCTCGACATAGACAATCATGTCACCGATGACATATACGCCAGGTCTGTAGCCGAGGAACTTCTTGTATGTCGGTTTTGCATCATACTTCTCTGTTTCAAGGAACTGATGGTCGAAATCAACATCGTAGGTTTCCACCTCATTCAGTTCACCAGTGGAAACCAAGGCTTTTATAAGCAAGGCGTTGAGCTTGTCTGCCGTATTGAAATCATAGGTCTTGCCCTTATCGGAAGTATATGAGATGTTTTCCTGTGTCAGTTCCTTGATGGCTCTGAGGATGGTATCAGAGCTGCATGTGCGCAAGGTCGGATGATACGAGAGATGACGCATCAGATGCGATGTTACATCCTCCACGCATGAACCGCCACAGAAGTATACGCTCATCAGAGAACGAATAATTTCGCTGTACTGGTATCCGATGATACTGCGGCATCTCTGACCAAGTGTCTGGTCGATAATAGGTGAAAGCATGGAGTCAAATTGCTCCATGATTGAAAAAATTCCTCCAAAAGGTGTGAGTTTTTCAGATTTTATTTGTACCTTTGCCATGTCTTGTTACGATTTACGCTTGTTTTGATTTGCAACACTAAGATAAGTGAAAAATCTGACATGGCAAAATCCTGAGCAACTTTTTGTTGCTCAGGAACTTATAAATAAAGTTAAATCAAAGTGTTGCGGAATTAAGG
>NZ_NPJG01000089.1 GCF_002251245.1 Prevotella sp. P5-92
ATGTTCTGCCCCCACTCCTTAACATCCGAATCCGGACAGTTCACTGGGCTTTGACCCCGCATTTGCAATGATGGTTCCAGGGTGTTTTGATGTTGCATGTTTAATTTAATTTTATTATTATGACTTACATTGGTATTGACATCAGCAAGGACACTTTCGTTGTCGCTTATTCTCCAGACAAGAAAAGCAAGACGAAGACTTTCAAGAACACCACTAAGGGGATTCATGAGTTCATCAGGACAATCTCCAAGGAGAAGCACCATTGCGTCATGGAGGCGACTGGCAATTACAGTGCACTGCTTGTATATTTGCTCTCAGAAGCAGGTATCACTACAAGTCTGGAGAATCCGCTTAAAGTGAAGAACTTTGCACGTGCCATGCTATCCACTGTCAAGACGGATGAGATAGACGCCCGTCTGATTGCTCTTTACGGAGAGAAGATGAACCCTGCGCCATACAAGCTGCGCAGTGACGCCATACTCACCCTCAAGCAGAAGCGAACAGTCATTCGCCAACTCAAGAAGCAGCTAATTGCCACAAGGAACCTCAAAGGCTCCATGGAGGCACTGCCGTTCTTTGATGCCAAGTGCAAGAGGTCTGTCGAGAAGACCATTGCATTCCTCGAGAAGCAGATTAAAGACCTCGAAGAGGATCTTGCAAACCTTGCATGTTCTGAGTACAAGAAGCAGATGGATCTGCTCACCTCAATAAAGGGGATTGGCGTCACTCTTGCAGCTGCACTCATCATGGCCACTGGCGGCTTCACATACTTTGACAATGCCAAGCAACTCACACGTTATCTGGGATTGTCACCAACATATCAGCAGTCCGGCACTTCAGTC
>NZ_NPJG01000009.1 GCF_002251245.1 Prevotella sp. P5-92
AGTTTTGCTTGTCTTCTTTTCGCAACACTAAGGTAAGTGAAAATTCTGACATGGCAAAATCCTGGGCAACTTTTTGTTGCTCAGGCACTTATAAATAATGTTAAACTATAGTGTTGCGGAATTAAGGATGACAAGACCATGGCAAAAAAACTGAGTGATAATATCAATTCGCGTTATGTGGAGGCGGCAAACAGGATGACGTCGAAGAAGGCGAGACGTAAGATTGTTGCTTACGTGGAGAGCTACGACGACGTGCTGTTTTGGCGGACTGTGCTGAACCGCTTTGAAGACGACACACGCTACTTCGAGGTGATGCTGCCCTCGAAGCAGGCACTTGCGAGGGGAAAGAAGCCGGTGCTCATGAACTTCATTGGCAACCGTGTGGGCCCCGACATGATAGCCTGTGTGGATGCCGACTACGACTACCTTCTACAGGGCCGTACTCCGACATCCAAGAAGGTGTTGTCGAGTCCGTATGTCTTCCATACCTACGTCTATGCCATAGAGAACTACCAGTGTTATGCCGAGAGCCTGCATAACGTGGCGGTGATGGTGACACTCAACGATCATGCCATCTTCGACTTCAGACGTTTCATGCGTGAGTATTCTGAGATTTGTTTTCCGCTCTTTGTATGGTCGGTATGGGCATACCGAACGGAGCGATATATGGATTTCTCCCTCTCTGACTTTGACCATCTCGTGGAGTTGGGAGGACTGAACGTGCGCCAGCCACAGGTGGCCCTCGACCATCTAAGGCATAAGGTGGAGCGTAAGGTGCACTATTTCCAACAGCATTATCCAAAGCATAGGATGGCGGTGGAAGGACTGCGAAAAGAGCTAATTGACCTTGGCGTGAAGCCTGCCACAACCTATCTCTATATGCATGGACACCACGTGTTTGACACTATCGTGGCACCGATAATGTCGAAGGTGTGCAACATGCTTCGACAGGAAAGGGAGACGGAGATAAGCCGTACTGCCGTACACAAGACACAGATGCATAACGAGATGTCGTGCTACGAAAACAGCCTCGCTGACGTGAAGACGATGCTGAAGAAGAATATGGGATACATGCTATGTCCGCAGTTCTTGCAGTTGCAAGAAGACATAGCCAAGTATCTCGATGGCGACAAAGACACAGAAAATTTATCCCGTTAGAAAGACACGGCTAACGGGTAAGCGAGAACTTTAGCGACAAACCAAAGTCTTGGGTGGTGGTGGGATAGCTGCTGCTCGAGAGCAGAGGCGTGTTGGTCTGACGGTCGTAATAGGCACTGAGGGTGAGCATGCGCGAGAGAGTATAGTCGGCCATGAACGACAGCTTGAATGCCGAGTTGCCGCTGTTGGCAGAGGAGGTCATGGTGGCAATGTCGCGTGTGATGGAGGCTTGCTTGCGTAACGAGATGTCGAGACGCAAGTTGAGGTCGTGGTTGGTGCCGCTACGCGATGTGGTCTGCCTGGAGGCATTGTCCTGAGTGTTTTTCTTTCCCTTTGCCGGACGCACCTTGCGCGACTTCTGAGGTGTGAAGAGGTTGAAGTTGGTCAACTTGTAAGCCGCGCCTACCACCCAGTCCTTGCTGAGAGCCTCGTTGATTTGGATGCTGGTCATACTGAGGCTGAGCACGCGTGTGGTGCGGTATTCGAGCTTGCACGTCAGGTTGTTGTGCATGGTAAGGTCGATGCCGAGCAGCGGTGCAAACGACTCGTTGATGCTCACCGTGCTGATATTGTACATGGAATTGGGGACGGGATTGCCTGTGGTGGCGTCGGTGATGAAGCCACGACCGTTCATATACTCCTGGAAGGTGCTGAAGGAAGCGTAGCTGCCTATGGCGAACACGCTCTTATAGGCGTGACGCAGGGTGACTGTCTTGAAATGATCGCTGAGCCAAGGCAGGCGCGATAATCCCGTATAACGCAACGACCAGTTAGGCAACATGCGTTTCAGGGCAGGGAAGATGTCGAGCGACGAACCGCCGCTGGAGGTGTAGGCAGAGAGGAAGGCGGGGATGAGCACGTCAGCGCTATACTGACGGACGGTGCCTATCTCTGGATTGAACTTCGACCCGCCGATGACCGTTCCGTTGGCATCGGTCATGCCGGCAGGATAGAGGGCGTCGGCATACTGAGCCTCTACGCGGGAGCGGAACCCGTCGAGCGATGAGCAGAACTGTTCGAACGACTTCGACCTGTAGCCGTTGTTGGCGTTGCCCATACCCTCAAGTGCGCTCTTGAGACTGATGGTGGTCATATTGAACGAGCCGCTCTGTGTGGTGGGCATGCCGTCATACATGTACTGTATGCTCTTTGCCTTGTTGACCGTGCGGCTGGCGTTGAGGTCTATCTTCAGGTCGCGTATGGGTTCGAGCGTCATGCGCAGCTGGAGGTCTTCAGTATTGTTGATGGTGGCAGGACTTGCCACACTGTCGGCACAGAGCAGCCATCCGTTGTCGAGTGCCTTGTTGAGATAGTTCTCTCCCACGAAGCCGAAGGCGAAGCCCAGACCTGGTGCCATGGCATTGCCGGTGCGCTGTCCGAGCATGTCGCCGATGGTAGGGGTGAAGCCTGGAATGGTCATCGACTGCTGGTTGCGGTAAGAGATGTTCATGCTGCGCGCCATCATCAGGAAACGCGACACATGCTGGAGCGAGTTGTACCACCACTGTTTTTCCAACGGTTGCTTAGGCGTGACGCTGACCATGATCTTCGTCGTGTCCTGATTGCGTATTATGATGGTGTTGTCGTCCTTCACCTTATAGTTGATGGCATAGGTGCGGCCGTCGGCGGTCTTTGCCGTCACGATGATACGCTTGCTCTTCTTGTTGTGTCTGAGGGTGACGGTGGTGTCGGCCTTCAAGGTCACCTCCTTCTGGAAAGTGTTTTTGTTTAGCGGCAAGAGGGCGTTCTGCTTCGCGTCTTCGTCGTTCTTCTTTCCTGCTGCGAGGCGCCGCGACGAGGCTTTGCTGTTCTTGTTGTTGGTCGTCGTATTGTTTTTCTTGAAACGGTCGTTAGTCTTCTTCAGGAACGGGAAGAGGTTGTATAACGACTCGAAGTTGAGAGCCGACGTGAGGTTGAGGTTGCGGTTGTTGCTGATGGTGTTGCCAAGCGAGGTGCCATCCTCCATCTCCGAACCACGTGCCCAGGAGTAGGTGGCGTTATATGTGGCATTGGCATTGAGCCAGTTGAGTATGGGTAGCTTGTTGAGCGGCAGCTGGTAAGACGAGGTGAACGACTGCTGATATTCGAGCGGAGTGCCGAGGTTGCGGAGGCTGCGCCCTACGGAGTCTTTCCATTGGGCATACTGGTCGGGATAGAGGTCTTTGTTTACTGCCATATAAGGCTCTTCCACCTCTGCATGGGTGGAGCTCTGGAACGAGGCACGCAGGTTCTTGGTGAGATCCCATCGTATGGAGAACTCACGGTTCCACAGGAACTGCTGACTGAACGAGAGCGGCAGCTTGGAGCCGGCAGACGACTCGAGGTCGCGCTCCTGCATCTCATAGTAGTTGCGCAGTATCTCGCTGTTGAAGGTGACGCTTTGCGGCAAGTAGTTGAGACCGAAAGCCTTAGGGAAGGCGAGCCACTTGCTCTTCCCCTTCATGTTGCGGAACGGCTCGAAAGTCTTATATACGGGCGAATAGCTATAGTTGAACACACCACGCCACTGGTCCTCGCGCTCCCATACGGTGGTCTCGCCAGTGTTGTAGCGATGTGAATGGCTATAGCTAAAGGAGAAGTTGGCTGGGTCGTAAGGCATGGGGTGACGTTTAGTCTTTATACCCACCCGGACATTGGAGAGCGAGAAGTTGGTCGTGGTGTTGCGAGTCACGGCTATCGACTCGATGGAGTCGCGCTCATGACTGTCGAGGGCCGACTCGAGGGCATCGTCGAGAAGCATGTCGGTGTCGAGCGGGTTATACCGTGGGCGTGTCTCTTCCTTTGTCACTGAGTAATAGAGTGGTGCGGTGACCTTCGCCTTGTCAGGGAAGAACTTTCCGAGTTCAAGGTTGGCAGTGACGCTATATGTCTTATAGTCGTCGGTGGAGCGTTGTGACAAGCCTTCCTCCAGGCCGCCAAAGCCGTCGGTGGTGATGCGGCCTGCAAGGTTGACGGTGCCGAGGTCGGATAGTTGCATGTTGAGTGTTCCCGATGCCGCCCATCCGCCTTTGTTGTTAAACTCTAATAGTCGTAACTCGTTGACCCACACCTCTCCCGACTTGGCGTTAGGCGAGATGTTCCTTACACCGATGATCATCGTCTTCACCTCTCCAACAGAGGGATTACCAATGATGGTCATCTTGTTGTTAGGCTTTTCGTTGTCATATTCGGTGTAAGCCTTGTTGTATGACGCCATTCCGTTGGCACGTGCCTGGTTGCGTGCTTTCTTCAGGGCGGTGAGCTTCGAGAGCTCTATGTCGAGGAGGTTGTCTTCGGGCCACACCTTGCGTCGGCTGTCTGCCGAGAGGTATTCGTAGTTACCTTCGGGAGTGAGCTTCAGCGGTATCTCGTATTCGTAATAGTTGTTACGATAGTCGGAGCCGAGGCGGATGAACACGGCGAGCTGGTCGTCCTGCAGCGAGGTGGTGTTGGGCTGGAGGGCGTTGGCATGAACAAACATCTGCAGACGCTTGTACTGGCGGAGGTCGAGGGAGGTGGTCTTATATACGGCCTTCGACTCTCCGTGCTGGAGGTTCTTTACGGTGAGGTTGAGAGCCTGCTCGTTGTTCTCAACCAACTGTGGCTGTGAGGGGTCGGTGACGCGGCTGATGCCTGGAGGCAGCACGTAGTTGACCGGTGTCTTGTTGGTATGCTCCTCGATGTTTACGGCACTGGTCTCGAGGGTGCCTGCTGCCGCCTGTGCGTCGAGCTCCTGCTCATATGTCCGCCATTCGCCACGCACGAGGTCGAGACTACCGAAGCGCAGTATGATAGGCTGTTCGAAGTTGGTGAGGAACATACGCATGAAACGTATGGAGGTGAGGTCGCTGATGGAGCCTACCTTCTCGCGGTCGGCGGCATAGAGCGGAATACGGAACTTATACCATTTCACCTTCTCCTTGTTGCCGTTGCGCAGTGGGGCAAGCGATTCGCGTATCTCTGAGAGGTAGTTCTGGCCGACGCGTTCCTCTGAAAAGTCTTCTGGACGGATGCTCACACGATACTGATAGTAACGCTCATACTCGTTGAGGGTGTAGTCCTGGTTGATGTCTTCCACGTCGGGTGTGGTCTTGTACGAGGTGTCGTAGCCCTCGGTATTTGTGTCGTTGTCGGGCGAGTTGCCTTGCGGGTTGTTGATACGCTTGTAGCGTTCGTGGATAGAAGCCTTCCGCTCGTCGAGGTCAGCTCCACGATAGTAGTGGTAGTTGTCGTTGGCGGGGTCTTTTTGCCATGCGTTGCGGATGCTGTCGTTGGTGACGCTCTGTGCAAAGGCGCGGAAGTCGGCATAGCTGTCGAACGTCTGCTCCTCGGCGTCGGTAAGTCCGTTGTAGCCCACATCTTGTTTCTCGCGCGAGCCGGCAGAGGTGGCAAAAGCGTAGGTCTGTGTGGCCTGCACGGGGATCTTTCCCCACTGTGTGGTGGTGAAACTGCTGGTGCCATCGACGGGCATTCCACTCTCGTAGAACTTCTTTCCGTCGCGCAGTATGTCCTCGCTCACCTCGCCGAGGTTGATGTAGAGGTCGCCGCCATAGTTGTTGCCGTCGGCTTTGTCGCGTGAGTAGATAAACGGGTCGAGGAGCCAGAACTCGATGTACTCGATGTTGGCTTGTTCGAAGTCGTTGGTGTCGAGCTTACGCATCATTCCTCCCCATTTCGTCTGTGGCGAGCGCAGGCTGCCGTCGGTGTTCATCTGTGTGGAGAAGTTGTAGGGGCCACGTTCTTTGGGGTAGTAAGCGAGATTGAGTATCGACAGGGTGGAGGTGGCTCCATTATAGGTGCTTTGGTCACGGTTGGGGTAGAGCTCGCTGACATAGACCTCACGTACATAGTGGTTGGAGAGCTGTTCGAGGTCGCTCTTGATATGTGCCGGGGTGAGCGACGAACTGCGGTAGGTGAACAGTGGGTCGATGGTGTACCACGCTAACTGTGCGCGGTTGAAGCCACTGGCAAGGGTGCTCTTGTCGCTATGTTCGGGGAAGAGGGTGGGCACGCTGGAGAGTGTCCACGACTTGGCGTCGCTGACACTGATATTGTTTTTCGTGTTCTCGAAGTCGTCAATATAAGAAGCGTTATCCTGCGTGCCTCCTGCCTGTCCGGCAATGAGTTGCGCAAACTCGCCGGTGAAGGAGATATATGACGGTTTGGTGAGATGGAGCAGTGGTAGCTTGTCGAGCATGTCGGTAAGCCATTGGCTCTCGTGTTTCCAGTTGAGGTTGAATCCCCACAACATATTGCTGAGCGGTTCGCTTCCCATGGTGACCTTGGAGGTCAGCGACTGTTCGGAGAGCTTCTGGAACGTACCGCTGATCTGCAGATCTTTAGAGAAGTCATACTCCCAGTTAAGACCCATCAAAGTCTTACGCTGCATGCCATACTCAGTGTCGCTCTCCAACGACACGTTTACCGACGTGCCGGCATCGATGATGCTCTGGTTGAGGATGGTCACCTCGCCTGCTGAGTAGTCAACGGTATAGTCGCTGCCCTCTGTCAGCACCTGTCCGCCTGCCGTCACCACCACCGAACCTCGTGGTACGTTGTACGCACCAAGCGAGATGACGTTTGCCGACGAACCCTTGAACTGTCCGGCAAGCAGGTATTTGTTTTTTGCCGTCATCTGTTTTGCCGTGGTGCGGGTGGAGGTATAGAGCTCGGTGAAAGCATACTCCTTTGCCTTTTCCGAGTCCATGCCGGCATTGACGAGTTGGGTGATGAGATATTGTCCGAACGGCTCTATCTTAGGGAAGAACACGCGGCCATTGCTCACGGTATAGCCTTGTACATAATCGAAATAGCCGTTAGGGTTCGGCTTGTCGTTGTTGTCGAGGCGGTCGGCACCGAGGAGTCTGACAAGGGTCTGCTCCTTGACGTTGGGTTCGGGGATATAGTTGAGATAAACACCTGTGGTGTCGCTCTTGTACTTCACGTCGAGACGGAACTTCTGTTTCTCTACCGAGGAGGCGAGGTAATACACGTTCTTCATCATCAGTTGCCAGTTAGGGGCGGCAGGACTGTTGTTGGTGTTCTTGAGACTTTTCACAAACAATGCCTCAGAGGCGTCCTGACGGTCGGTGGAGAACTCGCCCACCTGGTATGTGCGTCCGCCAAGAGTGTATTCGTATGCCACGGCAAGCACCTGGTCGGTCTGGAGTGTGCTCTTCAGACTGACGTATCCGAGTGCGGAGTTCAGGGTATATTCCGACGAGGTGAGAAGACGTGCGCTCTGAACCTTCTCGTAATCCACTCCGCCCTCAAAGTCGGGAATAGTAGCAAGCACCGATGAGGTCTTGTCGATATTGCGGGCATCGGCATACTGGGTGGTCATCTGCTGATACTCGCTGTTGGCGGTGTTGGATGGAGGCAGTGAGGTGTCGCCGCCCCAGAGGGGCTTGCTCACGTGTGCCCCTTCGCCGAGGTCGGTGAGTGCGATGACATTGCGTGAGTTGCTTGTCGTTCCCGTCTTGTTTGTCACCCATATCTCCACACGTGTGATCTTTATACCGGTGGTGATATTGGGGAGGGTTGACATGGCCTTGTCGTAGATGTCGCGGAAATAGTGGGCGAGGAAGAAGTGGCGATTCTCCTCATAGTCAGCCACGTTGATCTCAAAAGGAGTGAGTTGTGTGCCTCCCTTAGACGACACGCTCTTGGTGGCCGACTTCTTTTGTGAGAGCACGGTCTGCAGCTTCAGCTTTCCAAACTGCATGTCGGTACGGATACCGAAAAGCGACGACGCGCCCTTGATGAGCGACGAGTTGGAGGGAAACGAGATATTGCCTGCTTCCACGAGCTTTATTATCTCGTCTTCCTTGCCCTCGTATTTCAGTTTGAGATTCTTTGAGCCGAAATCGAAGGTGGCGTCGGTGTTGTAGCTGAGGTTCATGTTCACCTTGTCGCCTACCTTACCTGTCATGTTGAGGTTGATCTTCTCGTCGAAGTCAATTGACTTCGTCTTTCGGTTACGTATCGGCAGCGAAGGGTTGTCGATATTCTTCAGGGTGGCGCCGAGTTTCAGCTCGGCCGTTCCCTGTGTCTTTATGCGCACGCCTCCAGGACCGAAGATCTTCTCTGCGGGTCCAAGGTCAAAGTGCATGTCGGTGAAAGAGAACTTGTCCTTGCCTTTGTTTGCTACGTTTTCGGCATTTTTCTTCTTAAAGAACTCTTTAAGAGCCTGTTTCTCAGTCCATTTCTGATATTCCTCGGGAGTGAGCAGCATGGGGGTGTTGAGATAGGAGTCGCCTATCTTCGTACCGATATAGTAAAATCCGGTGGAGTCGTTGTATTCCGCCACTTCCGAGAGGTTGTCGGGAGTCTTGAGGTCGATGGCTATGGAGTCGAGGTCATCTGCGGTGAGGGGTGCCGTCCTTCTCACCCTCCATCTGGACTTTGCGGCTGAGTCGGGCACAATATCACTATCCGTCACGACAAGGGAATCTCTTTGTGTATTCACTTGTCGTGACGTCTTCCTGACTTGTGGCGCCGCAAAGGCGCATATGCAAGCCAACGATAGTATTATGTATTTCACCCTATTCAATGGTGCTCTTTTCTATTCAATATACATTGAATAAAACGCAGGAATAGGCGATTTATTGTGTTTCAGTGAGATTATTGTGTCCTTCATTTCCCCCCTTCCCATCCTGCAGCCTCCGCAATACGCTTACAGATCTCCGTATTGTCGATACGTCCGTGGATCTTTTCTGCTCCGGCACCGATGGCAAAACAAGGTACGTAGCCGTTGCTATGACCGGTGTTTCCCCAGTCGATATGAGCACATTCGCATATTGTGGCACGTACGGTCGAGGCAAACTCATCGTCGCTCTGATAGAGCGTCTTGGTGTCTTTGCCCTTGCCGGCGAGCACCTTCTCGAAAGCCTCTTTCAGACGTGCTGTCTGCTTGTCGGTGAGCTTTACCTTGTCCCAAAAACCAAAGTTCTCGGTCAGGAAGGCCTTTGCCAAGTCCCATGTATAATTATTTCCGTGTTTCTCACGAAGGCCATGGAGCATGAAACCGAGTTTGCCGATGCTCATGCGTTGATGGCTGAGAAGGTCGAGATGAAGCTCATACCTGCCTCTTCCAAGCACCAGTCCGCCAGTCTCATGATCGGCAGTGACCACGATGAGGGTCTCGTCGGGATGCTGCTGATAGAACTCGTAAGCCACGCGTATGGCATTGTCCATGTCTATCACCTCGTGGATGAACGAAGGGTCGTTGCCATGACATGCCCAGTCTATCTTTCCTCCCTCTACCATAAGGAAGAAACCATCCTTCTCGGATTGTTTCTTTGTGAGGAAGTTGACGGCGGCGCGAGTGATGTCGGTGAGTGTGAGGTCTTTTTTCGTGCGGTCGATAGCGAACGGTATGCTGTGGCGGTCAAACTTGCTTGCCTCCTCGCTCTGAAGGAGTATCATGCGGCTTGCCTTGCCTGCTTTTTTCTGGTAGTCTTTATATCCGCGGGCAATGGTAAAGCCCTTGTCTGCTGCCTGGCGATAGAGGTCGGGACCGCCCTCCTGAGGGTTCTTCGGCGACACGAAGTCGGAACCGGCATAGAAGTCGTTGCCGCTATTGACGAGCTGCTGGCCAATGATATACGAACTGCCACGGTCGCCCACATGCGCATAGAAGGCTGCTGGTGTGGCATGATCGACGCTCACGCTGGTTGCTATGCCCACGGCAGCACCGGCATCGCGTGCCCAGTCGGCGATACAAGAGAACGGGGTCTCCTTGTCTTTCAGTACGCCAAGACAGCCGTTCCGCGTCTTGTTGCCACTGGCAAGGGCGGTGCCTCCGGCGGCAGAGTCAGTGACGCCATTGGTGGCGCTCTGTGTGTTGACGAGGGCTGTATAAGGGAAGGACGGGAAACAGAGTTCCTTGATGCCGATACGTCCTTCCAGAGCACCGAGATATGTCTCTGCGGCGTTGACCTGGTTTACTCCCATGCCGTCGCCAATAAAGTAGAACACATACTTTGCCTTTCCCTCTGCCATCATCTGGATGGCTGCAAACAAAAGGCAAATCAAAGCGAAAATCTTATTTTTCATAGTCGCGAGTTTTAAGTGCTAATTGTGAATTTGTATCATTTTTTCAAATAGTCCTGTAATCATTCCTACTACTCCGATAGTGATAGAAAGAAGGATGATAAAGGCGAAGAAACACAATATGTGCATGACAATAGTCAGACGTATGGTCTTTCGCCAAGGGAAGCCAAACAACTGCTTGTAGTCCCATACCAAAAGGGCGAAAAGCACCAGCGAGGGTAAGGGATAGAAGGTGTAAACCGCGTTGTTGGCAAAGGGAAGATAGAGTATCGACAATGCCACCATCTGAGAGCTTATTAACACCTGCGAGTAGAAGTTTTCGGCCAATGTCGTCTTGGGACGCAGTGGAGCCTTGCGGAACACCCTCCATGTGGCGAACATAAAGAACGAGTGAAGACAGATCAGTTCGATGGCTTTGTGTTCGTCAAACCATTTTATCGTGCTCTTTATGCCGTTTAAGGCACTGCCTGGCGTCACCTTTATCCCGAAGATCTCGATGATAGTATGGTTCATCTCCTCATTGGCCTTTGGGTTCCCCTTGTTGTCGTTACCCATCCAGTTCTCCTTTTCCACCTCGTCCTTCACTGTTGTCCTGCCTATCAGCATCGTCTCAACGGAGATGAAGATACAGAGTACAAACAGCATCTTCACTGGCGGGAAATAGGGAATACGCTTACCGTCAAGATATTCACCTATCATCTTTCCAGGACGGGTGAACAGTTGGAAAATGGTGCGAGGAAGGCTGCGGTTGCCCATGCCCCAAACCTCAAGGGTTGACATCAAGGTATTCTTTATCGTAAACCGTTTCGTGGAGGCAGGTTGCCCGCAAGAGGGACAGTAGTTGCCGATAAAGTCGGTGTGACAGTTGAGGCATTCCATGTTTTTGAGGGGAGTAATTGAAATTAAAGAAGTTGGGGGAGCTAAAGACGTCAAAGAGGTTGGTGAAGATAAAGAAGTTAAGGAAGTTAAAGGAGTCAAAGACAATAGTGATGTTCGTAGAAAACTATTTGCATGACATTTGTCTTTAACTTCTATAACTTCCCCAACAACTATGATATGGGTATTATGCTTTGAAATTCTCCAAGTCGTCAGCCTTCATGGCCTTGATATATGCATGGTGAGCTGTGCACTCTGCCTCTGCATGGCGAACGAAGACATTGATGCTCTTCTTGAAGAGTTCAGGAGCACGGGTGGCGTCCTCAAGCAGCAAGAGCGACATGATGATGTCGGCTGTCATCTCGTACAGACGGCGTGCGAGGAAGTCCTGAAGGGCCTGGTCGTTCTGCTCTTTCACGTAGTTGAGGGCATCCTCATAGAGGGCGATGAGCTTGCCGATACGCTCGCGCATAGGTGCGGCGCAATCGCAGATAGGACGCTCCATCATCTCCTTCATGATAGAGAGGTAGGTGCCGTTGGTGATGTAACGTATTGCTGCCACCACCTGGAGCTGTGTCGTTCCCTCGTAGATAGAGAAGATGCGTGCATCGCGATAGAGACGCTGACTCTTGTATTCCATGATAAAGCCCGAACCACCATGGATCTGGATGGCGTCGTAGGCGTTCTGGTTGGCATACTCTGAGTTCATACCCTTTGCCAATGGAGTGAAGGCATCTGCCAGACGGGTGTATTTCTTCTGCTCGGCACGCTCTTCTGGAGTGAGCTTGCGCTCGCGGGCGATATCGTCAAGAGCCTTGTAGATATCTACGTAACGTGCTGTCTGATAGAGTATCGAACGGCCAGCATCGAGCTTCGCCTTCATGCGTGAGAGCATGTCATATACTGCCGGGAAGTCGATGATGGCGGTGTCAAACTGGCGGCGCTCCTTGGCATAGGCAAGACCTTCGTTGTAGGCTGCCTGCGATACACCCACCGACTGAGCGGCGATGCCGAGACGAGCACCATTCATCAGTGCCATCACATACTTGATAAGTCCCATGCGTGTGCTGCCGCAGAGCTCGCACTTCGCGTTCTTATATACCAGCTCGCAGGTAGGAGAGCCGTGGATACCGAGCTTGTGCTCGATGTGGCGAACAGTAACGCCGCCGTCGCGCTTGTCGTAGATGAACATCGACAGACCGCGACCATCGTGGGTGCCTTCCTCAGAACGGGCAAGGACGAGGTGGATGTCGGAGTCGCCATTGGTGATGAAACGCTTCACACCATTCAGACGCCAACACTTGTTCTCTTCGTCGTAGCTCGCCTTCAGCATCACACGCTGGAGGTCGGAACCGGCATCAGGCTCGGTCAAGTCCATCGACATTGTCTCGCCGGCGCACACACGAGGTATATACTTCTTGCGCTGCTCCTCGTCGCCAAACTCATAGAGGGTCTCTATACAGTCCTGAAGGCTCCAGATGTTCTGGAATCCAGCGTCGGCAGCCGATACGATCTCCGAAGCCATAGAGTAGGGAGTGATAGGCATGTTGAGACCGCCGTAGCGGCGTGGCATAGACACGCCCCAAAGGCCTGCCTTACGCGTAGCGTCGAGGTTCTCGAAAGTCTTGGAAGCATAAACCATGCGTCCGTCCACGAGGTGTGGTCCTTCGAGGTCAACGTCCTCGGAGTTAGGCTCGATGATGTTAGCGGCGATGTCGCCTGTAATCTCGAGCATACGCTTGTAGTTTTCGATAGCGTCGTCGAAGTCAACGGGAGCGTCGGCGTACTGGTCCTTATCGGCGAAGTTGCGTTCCTTCAGTTCAACGATACGTTTCATTTCCGGGTGATTCAAATAGAATTCAAATTCCGGATGGTCACTATAATAGTTTGCCATGTTTTTTTATTTATTATTCTGCTTATAATACTTTATCAGTTTCGGAACGACCTCCTCAACGGTACCTACTATCACATAGTCGGCTATCTTGTTGATTGGAGCCTCGGGGTCGCTGTTCACTGAGATGATGATGCCTGAATCCTGCATTCCGGCGATGTGCTGGATCTGACCGCTGATGCCGCAGGCGATATATACCTTAGGATGGACGGTGACACCAGTCTGACCTATCTGACGGTCGTGGTCTATCCATCCGGCATCGACGGCGGCACGTGAACCACCGACCTCACCGTGGAGAACCTTCGCCAACTGAAACAGCTGGTCGAAACCTTCCTTTGAGCCTACGCCATATCCTCCGGCTACCACGATGGGCGCACCCTTGAGGTTGTGCTTGGCAGCCTCTACGTGATGGTCGAGCACCTTAACGACGTAAGCCTCGGCAGATACATACTTTGATACCTCTGGATATACCACCTCGCCCTTAGCCTGTCCGTCATAGACAGCCTTCTGCATCACACCAGAACGTACGGTAGCCATCTGGGGACGATGGTCGGGGTTGACAATCGTTGCCACGATGTTACCACCGAAGGCAGGACGAATCTGATAGAGCAGGTTGTCGTAGGTTTTGCCAGACTTCTTGTCCTCGTAAGAGCCAATCTCGAGCTCGGTACAGTCAGCTGTCAATCCACTGGTGAGTGAAGAAGACACACGTGGACCGAGGTCGCGACCGATGACTGTAGCTCCCATAAGGCAGATCTGTGGCTGTTCCTCCTTGAAGAGGTTTACGAGAATGTCGGTGTGTGGAGCAGAGGTATAAGGGAAGAGTCCCTCACCGTCGAACACGAAGAGCTTGTCAACTCCGTATGGTAGGATTTGCTCTTCCACCTTGCCCTTTATGTCCGTTCCTGCTACTATAGCATGCAGCTCAACACCAAGTTCATTGGCCAGTTTGCGGCCCTTTGTTAAAAGTTCCTGTGAAACCTCCTGCACCAGTGTGCCTTCGATTTCGCAATATACAAAAACGTTGTTCATATTCTTTTTTTTGTAGATTGGGGGAAGTTAAGGAAGTTAAAGAAGTTAAGGAAGTTAATGACAAATGTTATGTCACCTTCTGTTAAGGAACTGGAGCGCAAGAACTAATGTCTTTAACTTCTTTAACTTCTTTAACTTCCTTAACTTCTTTAACTTCCAATACATCCTACTTCTTAAATCTTCCTTTATCCCTTCTCCTCTTTATCCAATAATCTTCTCGTTCAACAATTCCTTTATGAGCTCTTCAACATCAGTGTCGCTGCCAGTGAGAGTCTTGCTCTCCTTTGCCTGGAAGACGATGTTCTTAACGGCTTTCACCTTCGTGGGAGAACCGCTCAGACCACACTGCTGTGGGTCGCCGTCAACATCTGCCACCGACCACTGATTGAGGGTCAGGTATGGACGTTCGTCGTAGAGTTCCTTATATGGCATGTCCTCGGTGCGCTCCATAGGAGCTGTGGCACGCTTGTACTTCATCACCAACTTCGCGTTGCATGGACGGCAGGGAGCTGCACTTCCGTTTACTGTCACTACTACAGGCATAGGCGCTTCCACAGTCTCGGCTCCGCCATCGATGAGACGGCGGATGGTGAGCTTGCCGTCCTCACACTTCTCAATGTTCTCAGCGTATGTCACCTGGTTGAGACCCAACTTCTGAGCCACCTGTGGACCTACCTGAGCCGTGTCGCCGTCGATAGCCTGACGACCGCCGATGACGATATCTACATCACCAATCTTCTTTATGGCTGTAGCAAGGGCGTAAGAAGTGGCGAGAGTGTCAGCTCCGGCAAACAGACGGTCGGTAAGCAGCCAACCGGTGTCGGCACCACGATAGAGCCCCTGGCGGATAATCTCTGCCGCACGGGGAGGTCCCATTGTCAGAATACCGACGGTGGAACCAGGGTTCTGCTCTTTTAGACGGAGAGCCTGCTCAAGAGCGTTCAAGTCTTCTGGATTGAAGATGGCGGGAAGGGCGGCGCGGTTGACTGTGCCTTCGGCTGTCATGGCGTCCTTGCCCACGTTTCTTGTGTCTGGTACTTGCTTGGCAAGTACAACGATTTTCAAACTCATTTTTAAATATTGATTGTTATTTGTTATTTGCTTTTATACAACAGGTTGCAAAATTACACTTTTTTTTTCAATTGGCAAAGAAAAACAATCTTTTTGTGCACATTTGATTATTAATTGTGCACAAAACTTGTTCTTTGTGCAATGTTTTTTTATAAAAAAGAAGCGGAAAGTGATTCCTTCCGCTTCTTTGTGTAAATGGTTAAACTTTTATTGTCTTGAGGATTTCTGGTTCCGGTACTTTTTTTGCACCTGTGTTAAGTCCTGCCAAAACAAACTTACCACCAGACACTTCGTCGAGAGCTTCCTCGTCAAGAGCTTTTTTCTTCTCGTCAAAATTCTTATGGTCTGTCATAATCAAATAGTTTTATTGTTGTTGTTAATAAAATCTTTGCCTTTGTTGAAAACGCCGGCAGCTGCAGCCATAGATAATGACGAGTCGTTGAGGCAAATCTTCTTGCACGAGCTATCAGCATGCTTCCTTTTTGCAGTTTTGGCGTCCATCTCTGCAATGTCAGCCTCAAGTCGCCTGATGGCCTTATCCGCCTGTGCGATCCGCCTCTGGTAGTATGCAAAGGTTGCGATAGCTGCCACTATAACGAATGATAAGATGAAAATGACTGAAATCATACTGATGCTTTTTTTAATGAAGATGTACCTTTTTCATTTTTGTCGATGTCTGTTATAAAATGCCTAATTGGCGTTCATCTGCCTTAATGTTGCATCTTTTACCAGCTCCACCACATACGCTGTCGAGCTCGTCGTCATTAGCAACTGCTTTTTTAGCAAGCACAGTACCACCATTAGCCTCATTCAGCTGTTCTTCGTTGAGAACGATCTTTTCTTTGTTTTCCATAATTGTAATTTTTAAATGTTAGACATGTTGTTTTGAATTCTGCTGCAAAATTATGCTTATTTTTTCAAATCGACGAGACAAAACGGGAAAAATGATGGTCAATTCGGGAAAAAAGTGCTTTTTCCCCGTTTTGGCCACTATTTTCTGTGGTTTCGCCTATATTCAGAAGGGGTGATGCCGAATTTTGCCTGAAAATGGCGTGTCAGCGAGCGGTGGGAAAAACCGGAAAGCTCCGCTACTATTGCTATGCTTTCGTCTGTTTCACGCAGTAGTCGGCTGGCGTGCCCCAGTCGGTAGTCGTTGATAAATATGGTTATGGAGTTTCCGGTGGAGTCTTTTATTGCCTTCACCACATATTTGTAGTTAGTGCACAGTTTACCTGCAAGCATGTCGCGAGAGAGTTCTTCGTTGGTGTATAGTTTTTCCTCTTCCATGAGTTTTACTATTCTCGAGAATAGCTCATTTGACTTTTCCTGTGTGTCGGTCTGTGGCTCTTCTTCTGCTGCTTCTTTTGCCACCGTCTCGCTCTCCTGTTGCTTTTGCTCTGCCCAGGTGTCAACGAGGGTGGTAAGTGTTGTTGTTTTCTGTTCAAACACTTTTCGTGAGCGAACCACGAGAAGAATGGCTATGGCAGACAATAGTGCCAGTGCTACTGCTATGTAAACTGTTATGTCCATAATAATCTATGTTTTGTGTTTATTGTTTGTTATGTTCTATTGTCTTCCGCTTGTTGAAGTCGTAGAGAGTGAGCTGACGCAGCCTGTAGAAAGCAGTCCAGTAGTTTTGGAGGCTCTGTGTATAGTTTTGGCGTGCCGTCTGCCAGTAGTTTTGTGCAAGAGAGAGGTCGTTGACGGTGGCTTGACCCTTGATAAATCGGGTGAGCATGGCGTCGTATGCTTCCTGGGCTATGTTGAGCGACTTGCGTGAGTTTGCGGTCAAGTCGTGCCGTTTGTTGTAGTCGTCCACACTGGTCACTACGTCGAGCTCCGTGTCACGTGTAGCTTCGCTCAGCTCCTTTTCTGCTGTGCTGAGTCGGCTTTGAGCCTGCAGATAGTTGTTTTTGCGTTTTCCCCAGTCTTTCAGTGGTACCGAGAGGGTCACCATAGCCTTCTCTTGTCTGAGGGGACTGCGGTAAGCATCCCAGAATTTGTCCGCTACCTGGTTAAGACCTATGCTGGCGTCGATGTTGAGGCTCAGTCGTCGTTCCACTTTTGCCTTTTCCATTTCCATGCGTGCCTCTTCCACAGCTTGCCTTGTCTCGATGAATGCGGGATTGTTTTCTCTCGCGTATCTTAGAGCTTCTTCTGCGTCCACCTTCACTGGCGAATGGTTTGTGGGAATGATGAGTTCAATATCCGTATCACGTTCCATGCCGAGGAACGTGGCGAGTTGTTTTGATGCTTTGTCGCGTAGTATCTTCGCATTCTCCATGGTGTTCGTGGCATTTGTCCTTTGCAGGTCGAGGATGCTCAGTTCTGCCTTTGAGATGCTGGCAATCTTAAAGCGCCGGCAGCCTATGGCGTAGATCGTGTCGCATGTCTGGAGGTTTTCTTCAGCCATACGCAACTGGTCTTGTGCCAGGGCGAGTTGGAAGAAGAGATCGACGGCTTCTGCTGCCGTTGACTCTAAGTTGTAGGCGTAGGCCTTCTCTGCCTTCTTGAGTTTCAATGGCTCGAGTCTCTTGCTCCATTTCAGGGCATTGAACCCAAGGAGGTCTTGTCGGTAACCGACCTTTATGGGTACGGTTGAGAACTGGTCGTAGTTAGTGTCGCCGCCGAACGTATGCAGGAAGCCTAATCCGGTGGATGCGTAGAGCGTTCCTCCAAGAGCCTCAATGTCCTGTGTCATTCCCACTGCCGCCTCGCTGTATAGCATCTGCTGTTCGCGGTAAGTGTCGCGGTCCTCATCGCTTATATATCTCTGCACCATATATTGTTCGTATTGCAGAGGGGTGGCATCAAGGGTTATCTGTGGCTTGCGGCTGGCTTGCCATGCGAGGAAGCTAAAGCGGTAAGTGTCGAGCACGCTGCGGTATTTCTCTGCCGTCAGCGAGCTGTCGGTGGCAAGAGCTACCGTACGGTTGAGGTCGAGCGTCACCTTGCGTTGTGCCGATACGCCAAGTGTGGCGGCCGTTAGTGTTACTATGAAGAAAAGTCGTCTCATCTCTCGCGTCCCATTTTGTGGTTACTTACTTCTTGCTATCTTCTCTCCTTCGGAGATGGTCTCATGTCCTGCCACGACGAGAAGGCTATTGCCTTTCAGGTCGTCAGCAGTCTCCACGACACACTGTCCTTTCGCTTCGTGTCTTATTGACACATAGTGTTGGCGTGCCACGCCATTGTCGTAGGTGAATATCACATGTCTGCCGTTTCTGATGACGATGACCTGTCGTGGTACAATGGTCACATTCTCTATGTGTCGAGTGAAGCTCACCTCTACATTCATCCCGTCGAAGAGGTTGCGGTCTGCCTTTAGCTTTGCCCGCACGCTGACGGCTCCGTTCTCGTCCACCATAGGATTGATGTCCATCACCCGTGCCTCATATTGTGCGGCTTTGGTGGCGATGGGCGTGATGGTCACCATGGAACCGACCTTTACAATGCAGAGGTCGCCTTCCATCACCTTAAACTCCACCTCCATCTCGTCTGTGGCTATGATGCGGCAAACGGTGGTACCTGCCTGAGAGATGGAATGAGGCTGTATGGAGAGGTTGGCTACCACGCCGGCGAAGGGTGCAGTGAGCGTGCCCGACCCTATGTCGTGTTTTGCGGCATCGAGTTGACTGAGTGCGAGGCTGTATCCGCTTTTCACCTGTGCGAGCTGTTTGATGTTCTCGGGCACTGTCTGCGGCTTGTCGGGGTCATATCCTTGCGATATGATCACGTCCTGCATGTTTAGTCTTGCTTGTTCTACTTGTTTCTTCGCTTGTTCGATGGCATTGCTCATCTTAAACATGTCGAGTTCGGCAATGCGTTGTCCGCTTGTCACCGACTGGCCGTTTCTTACATACACGGCTTTTATTGGCAGTGAAGTCTCGAAAGCGAGATCAGCATACTTACTTGCCTTCACCTTGCCTTGTGCCGTGAAGGGTTCGTCGAAGGTGCCCCGTTTCAGGGTATCCACCTTCACTGTATCTACAGCGTCTTTCTCGGCAGCTCCATTGCCGCCGTTGCTGCAGCTTGTCATTGCTGCTATTACCGTAGCTATGAAAAAAAGTTTCCTATACATTATTATATATATAAAGATTAATCACATCTGTCTGAGGCTCATCTCGTAGAACATGCCTTTTTGCTCCATGAGCTGATCGAAGTTACCCTCTTCGGCTATATGTCCTTTGTCAAGGACAATTATTCTGTCGCAGTTCTTGATGGTGGACAGTCGATGGGCAATGACCACTCTCGTACAGTTTAGCGTGTCGAGGTTGTCGCTCACCTGTTTCTGCGAGATGTTGTCGAGGGCTGACGTAGCTTCGTCGAAGAAGATGATCTTTGGACGTCCTATCAAGGCACGTGCGATGAGCAGTCTTTGTTTCTGTCCACCGCTGAATCCAGAGCCGCCTTCTACCACCACGGTGTGCAGTCCCATGGGCATCCGTCTCACGTCTTTTTCCATGTCGGCCATCCTCAGTGCCTCCCATGCGTCGTCGTGTGAAGCCCATGGGGCGGTGATGGTGATGTTTCTGAACAGGTCGCCGGTGAAGAGGCTTCCGTTCTGCAGACAGCATCCTATCTTTCGTCTCAGACTGGTCTTATCAACCTTCGAGATGTCGTAGTTGTCGTAGTAGATACCGCCTTTCAGCGGTTGTTCGAAACCGAGGAGCAGTCGCATCAGTGTCGATTTGCCGCAGCCCGACTTGCCCACAATACCCACATATTCGCCGGGAGCGATAGACAGGCTGATGTTGTCGAGCACCAAAGGTCCGTCGTCTGAGTATCTGAACGACACGTTGTTCATCTCGATACTTCCCATTAGGTCATCTATCTGCGGCGCGTTTTTCTCTATCTCCGGTTCCGCTTCGAGCAATGGCTTGAGACTGTTGAGCGAAGGAGATATCTGCGCCATCTCGGGCAGGATGGCTACTAAGGCCGTTATGGCTGCGGTGATCATGCCGTATGCCGACGAGAACGCTATATAGTCGCTTGTGGATACGTTGTTTACCAGGATAAAGTAGAACAGCAATGCCGTGCCGCCTACGTTACACAGCTTCAGCAGTGCAGGCATCAGCCGGCGCAAGAACGGAGGGTTATACAGCGGGTGGACTGCATTGGTGTATTTGTCAAGCCAGAGTGTCATGGCCCGTTGTTCGCTTCCCGTGAGTTTCAGCTTCTGTATTCCCGCCAGCATGCCGTATTCCGTGCCGCTGAGCTTGCTGTATTCCTCAATGTAGTGCGACCTTGCCTTCACTATGCTGCGATAATATATGACTATGGCTATGGTCTGCAATACCATCAGGCAGATCGAAGGAGCAAGCAACGACTGGGCGTATAGGAATACCTGTACGAGGTAGGCTACAGAGAAAGCCAATGTCAGCATTGTGCCAACAATACTATCGTTCATAAGGTTGCATAATGTAGCCACGTTATTTATTCTCGATGTCAGCTCGCCCGAGGAATTTTTAGAGAAGAATTTCGGACTGAGGAAAAACACGCGTGCCATAATGGCGTTTTGCAGATGCATCTCCACGGTGCGTCGTATTCGCTCGGTACAGAGGTTGCGTGTGAGCGAGAAGAGCATGGTGCCGATGCCTGCGCCGACGAGCAGCCCGAAGATGGGCAGCAGGTCGTTTGCCTCGCCTGTTGGTATCACCATGTCGAAGATCATCTTGTTGGCCATAGGTGTAAACATGCCGAAGAGCGTGAGTATCAGTGCCGCCGCGAGCAGCAGCATGAAGTTGGTCAGCGACATGGCTTTTGCCACATAGATGAAGAGATCGCGGTTTGTGAGTTTATGGTCGGGTAGGGGCTTGCAGAAGCATACGGCGTGTCGGCTCAGTGTATTAGCCGTGGTCTTGTTGACGCTCACGGTATGTCCGTCCTTGTCGGTGAAGGTGTATCCGAATCCCCATCGTGTGGGCAGCAGGGCAGTCAGCCCGCCGTCCTTGTCATATCCTAACATCGGTCCTATTGTTACCTTCCACCATCCGTCTGTAAGCTTCACCTTACGCATCATGATGCCGCGAGGCTCCAGTATGGTGGCAAGCTGCTCCTGTGGCGTGGAAATACCGTCGTTGGTAAGCTCATAGCCTGTCACACCAAGCGCGTCTATCACCTGGCGCAGCGCGGTATTGTCGGTAGGCTTGGGCTTATGACGGTGACTGCCGCCATTGATGCCCAGTCGTTTGGTGGCTTTCTCAAACGTCTCTATGAGTGTGGCCTCTTCGAGTCGTTTCCTTTTTTCTATTTGGTCTAAGTATATTGACATGATTACACGTTCTTCATTAACTCCTTGTACATTCCTTCCTGTTGTATGAGTTCGTCGTGGGTGCCGCGTTGCAGTATCTTGCCCTGGTCCATCACGATAATCTCGTCACAGTCGCGTATCGTTGAAAGGCGGTGAGCCACGATGATCTGTGTGGCGCCCATCATCCTCACGGCGTCCATCACGTGTTCCTCGGTGGTGGGATCGAGGGCACTCGTTGCCTCGTCCATGATGAGTATGACTGGCTCTTTGGCCAGTGCCGTGGCAATCTCCATGCGCTGGCGTTGTCCGCCGCTGAAGTTCTGTCCGCCCTTGATGAGTAGTGTGGAGAAACCCTCTGGACGGCTCATGATGTCGTCACGTATCTGTGCGTCGTTGCATGCCATCATCACGGTGAAGTCCTCTATCGACTGGTCCCACATCTTTATGTTTTGCGTTACGGTATCGTCAAAGAGCACCACGTTTTGGTCAACCACGGCCACTGAGTTTGTCATCTCTTCGTTGCTGATGCTTTGCAGTGGCCGTCCGTCGAAGAGTATCTCTCCGCTCCAAGGCTTGTACAGTCCAGAGATGAGTTTAGCCAGTGTTGACTTACCGCACCCGCTTGATCCCACGAAGGCCACGCTTTTCCCCGGCATGAGGTGAAGGTTAAAGTCTTCTATCAGTGGCGGTTGCAGTGGGTTATAGCCGAAGGTGACATGCCGCAGCTCCAGTTCGCCGCCCAGTTTCCCTTCTGCCGTCGTGCTGTCGCCCTGACGCTTGTCGGCCGGGTATTTCATCACGTCCTCAATGCTCTCCATCTCCGAGCGCATCTCTATGAGTTTCTGACTTGCCGTCACCACCTCGTTGACGGGAGCCATAAACGACGACATGAATCCCTGGAACGCCAAGAGCATTCCTATTGTGAGGTCGCCTTTTAGTATGTAGTATGCGCCGAGCACAAGTACTATGGAGTTCACCAGTGTCAGAACGAGAGTGGGCAGGAGTCCCATCTTCAGCTCTTGTATGGTGGCGTCGCTTTCCACGTTAAACTTCTTGCTCCACAGTCCGCTCCAGTATTCGAAGAAGCCTCTCTCCGCGCCTGCCGCCTTGATGCTTTCTATATTATCGATACACGACACGGTGGCGTTATAGTATTGTGCTAACGAACGCTGCTGACTGCGCACTAGGTTGACTCTTTTCTCGGCATAGTGCTGCACCATGACGAGGTTGGTCACCACGGCGACGATACCCACCAGTGTCAGGGGCATGCTGTAAGTGACCATAAGGAAGAGGTAGAGCACGAGCAATCCGATATTGATCACCTGTGGTGCAAGGACGTTGACGAGCGAGTGGGTGACGCTCTGGTTGAGATGTTGGCGTTGCTGCAGGTCGCCCACATATCGCATGGCGAAGAATGTCATCGGCAGCGTCAGCAGATGCCGCAGGAAGCTGAGGTTCCCTTTTATTGCTAACATGCCAGCTATACGGTTGCTGTATCGCTCGTTGAGGAGCGTGAGAACGAAGCTTAACAACGCTACGGCCATGAGGGCGATGAGGAATATTGTCTGCCAGTCGCTGTTGCGTCCCGAGAGTATCTCGTCGGCAAAGATACGTGTGAACATTGGCACGGCGATGGTGACACAAGCAGTGAGCAGTCCGAAGACCAGCGTCAGCCAGAATGCGCTTGAGGCACCTCGCATGTGTTTCTTTACATAACTGAATATGCTTGTCTTCCGTCCACCCTTTGTGAATTTTTCCGTAGGGTAAAACTCTAACGCTATGCCGGTGAAGGCCTTCTCAAACTCGTCCATCGGCACCTCCACGGGACCTGTGGCGGGGTCGTTGAGACAAGCTTTGTTCTTCTTGAAGCCACGGAACACCACGAAGTGTTCGAAGTTCCAGTGGATGATACATGGTTGCATGCCTTCCAAGGCCGACGGCTCCACACGATAGCCCGATGCGTCGAGTCCGTATCCACGTGCAGCCCGTAAGATGCTCTTCGCCGAACTGCCGTCGCGCGACACACCGCATGCCGTCCTCACCTCCTCTAATGGAAGCCATTTGCCGTAGTAGGCCAGTATCATGTCTAACGATGCCGCTCCACACTCCACCGACTCCATCTGTATTACTACAGGCACTTTCTTTATATTGCTCCTTTTCAGCTTCATCGTCTTCTTGTTAGTCGCCCATAAAGTCATTTATGCAGTCTTCGACATTCCCGATGAGAACCTCGTAAACGCGTTTCTTCGAAGTCACTATCTGCACATTACAGAATGTGCCGGTTGGGATTACCACTTTCTCGGCCTTCTCCCTGCTCCATCTCAGTCCCGACGGCTGCGAACTGCTGTCCATCAGCACCTTCACCTCGTATATGGCATCTTTCTCGGGCAGGAACGCTGCCAAGGCGTCCATCTTCAGTCGTCTCGCCACCTCTTCGCGGGTGGTGGGATAACGCTCTATGCCGGTGATCTTTCCGTAGGCATAACCCCATTTCTCGCGTTCCATATTGGCGGGGGTGACCTGTACCTGTTGCCCTATCTTCAGCTTTCTCACATCATTAAACGAGGTATATACGAGCATCTCGTGACCCTTACGGTCGTTCTCCTGAGGCATCATCCATACCACGGCCTCCTGCGCCTTGAAGGCATCGCCTTCCTGACGGTATGTCAGCACCACACCGTCTTCAGGTGCTTTCACGTCGGTGGCGGCCATCTCTGTCCTCACCTCCATGAGCGGTTCGCCCACCTTCACCTCCCTGCCGTGGGCGGTGAGCACGCGCTGTACGGTACCGTCGTAGGGCAGTGTTAGCGGTGTGGCTTCTCCATGCGGAAACAGCACGCCTTGTGCCGTCACCTTATAGTTTATAGTACCGAAGATACACCAGTACGCCGTGACGGCACACATCACCAACATGGCTCCGAGCACCACGTTGAGCGAAGGCCGTGTCACTCTTGCCGACTCCATGATGTCGTCTTTTGAGTCCAATGCCTCAAGCGACTGTTTGTTGAATATGCTGTTTTCTGCCATTTTTCCTTTTGTTTATATTTCATTGCAAAGGTATGCAAAAGGAATGAAATCACCAAACAAAACACACATTTATTTCTATTTTTTTCGGTGATTATGTTACGAATTGCTATAAAAACACCTTTCCCCACTATTTTGGCTAATCAAATTCCCGTTCTTGAGGAAACCTCTGTTTTTAGAAATAAAATGAATCCCTGCAAGTCGATGGGCTTACAGGGATTCTTTTCTTGTCGTTAACAATCATTGCGATGTACACCGCCACTTTTCCTTCTTAATCCTTCTCCACTGGCACTTGGATGATGGAGAGCCATAGTTCGGGATTCTCTTGGTTCCAGATACCATCAACGTAAGAGCAGCGCGGCTTGCCAGCTATGCGGTATCCCTGTTCCTCCACATACTTGAACAGCTCGGTATAAGACTCGTAGAAGCAGTCGTAAGGACCATAGTGCTTCATACATATTGCTGTGGGCACTGCGGGAAGTGTCTTAAATTGTACGATGGAAGAATCCTGTCCCTTCTCCTCCACCTGTTCAAAGTATTCGATATCGATATTAGTAGGCGTGTATTCCTCGTTGTGCTCCACTGTGAAACAGTAGCCTGGAGGCGGACACTTGCAGCCAAGTCGCTGCAACTCAGGACCTATCACATTGCAGCACATCTCGCCGATGGCCTCATAACTTGGTATTACCTCACGGTGACTTGCCACGATGATTTCGGGCAGTGATTGAATTGAAAATTTTTCCATTGTTTTGATTTCTTTAATGGAGCGTCTCCAGTTGAGCAGTTTTTCATGGCGGTCCATCAGCATGCGCAGTTGCTGTTCGGTTTCACGTATCTTCCTTGACAGCTGGCTTACAGTCGGGTCGTGCGAGTCATCCTCGTAGAGCAATCCGATCTCATCGAGCGAGAAGCCAAGTTGCTGCAGTTTACGTATATTGTTCAGCCGTTGCATCTGTTCCACCGTGTAGTAGCGATAGCCAGTCCATTCGTCCACCTCGTCAGGCTTTAGAAGTCCTTTCTGCTCATAATGTCGCAGGGTCTTTACCGTCACCTGCATCATCTGTGAGAAATCTCCGATTTTTAACTTTGTCTTGTAACTCATAATCGCGATTCTTTTTTGTTGTTTTTGCTAAGCGAGTGCAAAGTTACACCATGCCCTAAGGTACGAGTCAAGCGTTTTTCCGAATTTAACATTACTTTAACATTTATGCAGATACCTGCATAACCCATCGCAGATACCTGAAACTCAATATTATCGAAAGACCAACATCTAATTGTTATACAGTAATAGGTTAAACGTACTTCATTCAGTTTTTAGTAATTCAAATAAAGTGTAATTTCGTATTATCTAAAAATACTTTAGCCAAATCAACGCGAATACGCGCGATTTGGCTAAAGTATAGGATTTTTTCGAAACCATTACGGGGTAAGAGGCTACTTCTTCTTGTATATCATCTTTACCGGACGATAGCTGATATTGTCGTACTTTTGCAGTATGGTGCCGCGGTCGGTATCTATCACCCAGAGACTGCCGTTCTTGCCCGTCTGCGATGGCTCGTAGAATGCGACGTAGGTCTTCTTGTGGTCGGCGCTCATCTCGAAACCAGTGATGACGGCGTCGGCAGAACCTATGGTCTGGAGTACGTCGGCATTGGTAAGGAGCTGCGAGGTGGTATAGTTCCAACGACGCACCTTGTTGCCGTCGGCAAAGAGGAGCGAGTAGTACGTCATGTTGGCGATGGCGGGTGTGGTAGCAGTCAACGGGCATGCTCCCACGGCAGCGACTTTTGTTCCGCCGTTATCGCTAAGTACGGTCTCGGCAGTATCGAAGTTATACTTCCAGAACGAGGTGGAGAGAATCACCTTTTGGACGAGCTGTCCGTTCTTAACTATTACCAGTACCTGCGGGTCGCCTCCTGCAGCGAGCTGTTCGTCGGTCATGCGTACGTAGGTCATATTACAGAATTCGCGTCCGTCAAAATAGTTGTTCTGACCGGTACATGTGGCTCGTGTCTGATGATAGTTCTTACTGCAGTAGTAAGGTCCGTAGCCGTTGTATATCTGTGCCAAGGCACCAATCTCGCTGTCCCATGCCAGCAGCTCGTAGCTGTATCCCGAGCCGTTGTCGTGAACAATCATGTTTTGGGCATAAGTATATTTCAGCTTTGTTGGTTTGACGAGTGCGCCTTCGGTGGTAGAGAACTCATAGGTCTTGCCGTTTTCGCAGAGCACGGGATAAGCCACTCCGGAGGCGTCCATCGAGGGAATGCCGAGGATGGTGGGCTTGAAGTCGGGATACTCCGTCACGGTGAGCATATTCTCGACGGTCATGGTCTTCTCATTGACATAGTAAAGTGTTGGCACGTCGGCCGATGTGCCGTTGCCCTGACACACGAGAATCAGGCTACCGGCGCTCTGGACCATGTCGGCGGGATGAGAAGCGAACTGAATGTCGCTGTTGTTGACCGAGAGACAGTCATAGTCGTAGAACTGTGTGTCGTTCCCATTCTCGTCAGCCGCCATAAACGAGAGCCATGGGCGTCCATCGTTGTCGGCGCTGATGATGGTGATACCCTCTTCGTATGGCGAGTTGACGTTGAGGCGGAAGGGATAGAATGTACGTCCGTCCTCGTTTTCGAGGATGAGGCGACAGTTCCAACTGCCGAGTTCTTTTCCAGTGAAAGAGAGTGATGGCTCGTTGCTATAAACCTTCTGGTCTATTTCCCATGTCGTCTTTACGTTGAGTTGCGCTTGTGTCTGCGAGAAGACCGGAGTGATGACGAGCGTCTCGTTTTTGTTGATGTTATACACCTCTTTCATCGAGTTTTGGTCGATGACAATCTCCGACAGCTCGCGTTCGGCAAGTGTGGTATCGTCGCTGAAGCACGACGTTAGCCCGATGGTGGCCAAGGCGAGAGAGATAGCCATCCCGCCGGTCTTTCTCCAGGATTGTGTGGAGAAAGAAAGCTTCAAGAGCTGAATTATTGTCTGTTTCATTGTAATTCGTTTTTATTCGTATGGATTAGGGAAGTCGAAGGGGAAGTCGGGATAAGCCGTAACGATCATGTCGTGGTTGGCTGGATCGCCGAAGAACTCATACATCGGCTGATAGATATACTTCTTGAAGATAGAGCGGAATACATAAGGGTCGCCGTAGGGGATGTTCTCGAGGTTCTCTCCATAGGCAGCCACCATCTTCTTGTATGTCTCAGGCAGGATGTCGTTGATGGCATGGAAGTATTCCACCATCTTGATGAACTTGTAAGGATGCCACACGCCGAGTGTTGCCTTGTCCCACACCTTGTCGCCATGTGCGCTATACCACTCAGGCTGTTCGACGGCATTGTCGAAGGTGAGGGTACGGCTTTGTGCCGCCGCATTGAGTGTAGGGACAAAGTTGTCGTTAGACTTCAGTTCGATATGCAGTGTGTAGCGGGTGTAGCCAGTGGCGTAAGTGCCTTCGAGTCCGTTGCGGAGTATCTCCACGGGGATATATCCGTTGATGGAGTCAGGTTCGACTACAGCCTCGCCGATATTATACTGTACGCCCTGTTTTGCCGTAGTCTTCTCTGCCACGACGGTATATGCCACAGTGCGCGGTTGGCTACTGGTAGAGCCCATGATACGGAACGGTATCTTGTACGTGTGGGTCTTTATCTCGATAGGAGTCACGCTGAACGAGTAGTTGAGTGTGTCCTTGGTGAAATAGATGCCATTGCGGGCAGTGTCAAATGTCATATAGTCGGTCTCGCTACACGACACGGCAGTCATTGCCGTCACCATGGCTATTGTTAATATCCTTGATATTTTCATGTTTTCAAATATTACTTTCCATTTAAGATTCGAATGTGCTCAACTCTCAGAAGTTAAGGAAGTTAAATAATAGTTTCTACGCTTCTATCAAGGGAGTTTGCAAGGCTCGGACATATGTCCTTAACGTCCTTGACTTCCCCCTCCTGCGAAAGTTGAGTTACTTTTTTTTAATTTCTGTTCTCCTTCTCTGAGTCAGGTACGGGAACCACATAGATGCCGTCAGCAGGACGGTAAGTGGTCTTGTTGTCGTACGAGACGATATCGAGGTTCTGTCGTTTCATGTTGAAGAAAGTCTGTCCCTCGCCAATCATCTCACGATAGCGTTCGACGTTGATGACCTCTTGTGTCAGGCTGTCGTCGCCCTCGCCGCTGATGGGGTCGAGACCACGGTTGGTGATGACCTCGTTGTAGTATTCCACGGCCTTGTTGTAGTTATTGTCGAGCAGACACTCGGCAGCAATGTAGTACATCTCAGGCAAACGGATGAGATTGATGCCGAGGATGAGGTCGGCGGGACGTGCCGAGGCATTGTTTTGCAGGTCGTAGATGTCGGTAAACTTACAGAGTCGATAGCGTGCCGTTCCGCCCATATCCACGGAGGTGAAGTAAGCGTTGGTGCGGTAGTCAAGACCGCTGACGCCCTTTTCATACATCTCCATGAATCCGTCTCTCAGGTCGAGCGACGAATAGGAGATGGTCTGCTGCAGTTTTGGACTGACGAGCGAGTAGAACTTAGCGTAATACACACCGAAGAGACACTCTTTCTTTGAGAGCACTCCTGCCACATCGTTCACCACCTCGGTCTTTGTCTTCAACTTATATCCTGAAGTAGAGATGACCTTCTCGGCATATTCGAGAGCCTTGGCCTTGTCGCCCTTGGTGAGATAGACTCGTGCGAGAAGAGACCTAACGGCATCGATATTGATATGTATCTGGCGGTCGGCCATAAACGCCGTCTGTCCGCTATGCTGCTTCTCGTCAGCGAGCAGACGTTCAGCCTCGGTGAGGTCGGCAATGACATGGGCGTAGTTGTCAGATAGCGACTCAAAGTCGGGAGTCTTCAGCGAGAACTCTGTGGCATAAGGGATGCCGTCAGCCGTGGGATTGACGGTGATCTGCTCGGCAAAGAGACGCATGAGGTCGAAATGCATGAACGCACGCAGGGCCAGGGCCTCACCTTTATATATCGTTGCCGGATATTCAGTGGCATTGGCCACGAGTGGTGCGTTGATGACACTGTTGACGTTTGAGATATTGTTATACATGTCGGTCCATACCGATGCGAATACGTTTTTTACACGAGTGTCGGCATAGTTGTATTTCCCCAGTGCGGTGACGCTTTCGTTGCCATAGCACCATAGCGTCTGCGACATGATCTCGAGCGACGAGAAGTAGAGTTCCTGTCCGTAGAGCGATGTGGAGCGCAGTTTGGCATACACTCCGTAGAGTGCGTCCTCAACGCCCTCGTTAGTCTCGAGCAGTTCGTCGCGTTTCACCTGTCCGTCGGGGGTGATGTCGAGGAAGCTGTCGCATGATGTGGCGGCAAAGGCCAAGCCTATTGCCATAAATGTCTTTGCTAATATATTTTTATAGTTCATATTTTTTGAATATTTAGAAGTTAAGGAAGTTAAAGAAGTTAAGGAAGTTAAGGAAGTTAAAGAAGTTAAGGAAGTTAAAGAAGTTAAGGAAGTTAAAGACAATACTTTTATCCCATCCTTTCTTCACTCCTAATTCTTCACTCCTAATTCTTCACTCCTAATCCCTCATTCCTAATTCCTCATTTCCAATTAAAGCGTTACATTCACATAGAACTCGAATCCCTGGCTATACAGATAGTCGGTACCTCGTTCAATCTTCACGGTAGAGAGGCGGAGGATATCGGTGAAGTTGACTCCACAACGCAGGTTACGTACATACATGCGACGACATAGTTCGTCGCTAAATTCATAGCTGATGTTGAGGGTGCCGAGGGTGAGTGTGTTTTCCTTCTCGGCAAAGCGGTCGGTTTGTTCGGGCCGCGAGCTGTCGGCTATGTTCTTGTAGAGAGCGATGTCGCCCGGCTGTTTCCAGCGGTCGTCAAACACGCGTTGGTCAGCGTTATATTTAGGGTTGCTGCCCTCCACCTTGCTGACACGTGTGGTGTTGTATATCCATGCTCCGAGACGCATGTTTAGCAGGGCATAGACGCTGAATCCCTTCCAATAAACATTGGTGTTAACGGTGCCGGTATATCGTGGTTCGGTGTCGCCAATGAGCACCTTATCTGCTGAGTCGTAGATGAAGGTGAGTTCGCCGTTACGCTTAATGTATATCTCGCGACCGGTAGCGGGATCGATACCTGCTGAGCGCACGAGTTTCAGTGCCGTGGTACTCTCGCCCTCGGCATACTGCGGCAGAGGCACGAGCGACGACGACGAGTTCTCTTCGTTCTTGTTGTTTATCTCCTCAAGGGCCTTGTTAATCTTTGTGATCTTGTTGCGGTTCATATATCCCGACGTACCGAGTTTCCAGTAGAAGTCCTTTGAACGGAAGATATATCCGTCCACCTGGAACTCTATACCCTTGTTTTCCATCTCGCCGAGGTTTGACGTGGCGGTGGTGACACCGGTAGAAGGAGCCATGGCCTTCTCAAGCAGCAGGTCGGTGGTCTTGCGGATATAAGCATCAAACACGAAGTTGAGTCGGCGGTTAAACATCGAGAAGTCGAAACCCACGTTATAGTTCATCGTACGTTCCCATGCGAGATCGACATTACCTATTGTAAGGGGCACGGCTCCGATGCCGTTCTTGTACTCGTAAGTGTTGAGATACTGGTACATGGTCATAGCCTGGAACGGCGAGAAGCTCACCTTTCCTGTATATCCCATGCTGTAGCGAACCTTCATGAGGTCGATATTCTTCTTTATGCCTTTCATGAAGTTCTCGTTGAGGATATTCCATCCGGCACCTGCCGACCAGAAGTTTCCCCATCTGTTGTTTTCTCCAAACTGCGACGAACCGGTGATACGCCATGTGCCATCGACGAAGTACCTGTTGCGAAACGAATAGTTGGCAGTGAGAAATGCTCCCACGGTGGCCGTCTCGCCCTGGGTGCCGTATGGCGTGCGGTCAGAAGGATAGCCCGAGGCATTGCCTATGAACGACAGTTGGTCGTTGAAGAAGCCGATAGCCTCGGTATTTTCTGTACGTGTCTTGTCGTGCATCACCTCCCAGCCTAACGAAGCCGTGATAAGCGACTCGTCCTGGAACATCTTATTGAATGTTCCCACCACGTTGGCATCATAGCTCGTGGTGCGGGTGTCGGCCTTGACGAGTTGTCCGCGCTTTGTGAGGTCTGGCTCGTTCTTATAGCTCAATGACTTTGGTGAGGTGAACGAGTCTGCCCATCCTAACGAGCTCTGGATATTCAGGTGGCCAGTAAGTCGGAACATCTTGTTGATATCCCATCTCACGTCGGTACTGTTGTTGAACGAGTGAGTGCCCGACTTGGAATAGCTGCCGAGTGTGGCCTCGTAGAGTGGGTTATTCATGTCCCATGAGAGGTTGGTGTTTACCGATCCGTCAGCATTATACATCGGGTCGTAAGGGTTCATCCTCGTATATTGCGAGAACGAACCGTAAGGTGTGTTCTTTGTATCTACCTCGGAGTATGTTGTACGGTTGGAAATCGTCACGGTGTTCTTTATGAAATAGTCGAGTTTGAAACCGAGACTGTATCGTTTGCGGTAGTCGCCTTTCATCACACCTCTTGTGTCGCCGTATCGTCCGGTAAGTTCATAGCGCATGTTTGACGCTCCTCCATATACACGCAGCGAGTGGTCGTGGGAGAGAGCCACACGTGCCGGCTGCGAGAGCCAGTCGCTATTCTGTCCGGCAGCCACGAGCTTGTATCTCTCGTTATATAGTTTATCGAGTTCATACTGTTCGGGCAGGCCAGTGACAGAGTTGACGGCTCCCTTGGCATCGTAGAGTCCTGCCATCTGCTCGTATTTGAGTTTGTCGGCAGCATTGAGCACGTTGTAGTCGCCGAGCTTCGGGAACTGCAGGTCGCCAGTGAAGTTATACTGCACACGCACTGTAGAGTTCTTTATTGGCTTACGTGTGATGACGATGACGCCGTTGGCAGCCTTCGAACCGTATAGGGCGGCGGCGGAGGCATCCTTGAGCACGTTGATCGACTCCACCTCGTTCATGTCGAGGTCGTAGAGTTCCTGCATGGTGATCTCCGTACCGTCGAGGATGATGGTAGGCTGGTTTACGTCCTGCCCAGAGTTGGAGAATGAGCTGGTACCGCGCAACACGAGTTCTTCCACATGGTTAGGGTTAGATCCCTGCGACGAGTTCTGTACCACAGCCATACCTGGTGTGAGGGCAGCGATGGCAGTGAGGATATTGGTGTTTGACACCATCTTCAGGTCTTCGCCTTTGAGCTGAGTCACGGCACCCGTGAACGACTCTTTCTTCTTGTTCACATATCCTGTCACCACCACATCCTGTATGGTGTGCGAGTCATCTTCGAGAAATACCTTAAGGTTTTTCAGTCCTTTCTCTTTCGACGAAATGGTTTGGGTAATCATACCCATATACGACACCTTTATGTCAAAGTTGCCTGCAGGGACACTTATTTTAAACTTTCCGTCAATGTCTGCCGAGGTACCCGTCAGCAGCTTGTCCTTTACGTAGATGGCAATGCTGGCGCCTGGCAGTATCTCGCCAGTAGCCTTTTCGAGCACTACGCCTTCCACGACAACGACGTCCTTAGCCTTTACGCCCTGTTGGGTGGCTTCCTGTGCCATGACAGGCGCCCATCCTCCTCCTGTCACGGTGAGTGCAGCGAGGAAAAGGGCCTTTGCCACAGTGTGTCGAGTGTCTTTCCTTGTCATTTTTTTACTATTCATTTTGTTCTTAAACCAAGAAGAGCTCCCTACGATCATGGCTGACAACCGTAGAGAACTCCTCGTTAACTAATTATATTCTCTCTGAAAAAATTATTGTGCAATCATTTTCTTAGCTCCGTCGGCGGTCTTCACGATGACGATGCGGTTCTTCATACCGCCATTAAGCGCCTTGCCGCTGAGACAGCGTCCCTGGAGGTCGTACATCTTCACACCCTGTGCCTTGTCACTGACGGCGATGTGGTCAATGCCTGTAGAGCTCTTTGTTGCAGTCACATTCTCATAAAGAGCAAGACACTTCTTCACCTCGTTCCAATTGCTGTCGTATGTTATCTCAAAGAGACTGAACGACGCGATGCTCAGTGTGCCGTCGGCATTACGTGTGATGCTGAGTGGAGAGGTAGAGCCGTTCATGTCGTATATCTTCCAGTATTTCGCACCCGGTTCCACCGTCTTGACATACTTGTCAGTTGCCATCTCTGCCTTGTCGGCATCTTCCTCTGAAGGAGTGAAGCGGATGCCGCCATAGTTTGCAGCATTTGCGTCCTCGGTGATGAAGGTAGTGATAAACTGTCCGTAGTCGCCTGCAGGCTCGATGACGATTGGGAAGGTCTCTGGATAGTCGCCGTCAACATATTTTGTGACGGTGGCTGTTGCCTGGTATGCGCCGTCCCATGTCAGTTCCACAGGAGCTACTGTAGAGATGGTGATGTCTTGCATGCCTGCAACAGGTGTGTTTTCTACTCCATAAGCTCCCTTGAAGATAAAGAAGTTGGACAGAGTGAACGTGCCGTCGTCGTTACGCTTGAGGGTAAGAGGAGTCTGACCACCATTGGCATCCACCATCTTGTACCAAACAGTATTGTCATCGCTTGACTTCAGATAAGCGGCTCCATAAGGACCGGTGAGCGAAATCTCAGCCACGGTCGGGTCTTCGTCAGAGATAGTAAGTTTAAGACCGCCATTGTTTACATTACCCACATTGCATCCTACTATTGATGTAAGATAGTAAGCGTCGATGGCATCGTAATACGTTATCTCGAAGTCGGACTCTGCGGGGAACGGATCAGCGCCTTCTGTGAAGTCGAGCATGTCGGCTACTGTCATCTTAAACTTGCCGGCCCATGAGAACTCAGGAGCATCGGTCTGCTTCTTTGCGCTACCGTTCATCCACCACTGTACGGTTGCTGGTTCCTCGCCTGCCTTGGTGATGATCACGAGTGCAGAGCCAGAGGGCATTGCCTTCTCTGAAGAATAGGTGAATGTAAACTTACCTGTGAGGTTGCCGTTTAAGTCTGCGAGATAGTATGCCTTAGCCTCGTCGATGAGCACATTGTCAAACGGTATGGCCAGGGTGTTGCCGTCGAAGGTGGCATCGAGAGTGAATGGGCTGATGCCTTCGATGGTCACGGTAGCCTTATAAGCCTCGGCGCTGCCATCCTGCACAAGGGTGAGCATGTAATTGTCAGGGAGGACAGAGCCTTCCATAGTGCCGTAGTCACCAGCTCCCGTCACCTTCCAGTCGCCGCTGATATCAGGGATGTTGATGGTCTCAGCCTCTATGAGTGTGAGCCTTACATTAGTATATTTCGCGAATATCTCGCATGTGCTTGCTTCATAGTTGCAGTTGCCTACGAGCGAGAAGTCATTGCAGGTCATAGCCTTTGTCTTAGGGTCATAAACAAAGACGAGCGACTCTATTTGTGTTTCACCGAAAGGATATGTACCATTGATGTCCGAATAGTACAGTCCACCCATTGCGCCGTAGCTGTTACCACTGGGGTTCTTTACCTGGAATTTGCATGTCTCGGTGTTGATATTGCTCACCTTCATGGCCTCCGTAGCATTGTTCACGGCGAAGCCTGTTATCTGTGCTTCAAAGATTTTGGCTGCATCTTTGGTGATCACCACTTCGCCGTCCTTGACGAAATGAGCCTCAGAAGCCTTGCCTGCATCTGTCACTTCCACGTCGGCGGTGAACTTATACTTTCCGAAAAGGTCGGCCATTGATGCCACCTGTGCCTTCGCGCCGACAGTGCCTATCAGCATCAGGCATAATACAATACTTAACGAGTAAATTTTCTTCATGTTATTCTCTCCTATGATAATTGGTTTGATTATTATTCATGTTTCAATGCCATTGAGGCATGGGATTTCGATGCCTTTGAGGCTGGCGGTCTTACACGAGGTAAGACCCAACAACGGCAGATATTGGCATTCCATAGATGCCGTCGGCGTTACCGATGCGTTGCGATGGCAGACAATTTATTTCAGCCCCTCAAGCAGTTCCTTCAGGGCGAGTCCCATACTTGGACGCGGTGCGTTGTACATATAGAGTTTCCCTTCCTTGTCGTAGATGAGGAAAAACGGGATGCCTTTCACGTTGAGAGCCTTGCCTAATGTGCCCTCACTGTCGTGCCATTGGTTGCCATGCACCTGCAGGTCGGCCATCTTCTTTTTCCAAGCCTCCACCTTCTGATCTATCGAAATGGAGAGGAATACCACGTCCTTGTTCTCCAGTTCCTTTTCTAACTTTTGCAGGTGAGGCACCTCGCGGCAACAGGGTACACACCACGATGCCCATAGGTCGATATACACATATTTGCCGCGCAACTGCGAGAAGTCCATCCTCTTGCCGTCCTTATCCTTCAGCACCACATCTGTCGGGAACGGACTTCCCTTGATGGTGGAGCGGTTGGCGACGAACGTGCTGAGATACTTGCGGTCGAGATTATATTTTTCTGTGACGGCAGTTAACTCCGCTAAGCCACGGTCGTAGTTGTTCTGATAGTCAAACCGACTGAGGTATTTCTCCATCACGTTGGCTCCCACCTTATTAATAATATCTCTACAGCGATAGTTGCCGTAGAGCGAGTCGATGCTTGCCTCAAGCGAAGCCCCGCGAGGCAGGAAGTTGGCTATCAGCGTGGGAGTGATGGGGAAGAGGGCTGCCATGGGCGAATCAATCACCTTGTATGGGCGCTCCATCACCTCGTGTGCCTTCAGAGGCAGAGAGTCAGGGCGCACGCCGAGAATATTTGGCAGCGATACAAAGGCATTATATGTGGCGGTATAGCCCCAGATATTGATATATTGCGTCACCACCTCATTGCAGTCGTAGATCGACTTGATTGAATCGGCAGCATGCTTATATCCCTTTATCATACTGGCAATCATCTCCTTTGACGATGGGCGCTTCTCCCACAGCATCCTGTCGGCAGACGCCACATACATTCCCATCGCTGAGAGAGCCTCGTTGTCGGTATTGTCTTTAGCCATAGGAATAGTGCCGTCGAACGTCAGTCCGAGGTTAAGACTATTCCCGCTGCCATCGGCATAGAAAGGTACGATGGTCTGTAGGCGATTGCAAATATAAACCAGGTTATATAGTCCATCGGGTGAGGGTTCAACAGTAGCCGTGAACTTCTGTCCGTCACGAGACATCTCCACAGCCTTCACATCGCCGCCTACAGTCATCGGCTGTACATAAAGCTGTGCGTCATCCACTCCTTCGCCTTGACGATCGAAGGATACAACTACATTCTTTGCCTGAGCCAAAGCAGCGTCAGCAAAGCCAAATGCCATTATCAGGCTTATCAATAATCTTACAGAACTCTTTACCATACATGTTGTCTTTCGACTGCAAATATAGGATATTTCTTTTATTCCTCCAAATTTTTTCTCTTATATTATCAATAATACAGCCATAAATCTTTATTTTATTAAAAAAATGACAGAAAAACCACAAAAAGATTTGGTCATTTCGCAACAAATGCTTACCTTTGCTGCACAAAACTGATATAGTGACCAAATTATAATATTAATATAAACAAATAACTTTATTATGCAAAGTACTAACATTCCACAAGTGAAGCTCGGCCTCATCGCCGTTAGCCGTGACTGTTTCCCAATCGCTCTGTCAACACAGCGTCGCGAGAATATCGTGAAGGCTTACAAGGGTGAGCTTTTTAACTGCCAGACTACAGTAGAAAACGAGAAAGACATGCTCAAGGCTGTAGCTGAAGTGAAAGAGGCTGGCTGCAACGCTCTCGTTGTATTCCTTGGCAACTTCGGTCCTGAGACTCCAGAAACCCTTATCGCAAAGAACTTCGATGGTCCTTGCATGTTTGTTGCAGCTGCAGAAGGCGACGGCGACATGATCAATGGCCGTGGCGACGCTTATTGCGGTATGCTCAACTGCTCTTACAACCTCGGCATGCGCCACCTTAAGGGTTATATCCCTGAGTATCCTGTAGGTACAGCAGAGGAAGTGGCTCAGATGATGGCTGAGTTCGTGCCAGTAGCACGCGTCATCCTTGGTCTGAAGGGGCTGAAGATCATTACCTTCGGTCCACGTCCACAGGACTTCTTCGCCTGCAACGCTCCTATCAAGGGCTTGTATGAACTCGGTGTAGAGGTAGAGGAGAACTCTGAGCTCGACCTGCTCGTAGCTTACAAGAAGCACGAGAACGACCCACGCATCGATGCTGTTTGCGAGGATATGGCAAAGGAAATGGGCGAAGGCTGCTACTATCCTTCTCTCAGCCGCCGCATGGCACAGTTCGAACTTACACTGCTCGACTGGGCAGAGGAGCACAAGGGCTCTCGCCAGTATGTGGCATTCGCCGACAAGTGCTGGCCTGCATTCCCAAGTCAGTTCGGCTTCGAGCCTTGCTACGTCAACAGCCGTCTCGTAAGCCGCGGCATCCCAGTAGCTTGCGAGGTTGACATCTATGGCGCCCTTTCTGAGTATATCGGTATGTGCGCAAGCGACGACACCGTCACTCTGCTCGACATCAACAACTCTGTACCAAAGTACATCTACGACGAGGATATCATCGGCAAGTACGGCTATAAGCTCACCGACACCTTCATGGGCTTCCACTGCGGTAACACTCCACAGTGCAAGATGTGCTCTAACCGTAAGATCAAGTATCAGCTTATCCAGAACCGTCTGCTGGAGAACGGCGGCGAACCAGACTTCACACGCGGTACTCTCGAAGGTGATATCGCTGCCAGCGACATCACATTCTATCGTTTGCAGTGCGACTCTCAAGGCAACCTCCGCTCTTACATCGCTGAGGGTGAGGTCCTCGACGTTCCTACACGCTCGTTCGGCGGTATCGGTATCTTCGCTATCCCAGAAATGGGCCGCTTCTATCGCCACGTGCTCATCCAGAAGGGTTATCCTCACCACGGAGCTGTTGCCTTCTCTCACATTGGCAAGACTCTCTTCGAGGTGTTCAAGTATCTCGGCATTCAGGACATCGCTTACAACCAGCCAAAGTCACTGCCATACCCAACAGAGAATCCTTGGGCATAATAATCCCGTCAATACAATACGCACGAGAGGTAGGTCAAATGACCTACCTCTCGTTTTTAGTACCAAGACACATTGGTGACGAAATAATAATATCCTTACCTTTCAGTAATGGAAGTTAAAGAAGTTAAAGAAGTTAAGGAAGTTAAAGAAGTTAAAGAAGTTAAGGAGGTTAAAGAAGTTAAAGAATATCTATATGAAAAACGCTTTACGATGGCAACAGAACTACGACCTTCTCAAAGCCTACATAGCCGAGCATCATCAACTGCCCGACAAGAAGAAGGTTGAAAACCGGGGACTGCTCAACTGGTGGAAATACAACAAGAAACTCATTAAACAGGGCCGTCTGCCACATGAACAGCTGCTGATGCTTCTGCAACTTAACGAGATGCGCACCAAGAGCAACGGCAGCTTGGTAGATATAGCCTCCTCTGAACCATCACTCACTTGATGATCACCGTGCGCAGATAGTCGTGCAAGACATTGGCTTTCTGGTCTTGTGAGTCGCATATCATCACAAGCACCTGCGAACCGTCGTTGAGCTTCGGACCGAGACACATACCCTCATAGTTGGCAAAGTCGTTCTTCACTCCCTTGATGACGGTCTTAAACTGAGTCAACAACTTCTTGTGCAAAGCCACCGAATAGCCTTCCTCAGAAGGATCGACCACATACAGCTTACAGTTTACAAACGACCCTAACTTCATCTTCGGTACATAGAGTTCGCGTTCAAGCACTATGACTCGGCCGTCGTCAAGGGCACATACGTCTGCCACCCCCATGGCATATCCATTTGCCGTTTTCGACTTCAGTACAGGATAGTCCATCAGATAAGGGTACTCAGCTACAAACTTCAGGTTCTCGTCAAAACAGAGAAGGCGTAGGTTGTTCTGCTTCTTGTTCTTCTGGGTGCATGCCTCTCCGTCCATAGGCAACACGCTCTCACTGACAGTCCAAAACCTGCGTGTGACAGGATTGTAAGAGAGAGACTCGAAGCCGAGGTTTGGTCTCGACTGCCGGAAACTGTCGGGCACGGCGAGCTCACGTCCTGTACGATGACCATTGTCGAGACGGTATTCAAGAATTCTGTTACCAGTCTCGCCACTGATAAATATGGTGGAGTCTTGTGCCACAAAGGCTATGCCCTCGTTGTCGCGGCAGGCATAGTCCTCGCCACGAAACTCGTTGGAATAGGCATGTGAGATCTGTCCGGTGTCGGGGTCGATATTTATGTGGAAGATAAAGAATCCGTCGCGCTTCGACTTGTCGCTAACGACGGCATAGAGGCTGCCTCCAAGCCATGTTATTCCGCTGTAGTTTCCAGGTGGCACTGTCTCGGGGAAATACACCTGTTCGTTGACCTTTGCCGTAAGGTCGCGTTTCATCGTTGCAGTCTGCAGAACATCGCCCTGTGCCATAGCCATATTGACCGATAGTGCCAATAGGGCTGAAAGTATCATCTTCTTCATATTATCGCTCATTTTTTATTGTCTGCAAAAGTACAACATTATTTTTGTCCAACCAAGAATTCTAATATTTTTTAGAATAGTTTCAGAAAAAGGTGATATACTCTACTTTAGCAAGCAAGGGCTGTTAACTCATGAAGATGAACAAAGCGGCCTCTTATTCGAGATTGGACATCATCCACTTGAAACATTTGTCCTGACTGTTAGGGAAACGCCAATGGCCGCTGCTTGGGGTGATGTCAAACTGCTTGGGAGCGGCGATCTCATTCCATACAGACCAGATAGACGTAGGCGAACAGGTGTCATCGCTGTACCCCCAACTCATAAAGGTGGGGACACGCAGCGTGCGCGCGAAATTGACCACATCAAAATAAGGGAGAGTTTCCAACGCCTGCTCTACTGGAATATCGACGACTCCGTCAGCATAAGTACCCGAGAAAAACTTCGGCCAACCGCCCGCCCTGTCATGAAGAAAACCAGTGAGGTCGCTCAGTGCCGGATAGAACGGGGCGCAAATGGTGACCTTCTCGTTGAGAGCGGCCGTGATGACTGACAGAGCGCCGCCTTGCGAACCTCCTGTGACGATGACGTTCTTGCCGTCCCAGTCGGGTAGCGAACAGAGGAAGTCAACGGCGCGGGCACATCCTACATACACATCTTTATAATAGTAAGTGTCCTTGGAAGCCATTCCACGACGCATATATCCCGCGCATTTCCCTGCACGCATACTATTGTACTCATCGTCAGGCAGACGCTGGTCGTTGTCGTGGATCTCGACCTTCAGATATGTCATGCCTGCCTTTGGGAAATAGTCGGAAGGATAGATCTTCTGACTTCCCGCTCCTGGCGGAACAAGCACCACGGGATGCTGTTTGCCGTCTAACGGACGGGAGAGATAGCCATAGATCCACTTCTCTTTGCCTACATGCAGTCTGACGAGCTTGGTCTCTATCTTGTCGTCAGTGGCGTCAGGCACGTCAAAATACTCAGGAGAGAGCTCCACCTTACGGGCTTCGCGCAGCGCACGCTGCCAAAACTTGCTGAAGTCTTTCGGCATGACTGTAAACGAACGGATGGATTCTGGCGAATACGCCACTTTCACGAGGTCGCGCTGTAGCTTCCCTCCTGCCATAAACTCATACTGACAAGCGAGGAATCCTGGCTCAGCCATCGTGCCCATACGTATTACCGCCTCGCCTCCAACAAAGACGGTGGAGTCAGCGTTGGCCGGCAGAAGCATCTCCGGTCCAACCTTATACTTCACGGTGACACCATTGAGCGGCACTCCTCCCTCGCGAGCATAAATACGTAAGGTGGCAGGCTGCCCTTCTGTGTAATGACTGTCGCTATGGTCAGGCACTGCCACTACCTCAACGAATGTCTTCCTGGGAGAACCAAACTCCTGACGAAACTGCTGGGCGTTGGTCACCACGCAGCAAACAAGAAATATAAAAGAAACGAGAACTCTTCTCATAAATGATGATTTTATATATTATCCGATGCGAAGTTACTAAAAGTTTTGCACTTCAACAAACTTTTCAATGACAATTATAGAAAAAGAAACGTAAACCTTTACGTAAACAAATAGCCTTGCTCACTAAAAAAATAGCGAGCAACATCTCACGATGCCACCCGCTATCGGTTTTTATACTATCGAAAGACAAACTATGTCTTACTTATACCAGCGTGAAGCGCCAACTTTGAGCTTGCTGACATCTTCGTTGCCAATGGTGAAGTCGCCGTTGGCGGCATCCTTATATTTAGGATCGTCAACAGGCTTGCCCAGCTCGTCGATGAAGAGGTTGGTCTTGCCACCGTCCGCACCGTCGAGGACGTTGAGCTTAGAGCAGTTGAAGTATGCGTTGTTCTGGAACTCAGGAACGCCAGTCTTCGCCTGGTTGCTCCATACGGCACCTGTGTTGGTGACGAGGTTGTTCTTCCAAACGATAGAGTTGCCCTTGTAGCGTACATAGAGCAGACGCTTGCCGCCGTTGGCACAGCCGTCGATGGTACAACCGTCAACAGTGACTACAGGTGAGCCGCCGAGCGAAGAAGCATCGTCGTAGCGGATGAAGTCGCGTGCTGCACAGCTGTTGTACATGGTACAGTTGATGAAGTTCAGAGCGTCGATACGGCCCTTGCGGCAGTCGAACATATCGCCACCGTCGCACTCAATACCATGGATGAGGGTGTTGTTGAACTCGAGCTTGCTGACTGTAGCAGCAACATTGAGGTAGTAAACACCCTTGCCGAAGTTGCAAACCTCAGAGTTCTGGACGAGGAGCTGTGGATATGTCACGTCGGCTGTCTTGAAGTTGAATGCCTGGTCGGTGGTTGAGTTGGTAGAACCATCGATGATCACCTGGTTGATTTCAAGAGATGCACCGTCGTAGATCTCGAAACGACCCTGGATAACAGGGATGTTTGTCGGATAGATACCCTTAATGACGATGCTCTTCGTAACCTTGGCGGCACTTGTCTTACCCTCTTCCTCAGAGTCGGGGAATCCATACTTGCCACCGAAGAGAGCAAACACCTCTCCATCCTCAGCTGCCTCGATCATGGTACGGAGGTCGTCGCCCGGACGTACAAGGGTAGCGCCGTTGAGGTCGGCGATGGTAGTAAACGATTTTGAACCACGCTGCTTCTCGCCGTTGTAGAGGCGAACGGTGTAGGCTGTCTCGGGAGTGAGTCCGTCAACGATCACCTTGCCTGCAGCCACTTCGTCGGCAGTGAGAGCCTGCTCCTTCACGAGTGCTTCGTCAGAATAAACTCGAACAGCTGTGGCAGTTTCGCCGGCAGGCCATGTGAGGATGACGCTACGGTCGGCGATGTCGCTCTCAGAGACAGAGTTGAATATCTGCTGGGCTGACGTGCGGAAGAACACGGTGCTCCACTTTGAGTTGCGGCTTGCGTCGTTATTATCTACGGTCATCACACGAGCTGAATACTTGGTGTCATATATGAGACCTGTCACCTTTACCTTTGCATACTCAATGTCAGTCCAGGTGTTACTTGGGCTTCCCTCGAAGGTGAGGCTGTCGTCCTGGAATATCTCGATGGTGTAAGTCACGTCATCGTGCGACTTTGTCCATTCGAGAGTGATGCTGTTTTCTGTGGCACTCTTTGCCTCAAGTCCGATAGGAGCGAAGTCGCGGCCAAGCAGTACGCTGGTGAGTTCTTCAGAAGCGTCGCCACAAGATGTAAGGGCGAGCGAACCCAACCCTAACATCATTGTATATATAAGTTTTTTGTTCATGATAATCTTTCTTGTTATTGATTATTGTTCAACGTGGATTAAAGCTGGCCGAGGTTGCCATCGTTGTTGAGCATACCATTGCTCTTGTCGATGAAGGTCTGCCAGATAGGCCAGAAGTAGTTGAGACTTGGCTTCTTGACGTATATACCTTCTATATAGTCGTCGGTAATGATGTTTGAGCCGTCCTTGCTTGCCACAAACCAGTCTTTTGCAGCGTAACCGTCTTCCTTGAGGTTAGATCCCTGGTCGTCGGTGTCGCCGTGGTTAAGACCGTAGATGAGGATGTCCTCACCATTGTCGGCGAGCTTCCAGTAGATCTTCTCTGGCAGGTCGGCGTATGCACCCTGACGGTTTGCGAGGTCAGTAAGCTTCTGCTTTGCCTCGGCCATCTTCTCGTCGATGATACCCCAGCGCACGAGGTCTGCCTTGCGGAGAGCCTCGCCTGCAAACTCAAAAGCACGCTGCTCAACGATACCAGCCTGGAATGCCTCCTTGCTTGCGGTATATTTTGCCTGAAGAGCAGCAACCTTTTCAGCAGGAAGGGCACGGTCGAGCACCGGCTTCATATACTGCCAAGCTGAAGAAGGTCCGTCGAGATAGTTGACAGCCTCAGCAGCCATGAGATAAACGTCGGCAAGACGCATGTACTGCCAGTTCACACCGTCGTCGTTGGTAGATGTGACGATACGCTTCATCCACTCGTAGCGGAGCTTGCCGAAGCACCACTTGTTGATGGCGCGGAGCTGCTGGTGAGACTTGCCCTCGGTGAGTTCCTTGCTCCAGTCGTAAGGTACGCAGGTGATATCGCGGCGGATGTCGTCAACATCGTAGTCGTAGTAGAGGTAAGGCATCGGGCCGTTTACACCACCCTGAGCCTGCTGAGTATATTGGTCCTTGGCATTGTGCTTAACACCCCATGTGTAGAGCACACGTCCACGACCGTCAGAGAACGGAATCTCCCAAAGAGACTCGTCGCCGGCTGTGACGTTGTCCTGACAGAGCTTCACGAAGTTTGACTTGAAGTCGCCGAGCTTGTTGCAGCCCTGGTTGATGATGTCAATACACTCGTCCTTCACAATCTGCATCATCTTGTCCTGAGTGAGTTCAGGGTCAGAAGAGCGTGTGTAGCCGTTGCTGCGGAGAGCATAACCACAGGCGTAGAGAGCGATACGTGCGCGAAGAGCCTTGACGAAAGACTTGCTCACACGCTCTGTCGTCTTGGTGATGGAGCTTTCCTTTGGCCAGTAGCAATACTTCTCAGCCTCAGCGAGGTCAGCAAGAAGATGCTTGTAGATTGTGTCCTTGCTGGTACGTGGCAGATAAACGTTGGTAGGATTGTTTGGCTCGAAGCGGGCAGGCACGTCGCCCCATGCCTTCACGAGGTCGTTGTAAACCACGGCACGAAGGGTAAGAGCCTCGCCGAGGAGGTGAGCCATATCCTTGTTCTGCTCTATATTGCCATTCTTGCGTATGCCTTCGATAGCGAGGTTTGCACGCTCAATGCCTTCATAGAACTTTGCATAGGCATTGTTGTCGGTATTCATCTGACCGTTGGTGGGCAGTGTTGAGTAATTCCACAAGCCCTGCTTATCTGTTGCCTGGTCCTTGAGTGAAGGATATGTACCACTACCGGTCTCGAGGTCGGTGTTAAGTCCATAGTAAGGCAGGAATCGACCACGGTAAGAGTTGGTCTCGCCGAAAGAAATGTGGATGGACATCACCTCAGCTTCGGCAAGAGAGTAGGTGGAGAACACCGATGACTCATCCAAGGTGGATATCGTTGGCGCATCCATGTCGCATGAGCTTACCACAGCGGCAAGAGACATAGCCAAAACTGATGATTTTATATATTTGTTCATAATATGTACCTTATTTATATATATTAGAAGTTCAAGTTCATACCTACTACGAATGAGCGGCTGCGTGGATAACCTGAGTAGTCAACACATGGTGTGAGCGAAGTGGTGCGGATACAGTCAGACTCTGGGTCAACACCTGAGTAGTCGGTGATGGTAAACACGTTGTATGCTGTTACGTAGAAGCGGAGGCTGTTGATACCTGCCTTCTTGGTGATGGCAGCCGGCAGTGTATAGCCAAGAGAGAGTGTGTTCAGACGGAGGAACGAAGCATCCTCGATAGCCCAGTCTGTAAGCACCATCTTGCTCATGTAAGGCGACCACATGGTGGTGTTCTTGTTCATCTCGGCGAGCTGAACAGGGTCGTTGCAGAGTGTACCGTCGGCATTGAGGTTGGTCCAGCGCTTGCCGTCAGCCATCTCGGTGATCATGTTACGATACTGATACTTACCTGTAGATGTGAACTCAATCTTGTTGGCATTATATATCTCGTTGCCTACAGAGAAGTTGAACTGTGCTGAAAGGTCGAAGCCGTAAGCACGGGCATTGATTCCGAAACCTCCTGAGAAATCTGGGTTGACATCGCCAATGATGACATTGTCTTCCTCACCGATAGTGCCGTTGCCCTTACCGTCTTCACCCGGCTGATCAACAATCTTAAGCGATCCTGGGCGTACTGTTCCGATAACTGGAGTAGCATCGGCAACACCTTCCTTCAGGATCCACTTGCCGGTCTTGTCGTCGTAGCGTTCGAAGTCGCTAACCTCGTAGCGGCCTGCGCACTGGTAGCCACGAATCTGTCCTACAGGCTGGCCAACAGCGAGCCAGTAGTCCTGACCGATTTCGGTAGAAGCCCAGCGGCTGTTCCAACCGAAGTCTTCCATAGCACCGAGGTCCTTGATCTTATTCTTATTGAAACCAATGTTACCATTGATGTCAAGACCGACATTCTTCTTGTTGATAGCGTGCCATGTGGCTGTGATTTCAAGACCCTTGTTCTCTGTCTCACCCATGTTACGATACTGGTTGTCATATCCTGTACCACCTACAGGGAAGGCAATCAGAAGGTCCTTGGTTGTATTGAGGTAAGCCTCAACGCTACCGCTCAACTTGCCGCCGAAGAGTGTAAAGTCGAGACCAACGTTACGTGTGATGGTGGTCTCCCACTTCAGGTCTGGGTTTGCCATAGTCTTCGATGGAGCCCAGAAGCTGGTGAAGCCATTCACCCAGGTAGAAGTCTTGAGCTCATATGTCTGCGAGAGCTGGCCAACAGGGATGTTGTTATTACCGGCAGTACCGTAAGAGAAGCGGAGCTTCAAGTCGTCGAGCCACTTCTTGGTTCCCTTCATGAAAGGCTCAGAAGAGATACGCCATGCTACGGCTGCTGAAGGGAAGTACCCCCAACGGTTACCGGCTGCAAACTTTGAAGATGCGTCGGCACGGAATGTGGCGCTAAGCAGATACTTGTCCTTGTAGTTATAGTTGGCGCGGCCAAAGAAAGAGAGGAGCTTGTCGTCTGCACTGTAAACGTCGTCGATCTGATAAGGAGTGCCCTGAGAGGTGAGCTTCCATGCAGTAGCTGCATCGAAGTCAACTGGGAAGCCGTGAGCCTCGTTGGTGTTGACACGCTTCTTGGTGATTATGTACTCGTGACCGGCGAGGACGTTAAGGCTGTGGTCTTCGCTCTTGAGAAGCTTCTTGAAGTCGTAGCTGATGGTATTGGTGTTACGGAAACGATGACGGTTGGTGTCGATAAGACGGATGGCCGGCATGTTCTGGTTTTCACCTGCAGGTACGTTCTTTACATAATATGTGGTAAGACCGAAGAACTTCTTGTCATATTGGTTGTAGTCGTCATAACCAAACTCGGTCTTGAGACGGAGGTTGTCAATAACTTCCCATCCGAACGAACCGGCAATGTTAAGAGTCTTCTTCTCGCGCTCCATGTCGTTGTCGCGCTGTGCCTCAACAGGGTTGTAGAGGTTACCGAGGTCGTCGTCGGCAGCACCGGCAGAGGCGTCGAGGTTTGCGAGAGGAATCGGGGTGTAGATTACAGAGTACTTCAGACGGCGGTCGGTGTCGTAAGCACCGGCAGCATCCTGAGCACCACCACCATATACGTCTGTGTCAGAGTAACGAGCCTGGAAGTCGAGAGTAGTGCGCTTTGTAGGCTTGGTGTTCAGCTTGAGGCTGAAGTTGTCGCGCTTGTAGCTTGAACCGAGAAGGATGGCCTTGTCGTTCATGTGGGCATAGCTGAAGGCATACTTCACCTGGTCAGTACCGCCGGTGATATTCACGTTGTGGTTGAAGGTGTTACCTGTGCGGCCGTACATCACGTCCTGCCAGTCGTTGCCCTCGATGTCCTTGTAGAGGTCGAGATCCTGATACTCTCCGAAGTACTGTGTGTAAGAGCCGAGGTCGTTCTCGTTCTTCAACAGGGCGAGCTCATACTGCCATTTTGCGTAGTCGTAGGTGTCGAGCACGTCGAAGGTGTTTGCGATCTTCTTCCAGCTGTAGTAAGCGTTGTAGCTCACGTTCACCTTACCGCTCTTACCGCTCTTTGTCGTAACGAGGATAACACCGTTAGCACCACGCGAACCGTAGATAGCAGTAGAAGAAGCGTCCTTAAGGACGGTGATGTCCTCGATGTCGGTAGCGGGGATGTCGGAGATGGTTTCCACTGGGAATCCGTCAACGATGTAGAGAGGATCGTTGCTCTGTGTGATAGAACCGCCACCACGCACACGGATCTTCACCTCAGCGTCAGGCGAACCTTCAGTAGTGGTCACCTGCACACCGGCCATCTTACCGGTGAGAGCTTCTGAAGCCGAAGCCACAGGCACTTCTGCAAGAGCTTTGTTGTTTACGGTAGCAACCGAACCGGTGAGGTCCTTTTTGCGTACAGTACCGTAACCGATCACCACGAGGTCGTTAAGGCTTGTTGCCTCGTCCTCGAGAGTGATGTCGAGTTTTGTTTTGTTTCCCACCGTGACGGTCTGTGTCTTCATACCGATGTAAGACACTACGATCGGGTTCTTGCCCGAAACCTTGATGGTGAAATTACCGTCGAAGTCTGTCACGACGCCATTTTGCGTACCTTTTTCAAGGACACTCGCACCGATGACGGCTTCTCCACTGGAGTCTTTTACCGTACCGGTGATTGTTTTTTGCGCAAATGCGAGGAAACAAACCATCGTCATTACCAGAGCCATTGAGGCTCTTCTTAACTGTTGTTTCATACGTTTGTCTTTATTTAGTTAGTATATAAAAAATTTATTATTCGTTTTAGCAATATGGAGTTTGTTCTATTCCGGCTGCAAAGTTAAGCAATAGTTTGATATTTATCAAGTTTTTTTCGGAAAATTTTTGTTTTTTGCTTAAAAAACTTTATTTTTTTGCATAAAAGGGGGCTTGTTCCCACCGAAAACCTCTTCTAAAGTGATATTCTTAACTTCTTTTTTGCTTAGTTGACGACTCCATTCCACCCTCTTAGTGGTGTCGGCTCCCGCTCCGGTGTTGTTATATTCGAGATAGCGGGCGGTCTCTTCGCGGTTTTTCTGCCAGTGATGCCATCCTTGTGGAACAATATGCGCTCCGAGTTCGCATTCCATAAAAAGCGTGTAGCCATAGTCGCGCCACGGGCGTCCGAGGAATACCTTGTCGATGCCTTCGTCGGCAGTGAGCCGACAGGCATGGAAGACATAGCCGTAGGGCTGGTCGGCTGGTGTGGAGGCGGCGGTGATATAGGAGTTGGCCTTGCTATGTATGGTACACTGTTCAAACCATGCCGTTCCGGGTCCGAAGATAAAGTCGGTGGTACCTTCTATATAACAATGGTGAAAATACTGTCGTGCACCTGCCACACCGGTATATACCGTATCTTGATGACCGAGCAGACGGCAGTTGACAAACGTGAGGCAGTCGCCTTCGGTATGCAGTGCCACGGCCTGTCCCAGTCGGGCGGAGTTATTTTCTATCGTGATATTCTTGAATGTGATATGGCTTCCTTCCACCTTTATGGTGTAAGTGCGGAATGTGCCCATACCGCTTGGGCGTTCTTGTGTCTTGATGTTGGCATGGTCGTCCCATGTGATGATGGTGTTCTCAACATCCTCGCCGCATATTTCTATATTGGTGAGCCAAGAGGGCACGACGAGTTTCTCCTTGTAGGTGCCTCGTTTGACGAATATCACCTTATGATAGTCCATAAATGCTCTGCACACCTCTATGGCATCATCGATATTGCGGAACTCTCCCGTTCCGTCGCGTGCCACGACGAGTGTGTCAGGATTGTCGTATTTGCTTGCGGCAGTGGCTGTCAGTGACAGCAATGTCAGGAGGGAAATAATTATCTGTTTCATTCTTAACTCTTCATTTACATAATCTGACTTACTTCCTGCAGTCCGGAGACTTTCTTGAGATTATCGATTATCACTCTCACGTCTTCACGGTCGTGGACTCGAATCTCGAATTTTCCGTCAAAGATGTCGTCGTCGCAGGTGATATTGACCGTATGGATATTGACGTTCATCTGGCGTGAGATGACGTTGGTCACCTCGTTGAGCAGTCCGATGCGGTCGATGCCTTTCATCTGCACTGTGGCATCGAAGAAGAGTGTCTTGTGCATGTCCCACTTCGCGTCTAGGATGCGGTTGCCGAAACTCGACTTCAGCCTTGCTGCTACGGGACAGGCTCGTTTGTGTATCTCTATCTGCTTCTTGTTGTCGATAAATCCCAACACGTCGTCGCCCGGAATGGGATGACAGCAGTGCATGAACTTATACTGTGTTATATTGTCGTCGGTGATAAAGATGGGCTTCTTGCGGTTGAGCTTGTCGGTCACCACGAGCAACGTCTGTTTCTCCTCGTTTTCGTTTTGCTTTACCTTGGTATTGTTCATGAGGAAAGGCACGAATCGCCTCCATCGTCCGCCGGTGTGCTCCTTCTTCTTCCCGCTGAGTATGTCGATCTCTCTCTCTCCGAGGATGACTCGTTTTTCTCCTATGGCCTGGAAGAAGTCCTCGCGTTTCGCGATGTCGTGGAATGTGGCGAGCTGGTCGGCGGCTGATGCCGTATATTCGATGTCATTACTCTTGAAGAATGTGCGCAGCTCTTCTTCGCCGCGTTTCTGTATCTCGCGTCCGTCGCGACGCAGTATGGCCTGTATCTTCGCCTTTGCCTTGGCGGTAGATACGAAGTTAATCCATGAGGGCTGTACGTGTTGCGACTTCGAGGTAAGTATCTCTATCTGGTCGCCGCTCTGTAGCTTATGGCTCAGCGGCACAAGCTTATGGTTTACCTTTGCTCCTATGCAGTGGCTTCCGAGGAAGGTGTGGATGGAGAAGGCGAAGTCGAGTGCAGTGCATCCTGCCGGCATGGTCTTTATCTCTCCCTTAGGTGTGAACACGAAGATCTCCGACGCGAAGAGGTTGAGCTTTATGGCGTCGAGGAAGTCCATGGCGTCGGGCTGTGGGTCGTCGAGTATCTCCTTGATGGTGTGCAGCCACTCGTTGAGTTCACCTTCGTCTTCAGTAAACTCTATCTCTCCTCCTTCCTTGTATTTCCAGTGTGCTGCAAATCCCTGTTCGGCTATCTCGTCCATCTTGTCAGAGCGTATCTGTACCTCTATCCATCGGCCTTGTTTTGACATCAGTGTGACGTGCAGTGCCTGGTATCCGTTTGCCTTCGGGTGGTTGAGCCAGTCGCGCAGTCGGTCGGGATGTGCTTTATATATCTGACTAATAGCTACATATATATTGAAACACTCGTTTATCTCGTCTTCGCGATGCTTTGGCGTGAAGATGATGCGCACGGCGAGGATGTCGTATATCTCCTCAAACGAGACGTGCTTGTTCTGCATCTTGTTCCAAATGGAGAACGGACTTTTGACGCGCTCTTTGATGACATATTTCACTCCCATCTTGTCGAGTGCCTGTTCGATGGGTGAAGTGAAGAGGTCGAAGAGTTCGTGTCGTGACGTCTGTGTTGACTGTAGTTTGCGTTCTATGGCGGCATACTCGTCAGGATGTTCGTATTTGAAGCTAAGGTCTTCCAACTCGGTCTTTATCTTGTTCAGTCCCAAACGGTTGGCGAGCGGAGCGTAGATATACAGTGTCTCACCGGCTATCTTATACTGTTTGCTTGCCGGCTGACTGGCCAGTGTACGCATGTTGTGCAGACGGTCGCAGATCTTTATGAGAATGACGCGTATGTCGTCGCTCATGGTGAGCAGTAGTTTCTTGAAGTTCTCCGCCTGTGCCGATGCCTGTTCGCCGAAGATGCCTCCGCTGATTTTTGTGAGTCCATCTACGATCTGCGCAATCTTCGTGCCGAAGATGTTTTCTATGTCCTCGGTAGTGTAGTCGGTGTCCTCAACCACGTCGTGGAGCAGTGCGGCGCAGATGCTTGTCGAGCCGAGTCCCACCTCTTCGCATGCTATCTGTGCCACAGCGATGGGGTGGAGGATATAAGGTTCGCCCGACAGTCGTCTCACTCCCTTGTGGGCTTGTTTTGCGAAGTTGAACGCCTTTGTTATGATATCTACCTTTTGTCGGTGTCTCGACGCGCTGTATGTGTCCAATAGGCGCTGGTATGCATCGCCTATGAGTTTCTCGTCGAGTTCCTCTCTTTTTTTCTGCTCGTCATCCATAACTATACCTTATTAATATATATTACAATATTCTATCTTACTCTCAGTTTCTTTCCTGCACGTATGTTTGTGCCCTTGATGCCGTTGAGCCTCCTCAACTTTGCTACGGTGGTGTGGTTTTTCTTTGCTATCTCCGAGAGAGTCTGTCCTTGTCTGATGGTCACGGTCTTTCCTCCACTCGAGCGTCTGCTTTTCTTCGAACTCTTTTTCGATGAGCGTTTAGAGAATGTGTATGAGGGTGTGTCGTCGTTGACGGCCACCAAGGCGCGGCGTGTGAAGAGTTCGTCGGCGCGGTGGTTATATACCGAGTCCTCGCGGTCAATAAACCGTCCCACCTCTGTCTGTGGCAGTCGCAGTGGTGAGAGTGCTGTGAGTCCTGGTACGATGTCCCTACGGTATGAGGGGTTGAGAGCCCTGAGTTGTTCGATATCGATATTGCAAACGGCTGCTACCTGTTCGAGATGTAGGTTTTTGTTTATCATCACGGTGTCGGTCTTTGCCGGCAGTCGTGTCACCATCGGACAGATATTATGTTCGCAATAGTAGTTCATGATATAGTTGGCGGCTATAAAGGCAGGCACGTAGCCTCTTGTCTCCTTGGGCAGGTAGGGATAGATCTGCCAATAGTCTTTCACGCCCTTGGCCCTGTGTATGGCTTTGTTGATATTGTCGGGTCCGCAGTTGTATGCCGCGATGACGAGGCTCCAGTCGCCATATATCTTATAGAGGTCGCTGAGGTAGTGCGCAGCGGCATACGACGACTTGAGCGGGTCGCGTCGCTCATCTACGAGGGAGTTGACGTTCAGGCCGTATTGCTTTCCGGTGGTGAGCATAAACTGCCACAGTCCTGTCGCCCCCACTCTCGACACTGCCGTGGGGTTGAGTGCCGACTCTATGACGGGCAGGTACTTCAGTTCGAGAGGCAGTCCATAGGTCTCCAATGCTTCTTCAAATATGGGCATATAGAAGTTTGAAGCCCCCAGCATATAGCTAACGGAGTGGCGCAGACGTCCGCTATAGCGGTCGATGAATTTCTGTACCACCTCGTTGTATGGAAGTTCGATGACCGACGGCAGTCGTCTGAGTCTCTCTATATACACTTCCTTTTCGAATACGGGGTTCACGTCCTTCATTCTGCAGTCGTTGTCTTCGGTGAGGTAGTTTTTCGACATGTAGTGGTTGAGCAGACTGTCGAGTTCGAAAGCCATTGCCTCAGGGAACTCTATCACCTCTTCTTCTCCCTGACTGTCAGTTACCGTAATCTCATTTTCTTCTTCATAGTCCTCTTCGTTCACCACCTGGGCTCTTATTCCCTGTGATGCTAAGAAGAGGGCGATAGTCATCAGTATTGTCTTTTTCTTCATTTATGTTTTTTTTCTTTATTATCTAAATGTTTTCAGAACCTCAGTCCGAGATTCACTCCTATCGACGCTCCGTCGAGGATATTGTTCGCATTGCCGTTGTTTATCACCGTCGGCTCCACCCTGAGCGAGAGGTCGTCGGAGATGTCAAACTGTGACAGCTCGGCATCGACATAGGCGTCGATCACCGAGAGCGCATATACGCCGATGAGACAGAAGAAACTCATGTCGCGCCATCGGCGGTACTTGTCTTTTCGGCTTTTGAATATCTTCTTGTATCGCTCCTCATTAGAACTGTTGATGGTCATGCCGAAATGGAGGAAGCGGTTGTAGCTCTGTGTGTTTGGGTCGGCATCCATGATGTCGAGATAGGCCTGCGAATAGTCCTTGTACATCATGTTGTTCCAGCTCATGGCATAGAGACAGCCCATAAAGCCTCCATAGACGAGCGGCAGCTTCCAGTATTTGCGGTTGTAGATCTGTCCTCCGCCGGGTATGACGAGTGCCATCCAGAGTGCTTTTTGCGGATCGGGGCTCCAGGTGGTCCAGTCGCGTTTCACCTTTCTCTTCTTTCCCGCCACGGTGGTGTCGTTGAGCATCAGGGGCAGTTCGGCGACGGCCTTCGTGCCTTTGTCGATGGTCTTTTGTCCAATGCCCATCTCGCGACGGATACTGTCAACTGCGATGCTGTCGGACATATTCTGTGCCTCCATTCCCGTGAAGTAGAGTAGGGAGAAGGCTATAGCCGCCATCCACCTGCCACACAGCCGTCTTGCATCCATGGTTTTTATTGTCTCTTTTTTCATCTGTTTGCTATACTGTCTATTGCATTCATTATGCGTTCCAGCTCTTCCTCGTTGGCAAAGGCGATGCTTATCTTTCCCTTCCCCCTTTGGTTGCAGGTCATCTGAACTGGCGCTTGAAATAAGGCAGACAGTCTGTCTTTCAACACATTAAACTCCTCTGGCAGTTGCGCCTTCGCCGTCACTGCTTTCTTTGCCGTCGGCACGTCGTCGCCACTGTTTATCATCTTTACCATCTCTTCCACCTTTCGTACCGAGTAGCTGTATTTCTGTATCTCCTTAAACAGCTTTATCTGTACGCTGGGCGACTCTATCGAGAGCAATGCGCGGGCATGTCCCATGTCTATCTCACGGTTTTTCAGTGCCATCTGCACCTGTGCGGGCAGTTTCAGCAACCTCAGGTAGTTGGTCACGGCTGCGCGGCTCTTGCCGACCCTTTCAGAGATTTTCTCTTGTGTCATGCCAGTGGTCTCTGCGAGATGCTCGTACGCCAAGGCTATCTCTATGGCGTTGAGGTCTTCGCGTTGTATGTTTTCCACGAGAGCCATCTCCATGACGTTCTCGTCCTGTACGGTGCGTATATATGCCGGCACAGAACTCAGGCCGGCGAGCTGCGATGCTCTCCAGCGTCTCTCGCCTGCTATGATCTGATATTTCCCGTCTTCCACCTGTCTTAGCGTGATAGGCTGTATGATGCCCACCTCGCGTATGCTGTTGGCGAGTTCCTGTAGGGCTTCTTCGTCAAACTCGCGACGTGGCTGGTTGGGATTGGGAGATATCTGCGACAATGGTATCTCGTTAAGATTCGACGACCCCTGTGTTCTCACCTCACCGGTGTCGATGAGTGCATCGAGACCACGGCCATTGCCTATGTCGTCGAGTCCTCGTCCAAGGACGTTTCTGTCGTATCTTTTATGTACTGCCATATGGTACTTCAATTTATGTTTCGCATGTATTCAACTCTCAGTAGCTGTACTTTTAGGAGTTAATGAGTTGTCGCTCCCTCTGGTCGTTGGGAGTTAAATAGTTAACACTTATTTATTATCTCCTTCGCCAGCGCCAAGTGGTTTTTGCTTCCAGTGGAGTCGGCGTCGTAGAGTATCACGGGCAGACCGTGGCTGGGACTCTCGCTGAGCTTCACGTTGCGCTGTATCACGGTCTTGAACACCAGTTCCTGGAAGTGGCGTTTCACCTCGTCGTAAATCTGGTTGGCAAGTCGCAGGCGCGAGTCGTACATAGTGAGCAGGAATCCCTCAATCTCCAGTGCAGGATTGAGCTTGTTTTTGATTATCTTTATCGTGTTGAGCAGCTTGCTGATGCCCTCTAAGGCAAAATACTCACACTGCACGGGGATGATCACCGAGTCGGCTGCTGTGAGCGAGTTGACGGTGATGAGGCCTAACGAGGGACTGCAGTCGATGAGTATGTAGTCGTAGTCGTCGCGTATGGGCTGAAGCATGTTTTTCAACACCTTCTCCCTGTTTTCTATCTGCAGCATCTCGATCTCCGCCCCGACAAGGTCGATGTGGCTCGGTATGATGTCCAGCCCTTCAATGTCTGTCGTATATACGGCATCGCGCACGTCGGCATGGTCGATGATACACTCGTACAGCGAGCAGTCTATCTGCTTTATGTCAACGCCGAGTCCGCTGGAGGCATTGGCCTGAGGGTCGGCATCAACCACGAGCACGGTTTTCTCGAGTGTGGCTAACGATGCTGCAAGATTGATGGTGGTGGTGGTCTTTCCCACTCCGCCTTTCTGGTTTGCTAATGCGATTATTTTTCCCATTTTTCTTCTTCTAAATTGTGGTCGCACCCACATGTGCGGGCGCTATTCACACGTTTTATCGTGCAAAGATACACATTTTTGACGAAAAAATGCCGAAATAACTCATTTTTTTAGTACTTTTGCAGCCAAAAGAACATTTTTTATGGAAAACAGCAAGCCTTTGATATTAATTTCTAACGATGACGGCTATCATTCCAAGGGGTTGGCGGCTCTCATCGATATGGTGGGCGACTTGGGCGAGATCATCGTGTGCGCCCCCGAATCGGCACGCAGCGGATTCTCGTGCGCCTTCTCTGCCACCGACCCTCTGCGCCTCAAACTAAGACGACAGCGCGAAGGCGTGACCGTGTGGTCGTGTACCGGCACTCCCGTCGATTGCGTGAAGATGGCTCTCGAAAACCTCTGCGGCGGACGGCGGCCAGATATGGTCATCGGCGGCATCAACCATGGCGACAATGCCTCTGTTAACAGCCATTACTCCGGCACTATGGGCGTCACCCGAGAAGGGTGCATGAAGTATATCCCATCGGTGGCGTTCTCCATCTGCGACCATAGCCCCGAGGCTGACTTCACGCCTCTTGCCGACTATGTAAAATCCATTACAAGACATGTACTACAGGAAGGACTGCCTAAGGGCGTGTGCCTCAACGTCAACTTCCCCGTCGTCCCCGACGGATTCAAGGGCGTAAAGGTGTGCAGAATGGCTTTTGGCTCGTGGGGCAACGAAACGGTAAAATGCACGCATCCTTATGGTTATGACTACTATTGGATGACTGGAGGATATACTAACGACGAACCTGATGCTGACGATACCGACAATTGGGCACTCTCTCATGGTTATGTGGCCATCACACCAACCACCATAGATGTCACAGCACACGAAATGATAGGACATATTAAAGACTGGAACCTATGAGATATTACCTTATCGTAGGCGAAGCCAGTGGCGACCTTCATGCCTCGTGTCTCATGCATAGCATTAAGACCCACGACCCTCATGCCGTGTTCCGCTTCTTTGGCGGCGACATGATGGCTAAGGAAGGCGGCACGCTCGTAAGACACTACCGCGACCTCGCTTTTATGGGTTTCATTCCCGTATTGCTCCATCTGCCTACCATACTGCGCAATATGGAGTTGTGCAAGCGCGACATCGTGGAATGGAAACCCGATGTGGTCGTTCTCGTCGATTATCCTGGCTTTAACCTCAAGATAGCGAAATATCTGAAACAGCACACCTCGATACCGGTGTTTTACTATATCTCGCCGAAGATATGGGCATGGAAGGAGTATCGCATAAAAAACATCAAACGCGACATCGACCAACTCTTCTCCATTCTGCCTTTCGAAGTGCCGTTCTTCGAACAGAAACACCATTATCCCATACACTATGTGGGCAACCCCACGGCCGACGAGGTGCGACGCTTCAAGGCATCCTACGACGGGCAGTTCCCCACGTTTGGCAAACCGGTCATCGCCATCCTCGCGGGCTCACGACTACATGAGATAAAGGACAATCTTCCTCTGATGCTGAAGGCTACCGACCATCTTGCCGACCGTTTCCAACTCGTGGTGGCGGGAGCGCCGAGCGTGCCGCACGACTACTATAACCAGTTCTTTGGCAACCGGAAGGTAGAGATAGTCTATGACCAGACCTATCCGTTGCTCCAGAACTCCCATGCCGCCCTTGTCACAAGCGGTACGGCAACTCTTGAGACGGCCCTATTCGACGTTCCGCAGGTGGTGTGCTATGCCACGCCTCTTTCCCGCCTCATCTCATTCCTCCGCCGTTTCCTCCTGAAGGTCAAGTATGTCTCGCTTGTCAACCTCATCGCCGACCGTGAGGTGGTGAAAGAGCTTGTGGCCGCCGACTACCGCGAGGAAAACGTGCGACGCGAGATCGATGCCATCATAGCCGACAGTCCTCAGCGCAAAGCCATAAAGGAAGGTTATGCCGAAGTCTGGCGACGACTTGGCAACGAGTCGGCACCCGACAATGCCGCAAGACAAATGGTAGAGATATTAATGGGGTAGGGGATTGCAGAAAGCTTATGCTCCGCCGACTGTCACCTTACGCAGTTAGCCTGTCATAACTATGCAGTTCGTCTGTCATAACTATGCAGTTCGTCTGTCATACTGATGTAGAGTGTAGAGTTCTGGCGACATCCGTCTGAAAATGACGAACTGAAGAATATTTCACAAGTTGAGCTTTAAGATAAAGAAGCTATCTCAAATGACACGTAGCTTTCCTTATTTTAAAGAATACCTAAAAAACAAAAGTTTTTAGCGATTTGTTTTGCCATTTCGCCATTTTTTACTAACTTTGCTCCCAAAAGATAAAAACAATAGCTTATGGAAAAGAACAGAATATGCCAACTGTTTGGCATCGAAACACCGATAATACAAGGAGGAATGGTCTGGTGTAGCGGATGGAGACTGGCTTCGGCTATAAGCAACGCAGGCGGACTGGGACTATTAGGCGCCGGCTCGATGCACCCCGAAACACTCATTGAACACATTAGAAAGATGAACCAGGCTACCGACAAGCCTTGGGGAATAAATATCCCGCTGATGTATCCAGAAATAGGACGGCTGATGGATATCATCGTCGATGAAGGCGTGAAAGTCGTCTTCACGTCAGCGGGCTCTCCAAAGAAATATACACAGATGCTACACGACGCGGGCATAAAGGTGGCTCACGTGGTGTCAAGCAGCAAGTTCGCACGCAAATGCGAGGAGGCTGGCGTCGATGCCGTAGTGGCTGAGGGCTTCGAAGCCGGAGGACACAACGGACGCGAAGAGACCACGACGATGGCTCTCATCCCGCAGGTGAGACAGGCCACCACGCTGCCCCTGATAGCCGCAGGAGGAATAGGCTCAGGACAGGCTATGGTGGCTGCCGAGGCTCTCGGGGCCGAAGGAGTACAGATAGGAACCCTCTTCGCCCTCGCCAAGGAGAGCTCCGCAGCCGACGAATTCAAACGTCTCTGTACCTCAATAGAGGAAGGCGACACCATGCTCTGCCTGAAGAAGATCTCACCCACACGACTCGTCAAAAACGCTCTTTACAACCGGTTGGCTGAGGCTGAGGCCCGCGGGGCTGACGCCGACGAACTTCGTGAAATGCTCGGCAAGGCGGCTTCTAAACGTGGCATCTTTGAGGGCGACACCGAGGACGGAGAGATAGAGATAGGACAGATTGCCTCGGCCGTGAAAACTATCGACGACGTGGCGACGATAATGGCTCGGCTGAAGGCTGAATATATAGAAACAAAGAACAGACTGGCACAATGAGACAAAAGATTGATTGCTTCCTTACTTGCGACAATATCGACGACATAAAAGGGGAAATAGCTTGCCTGCGCGACAGCCGCACCATACAACATATCTATCTGCTGACGGCTGACGCAAACATGGCTGACGACACGCCAGAGGGATGCGTCGTGGTGGAGACCGACCGGCCTACAAGCTCTTCGACGATAAGGAACATTGCCGCACTCGCCACCGCCGAATATGTGCTCTTCCTCACCAAAGCCACACCGCTCACCATCGGGCAGACGGCCTTGGAAAGGATGCTGAGGGTGGCAAGCGACGCTGACGCGGCAATGGTTTATTCCGACCATCTCTCTAATGAGAACGGACAGATGAAACCTCATCCCGCCATCGACTACCAGAAAGGAAGCATAAGGGATGACTTCGACTTCGGGTCGCTGCTGCTGATAAAGACTCCGCTGCTGCATGAGTATGCAAAAGCCACCGACGACTTCACTCTCGAATATGCGGCTCTCTACGACCTCAGACTGTTCCTTAGCCGACAGGGCGACATCTTCCATATCAATGAGTATCTCTATACCGAGGAGGAAAAAGACCTCAGGGCAAGCGGGGTGAAACAGTTCGACTATGTGAACCCTGCTAACAGAAAAGTGCAGATTGAGATGGAACAAGCCGCGACAAGGCATCTCGATGCAATCGGGGCACTGATTGATACCTCAGACTACAAGACACCTGACTTCAACGAACAGGACTTCGACGTGGAGGCTACGGTGGTGATACCAGTGAAAAATCGCGAGAAAACCATACGCGACGCCGTGATGAGCGCACTGGGTCAGAAGACCGACTTCAAGTTTAACGTCATCGTGGTCGATAACCACTCCACCGACCGCACCGGAGACATCTTAGAGGAGATATGCCGCCAAGAGACGATACCCGACAACGCCTCTCTCATCCATCTCACTCCGGAACGTCTGGACTTAGGTATCGGCGGATGCTGGAACATGGCTATCTGCGACAGACGGTGCGGACGCTTCGCCGTACAGCTCGACAGCGACGACCTCTACAGCGGACCAGACACACTGCAACGTATCGTCGATGCCTTCAAACAACAGAAGGCGGCCATGATCATCGGTTCGTACCGCATGTGCGACTTCGACCTCAACACGCTGCCGCCAGGACTCATCGACCACCACGAATGGACCGACGAGAACGGACCGAACAACGCACTGCGCATCAACGGACTCGGTGCGCCACGTGCCTTCTTCACCCCGCTGCTCAGACAGATACAATTCCCTAATACAAGCTACGGCGAGGACTATGCACTCGGCCTTATCTTCTCGCGCAGATACCGCATAGGACGAATCTTCGACGAACTGTACCTCTGCCGACGATGGGGAGGCAACAGCGACGCCGCGCTGAGCTTAGAGAAAATCAACGCCAACAACCTGTATAAAGACCGCCTGCGCACTCTCGAGATCTCCGCACGTCAGCAGATGAGAAAAGGCAAGGAGGACATCATGGCCGACAGCACCATCCTGCGATTCTTCAACCGTCAGATAGAGACGTGGGAAGACGCTCGACGACGCTATCGTGACCTGCAAAAGGTGAAGACACACGAACTGCAATACGAGGACTTCTCACTCGCCGTACAGTGGAACCCCGCACGCATCACTTCTACCGGAGCAAAGATCGACGCAAAGACTCTCGAACAGCGGCCTTGCTTCCTCTGCGAGGCTAACCGTCCGAAAGAACAGGTGAAAAAGATTATCGACGAGCGATATGAACTGCTCGTCAACCCTTTCCCCATCCTGCCCACTCATTTCACCATCCCGTCAAGAAGACACGAACCGCAACGCATCAAAGGTAACTTCGGCGAGATGATGAAGATAATGAGGGAATATCCTGACTATATGGTGTTCTACAACGGACCTAAATGTGGTGCGTCGGCTCCTGATCACGCTCACTTCCAGGCAGGCACATCTGGCCTCGTGCCACTGCAACGCAGCTGGCAACGGCTGAGCCGTAACCTTACGCCTCTCGTCACCATCAACGACACCGAGGGCATTTGGCAGATCTGCGACTATGTGTGCTTCGCTCTCGTCATAAGAAGCAAGACGGCCGAGACGGCCGAAAAACTATTCGAACGACTATACAACGTGCTGCCTTGCCGCATAGGGGAACCTGAACCGATGATGAACATCCTGGCATGGCTGAGAGGCGACGACATGCTTACCGTCATCATACCAAGGGCTAAACACCGCCCCGACTGCTACTCTATCGAAGGCGACGCAAAACGTCTCGTTAGTCCGGGAGCACTCGACATGGCAGGACTTATCATCGCGCCAAGGGAAGAGGACTTCAACCGTCTCACTGCCGAAGAGGCGGTGGGCATACTGAGAGAGGTGGCAATAGACGACGTGGAGGCAAAAGAGATAGTAAGGAAACTAAAAGCACAGACTCTCGCCAACAGCACTCACCATTCTTATAAGGAAGAACCTGACGTGGCCGTGGGCATTCTCAGCTCACAGTCTGTCTGCTTCGACCTCAACAGCACATACACTGCCAAGGGGGAAAACATCAAAGGACAACAGATGGTGGAGTTTTCCGAGGGCGGAATACTATGGCGAGGCAACCAATACCGCGAACTGACCTTCACACCACAGGATGCCGACGCCTCGTTCTCACTTCACGACGTGACCATAGGAAAAGACTTCCACTGGCAACGGAAACAGACACAGACCTTCAACGGTACCCTGCGCCTCGTGGTGGAGGCCGACAAGATCACCGCCATCAACATCCTGCCCGTGGAACAGTATCTCGCCAGCGTCATTTCGAGCGAGATGCGATCCACATCGTCGGCCGAACTGCTGAAGGCGCATGCCGTCATCTCTCGCAGCTGGCTACTGGCTCAGATGGAAAAACGACAGGCTCTGAAAGACGGCGAAAACAACTTCTTCTCCTTCGTGAAAAAAGACGACGAGACCATACGGTGGTACGACCGCGAGGACCATACCATCTTCGACGTGTGTGCCGACGACCACTGCCAACGCTATCAGGGCATCACCGTGGAGGGACGCATGGAGGTGACTAACGCCATAAAGGCCACCCGCGGACAGGTGCTGGCACACGACGACAGGATATGCGACGCACGGTTCAGCAAGTGCTGCGGCGGCGTGAGCGAGGAATACCAGTACTGTTGGGAAAACACACCCAAACCATATCTCGTGGCTGTAAGGGACGGCAGCGGCAAACTGCCCGACCTAACCGACGAGGCTACAGCCAACGAATGGATTCGTTCCGCACCACCTTCGTTCTGTAACACCGACGACCGACGCATTCTCGCCGAGGTGCTCAACGACTACGACCAGGAGACGGCCGACTTCTACCGCTGGAGAGTGGAATACTCGCAGAAGGAACTCGCCACACTGATCTCTGAGAAGAGCAAGGAGGACTTTGGCCACATCATCGACCTCATACCGCTCGATCGTGGCAAGAGCGGAAGGATATGGCGACTGAAGATAGTGGGCTCAAAAAAGACGCTCATCATCGGAAAAGAGTTGGAGATAAGACGCACTCTGAGCAAGAGCCATCTCTACAGCAGCGCCTTCGTCGTTGACCGCGATGACATTGACGCCGACGGCATTCCTCAACGCTTCGTCATCACTGGTGCCGGATGGGGGCACGGCGTGGGCTTGTGCCAGATAGGCGCAGCGGTGATGAGCGACAAGGGATTCTCATACGACAATATCCTCCTGCACTACTACAGGGGAGCTGAAATAAAGAAACTTTACGAATAGACACTGATGAACAAGAAAAACCCATGGACATGGGTGCCTTCGCTCTATTTTGCTGAGGGCATTCCTTATGTCACCGTGATGACCATATCGTTGATAATGTACAAAAGAATGGGCATGTCTAACACCGACATCACCCTCTACACCTCTTGGCTATACCTGCCTTGGGTGATCAAGCCGTTCTGGAGTCCTTTTGTCGATATCGTCAAGAGCAAACGCTGGTGGATCATATCCATGCAGCTGCTCATCGGGGCGGCTCTCGGAGGAGTGGCGTTCACCATTCCTACAGCCTTCTGGCTACAAGGCACACTTTGCTTCTTCTGGCTCATGGCTTTTTCAAGCGCCACCCACGACATTGCAGCCGACGGCTTCTACATGCTTGGCCTCAATCATCACCAACAGGCGTGGTTCGTGGGCATACGCTCCACGTTCTACCGCATCGCCACCATCTTCGGACAGGGCATGCTGGTGGCGCTGGCGGGCAATATGGCAGTGCTGACACGCAACGTGCGATACTCTTGGAGCCTGATGTTTTACTTCGCCGCAGGACTGTTCATCGCTCTCTGGCTCTACCATAGCTGGGTGCTGCCCAAACCGCATGAAGACGACAACCACGAGAAGACGGGAGCGAAGGAGATGATACGCGAACTGGGAACTACCATCCGCACGTTCTTCGACAAACAGCAAGTGGTGGTGGGCATATGCTTTATGTTGTTCTACCGCATGCCCGAAGGTCTGTTAGCTAAGGTGTCGGCGCTCTTCCTCGTCGATGCCCGACACAACGGCGGACTGGGCCTCTCCGACTCGGAATATGGACTGGCACAGGGCACTGTGGGCATCATCGGACTGACTCTCGGAGGCATCCTCGGCGGCATAGCGGCCAGCCGCCACGGACTGAAACACTGGCTGTGGCCTATGGTCCTTGCCATCACCCTGCCCGACATCGTTTATGTCTATCTCAGCTATGCCATGCCGTCAAACCTCTTCTGTGTCAGCTCGTGTATCTTCATCGAACAGTTTGGCTATGGCTTCGGATTCACTGCCTATATGCTTTACCTCATTTATTATAGCCAAGGCAAACACAAGACCAGCCATTATGCCATCTGCACGGCGTTTATGGCATTGTCGATGATGCTGCCCGGACTGGTGGCGGGAGCCTTGCAGGAGGCGGTGGGCTATCGCATGTTCTTCATCATCGTCATCGCTGCATGCTCCATGACATTTATCGTTACCTCGCTCCTGAAAATCGACCCCGGTTTTGGCAAGAAAATGACAGAATAGGAATTTCCCTATGCCATAGTAGGATTTTTCTCTATCATGTTTCTTGTTTTTTCCGTACTTTTGCAAACGAAAGAAGGAGCGAACAAGGAATAATAACAATTAAAAAACGACGATTATGAAAAAGATTCTATCTAACATCAGCATGACCATCATCGCTCTTATGACGGCAATGACAATGACCAGCTGCGACAGCGACACTGAAATGGCATGGGACCTCAACGGCATATGGTCTGGCACTATCTACGGCAACTACTATGACAACCGCTACGGATACTCTAACGACGACTGGGACACGGAGATAAAATTCGTACAGGACGGCGACTTCTCAAGAGGAGGGTGGGGCGAAGAACGAGACTGGGACTACCGCGGACGATGCACTCGCTCCACATTCGAATGGACCGTCAGGAATGGACGTATCTACATCAGCTACAACGACGGATATAACATCATCATCGACCGCTACGACCTCTACAACCGAGGCGGAGCAATGCGGTTCAAGGGTGTGTTCGAGGACTACGACAATGGCAACCAGCTCGCAAGCTTCGACCTCGTCAAGGTCTATGAGTGGGGCGACTACTCTAAGAAACAAACCGACAGCGGCCTCTTCGACGATGATAATGTGGCTACAAAAAGCAAGGAAAATCAGTGACTGCTGACCATAGCTACAAAAAAAATATAAATATTTAACCATTTCTTTTGTATTGTCTTGATTTTTATCTAACTTTGCAACGGGTTATGTATATATGACAACAATGATGGAGAACGACAATACAAAAAAAAGGCTCATCGGCATGACACCAGAAGAGTTGAAGACGGTGGCTGCCGAAATGGGACTGCCGAAATTCACTGCTTCACAGATAGCAAAATGGATATATCAGGCTGGCGCGACAAGCATCGACGAGATGACAAACATCTCCAAGGCTGGTCGCACCCGCCTGAGCGAGTCTTTTTGTGTCGGCACTATGAAACCCATCGACACTCAGAAATCGGTTGACGGCACCATAAAATATCTCTTCCCAACCGAAAACGGGAAGTTCGTGGAGACGGTTTTCATACCTGACCACGACAGGGCTACACTATGCGTGTCGTCGCAGGTGGGATGCAAGATGAACTGCCTCTTCTGTCAGACCGGAAAACAGGGATTCGAGGGAAACCTCACCGCTGCCGACATACTCAACCAGATATGCGCCCTGCCTGAACGCAACAAACTCACCAACGTGGTGTTTATGGGACAGGGAGAACCGATGGACAACCTCGACAACGTGCTGCGAGCAACACAGATCCTCACCGCCGACTACGGATTCCAATGGAGCCCAAAACGTATCACCGTCAGCAGCGTTGGCATAAAAAACAAACTGAAACGCTTTCTCGACGAGAGCGAATGTCATGTGGCTATCAGCATGCACACACCCTTGCCCGAACAACGGCAACAGCTGATGCCAGCCGAACGCCAGATGTCTATCACCGACATCGTGGCTCTGCTGAAACAGTATGACTTCTCTCACCAGCGACGAGCATCATTCGAATATACCATGTTCAAGGGCGTCAACGACTCTATGATGCACGCCCGGGAGATCATCCGACTCACCGCCGGACTCGACTGCAGGGTAAACCTCATCCGTTTCCACGACATTCCTGACGTTGACCTCCAAGGCACCGACATGGAACGCATGGAATCGTTTCGCGACTATCTCACGTCTCACGGCGTGTTCACTACCATCAGGGCAAGTCGTGGACAAGACATCTTCGCCGCTTGCGGACTGCTCTCGACGGCTAAGAAAAACGGGGAGAGACTGGACTGATGCGACGCTGCCTTATACATTATTATATATATGTGTGTATCACGGCTCTCACTCTCACCGCCTGCAACGGCGACAACAGTGTGATGATGCCTGACAGCATCGGCAATGCCTACGACGTGACGCTCGTGACAAAAGACAAGCGCCTGTGCAACGTGGCTCTTGACATTCTCGACACAGTAATGCCTGCAATGACACAGCACGAGCGACTGTTCACGATATTGACATTCAACAGCATCAGCGGCGCCACACGCTACCGGCGCACTCTCGTCATGGTGAGACTGACTGGCGACAAAACTCACATCAGATACGAACATAATGCCTACGCCTCGCCTCAGCTGCTCGTCTTCATCGAGTCGCCGTCCGCCGAACAGCTCAAGACCGACTGCCACAAGGCTAAGGCTGCGATAACAAAACTCATCGACGGGTTTGAGACTGCCACAGCTGTGCAGAGGGCACGTAAAAGTCCTAACCGCATGGCACAGCAGGAGATACGACGCCTCTTCAATGCACGCATCGACGTACCTAATGAAATGGCGTCGGCTAAGAGGGGAAAGGACTTCCTGTGGTTCTCCGACAACGGCACGAAGACCATGCGCAACATCTGCGTCTATGCCACTCCTGGCACCGACTGCTCAGCCAACCGTCTCGTTGACTTGCGCGACAGCGTCATGGCAAGGAATATCCCAGGCGAACGGCAGGGCATGTTCATGACCACCGAACACCGTGCGGGACTAAGGCATCAAAGACGTGGACCGTTTACGGTCATCCACGGACTGTGGGCAATGAAAGACGACGCCATGGGCGGACCGTTCGTCAGCCTCTCACTGCCCGACACCACCCGCCGCCGCACCATCACGGCTGAAGCGTTCCTCTATGCTCCGTCGGTCGATAAGGCACAGACAATGAGACAACTCGAGGCGCTGCTATACACTCTAAGACTTGAATAATAACAAATATAACGAAATAATGGAAGACAAAATGATACGCGTTGCCATAACGCACGGAGATACTAATGGCATAGGCTATGAGATCATACTCAAGACCTTCGCCGACCCTGAGATGTTCGAATTGTGCATACCAATCGTATATGGTTCGCCTAAAGTGGCGTCATATCACAAGAAACTCCTTGGACTGTCCACCAACTTCAGCATCATCGACAAGGCTGAAGAGGCTAAGCCAGGACGACTCAATATCTTGCCCACATTCGACGAGGAGATGAAGATCGAGATGGGAATAGCCTCTAAAGAAGCTGGAGAGGCAGCTCTGAAGGCTCTCGACAAGGCCATGACCGACTACCGCTCCGAACTCTACGACGTGCTCGTCACGGCTCCCATCAACAAAAACAACATCCAGAGCGACCTCTTCCACTTCCCCGGACACACCGAGTATATCGAACACTGCGTGGGCGAAGGCAACGAGGCGCTGATGATACTTATGAACGGACCGCTGAGAGTGGCTCTCGCCACCACACACCTGCCCATACGCGACGTGGCTGAAGCCATCACCAAGGAGAGCATAGTCAAAAAGGCTACCATCCTTCACAACTGCCTACGACGCGACTTCCGCATCTCCTCGCCACGCATTGCCATCCTCGCCCTCAACCCGCATGCCGGAGACAATGGCGTGATTGGCAGTGAAGAACAGGACGTCATCATACCTGCCATCGAGGAACTCGAAGAGGCTGGAATACAAGCCTTCGGACCGTATCCCGCCGACGGATTCTTCGGAAGCGGCACTTACGCTAACTTCGACGCCGTACTGGCCATGTACCACGACCAAGGTCTTGCTCCTTTCAAGACCCTGGCAGCCGAGGAAGGCGTTAACTACACCGCCGGACTGCCCATAGTGCGCACCTCGCCCGACCACGGCACGGCATACGACATAGCAGGAAAGGGAGTAGCAGACCCCACCAGCTTCCGTCATGCCATCTTCACCGCTATCGACATCTTCCGCCATCGTGCAGAATACGACGCTCCCTACGAAAACCCTCTGCCCAAACTCTTCCACGAGAAACGCGACGAGGGCGAAAAGGTGAGGTTCGCACAGCCCCGCACCAAAGACGGAGCAAAACCAAAAGACTTCCATGGCAACCGTAAAGGGAACCCCGCCCCCTCCGGAACGCCC
>NZ_NPJG01000090.1 GCF_002251245.1 Prevotella sp. P5-92
AATCTGTGTGCGACTTCTACAATTTGAAGTTGTATGCTTTTTTTGAAGCAGGTGACATTTTGGATACAAATGGATATGAAGCCAAAGGCTTGAACAATGCCAACCATAGTTTAAACAAACTTTATATCGCTTTAGAAACGGCAACCTACATCTGAAGTATATCAGAATTGTAAATTCGAATTTATCTAACAGCCTTGACACATTTCAGCTGACGCCACCATAGAAAGCGGTCAAGCTCGTCTTCCTCCGCTTCCGCTCCGTAAGACCAGCTTGGTTCCAGCCCCTACGCCACTATCGCAGCTCCGGGACTTCCACTCTATAGACTCCGCGCAGAAAGACTCCGCGGCCTTCCCTTCAGGAAGTCTCGGAGACTTTTGTCTGCGTTCCGAACAAACGCCCGGAAAGACAGTGGTCATTGCCGCTGACGCGTCAAAGTCCACAGACTTTCCTCTTTGGGCAGAGCGGAATCAGAAGATGCCGCCTCCAGTGCTGACATTCTCCGCAAGCTACGAATGACATCACCTCCAGCAACATCCTCTGATACTATCAATAACGGAAGCAAAGCTTCCGGAAAAGCGGAAAGCATCAGCCGTCTGCACCTTCCGCTCACTACACATCGGAAAAAGTGGCACCAACTTCGTTAGGGATGTCACTTTTTCTAGATGCTCCGCTCCCTCCTGGCACAGACCGCTGCTGCTTGAGTTAAATGGAGAGACCGAAGTCAGTCACTCCGTGACCGCCATCGGACTCTCGTGAAACGCCCGGCAAGACATTCATCGGCGAGCCGCTGAAAGCCTTGCCCTGATGGGCAGAGCGGTATCCGTCAGCCAGTCTTTGCCAGATCTCCGATCCTGTCAAAGCCTGCCTCACGGATGCTGTCTTATGAGCGGCTTCGCCGCCGTGGTTCCCACCCGCCCAGTCATTTCCGTCCTCGGTGGCTCCGCCACCTCGTCCGCATCTTTGCAATCACATTCAAATTTCATATCTTTGCACAGACAAATCGGGATTTAATGGTTTTAGACATCATCAAAAACATAGCAATCGTCGGTGCCGGTAGTTTTATCGGTGGAGCAGCAAGGTATCTTGTCTCACTAATGATGAAGGGAGCCGGAAAAGGGTTTCCCTGGGCGACCTTTGTCGTGAATCTGGTCGGTTGCTTCATGATTGGGCTTTTGTGGGGCCTTTTCAGCCGCACCGCCAGCGAAGACAACAATTGGGCCTTGTTCCTGTCAGTGGGACTTTGCGGAGGGTTTACCACCTTCTCAACTTTCTCCAAAGAGGCACTGATTATGCTGCAATCCGGGAATATCTGGGCATTTGCAGGATACATTGCTTTAAGCGTCAGCACCGGTGTTGCTTTGGTAGCGCTGGGTTATTATCTCTGCCGCTAAATTCGCATTTATCTAACAAAATAATCCTCGGCATTCGTGTCGGGGATTCGTTGTATATATATAGCGGCACTTGCCCTTGTCGTCTTTCTACGAAAGCCGTCAAAGGCAACCATCTATTGCCATGCACTAGCGAGACTATGCGGACTTCAAGCAGCTCCTCAAACTCTCGCTAAACCTAACGCACACATTGGAGCGCCCGGAAAGACAGTGGCCATTGCCGAAAGATCGGCAACGTCCACAGACTTTCCTCTTCGGGCAGAGCGGTATCAGAAGATGCTACCTATCGGCATCATCCTCTGATAAAATCAATAACGGAAGCAAGCTTCCGGAAAAGCGGAAAGCATCAGCCGTCTGCACCCTCCGCTCACTACACATCGGAAAAAGTGGCACCCACTTCGTTAGGGATGTCACTTTTTCTGGATGCTCCGCTCCCTCCTGGCACAGACCGCTGTTTCTTGAGTTCCTAAAATCCGCAACTATCATCCAATACACGATTAAGGGTAGATTTATGAGTCGTTAGTAGCAGCTTTCAGTAAAAAGCAACAGCACAACATCAATATGTAGCCACCATCCCCTTACCCCACGATGCGACTTGAGGTAATACGCAGATTCAAACCGGAAAGAAAGGATTCTTATCCGAATTCTGTTTTGAAGGGTTTTGCATAAGCGCGGTTCTCTGTGTAGATATTCAGCACGTATTGCCTTGCAGTCATGATCCACTTGGCAGGTACGGAGATGAATCTGAAGACAAAAGCCTTTATGCGACTCGTTTTCTTGAGCCCAAAAGCCTTGGTGTCAAGCCTGCTCATGATGGTCTTGTAGAAATTGTGTATCAATGCAGTAAGCAGAAGAAAGACAGTATTCTCCGCCATGAATGACTTGGGGAGTCTGCTCCAACCGAATCCGTTGTTCATGTCGTCAAAGATACGTTCCTTGCCGCCACGCAGATTGTAGAATTCAACAATGTCCCTTGTCGATGACTTGTAATCGTTGGTCAGAATACAACGGTAAGTGT
>NZ_NPJG01000091.1 GCF_002251245.1 Prevotella sp. P5-92
TCTTGGTACAGCCCGCCCTCTCATAGGCTTTCTTCAACAGTTCTTTCAATTTTTCAGGTGTAAAGGTATCGCCCTCGTTGACAAGTTGGCGAACCTCTGTTATAACCCTGTCCTCAAAAGGAGAAGGTGCTTCCATTACTGCCTTAATCTTGGATTCCTGAAAACCGACTTTAGCCATCCCCTCATATCCTACAGCATCCCAATATGCCGAATACTTAGGAGAAACGAAGTCCACCTCACCAATCAGTTCTGGATGGCTACGACGGAAATTGCAATAGAGGTTAATTCTTTTGTCAGTTTGAGTAGTACCTTCAAAATTACTCTTAAAGGTGAGAACTTCAGGATTTACCGACCGAGATCCAACAGAGCCAATTATTCCTGCTTCTTTTTGCTGGCGAATAACAGTATATTGACTTGTGTAGTTCTTCGTTCGGATTTCCCAGGCTCTCTTTTCTGCTAGCATATAAACGATGTTGAAACCTACTTGCGGAATAGCATCGTTGGCTATATAGAGGTAGTCATTGGAAAAATGGTTCTTGTCGATGTCTGAACGAATCATGCCAATCTGATCACGTTTCTCCTCGTCTGTCTTTAGATTCTTGAATGTTCTTATCTTACGTTCTGTCTTTTCTTTCTTCTGCTTTATATACTCGCTGAACTCAGTATCACTAAATCCAATAGAGCCTTCTCGAATAAAGAGGATTGCCTCGTTTCGGTAAGGATTGGAGTCTAAGCGTTGCCTGCCTAATATCTGGCTAAGGTCTGTACTGATGTCAAGAGCCAGAGTTGTGCTTTTAGGATCAGCGAACACATAAGAGTAGGCACAGGTGGAGTTGAAATCACATCCAAGGAAATATGAGCGAGTACAGAAGGTGAATGGCTTATGCTCTTCGCCCTCTGCAGGTATTGTTCCAATAGAAAAACCTGCTTTCTTAATTCGATCCTCATTATTCTTTGAACAAAGGATGTTTACTTCGGACTTACCTAGACCGCTACTCTTGATTATACTTAGGATGTCAGAAACAGAATTGACATAGAAAACAGCTTCTGTGGTATCAATCTCCTTACTACCATACTTAACTGTCTTTCCAGCCTTCATGTTCGCAATAATCTTACCGCAAACCTTATTTCTTGATTCCTTGATTGTTATGTTGGTTACAAGTGCTTTCTCCTTCATCTTAGGAGGCCACTTCAACAGGATGTAGGGCAGATTCTTGAACTCGTTCATCTGCTCCATATACACCTTAAGGAATGGCGTTGCACTAAGATATATGACACTCTTGAAATTAGCCGTGTTGTTCAATAGTTGCATTTCTGTCAATGACTTAAAAGCAGCGTCCCCGAAAATTGCCTGAAATTCGTCAATGACCAGCATCCATGAATCAGGTTCAGATGACGAAATTGAACTCAGAGCATCATAAACATGTCCAAGGCTGTCATAAGTGGTCATTATCTTTGGAACCTTACCTTCCTGTATGCAACGATGAACATACTGAACGACATAGCTATTGTATTGTTTGATGTCTTGGTAGGTCGCTTTCTTTTTCTTACGACTGCTTTTACCATCAGTATCAGATGCCACAGAATCTGAAAGATCACGGTAAATACATACTCCTGGATGTTTTGATCTTTTGTTTTCAATAAGAGCTACCCTAGGAGAACAAAGAATGACTTTCTGGGGGTTGCTAAGATAATACTGAGTGGCTCCTACACCTGTATGAGCCTTGTTCAGAATGAAATGCTGACCATGAGGAATCTGATTCTCAAAGTCCGTCCACTCGCTAAGGTATCTAATACCCTCGGGAACTGTTATAATTGTTTCTTTCATATCTTGTTGTAATTATTTTGTTTGTTAATATGTGAATCCTTGTTGTAGAGAAGAGTAATGCTGACACAATCCTGAAGAACCATGCCAGCATCACAATTACAACAAGAATCGAGGGGTTGTCCTCATTTCTTAAGGTGTAAAAGACCTGTCATGAGCAAAATAGCGATTTGCAAACAAGACGCTCATTGCCATAACGAATAGGGAGGCTTATCCTCGTTCGACCCAGCAAAGCACACGCCTCCTGAAGTCCAATCTCAATCACCTTCCCCTCGTACAGTTCACCATATTCGCCTACGAGTGTGTCTATATCTGGATCGTCGTAGGTGTCTATGAAGTCCGTAAGCGTAAGTTCGGTGGGTTGTGGTGTTGTCATCTTTGTTTTTGTGCCAGGGATGACTACAGGGGCTTCTTTCTCTTCAACCTTGCTTTCTGGCTGATGCTCCTCTTCCTGACAGCATGGACAATTACATCTGTCGCCGTAATGTCCTAATGCACTGTTAAGTAAGTTTTTATACATAGATAGTCATTTAGTTATTTCCCTCCATGCAGAAGGGGTTAAGTTATTGTTATTCCCAATTAGGTCTAACAGTCTGCGATAAGGAAAGATGTATATCCTTCTGTTATCGGTACTCCGTGATCGCCAACTCTCTTGAATAGCGTCCATTCGATATGCACCATTTTATTTAATCCTTCGCCTGTATCGTAAACATCCCAGGTCCGAATGTCAAAATCATCGTCTGCATCAGAATTGGACTCCTTCCCCTTCTTGAGATACACCCTATCCAAATCATAATCGAGTATGGTAAGGGTGTCTCCGAGTTCTGGCTTCAAGGACATGGGACACTGCTGTAGTACAGACCGAAGAAGTTTCTCGGCATATTTGCTTTGGGTCAAATTGATAATATTGGTATTGTCTATCAAATCGTTCATGGTTTTTGCTGTTGTTTAGGTAAATTCTTTATTCCATCTTTGTACGAGAAGCGATAGCCGTTCTTGCTGTAGTTGCCACTCTTCAGGAAGTTGCTAACACTTCCAACCTTCAAGTTTGTGGCTTCTGCTGCTGCTTTCATAGACTCATAGACCTTTGTGTTTCCCTGCAAGTCAGTAACCTCAATTGGGATTTTATAACGAGCAGCATCAATGTTTGCCTGTCCTTGAGCTGAGATCGGATGTGGTTTGCCCTTCTTTGTCGCACTTGATTTTGCTCGTGCTTCTGGAGACATTACTTTTCCTTTGTTTGCCATAGACAGTTTTTGCCTTGTTTCTTCAGAGACGATTCTACCTTTGTTAGCAGCAGAGATTCTTGCTTTTGCCTCTTCTGATTGATGAAGGTTCTTGCTTAGGAGAGTCTTACTGATCTTCGCTTTTGTGGCATCAGTGTGGGCATACGAACCGTTTGCCATACGAGTTGCCACCATCTTTGCAGATTGTTCGGGAGTGTGAACATAATTACTTGAATCATTCTCAGACTCATTAAAGCCGTGTTTGATTGAGTCAAACTTCTTAATGTATTCTTTTTCAATCTGCTTAACCAACCTCTTCAATGCGTCTCTCTCATGACCATAACGTTCTTCAAGCACTACATAACTCCAGTCTTTCTTCAGATCGTATTTTTCTCGTGCCTCCTGAATCTTTTTGCCTCCATAGCTCTTGTTGCCATGGTTGTTCCAGCTCTTAATACGCTGGGTCTCATTTAGTGAGTAACCGATATAGGAAAATCCCTTCTCGGCACAGTCTTTAATAAGGGTACGCTTATATACAATACCCCTAAGCAGTTTCTTATCTGCCATAAAAATATCATCAGATGCGCCAGCCGTCAAACGCACCATATTCTAATTGTTCGGCTGCTTCATTTTTTGTGGATAATTTGTTTTCCACAATGGTAAGGAATGGATGGTGTAAGAATGGCGAAATATTGATTTGGAAGTTATGAAGAAAGGGTTGGTCAGATCATTGTTTCATAATGGTTGTGGATTGTTGGAAATGCTTTATATTTTCTTACCTCTGAGCGAATTAGTGTTGGCGGCAGTATATTTTGCCAGTAAATCTGTCTGTGTAGCACATTCTACATCTTCTGCAATCTCCTGGACATTTATATTCACCTTGCTGTGGAACTAAATTGTCATATTCTTGTCTCCCGATGCACTCAAATTGTCTAATTGCACCAGAGATTCCGGGCTGAGAAGCGTTTACCAATATATAGTTAGCCCCTGTGAAATCAAGGTCTGTACGACAAGTATAGGTATATGTGACAATACGATTGCGCTCGTAGAAGTAACGAGCAATACTATTCCATTGGTATACTCGACCTTGGTCAATAAAATCACCAGCTTCATCAAGTCGAATATGAGTGATCGGCTCTGGTGCATTATCAATATACGCCTCCATCAAAGCCACGATGTTTTCTGTTGGTGAAGTTGTAAGCCACCATCCCATAAATAAGTTTTTTGCTCTATAGTTCGGATAGATACGCTCACACTTCTTGGCATAGCACACATTTACGACTTTGCAAAGCCCTAATGCTGCTGATGGACAATGCTCCGCAGAGGTAAGATTTACAATCATTGTACTTTTCGGCTATTTTGCATTGCCGTAGCTAAAAGCCTGACCTGCATAGTCTGGCATAACTCTTTTTTGAACTTCTATTATGTTTCTATTCATTATTTTCGGTTGGTTACTCTTCTTGGTAACACAACCTCCATGGTTAAGGATTTCAGGGGCTCACTTTTTTGCCTACAAAAAGACACTGGAAATTTTGCTGATTTACACGGCTTCTGCGTTACATTTCGCTAGCCAAAAGTCCCAAAAACACCGCCCTAATGTTAAAATATATTATATTTTATGTCGGGAATGGCGTATTTTTTTTGTTATGTCGCAAAATTTTAATAACTTGCGTCCAAATTTTAATTCGTTAAAGCAGTATGGCAAATATAAACAGGCTAAAAATAGCACTTATCGAGCAAGGTAAGACAGGTAAGTGGCTAGCCGAACAGTTAGGCAAGAGCACTTGTACCGTAAGCAAGTGGTGTTCAAATTCCATTCAACCAGATTTGAACACCCTTGACCAAATCGCCAAGCTCCTCGGTGTAGATGTGAGCGAATTGCTTAACAAGACAGAAAACGACAGGAACTCACGATAAGACAAACAACGTTTCAAACTCGTAAAAGACATAATATGTTAGGGACGCTATTAAATACGGCAACAATTATTGTCGGTGGAGCTTTCGGAGCGATTGTTCGTTCTGGAATTAGCGAGAAATACAAAAAAGCACTATTCGATGGACTTGGTCTCTGCTGTATTGTACTAGGAATAAATGCAGCATTACCCAATATGGCAAAAAGCGAGTTCCCAGTTCTGTTCATATTAAGCATTACAATAGGTGGAGTCATTGGCACAAAATTCGATTTGTCGGGACGCATCGATCGTATGAATGCCAAGCTGAACGAGAAGCAAGGCAATGAGAATAATGCGCTGAATGGATTAGTTACTGGCATCTTGCTGTACACGATCGGAACTTTCAGTATCATTGGCCCGGTATTGTCGTATCTATCACCCAGTCATGGATGGGCTTTTAACGAACCTGCGAACACGTTTCTGTACACAAACGCGACATTAGATTTGGTAACTTCCGCAGTGTTAGCTGCGTCGTATGGTTGGATTATGCTCCTGGCAGCACCTGTACTTTTCTGTTGGCAAGGAATGTTCTACCTGATTGCTTACATGTTCGGGAGTGGAATGCCAGAACCTATGCGAACAGAACTAAGTATAGTCGGTGGAGTACTTATTCTAAGTTCAGGTCTGGCAATTCTCGGCATAAAAGACTGCAAGACGGTAAACCTACTTCCATCGCTTCTAATCCCTGTGATATTCTACATCATCAAGGGGCTAATAATGTGAATAAAATAAATGTTTAACAAAAAAGGACTCTTGACGGAGGTATGAAATCATGGAAATCGTAGGGCCGTTGTCGATGCTTGGCCCTGTGATAAGTGCGCTAAAGGGCGACAACACTTTCCTCTTCACTAACGCCACGCTCGACTTCGTGTCGTCAACGGTGTTTGCCTCTACCTACGGCTTTGGCATGGTGCTCGCCGCGCCTGTGTTGTTTTGCTGGCAAGGGCTGTTCTATCTCGTGGCGTGGCTGTCGAGTCAGGCTGTGAGCGATGCCTTGATGGCTGAGCTGCTCATCGTTGGCGGACTGATGATAACCGGAAGCGGTCTTTCGCTTCTGAATCTCAAAGACTGCAAGACTCTGAACCTTCTTCCGGCTCTTCTCGTGCCTGTGATATGGTTTGTGGCGAGGTGGTTGTTTTGTTAGAGATTTTTATATTCTGGAATATCTTCAAGAAATAAATATTTTTGATTGTCATAATCCATCTTCACGCAGTAGTGGATAAGGCCGTTGCTCACCACAAGATAGTCAACATGGAGAAGGAGGTTGTATGTGGATATCTGTTGGAACACCTTCGGCGTGATGTTCACCGACGGCGCCTTGTATTCAATTATCATGCGCGGACGCAACGTGCGGTCGTAAAGCACACTGTCGCATCGCAAACTCTTTTCGCCACAACGCAGCTCCACTTCGTTGGCAAGAAGCCCCTGGGGATAACCCTTGTGGTCGATGAGATAATGTATGAAATGCTGGCGCACCCACTCCTCGGGAGTCAATGCCACATGGCGACGGCGAAGGATGTCGAATATGGTGAGACGCCCGGCGCACCGCTCCACACGTATCTCATACCGGGGAAGATTCAATTCTTGCATGTTATATATATAATAAGGTGTAAACTTTAAAATATGTGAATTTCCTGCCATCAAAATGAAGCAAAATGCCTGCACAGACGGCTTTCTCGATTTTTTTGCCTAATTTTGCAGCAAAATTAATAAAATAACCGCAAATAACGAAATGGCAGACAATAAAAATGTAACTTTCGAGGCTATAATGCGTGATTTGAGGGCAGGAAAGTACGCACCAGTGTATTATCTCATGGGAGATGAACCATTCTATATTGACAAAATCACGGATTTTATCATCGACAACGCACTCAAACCAGAAGAGCGCGACTTCAACCTCACGGTGATGTTTGGTTCCGACACCACGGCGGCACAGGTGGCCGACGTGGCAAGAAGATATCCCATGATGGCTGAAAGGCAGGTGGTGGTGGTAAAGGAAGCGCAGAATCTGAAAAATACAGATCAGCTCGCCGTCTATCTCGAAAATCCATCTGATACTACTGTCCTCGTGCTCTGCCATAAGAACGGTACCATTGACCGGCGAAAAAAGATTGCCTCCGAAACGGCAAAGAGAGGGGTGCTCTTCGAAAGCAAAAAGATGCGAGAGAGAGATCTGCCGCCTTTCATTCAGGCGTATGTCAGGGAGAGGGGAGCCACCATCGACCCAAAGTCGGAACAGATCATTGCCGACTCCATTGGGGCTGACCTCAACAGACTGACTGGCGAACTTGACAAACTGCTGCTCTCTTTGCCTGCCGACAATCGTCAGGTGACTCCTGAAGTGGTGGAGAAACAAATTGGAGTCAGCAAGGATTTCAATGCCTTCGAACTGCGCGACGCCATCGTCAATAGGAATGTGTTTAAGGCAAATCAGATAATAAATTATTTTGACAGTAATCCTAAGGCTGGTTCTATCTACAGCTTTCTCCCAATGCTCTTCAATTATTTCCAAAACCTGATGATCGCCTATTATTGCCCAAATAAACAGAGCCAGGAGAGCGTCGCGCAATGGCTCGAACTGCGCTCGCCATGGGCGGCAAAAGACTATATGACGGGCATGAGAAATTTCACGGCAACAAAAGTGATGCAGATAATTTATAGAATTAGAGAGACTGACGCCAAAAGTAAGGGCATAAATAACCCGAATACACCGCCTGGAGAACTGATGAAAGAGCTGCTTTTCTTCATCCTGCATTGAAAAAATGGCCTTTTTCTGGCTCAAAATATTCTAAAACAGTGCCCTCAAAAGGGGCACTTTTTTTTGGCTAATTATTATGGCCCTCAATGTGTTAACTCGAATTTTGCCCTCTCATTTCTCGCGTATTTTGAAAGTTTTTGCCGACAGTAGGGAAAATCAAAGTATCGTGATTTTTCAGGATTTTCGGGAGACAGAAATTCGGTGTTAACTTTTATTTGCGTTCAATACTTCGAATTCACAAACACAAACATAAAGCTGTATCATCCTTGATTTATATTTGTGTCTATGAATTTATATTCGCAAACATTAATTCATTAATTTAAATTCGTAAATCAAAACACAAATCAGATAGTTTGTTTTTCAATATTCATATTTATACAATCAGTTGGTGGTATAACTAAATGCGCTAAAAATGAGTATATTAGTAGAAATTGTTAATGTGTTTAAGACATCTCTACTACTCTTTTTCGGAAATATTGATGTATATTTGTAGAATAATGGGTATATACGAGAAAAATAACTGAATTATAGTCAGTTAGTTGATTATATTTTACGAAACATTTTGTTTGTCAATATCTATTACCTTAAATTCTGATTTGTAAATTCAAATTGGCCTTGTCAGCATATTCCCATATTAAATTTACAAATTTAAAACTACAAATCAAAAGTTTAAAAAACTAAATTTTTTCACTAATAGTTGCATATTCCAAATTTTATGTTTACCTTTGTAAACCGAACGAAAAACCCTATTTTTTACATAAAAAAGACATTATGACTGATATGAAAGACAGAATAAGAGAAGTGATGGAGTCGCTCCACAAGAGTCAGCAAGAGTTTGCACAGCTCATCGAGATGGCACCTGCTACTGTGAGCAGCGTCTTTAACGGAAGGACAAAACCCAGTCTAGCCATTGTAGAGGCTATAAAGAAAAAAATTCCTAACATCAGCGTCGAGTGGCTGATGTTTGGCACTGGACACATGTATGACACCCCTACCCGCCAACATGATCAGAATGTCCAGAACGTGTCAGGCAGCGGAGAACTGATGATGGACTTCGGACTTAACGATGAAGATACTACCTCTACAAACGACAATAATGCTGACTCGACAGGCAAAAATATTAATAGTGTAAAACATACACGATTAGATAACGTCCACAATGAGGTAAAACATATTGACATTGCTAAACGCAAGGTGATAGAGATTCGCGTGTATTACGACGATCAGACTTTTGAGACCTTTGTGCCGGCAAAACATTGACGTGATGATTTTTTTGCCAAGAGGTATGGTTATATCAAAAAAAATTCCTACCTTTGTGCCTGAATAGAAAAACTTAGATTTTTGACAATGAAGAAATACATACTTGACCTCACCGTAAAATCGGTGGAGAAAGTGGGCGGACGATACTCGCTGCTAAAACTCATCCATCAGGAGCCACTGCCAGAAATGGAGCCCGGACAGTTTGTGGAGATACGTGTCGATAACTCGCCCAACACTTTCCTGCGTCGCCCTATATCGATCAACTTCGTGGATTATGATGCCAATGAACTATGGTTGCTTGTTGCGGCTGTAGGAGAGGGGACAGAGCACATCACCTCACTCAGTGCAGGCGACAAGCTCAACTGCGTGCTGCCCCTCGGTAAGGGATTTACCATGCCCGAAAGTCCATCGCAAAGGGTGCTCCTCGTAGGCGGTGGAGTGGGAGTGGCACCGCTGCTGTATATGGGGGCCGTGATAAGGGAAAAAGGCATCAAACCCACATTCCTGCTCGGAGCAAGAAGCGAAAAAGACTTGCTCGAGATAGAACTGTTTGAAAAGTACGGGCGCGTGTGCGTTACTACTGAAGACGGCTCGAAAGGAGAAAAAGGCTTTGTCACAAACCATTCGGTTCTCGACGAGAAGTTTGATATGATCGCTACCTGCGGACCCAAACCCATGATGATGGCTGTGGCACGGTACGCTTACAAAGCGGGAGTGGAGTGCGAGGCATCACTGGAAAACATGATGGCGTGCGGACTCGGCGCTTGCCTGTGCTGCGTGGAGAAAACCACCATGGGAAATGTATGTGTATGTAAAGAAGGCCCAGTGTTAAATATTAAGAAACTATTATGGCATCTCTAAATGTAAAAATAAAAGACTTAAATCTTAAAAACCCTGTGATGACCGCTTCTGGCACTTTCGGCTATGGAGTGGAGTTTGCCGACTTCGTGCCACTGGAACAGATTGGCGGAATAATAGTAAAGGGTACCACGCTCAATCCGCGCGAGGGAAACGACTATCCGAGAATGGCTGAGACAGCCAGCGGAATGCTTAACTGCGTGGGATTGCAAAACAAAGGCGTTGACTATTTTGCAAAGAATATTTATCCTGAGATCAAGGATATCGACACGAACATGATCGTCAATGTCAGCGGCTCGTCGCCCGAGGATTATGCTGAGTGTGCCGCAAGGGTTGACGCACTAGAGAAAATACCGGCCATCGAACTCAATATCTCTTGCCCTAATGTGAAAGATGGAGGAATGGCTTTTGGAGTCACATGCCAGGGAGCCGCCAGCGTGGTGAAAGCTGTAAGGCAGAGATATTCCAAGACACTCATCGTTAAACTGTCGCCCAACGTGACAAACATCACCGAGATCGCTAAGGCCGTGGAGGCTGAGGGAGCCGACTCCGTGTCGCTCATCAACACCCTCATGGGAATGTCGATCGACATTGAGAAACGACGCTCCAGACTGAGCATAGGCACAGGCGGACTCAGCGGACCGGCAGTGAAGCCCGTGGCCGTGAGAATGGTGTGGCAAGTGGCAAAGGCCGTGAAGATACCCGTAATAGGCTTGGGCGGAATAATGAACGCCGAAGACGCCATAGAGTTCCTGATGGCAGGAGCAACGGCTGTCGAGATCGGTACAGCTAACTTCATCGATCCCGCCGTGACCATAAAGGTTAGAGACGGCATCGACTCTTGGCTCGAAAAACACGGATGCAAGTCGGTGCAGGAAATCATCGGGGTGATTGATTAGAAAATAGTTTTTTTTCGCATGTCCACTTAATTTAATTATCTACCTGTTCTTATGGATGAATATATCGTTTCGGCAAGAAAGTACAGACCCGCATCGTTCGATACCGTAGTGGGGCAAGCTGCTCTCACCACTACGCTGAAAAACGCAGTGAAAAGCGGAAAACTCGCTCATGCCTATCTCTTCTGCGGACCAAGAGGAGTGGGAAAAACCACATGTGCCCGAATCTTTGCAAAGGCTATCAACTGCATGAACCCTACGGCTGAGGGGGAAGCCTGCAACCAATGCGAGAGCTGCAAGGCGTTTAGCGAACAACGATCTTTCAACATCTTTGAGCTCGACGCAGCAAGCAACAACTCCGTAGAGCATATAAAGACTCTCATGGAGCAGACAAGAATACCACCGCAGGTGGGAAAATACAAGGTGTTTATCATCGACGAGGTTCATATGCTCTCTACGGCTGCGTTCAACGCCTTTCTCAAAACGCTCGAAGAACCGCCAGCACATGTCATATTTATTCTTGCCACTACCGAGAAACACAAGATTCTCCCAACCATACTCTCAAGATGTCAGATTTATGACTTCGAGAGAATGACCGTGGCAAATACTGTCGCACACCTGAAAATGGTGGCTAAGAAAGAGGGAATCATGGTAGAAGAACAGGCCTTGGAGGTGATAGCCGAAAAAGCTGACGGAGGAATGCGTGACGCCCTGTCAATCTTTGACCAGGCAGCAAGCTTCTGTCAGGGTAATATCACTTACAAGAAAGTGATCGAGGATCTTAACGTGCTCGATGCTGATAACTATTTCAAAATCATAGAACTCGCTGTCGAAAACAAAGTGCCAGAAGTGATGGTGCTGCTCAATAATGTCATCAACAACGGATTCGACGGAGGACAATTTGTCAACGGATTGGCACGACACGTACGAAATGTGCTCATGGCAAAAGACCCACAGACATTGCCTTTGCTGGAGACAAGCGAACAACAGAAGGAAAAGTATAAACAGCAGGCACAGACAACTGACATGCGTTTCCTCTATCAGGCTTTGCGCCTCATGAACGAGTGTGACGTCAACTATAGACAGAGCAGCAACAAACGGCTGCTCGTGGAACTCACTCTCATCGAAATAGCTCAGATAACGCAGCCCGACGAGGAGGCAGGCAGTGGGCGAAAGCCCAGAAAGCTAAAATCCCTGTTCCAGTTTATTGTCACACAACAACGGCTGATAAAAGCGGCAGGACAGGTGGCCGCTGCTGTTGTCGTGACTGGCAGCAACGCCCATAATACCAATCATCCCGCAACAAATATCAACAAGAACACGGCAGATGACGCTAATGCGACAGACGAGGCAAAGGCTGCCGCGAAATATGCAAACTACAGCACCGTTAACCGCCCCGTGCTCAAGGCAAACAACGGTGTGGGGTTCTCGTGGAATAAAGTGCGAGAGATGGCGACGAAAAAGAAAATACAAATCGTGCCAGGTATGCTCGCGCCCAACGACCCTAACTCAAAGCAGACCGTCATCGACAACGTATTCACTCAGGAAGAACTCGAACTGCAATGGATGTCGATGTGCAATCGTATGCCACAGTCACTGAGCGCTATCGCAACACGAATGAAAAACATGAATCCCGAAATAGACAACTTCCCGCATGTGCTGGTAAAAGTCGATAATCAGGTGATTCTTGAACAGATGCTTACCATACAGAAAAGCATCGTCAATACCCTGAAACTCTATCTCTCTAACAAAGACATTACACTCTCCTTGTCGCTCGTCGAACAGGGAGAACCCATAAAGATCCTCACAAGACGAGAGCAGTTTGACTTGATGAGAAAAGAAAATCCCGCAGTCGAAAAACTGCGGGCTCTTATGGATCTTGAGTTAGCGTGACACTATATAAGGTTCATACCCAACTCCTTACATTCCTTGCGCATCTCGTCGGGCCAGATACTTGCCTGTATCTCGCCGATGTGACCCTTGTGCAGCAACACCATGCAAAGGCGGCTTTGGCCTATACCGCCGCCGATGCTGAGCGGCAGTTCGTCGTTCATCAGTTTCTTGTGGAAGTAGAGTCCAAGTCGCTCTTCCTTGCCTTCAATCTTCAGTTGACGAACCAGCGACTCCTTGTCAACACGGATACCCATTGACGAGAGCTCAAACGAGCGGCCGAGAACCGGATACCAGATGAGGATGTCGCCGTTTAAACCTACTCTGCCGTCTTCAGCCACTGTTGACCAGTCGTCATAGTCAGGAGCACGACCATCATGCTTCTTGCCGTCGCTCAACTTGCCTCCTATACCTATCACAAATACAGCTCCATACTTCTTACAGATAGCGTCTTCACGCTCCTTGGGAGTCTTGTCGGGATACATCTTCAACAACTCCTCGCTATGAATGAAAGTAATCTTTTCCGGAAGGAATGGCTTGAGCTGAGGATAGGTCTCGCAAGTAAGGTATTCTGTGCGAAGAATGGCCGCATAGATCCTTTCCACTACATTCTTCAGAAATGTAAGCGAACGTTGCTCACGGGTAATCACTGCTTCCCAGTCCCACTGGTCAACATAGAGCGAGTGGAGATTGTCAAGCTCCTCGTCTGCTCGGATGGCATTCATGTCGGTATATATGCCATATCCCGGATCTATCTTGTATTCTGCAAGCGACATACGCTTCCACTTAGCCAGCGAATGAACAACCTCTGCCTTAGCGTCGCCAAGATCCTTTATCGGAAAGGTCACTGCCCGTTCCACACCATTGAGGTCGTCGTTTATGCCAAGACCTTGAAGTACAAACAGAGGCGCTGTCACACGGCGTAGTCGCAGCTCGGTTGAGAGGTTCTGTTGAAAAAACTCCTTTATCTGCTTGATGCCGTGCTCAGTCTGCTTCATGTCGAGCGCGGCAGTGTAAATGATTGGTTTTATTATGTTGCCCATAAATATTATGTGTTTTGTTTCACGTGTCATTATGTTCGGAATGTGCTTTGCGCAAATCCGGCTGCAAAGTTACACATATTCTTTTAATATGCAAGTAAAATTGCCTTTTTTTTAAGCAAAAAGTAATCTTTTTCTTCTTTTTGCCTCTCATTGTGCTACGTTTTCAGCTTTTTGACTGTTATTATTTAACTAATGTTACGCTTGACTGTGACATCTGTCAGTAAAAAGGCTGATTGATAAAATGCAAAACTGTAGCACGAACAATAATTCGACAACTTCTCAACTCCTCAACTATATATATATTAAGGTGTACAAAGAATAATAGTACTTTTTACACCCATTATTTGTAAACGAATGTTAAAGAATGAAAGTTTTTTGCCGAAATGTTTGGAGCGTATTGATTTTTGCCGTACCTTTGCACTCGCTTTTGAGAACAACGCTTCTCTTGAGCGACTATAAGAAGAGTTCTTTGAAAGATTTACATAACAGAGAAGTAGTAGTACAAGAAGCAATCGAGAAATCGATT
>NZ_NPJG01000092.1 GCF_002251245.1 Prevotella sp. P5-92
TCAATTAACCCCTCGTTGACTCTCATGGGAGCAACTGGCACGGTACTGGCACTGGTTATGGCAGTGGTCAGTACAGTGCCGGTTGCTCTTATTTTTTTGCCTTACCTTTGCACCGTCAATCAGAAAAATGGCACATCTGGTTGGCGGTGATCTTTGACTTATTGGAACAATATAAACGAAAACGAAAACGAAAACGAAAACGGGAACGAAAACGGGAACGAAAACGAAAACGAAAACGGGAACGAAAATGGGAACGGGAACGAAAACGGGAACGAAAACGAAAACGGGAACGAAAATGGGAACGAAGACGGCGAAGACGGCGAAGGCAGCGGTTTTGCTACGATTTTTTTAAAACAATAAACATTTACAAACATTTTAAACATTTAAGATTATGAAGACAATAGGAAGAATTGAGAAGTGGGGACAGGTGACCCAGTTGCAAGGTAAGAACGGCACGATGACGAAGTGCGAGGTGGTGATCAAGGACATCGGCGGCGATTATGCCGACACGTATGTAGCCACCGTGTGGGGCGAAGAGGCGAAGAAAAACATCGCCAAGGGCACGCCAGTGGCGGCGAAACTCCGTTTCTTCACACACGAACACGAGGGACGCACATACCAGGACATCGTGGCGGATGAGATCATTTCGTTGGCGGCAAAGGAGGTGGTGTTTTAGTTGACCGACGATTTTGCCGCCGCTAATACAACCCTTTTTTTTTTTTCTTTAAACGTATAAACATTTGAATTATTATGACGAAAAAAACTGAAACGGCTGTGAGCTTCTTTGGCGAAGCTACCGCTATTGGCGAGGGAGAATTCAGATTCGACCCACAGCTAAAGAATATGAATTCTGTAAAGAGCTTTCGCCGTGCCGGAACGGCGACGATGCTCGACGATGGCAGCTTCGGATTTGTTGCTAAGCACAAGAAGCCGAAGACGACGACCATTCTACGGCGGACTATACACGCCA
>NZ_NPJG01000093.1 GCF_002251245.1 Prevotella sp. P5-92
GATTGGCGTCACTCTTGCAGCTGCACTCATCATGGCCACTGGCGGCTTCACATACTTTGACAATGCCAAGCAACTCACACGTTATCTGGGATTGTCACCAACATATCAGCAGTCCGGCACTTCAGTCCATGTCAAAGGTCACATCAACCGCAACGGAGACTCTTATTTAAGAAGTCAGCTCTACGTGGCAGCGTTCTCTTCCATACAATATAACACTGAATGTAAGGCCTGTTATGAACGTTTGCGGTCTAAAGGCAAGCCCGGGAAAGTCGCCGTCATTGCAGTAGCAAACAAGCTCATCCGACAGGCTTTTGCCGTTGTCACTCAGGAAAAACCATATATCGATGGTTATGTTTCTTCAAAGAAATGACTCCTGTATATCCCCGAAGTAAATTAGGATAGATAATCTAATACCTGAAAACACCGAGGGGTTTGGGGGCGAGAAGCCCCCATCAGAGGCAACGATTCAGTATTAAGTGCTAATAATTGTTAATTAAGCGCATTTTTCTTATTACAGTTCATTAATCGAAAGGATAGATTGTTTTTCAAGACATCAAAGCAGAGTCTTGCAAAATATACCTCTGCTTAGGGCTGTTCTTATCTCCAAGCATGGGTTTAAGCAGACCAGCCTCCAACAGTGGGGTGAGAATTTTGCGACGGAATGAAGTGCGGCTCTCATAGCCCGTGGCCTCCATCAACTCCACCACTGATTTCGGCTGCTCGCACAGGTGAAGCACCACACGCGCATTGTTCCGCTCCGTCTTTGGCAGCTTCGGACATCGCTCTGTCAAGTCGGGATACAAATCCATCAGATTCACACCCTTGGCGCCCTCCATGGCAGAAGTGGCGACTCCCACCACAGGTCGTCTGAACCTCACTGCAAACTGGTTGCCCGATTCAGAGTTGTCGAATTCCATCTGTGCCCCCTCCTTGATAGCACGCAGGATACCTGTTCCGATGCCTCTGTATTGCATTGTGCGTGAACAAAACTGGGCCATCAGCGGATTCCTCTGCAACGTGTTACCGAACCTCAGGTCATCCACCGTCATCCCTGAAGGCAATGTACCCGGACTGATTATCTCCACCCTGTTGTCAAAAATCAGGATGCGGATAGGCGCATTGGCTATATACTCCCTGTGTACCAAGGCATTCTGAAGGATTTCCTCCAAAGCAATCTGCGAAATCTCCAGTTTCCCCACAGAGTTAAATCCCTGACCTGCCTGTACACTATGCAGATTCGCCTTTAGGAACGACATGCCTTGCTCGAATAGCAGAGGCACCGTACCCACAATATCCTTACTGTCGCGATACTCCAGCCCACCCATATCGTTGCCATAGAACGCCACAGCCTTGATCATCATCGAAGGCATATATTGCTGAGGTGCGAGTCCGAAAAACAACAGGCCAGCCAAGGTACATTCTCCATTCGATGCCAGGATATGCAGATTCTCCAGCAACCGCTCGTAGGACACCCCCATATCGTCCACAGGTTTGCCAAAATTCTTCGTGCAATACTCTTCCACCAAACTACGGTTTACAACAGCCATGTTCGTTCCTCTCACTTTTTCATGGTCTGGATAATACGTCCCTGACTGATGGAACAGGCGCAGAATCTCGGCATTCTCTGTCACTCTGCGCTTGTCAGCTCCTTGCTTCACATAGATGTCGCCCGACAGATTCTTGTATGGCTTGTTAACACCTTCATCAACATACGTCACCAATATAGACCTGTCTTCATTAACCGGAATCGTCTCCGTTTGCAGGTAGATAGTTGGTTTCACATGTTCCTGCGCCGTATTTCCCAACTCTCGGCTTGCCACCTGAACCTCATCATAACTCAGCCCCACAATCTCACCCGTCTTGTCTTTGCAGCCAATAATAATCATTCCACCCTTGGCATTAGCCATGGCCACGAGCTCTTCTGCCATCTGCTTTTGGGTAGTAAAGTGCTCCTTGAATTGCACGCGGCTATTCTCTCCACACCTTATTATTTCCAAAATCTGTTCCTTATTCATATATTCATATTGGTCAAGTATTCCATATTAACCTGCTTGAATTTGGTTAAGTGTTAACCAAAATCATCACAAATTCGCTGCAAAGATACAATTTTATTTTGAATTTTGGTCAAGACTTGACCATATTTTCATGTTTCGCCCTTGTTTTCATATAATTTATAGCCTGAAAGTATATAATCCATTAAATCCTCAGTCATCAGACACTTGCGATAGCTTGATGAACTTGCGAAGAACTTGCTTTAGCTTGATGAGCACCTCTAAATATTAACGCTGTGCGAATAATCATTAATCACTAATCACTCATCATCAATCAATAATCTTCCTCCACCCCAAGTGCCACACCCTAAACACCGGCTCCCACAGAGCCTCTTCCGGATAACTCCTCACAAGTCTCAACATCCGCTTCAGTTTCCAAAATTCATGTTTAACCATTGTACACATTCCATTTCGGATGATTCTTGTTTCCTATATTTTCCACAAATCCATCTTTGCGAAGATCTGCAATAATGCGATACAAAGTGCGACGACTTGTATTTATCATAGTCAGAATCTCGTCCACCTTTATTTCAGGATAATGCTTCAGAGCCACATAAACGGCCTCATGCATGAAAGACGGGAAAGCCCTGCGCGCGGCAGGCTTACCACTTCCGCCTTCAGCCAAATCATTACCCTTAGCATATGTTATAGAGAAAATAAATTCGGCTTCATCCTTAATTTCAATTTTGCTGTCATTGCTGTATAATGGTGCATACATGCGTATTTTGCGTGTTCCAGAACCGAGGTCTTCCACCCAGCCCAACTCTCTGAACACCCTGACAAGAAGCGGGTTCTTTGTATAATTTCCAAGCTGGTCTAAGCTTATGACCTTATTGTGGGCCGAAAGAATCACGCGCGAACTGTTTCGAGTCACGACCCTGTCTTTAAATATTTCAAGATACGATGCAAAACCTGCAGAATAATCAGCATGCACACAAAGGTTGGCCACTATCTCCCTGAACAAGAGCGTGCGCAGATCTTGTCTCGTCAATCCGTCCTCACCAATGTAAAACCGGTCAGGTAAGTACCGTTGCACAAATGCCATTATCTGGATATAAGCCTTTTGCAAATTGCACCTCAGCGTAAGCCTGTCATCATACCTGGTTCCATAATCTTTCCCGCTGATATAATCATCGTATGTATAATTACGGAATACACATTCAATCCTGTATCTTGGCATATATCGTACAATACTTTCCTCCGTTCCAAACAAAAGCAAAGCTGCGTATGTAAGGCTACACGAATCATCTTTGCCCGATCGCACCAATTGGCAACTTCGAAGCAAATCCATATCACTCAACAGTCCCCATGGATGACCGCCACCTTCTCGCGTTTTTACCTTTCTGCACTGGACGAACGTATCTCCGTCGAGGTCATCCACTTTCAAACCTGCAACACATCTGCTTTCAAACAGGTTTTGGCTTTTCCTCTCAAAAAGTTGGTTGAGCAGCTGCGGTTGCTTTATTTCTATACCATCCATTTGTGCCAATTTTATACGAGTTAGTGCCAACGATGTGCCACTTTGATTAATCCATTTGGGCTGCAAAGATAAAAAATATTTTTCAGATTACAAAGTAAATCTCTAAAAATCAACATATTTTTTATCCATTATGCCTCGTTCTGCACTGACTCAATACTTCACACATTGTTTTTAGTTTGTGCCAACCATAGTTGAATTTTTGCCAATAACAAATATTACTTTTTACTTCCCCCATCCGCCTGCGGACCTCCATCTGTGTCCATATGTGTCATCTGTGGATATATATTTTTTTTCTTCAATTTACGGTTAATTCCCGAAACTTGCTTCAGCTTGATGAACACCTCTTTTAATTGACAATGTGTGAATAACTTCGCGTTCCCATCCATCGTCCGCCTGCGGACCTCCGTTTCATTCGCGTTGTCCGTGTGAAGACACTTGCTTTAGCTTGATGAGCACCTCTAAATATTAACGCTGTGCGAAGAACTTGCGTAGCTTGATGAACACCACTGAAAATATATAATGTGTGAATAATCACTAATCACTCATCATTAACCATGTATCATTCTCCATCCCAAGTGCCACACCCTAAACACCGGCTCCCACAGCGCCTCCTCAGGATAGCTTCTCACAAGTCTCATCACCCTCTTTAGCTTCCAGATTCCATGCTTAATCATTCCTCCATTCTTAAATTCCTTTCCCCTTTCATCATATTGCCCGAAGTTTCCTCCCTTCATTATCTCCTCCAACAATTTCTTCCCCTCCTTTTCATTCGGCTCACAAATCATCCAAGGCACAAAATTATTTTCCTTCAATTCACGGTTAATTCGCTTTAATTTGCGTTCTCCTCCCCCGTCCGCTTGCGGACATCCGTTTAAAATCTGTTTAAATTCCGATGATTCACGTTCATCCACAAAGTCCGCTTGCGGACCTCCATCCGTGCCCCTCTGTGTCCTCCGTGGACATTTTTCGTTTTCGTTATCGTTTTCGTTCCCTCCTCCAAACACTTCTTTGAGCACCCACATCACCGCTCCCGCAAACTTTTTCATCCCGAATGAACGAAGTACCGCCATCACCTCTTCCTTAGACATCACCGGCGTCCCCAGCCCTTCGCTCCACATACCTTGTGACTGCTGCCCACAACCATTATCCACACTTTCTCTCCACGCTATCAAAGTAAAGTACATATCGAGAATCTGTCGGAGACCTACACCTTCTTGAAAATAATGGGAGAACAGATGCGTCATCTGGTATATCACATTGACAGAAGGCGTGGGCATGGAGAAACCATAAGAAGTTCTGTTTGCAGCACATCCTTCATAATGCTGGGCAAACCACCTCTGCATCCTCCAATTCCGCAACGGCGAATGAATATAGCCCGTTCTGAAATGCGCTTCCACCTCCACGCCTTCTATGGCAGGCGCATCCACATGGTGATAAATAGGCCTTGGCTTCTTGTTCGAGCCGCATATCCTATGCTGCAATTTCACATATTCTATCACGGCTCTCACACCATGATACTTCACATATTCAACGCTATCCTTCCCCGTATGTACTGCAATATCCAACCCCTCTTTTGGCGGCAAACACCAAATATCTATATCACCGCATTGTCGTCTTTTTCGCAAATTATCAGGATAGTTAATGTAGTTTCCTTGTCCCTTCAATATACAAGTCGATAACCCATCATGCTCATATTGCTCCGTCACTTTCTTGCATAACCCATTCAGTTGTTCATTCCTTCTTTCAATCTGAACCACCAAGGCATACCACTGCAGCCTCAGTTGCGCTGGACACACAACACCCTTGGCGTGCAATCGCTCCACAGCCGTAAATCCTACACCAAGCAGAGCATGCTCTTTCAGCAAACGGAAAATATCCTGCCATTCGTTATCTGACAGCTCACGCGATAAACTCTCCCTATTGCCAATCGCCACTTGAAGAAACTCAAAGAACAAACGCACCTCCATGCCTTAATCAATCATCAGCAATCATTAATCAATCATTCCTTTGTAAACATCATCCACTTGTTTTGCAATCTTATCCCAGTCATACTTACCCATGTCATAATCCACCTTCTTCAGCGGCTTGCTCACCACCTCACTCAACTTCTCAGCCAATGCCTTAACATCACCACATGGGAAATAATCCTCCTTCGGCAGACCGACCTCGAGATTAGCAGGAATGTCACTCACCACTACAGGCACTTTATAGCTCATCGCTTCAAGCAAAGCAATCGGCAGACCCTCATGCGAGGAAGGCAGACAATAGCAGCAACAGTTAGTCAACAGCGAGTGCAACTTGCGACCTTTGATGAATCCTGTCAGCACCACACCATTTTTCCTTGCCATCTCCTTAAGTCCGCGCGAATACTCATCCTCAAAGTCTGTATCCCCAGCCAGCACCAGCCTATAATCCTTCATCATTAATCCATCATCCTTCATCGAAGCAAATGCTTCAACCAAGTGGTGTAGGTTCTTCTCCGGCACAAATCGGCACATGCTCAGGATATATTTCCCTTTCTCAATGCCCAACTCCTCAAAGTATTCAGGATAGTCGCATATCTCAGGCGATGGCACACCGTTGTATATCAGATGCACATGCTCCGTACGCCCATACTTCCTTGCAATGAGATTCTTGATCACGTCAGATATAACAATCACCTCGTTGGCAAACATGCATCCCATCCTCTCTCCGAGCTTCAGTATCATCTTCGCCGCCGTGCCCCACTTGTCGCGGTCGTAGTCAGGCCCGTGATGTGTAAACACCACCTTCATTCCCAACAACCTCGCATACGGCACAAGCAACGCCGGCCCGATGGCATGTACATGCAGCACCTCCGCCTCAAGCCTCTTCGCCTTGTTAATAGCACGGAAGGTATGTACAATCGCCTCAAACGACTTCATCTTAGGTGTTGCTATATCCACGAGCTTCACACCCTTCCATTCTGTCAAACCATCGTTGACATAAGAAGCCCGTCGTATCAAAGTCACATCCTCACCAAAAGACGCAATGCGAGGAAACAACTCCTCGCAATGCGTCTCCACACCACCCATAACATTCGGTATGCCACGGGTTCCTGTTATTACAATTTTCATAGGTTAATAATTAAAAGAAACCATAACGAAGTCATTGTATTTCGAAATAGTTTTATATTTATATCCTTTTTCTATTAATTTTTCTTTTAGAGTTTGATATTTTTCTTTATCATTGACAATGATTATTCCTTTGGAAAGATCCGGCTCCTTATATGATTCAATAATATCAAAAACATCCATAGCGAGCTTCCTAAGCTCAATATCATTTGTTTTTTTGTTTATAGTTTTTTCAAATACAATCTTTGGATCCACATAGTTTTCTAATATTCTAACCTTACCTGAAATCTTAACAGGATAGTCACGTAGTAAATAATACAAAATGGCAGACTGTTGCGCCTCAAAATGCACATATACACTATCTTTAAGGTATTCTTTATTTCTTTCCAAATAAGCTTGAATATTTGAAACTTTTTCTTTTTTCGTAGGAGTATTAAAACTACTAAAAAGAGGACTTGCAAATAGCCATATTATTATAATGGAAATGCAGATGTTATAGTATCTATTGTTCAAAATTGCCATCGACCAAAACAGAATAACAATAGCAAATATGTTCATCATCCAATAGTAATATGAAACATAGTGGCCAGCAGCAGAACCTAAGACAGGTATAGAAAATACAAAAACAGAAACATACAACAGATTCCATTCTTTTTTGAGATATCCTATCACAATACCACATAATACGAAAATGTCGATGCATATATTTTTATACCCATCAATAACCATTTGCGAGAAAGTATAATGAACAAGTAAATTGTCCATACCTTTGTTGAAATTTGAATTAAAACGAATATAAGTTTGTAAGAATCTAAGCAGTCTATGATTATACAAATAAAATATACATATTATGACAAAAGAAATAAAACAAAAAAGTACTATAATTTTTGCCTGAGTAATAAGAACATTCCTTTTTTCAACATCTTTTCGTGCGTAAATAAGGAGAGCTATTCCTAACACTAATAATATAGGAAGCGAATAGATACCTGTAAACATCAAGCCAAATGAATAAAAAGCCAACAATTTGTTATTCTTTTTTCTGTTTTCGGATGAAGGAATTAATTGATCTGCTATGCCTAAAGAGAATAACAACATTAAACAATCAATTCTTCCATTGGAATGTGGGGCGATAGTCCAAAACAAAAACACAAATAACAATATACTAAAAAGACTATTAATGATTCTTCTTTCAGACAAAATTTTGAGACAAAGTAACGACACAATGAAAGCTATAACTACATTCATTGAACATACCGCTTGATGGCTAATTCCAAAAACACTTATCCATAATGTAAGTAAAAAATTATGGAGTGGATGATATGTATAAACCCAAACTGCCGAATACCATTCCCCATTAGTTACCCAATTAATAGCACTATCAGCAGTTCCTATTTCATCTCCTGAAGGAAAAGTATAATAATCCAATATGCAAATGTAAAATATGCACAATATCAAGGAGGCGAAACAACCGATATATAGATTTCTCTTTGATACTTCCATTATTTTAAGGATTTTAGATTTGCATTAATTTTTCTAAAGTCTCCCAACGCTTTCCATCCAATCTTGAAGATTCTCTTCATGTTGATCGAATTAACTCCACCCTGACGTGGTTTGAAGGTAATCTCGTAGAACGTAATCTTGTATTTCCATTTAACTGCTATTGCTGAAATAGCAACATTACACAGAAAATAATCACTGGGAATAACATCCATGATTGCTTTCAGTTTATCTTTTTGCATCAGGCGGAAAGGTGTGTTTGCATCAGTTACCCACTCATGGAACATAAACCATACTACTAGGCGTAATGTCTTTGTTACAAATACACGACTAGCACCATCTTGCCTGCCTTTTCTATATCCAATTTGGAAATCATAGTCATGACGATGTTCAAACATCTGCCAAAATTCCTCAGGATTAGTTTGTCCATCCGAGTCTGTTTGGAAAATATAGTCTGCGCCGTTATTCAAGGCATGTCGATAAAGATATAATACGGTTGCGCCATGACCACCATTGGGTTTAGTTAATGGCTCGAAGTAAGGAAATGCACCCCCCTCCTTGATATTCTTCATAACCTCGAAGGTATTGTCTTTACTGCCATCATTAGCTATTGCAAGGATAGCTTCACATCCTTCCATCTTGTTGATTTTCTCAATAACAGGATACCACTGCTTAACTGTCTCAACAATGTTCTCCGACTCATTGTAAGCCGGCATTACAAAATAAAACTTTTCCATAATAAACTATTTATCAAAATTATATTTAAACGTCACGAATTTGTTCAATAAGAATTGGAAACCAACTACTAGTACTATCGAAGCTAGTTTAACAATCGTTTCATCGCAATGCATTTTATCTATTCCTAAATAAAGAATAACATTACTTAAAACCAAACCACACAACCCCACACAAAGAAAGACAACGAATCTTCTTTTATAATGGTCTTTTACTTTGAAATTTATACTACGGTTTAATAAGAAGCTCGTTGTTATACCTGCCAACACTGAAATACAGTTTGCCGCCAAATAATAAATGCCAACAAAACTGGTTAGTACAGTAAAAATACAAAAATCAAGTAAACTTGTAAAGCTTCCTATTACCCCATACAATATTAGATTCCTAAATTTGGAATATAATTTCCTTATTAGTCCCATAGCCCTGTTATTATTCAATATTGATTGTCATTACTTGTTCAATTATCGGCGCCATATCATAATACTTATACTCCGCCAATCTTCCGCCAAAAATCACATCTGTCTCATTTGAAGCAAGCACTCGGTATTGCTCTGCCAAAGCGTTATTGCGATCATCGTTCACGGGATAATATGGTTCCATGCCTGGCTTATACTCTGTGGAATATTCTTCACTGACTACAGTCTTTGGACAGTCATATACATCTTGACCAAACATCTCAAAATGCTTGTGCTCGATGACACGAGTGTATGGCTCATCATGAGAGGTGTAGTTCACTACGGCATTGCCTTGATAGTTTGAAGTGTCCTCTATGCGAGTCTTGAAGGAGACTGTGCGCCAGTCGAGTTTACCGAATTGGAAATCATAGAACTCGTCGATAGCTCCTGTATATACCAACTTGTCAGCATATTTGCGCCAATCCTTGTATTCTGAGTTAAAGAAATCAACATTGGTTTTACATTCAACACCCTCCAACAAACCATAAACCAATTTGTTGTATCCACCAAGTGGAATACCTTGATAACGGTCGTTGAAGTAGTTGTTGTCAAAGACGAAACGCAGAGGCAGTCGCTTGATGATGAATGCAGGCAGCTCGGTACACTTACGTCCCCATTGCTTCTCGGTATATTCCTTGATGAGAGTGTAGAAGATGTCCTTACCGACCAATGTCAGAGCTTGCTCTTCCAAGTTCTGCGGTTCACGACCATTGAGTGCAGCCACAGCCTCTGCTTTCTGCTCCTCAATCTTCGCCTTCGCCTCCTCTGGAGTCTTCACGCCCCACATCTGATGGAAGGTGTTCATGTTGAAAGGAAGGTTATAGAGTTTGCCCTTGTAGTTAGCCACTGGGGAGTTGGTGTATCTGTTGAACTCCACGATGGAGTTAACAAAGTTCCACACCTCCTTGTTGTTTGTATGGAATATATGTGCGCCATACTTGTGGACATTTATCCCTTCAATGTTCTCGCAATAGACGTTGCCACCCAAATGCGGACGCTTGTCTATCACCAAGCACTTCTTGCCCTGCTTTGTGGCAAGATGAGCAAATGTGGCTCCGAAAAGGCCGGAGCCTACTATTAAATAATCGTATTTCATAAAACCATTACTTTATTTCAATTTCCCTGTCAGTCTCCGCCTTCGTAGCCTCATATCCCTGACTTGCCACGTCGGCATTCACGATGTCCTCACCACGTTTGCCCTTCAGCGCCTCTTTCGAGTCAGCGGAAAGACCATTGTTAATGGTGGCGCACATGTCGCAGGTAGAGCACTTGTCAAGTTCCTCCTTCGTCACCTTGCCATCCCTCAGATCACGGCAAATCTTGTTCTCAAACATCGAGTACTTCATGCCCAACATCGATTTCAACTTATGACTGATCACCCACGGCAACACACGATAGATATACTTGTGCATTGCCGGCGACACCGAACCAATCATCCAGCAGTCACGGTCGCAACAGCGAACCTTCTTGCGCACCTTTTCCGCCTCGGGCGAGTTCCATAGCTCATCCCACGACTGGCGGTTCAAATTACCCATCACCTCCTTGTCCTTCGTTCCATTGCAAGGCATCACATCGCCATACGGGTCGATGAAGAACGTGTCAAAACTCATGTCGCAAGGCAACAATCGCTTCTGACCATAGATGTAGTTGATAAGACCATGGTTGAAGTAAGCGCGGAACCACTTCTTCGGTGAGTTCGACTTCAGCAACTCGTTCACAAGGTTCTCAAAGTTCTTAGCCACCATCGGACGGTCGTGAATGATGTTCTTCGCCTCCACGAAGTAGAACGAGTTGTGCAGCGAAGCCGTAGCAAACTCCATCCCCATCTCGTTTGAGATTTCATACAGCGGCACCAAGTCAGGCGCATTCTTGTCCTGCACTGTCATACCGAAGCCGACATCCTTCATGCCCATCTCTCTCAGTTTCTTCAGCGTCGTATATCCACGCTGATAACCGTCGTTCAGACCACGAATCTCGTTGTTCGTCTTCTCCAATCCCTCGATTGAGATACGAATTCCAATCTGCGGAAACTCCTTGCACAGGTCAAGGATTCTATCAGTGAAGAATCCGTTTGTCGAAATCACGATACGATCACTCTTCTTATACAGTTCCCTCACCACCTCCTTCAGGTCAGTACGGATAAACGGTTCGCCGCCCGTGATGTTCGTGAAGTACATCTTCGGCAACTTCTTAATAGTTTCCAACGAGATTTCCTCCTCCTGCTTCGAAGGAGCCTTGTAGCGGTTGCACATCGAGCAACGCGCATTACAGCGGTACGTCACGATGACCGTACCATTCAATTTCTTTTCTGCCATAATAAATTTATTCTTATATACTAATCCAAATAATTATCAGAGCCAATGGCTCTAAATCTTTGCCAATCAGTGTTAATCTGTGGTCTATTATTCTTCATCCTTGTACGACGCCATAAGTTTCTCATAATACGCCTCGCTCGAATACCTCTCTATAGCATTCTTAGCTATAGCATCATAGTCAAACTCATGATTAAACATCTTATTGATCTTGTCTTTCAAGTCCTCCACATCTCCCGAAGTGAAAGTCATACCGTTGGGCACTACTCCCTCCCTTTGGGGGAGGGCAGGGGAGAGACTTTCAATCAACTCCGGAATACCGCCAATTCTTGCGCCCAGCACAGGCGTTCCGAGACTTTGACTCTCAATAACAGTCAGCGGATTATTCTCGCTCCACTCCGCAGGCAACACCATAAACCGAGCCCCGCGCAGTATCGGCATAAACTCCTCCCACTGCATCTGTCCCTTAAACTCAATCTGCTTACAATCCACATAAGTCTTCTGCAATTCTGGCAGCAGCTCGCCCCCGCCAATCACAACGAGTCTCTTGTCCAACTGCGAAGCCGCCTTACATAGCGTCCTCACCCCCTTCACCTCATTCACTCGTCCGAGATACACATAGTAATCCCCCTTTAATCCTTTGACCTCTTCACTTTTTAACCCTTTAACCTTCGTCACATCTATAAAGTTGCACAACACTCGAAACTTCTCTGGCTTATAACCACCCTCCACACAAGTGTCCATCATAAACTTCGATGGCGGCAAGAACAAATCCACACACTCCTGCAGCACCTCCCTGTTCCACTTCTGCGCCTCCAAATACCCGATGACAGCCCCAGGCAAACCGCCCGGCATACACCTATGCCTTATCACCGCCTTCTTGTCCGTAAAACACTCGGTACACCACTTTCCGGCACGAGTACACGTATAACACGGGCACACCAACTTCGTGTCGTGCAGCGTCCATACTACCCTTGCCCCCTTCTCATGCGCAATCTTCGCAATCACAGGACTCAGCTGCGTATGAATATTATTCAGATGCACCACCTCCGGCTTAAAGTCATCCATCAGCCGAGAAAAACCCTTCATCACCTGACGAGCCCCGAACGGCCTTGTAAACGCATCCAACTTCGTCATGGCCGAAGGCCAGTACCCCGACCATTCCGACTTCTCGTTCTCAGGGTACTGCATGGCATACACTGCCACCTCATGCCCCTTCTCCTTCAGCATCTTCTCCAAGTTCATGGTATAGATGCAGTCACCGCCTCGGCGGTAATAAAACTTATTTGCTAAAAGTATTTTCATTTTTATTATTTCATTCTCTGATGATTGCTTTTACAATTCCGCTACAATAATTCAAAGAACAGAACGTTCCCCCCCAGTCTCATTAATCAACAATCATTCATCATTAACCGAAAGGGCAGGTCACGGACCAGTCCCCTGTCCCTAGTGGGTTCTCCCATATTTATTTAAGGGAGGATTCAGTTCTCCAATTAAATATTGTTCTAAAGAGAAACGCATATAATGTTCTTCTTCTTCAAGAGCAAAACTAACAACAAATTTGGAATCTTTTTTTGAAACTTCTCTAATCATGCAATTGTTATTTTCATCATAACAGAAATAGTCTCCAAGTCTTTTTCCTATGGTTACAGCCTCTCCTATATAGATTACCTCCTTATTGCTGTTCAGTAATATATAAACTCCCGGAGATGATCCATTATGCCAAGGTGCAGGCCAACCGTATTCCCCTTCTTGTGGGAAAAGGGAATAAATACCACTTTCAATAAATTTAACTGAGTATTTATTTGAAAACCACTCTATTTTTTCCTTGACCTGTGAAATAGTTATACCATTCATCGAAATTTTGAAATCTTGACAAGTTAATTACTTATGCATGGCTATCCCTAGGGTACAGGGGACAGGTCACTGTCACGCAGGAATAGTCAAAAATATTATCTCAAATGTTTTAATATAAAATTGAGGAGGAAGGACACTTACCTGTCCCCTGTCTCGACACGTGCATTGTCCCTCTCAGCATGACAAGTTTTTTTCCTTCAAATTGTCCCATTTTTTACGTCTTTATTTACACTTTGATGTTTTCTGGTTGAGCCTCATTCCATTCAATCATCTTTAGAGCAAAAGTATCCATCATTTTATTGAGTTCAGGTAAACTATCCTTTGGGCACTCCCATCCTGTTTCAATATAGTTGGATTTTGCATGAACAATACTGTTTCTGGTTGAGTATATAATTGATGCCACCTGCTTTATTAAACTAGATTCCTTGTTATCATCCAGTAATACAGCAGTAAGATCAACTCCCTCTGCAATACCAATGTTATTTCTAATTTGTTTAATTAAGGAATCAGGTATGTGAATAAGTTCAGGCTTCACATCCAGACACTCTTCTATAACAATTTTCATAAGACTATCGTCTTTTTGGTCATCTCGATATTGACTTGCAATATTCAAAATGGTATTCATATAATGATAATCGCGAGCAACTGTAGATGGTTGGTTAATTTGAATGGTTATTTTTTCAATGGCCTTTTTCTTGGCTACAGCAGGAGAGACATATTCAATGATTTTATAGTAGTGCAAGAAAGCCAATTTTGAATCTAATATTTCTTTTGCTTGCCTATACAAATCAAGCATTTCAATTGATTTTGGAAGCGTGTTTATATCTATAGTAGTCTTTGTTATGTGTACAGAGGAAACAGAATATTCCAATTCGGCTTCATCAGCTAATTCATTAACATCAAGTATTTCTGAAACAAATACAGCCACACCCACTTTTTGGGTCAAATCGTATAAAACACGTCTAATAACCAAATCCTCTTCCTGTTTTGTCAATCTACTGTCGTTTAAATACTTAAGTTCTATTGCCAAGTATCCAGAACATGGCCATATCATATAATTATCATCACAATTGATTTCTTTAGCATTATACAAACCTACAAGAAATGGGTTATTAACAACATTAACCTCAAAATTTTGCCCAACATATACATACTTCGACAAAAGCAAAGCTATATATTCCGACCCATGTTTAGTAGTATCGATTACAGTTTGCCGAATATGTTGCACTAATTTTTCACTGCGGTGAAAAAAGCTAAAGTCCTGCGGCTTATAACCTTCCACTACAATATTTCACAATTATTTTACGTTTCTCTAAAAGGTGAAGGGAGATGACGGACCTCTTTCACAACCCCGTCATTAATCCCCTCCACCACAAATAACCATGCCCAATACAACATTGGACAAGGCGATCGCGACTGTACCCAAATTCAGGGACCGCATTTCGCTTTTTACTAAAAAGCTGCGTCTGGCACAATATGCAGACGGCAGTATCTATGACTATCGCCTGAAAATTGCTCAGGCAGTGTTGTTTTTCAATAAGTTGCCAGAGGAGTTCACCCAGACGGACATCGACTACTATCTGTCGACACTCCTGGACAAAAACCGTTGCAGCCTGTCGTTCTTCAAACACATGATTTTCGGATTGCAGGCCTACTACAAGGTGATGGGGCTTAAGCAACCTGGAGGTCTCGTACTCCCTCCCGTGCGCAAGCCGAAGAGGTTGCCGCGAGTGCTCTCCCAAGAACAGATTGCTCGTCTTATCCGCAACTGCTCCCTGTACGACAAGACCCTGCTTGCCATCATCTACGACTGCGCCCTCAGGGTCGGCGAGGCATGCCGCCTCAGATGGGACGACATCTGCTTTGACCGCAAGAAGCTGTTCGTCTTCCAAGGCAAGGGGCGTAAA
>NZ_NPJG01000094.1 GCF_002251245.1 Prevotella sp. P5-92
ATGGAAAGCTTCTGCAATGTAATCAAAGGAAACGATACTACTGCACTCGTCAGATGGATGAAAAAATACTGGAAAACTAGGATATCTTCGCTTAAGACCTTTATCATCGGATTGAGACATGATTATCGGGCTGTTAGAAATACTATCAAGTTAAACATCACCAATGGAATCACAGAAGGTTTTGTCAACAAGCTAAAGGTCGTCAAGAGAGTCATGTATGGCAGAGCGGGTATCAATCTGTTGAAGAATAAACTCATACTTGAACATGTGCTCTTCAACTAAATTGCAGAAGAACCACATAGATTTTCGTGAGGCCTGAGCAGCCATTAAACATGAAATTCATATTCTTCACATTGGCTGTTTTGAAGCTTGAAAGGTTAAGAGAATTGAGGCCTGAGCAGCCATAGAACATGTAGCTCATATACTCCACATTGGCAGTGTTGAATGATGACAGGGCAAGAGAGGTGAGACGTGAGCACCAACAGAACATGCAGCTCATATCCGTCACATTGGCTGTATTGAAACTTGAAAGGTCAAGAGCGGTGAGGCCCCCGCAGCCATAGAACATGTTGTTCATATTCGTCACATTGGCTGTATTGAACTTTGAAAGGTCAAGAGATGTGAGACCTGAGCATTCATAGAACATCTGAAACATATTCGTCACATTGGAGGTATTGAAGTTTGAAAGGTTAAGAGATGTGAGCTTTTGGCAGCTGCTGAACATAGAACTCATATCCTTCACCTTGTCTGTATTGAAACTTGAAAGGGTAAGATTTTCGAGGTCCGAGCAGCCATTGAACATAGAACTCATATTCTCCACCTTGTCTGTATTGAACTTTGAAAGGTCAAGAGATGTGAGACTTGAGCAGCCCCTGAACATAGAACTCATATCCGTCACATTGGCTGTATTGAAGAAGCTTGAAAGAGTGAGAGATCTGAGGTTTGAGCAGTCACTGAACATATATCTCATATTCTTCACTTCCTCAGTGTTGAGATTCTCTATGCCTTGTATTGTTGTAAGATTAGAAAAACCATAGAACCAAAGATAACAAGAAGTTGGCTTGGCATGGTTAAAAGACGAAGTAAAGACTACTTTTGTGCAATAATTTTTCACCTCATCGATAGACCATCCCGGGTCTTTAGCACCTTCATTAAATTTCCATTCTCCTTCGTTTCCTTCTATATAGTGCGCCACTTTAAATGTCAATACTTTTGTGTTTGCATCCCACTTTACGTATGGCGTTAAGTTACTCTTGGTGAAATAGCCAGATGTATAGTTGGCCATGGTATGGCCTATTTTATTAGGATTGTATGAAACATCTCCTTTTTTGAGGCTTGTGCAACCATAAAACATACCATCACTACTGCTGACATTGCCTGTGTCAAAATCATCGCTGACATAAATTGTCGTGAGGCCTGAGCAGCCATTGAACATGAAGCCCATATCCGTCGCCTTGGCAGTGTTGAATGATGACAGGTCAAGAGAGGTGAGGCCTGAGCAGCCAACGAACATGTTGCTCATATTCGTCACCTCGGCAGTGTTGAATGATGACAGGTCAAGAGAGGTAAGGGCAGAGCAGTCATAAAACATGTAGCTCATATTCTCCACCTCGGCAGTGTTGAATGATGACAGGTCAAGAGAGGTGAGGCCTGAGCAGCCCCAGAACATGCCGCTCATATCCGTCACCTTGTCAGTGTTGAATTTGGACACGTCGAGAGAGGAGAGACCTGAGCAGTTGCTGAACATACAACTCATATTCTCCACCTCGGCAGTGTTGAATTTGGACACGTCAAGAGAGGTGAGGTCTGTGCAGTTACAGAACATGTAGCGCATATCCGTCACCTTGTCAGTGTTGAATTTGGACACGTCAAGAGAGGTGAGGCCTAAGCAGCCTAAAAACATGTAGCTCATATTCTTCACTTCCTCGGTGTTGAGATTCTCGATGCCTTCTATTGTTGTAAGATAATTAAAATCTTTGAACCAATAATAACAAGATTTTGGTCGGACATCTTTGAATGAGTCGTCAAATACCACTTTGGTACAAGAAGATTTGCCACTCCATCCAGGAGCATTCCCTTCTGTATTGAGCGCAAAAGCGCCGCTAGGCACACTTTCCCCTCCTTCGAATGTGAGAGTATTTACTCCATCCCATACTACATAACCCACTGTTCCCTGTGCATTAACCGGGAGCGAGAATAGCATAATCATGATTGCTATCATGAAGGTTGTTAGATTTCTTTTCTTTGTCATAATACGTTATCTATTAGATTTATGATTTCAGTGTGCGAAATTAGTGATTTTTATTTGTATATAGTAACAAACGGATAATATTTTAAACATTTTTAAATAAACATCATCGGCAATTAAGAATCATAGGGGACAGGTTCATCGACCCTAAAGAGTGAACCGACGGACTGTCCCATGACCCTCGGTAGAAAAGTGGATTGGGATATGGTTGAAGGGGTGCGAGTGGTGAAGATTTAACGTTTTTAACTTGTGTTTACGCGAAAATGTGGGAGGTGGATGCCGAGACTTTAGCTTTGAGTGCTCCATAGTGGTTCGTCTTGCCAGTTGCCAGAGGGGAAGCCCATTGCGGCAATGTCAACCATTGGATATTTATCAAGCAATGCTATCAAATAGTTTTTGAATCCATTGTTCCTCCAAATGATGTCAACAAAATGTTTCAAGATGCAGAGAGTGAAGAATATTCGACCTTGCCTTACATTACTGCTCACCCATGGAGTCAATGGTCTTGTCATGGTGAGAGTTCGAAGAGAGAGCGAACGGTTCCAAAGACGAGCATGATGACAACAAGAATTTCGTGTCAAAGTCACCACTGTCATCCACGACATAAAGACAGGAATGGTCAAACAGAAATGCTTTGCTATCTTTTTGCGAATTCTATTGCTTGCGATGTTGTCATATATCCTTGTCAAAGTTCCAAGAGGTATGATTTCAGCTATCATCCATGAAGGTGGATACTGGTCTTCGTAAGTTTGCTTAAAGTGAGTGATGAAATCCTCTCTGCTTGTTTGCAGTTCCTTGTCAATAAGCGACATGGTTTTCTCAAACTTATCTGCATTGGCAAAATGGGTTCGATTTGTCAACCAAAACACATCATTTGTTTCGGCACAGGCAATATTTACAATTGCACTCCTGACGGCAACCTCTATTCGTTCTATTTGATTAAAAACAAGCTGTCTTAACTCTCGGTCGAACTCATAAAGCATTAAAGCATTTCCCAAGGTGCTTCCTGGTTTAAAAATATGCTCTGACTTGGGAGTCAAGAGGAAAGGATAAAAATACCCAGACAGCCGATAATAGCCAATAGAGCTTAGTATGTCTATAGCATTATCGATGTCGCTGCAATCTAAACCTCTGCTTTGAAGTATGGATATAAGTTCAGATGGTGATGAGTATTCCTTATTATATTTCATAAAATAAAACGACCCGCCGATTTAAGCATCGTTGAGAGGCTTGGCGGGTTCTTGTGCTGCAAAGGTAAGACATTTATTTGGATTGTGCAAGGGTTTTGAGGAAAAAATGTGCAAGGTGAGTGCAAAAAAGCAAGTTTACTTGTTTTTATTGCCGAGCCGCAGCCATTTTTATACAAAAAATGTGCAAGGTGAGTGCAAAAAAAAGCAAATTTACTTGTTTTTATTGCCGAGCCGCAGCCATTTTTATACAAAAAATGTGCAAGGTGAGTGCAAAAAAAAAGCAAATTTACTTGTTTTTATTGCCGAGCCGCAGCCATTTTTATACAAAAAATGTGCAAGGTGAGTGCAAAAAAAAGCAAATTTACTTGTTTTTATTGCCGAGCCGCAGCCATTTTTATACAAAAAGTGCGGAAATGGAGGCGATTTTTAACAGATGTTGGGTGTTGGAGATACAAAATGCGGCATCTGCAAACCAAAGTGGGTCATCTACAAACCATATAATTAACGGATAAGGGAACCAAACAGAGGCATGGGTCATAAGGAGAGGTACATTGGTTCACTCTTTAGGGTCGATGAACCTGTCCCTTTAGATTAAATTACCTCGTGTAAGACCGCAACCCGTATATGTTATTTCCCCGCAGGCGTTTGCGGCGGGCGTTTGCGGCGGGCGTTTGCGGCGGGCGGTCTTACACGAGGTAAGACCCTACATCGGAGATTAGCGGCAGGCGTTTGCGGCAGGCGTTTGCGGCGGGCGTTTGCGGCAGGCGTTTGCGGCGGGCGGTCTTACACGAGGTAAGACCCTACAACGGAGATTAGCGGCGACATATCGGCGAGATTAGCGGCGGCCAACTCGCCTATCGTGCGGTCGTGCGACTTAATCTTGCGTCTTATTGTTATTTTCATTGTGCATTACTTTAAAATAAAACTGTTTAACTGTTTTTCTGTTTTACTTTCTTTATTAGTCCCTCAGTATCGTCATAGTCAATCAAATTACGAGATCTCCACGTATTAAGCTGTGCCTTAGCGCTCTGCAAGTCGCCCGATTTGCCCGAATCATCGGGGACAGGTTCATCGACCCTAAAGAGTGAACCAACGTACCTCTCCTTATGACCCATGCCTCTGTTTGGTTCCCTTATCCGTTAATTATTTGTAACATTTTCATTCTTTTTATTGCCATTTCAATAAAAATCACTATTTTTGCCAACAAAATATTGTGATATGGCAAAATACATTAATCCTTTCACCGACGTCGGTTTCAAGAGAATCTTCGGGCAGGAACTGTCGAAACCGCTGCTGCTCGACTTCCTCAATAGCCTTTTTGAGGGAGAGAAGCACATCGTCAACCTTACATTCCTCGACAAGGAGCAACCTGCACTGTTTGAGGAAGACAGGTCGCTGATTTACGACATATATTGCGAGACCGACGAGGGCGAGAAGATAATAGTAGAGATGCAAAACAAGTCGCAGCCATTCTTCAAGAACAGGAGCATATACTACGTGTCGGAGTCGATAGCCCGACAAGGTGAGAGAGGTTCGTCATGGAACTATGAGATAGACTCTGTTTATCTTGTGGCGTTCCTTAACTTCAGCCCCTTGGATTTCAAGAAGCAGTTCCGCACAGATGTCGTTCTTGCCGAGAAGGATACGAAGGAGCAGTTCTCCGACAAGTTGCGTATGATATACCTCCAGCTTCCGTTGTTCACGAAGGAGGCCGATGAATGTGAGAATCAAGTAGAACGTTGGATTTATTTGTTAAAGAATATGGAAACATTAAACAGATTACCCTGGGCTGCTCAGAGTGCCGTTTTCAAGAAGCTCGAGAGCATAGCCGATGTGAGCGCCATGACCCGTGCCGAGCGCCTGCAATACGACGAGGCTCTGAAAAAATACCGCGACACCATCAGCGTGTTTGAGGGAGTGCGTATGGAAGGACGCATGGAAGGACGCATGGAAGGACGCGTGGAAGGTAGCTTGAAAGAAAAAATAGCAATTGCAAGCAACCTCAGGTCGATGGGCATGTCTATTTCAGACATCTCAAAGGCCACAGGCTTGCAGGAAGAGGAAGTTAAGGCGTTGTAAATTTATTGTAATTCCATCGGATTCATAGGGACAGGTACAACTGGTTCGCGACAAATAACGAACCGACGTACCAGTTCCTATGACTCAATAATCATCCCAATCAGAGCCTTTGGCTCTTAATCTGTGCCAATCTGTGTTAATCTGTGGTCTATAAAAAACACAAAGCCACGGAGTTTTTAAATTCTCTGTATCTTTAGAAAACTTAAAAATATTATCTCCGTGGCTCCGTGCCTCTATGTTAAAAAAAATATTCTTTAATCGCCGTAGATATCGCCGGTTAATCTGCCGTAATCTTCCTCAGAAGCATAACGTATCGATCCCGCGAGGATTACACTGGGAGTGATGTCATACACTTTTATTGCGGGACGGATATACTTTTTCTTTTCCATATTTATTAATGTCGTAATGAGTTATTTGATGATCAATTTGATAGTCTTGTTGCCACGGCGCACGATGTTCACGCCTTTTGCGGGAGCGTCGATGCGGCGGCCGTTGATGTCATAGTATTCGGCATCGTCGGTGGCTACAGAGTTGAGCAGGTCGATGGCAGTCGTTCCTTCTTCGCCACCACGACCGATAGAGAATGCCCTGGCACTCGATGTTTGAGCAGAAGCAGTCAAAGTCATATATGCGCGGAAGGGCTTGACGCTAACTTTCGTCACATTCTGGTTTTCCAGCATCTTTGCAGGATTCATCAGTTTGTTGTTCAGCAGGATGAAGGCATTGCCGTCGGCATCCTTAGAGAAAGTCTTCGTCTGATATGTGCCGCAGAGCTGCAGAGAGCTGCCGTCAGTGCCATTGACTTTCGCCCCATCAACAGGCGCTTTCACTATCTGAGCATCTGTCGCAGAGATATTGATTTCCTTAATCTCGCCATCCTTAAACTTGAAGAGCACTGGCGTTCCGGCAGCAATCTCTCCCGTTATTTCCTCAATCTCCACCGCATTAGCAGTTGCACCATTAAGCTGATATGCAGTAAAATTAAAATTAGCCGGGGTATATGCAAATGGCAGGCAGAGTGAGAACCATGTTGAATTAGATGACGAGAGGTCGCGGGAATAAGTAGCCGATTTTGCCTTAAACTCATATTTTGGAGTGAAGTCATAGTCTCCTGACAGGTTAAGACTTTTAGTCGTCAAAGGATTTCCGCATAATTCCACCTTATTTTCGCCCAATGTGAAATATGTCTTGAAATAGCCGTCTTTATAGTTGGCCATTTCTATGCCTGTATAAAGAGGATAGTATGAAGCAGCTCCTTCGAGTCCGAAGCAGCTCTGAAACATACCATCACTACTGCTGACATTGCCTATTGTAAAATCATCGCTGACATAGATCGTCGTGAGGTCTTGGCAGTTATAGAACATGTAGGTCATATCCTTCACATTGGCAGTGTTGAATGATGACAGGTCGAGAGATATGAGGCCTAAGCCACCAAACATGCCTTCCATATTCGTCACATTGGCAGTGTTGAATTTGGACAGGTCAAGAGACTTGAGGCCTGAGCAGCTATTGAACATTTCGCTCATATCAGTCACTTCCTCGGTGTTGAGATTCTCTATGCCTTCTATTGTTGTAAGTTGCGAAAAACCAAGGAACCATTGACAACAAGAAGTTGGCTTGGCATGGTTAAAAGACGGAGTAAAGACTACTTTTTCGCAATCAGAATACACCTCACCTAACCATCCCGGGGCAGTAGCACCTTCATTAAATTTCCATTCTCCTTGAGTTCCTTCTATATAGTTCGCTACTTTAAATGTCAATACTTTTGTGTTTTCATCCCACTTTACGTATGGCGTTAAGTTACTCTTGGTGAAATAGCCAGTTTTATAGTTGGCCATGGATTTGCCTGTTTTACCTAAGTCGGAGTATGAAGCAGCTCCTTCGAGTTTGCTGCAACCTTTAAACATATCTAAACCACTAGTGCCATCGCTTGTGGTAAAATCATCGCTGACATAAATTGTCTTGAGGCCTGAGCAGTATTTGAACATATAATCCATCTTCGTCACCTTGGCTGTATTGAAGTTTGAAAGGTCAAGAGATGTGAGACGTGAGCAGTTATAGAACATATAACTCATATTCGTCACATTGGAGGTATTGAAGTTTGAAAGGTCAAGAGATGTGAGACGTGAGCAGCCATTGAACATGTAGCTCATATACGTCACATTGGCTGTTTTGAAACTTGGAAGGTCAAGAGATGTGAGACTTGAGCAGCCATTGAACATGCGGGTCATATTCTTCACATTGGATGTATCGAAGTTTGAAAGGTCAAGAGAGGAAAGGCCTGAGCAGCTGCTGAACATAGAAAGCATATTCGTCACATTGGAGGTATCGAAGTTTGAAAGGTCAAGAGATGTGAGACCTGAGCATTCATAGAACATAAAACCCATATCCGTCACATTGGCTGTATTGAAGCTTGAAAGCTCAAGAGATGTGAGACTTGAGCAGTCTCTGAACATAGAACCCATATCCGTCACATTGGCGGTATTGAAGTTTGAAAGTTTAAGAGATGTGAGTTTTTTGCAGCCATCGAACATATTACTCATAGTCGTCACATTGGCTGTATTGAAGCTTGAAAGAATGAGAGATTCGAGACTTTGGCAGTCATAGAACATGTATCTCATATTCGTCACATTGGCAGTGTTGAGATTCTCGATGTTTTTAATAGATGTCAATTTGCTACAATTATAGAACCATTTATAGCATGAAGTCGGCCGTGCATCTTGGAATGATGGATCAAAGACAACTGTCGTAATGGATGTTGTATTTGCTAACCAGTCTGGAGAAATATTAGTATGAGTAGGATCGGTAGGAACATCATATACATTTCCACTCTCTGGTTTGTCGCCATACTTGAACGTCAGCGTACCGCCTTCGAACACTGTGTACATTACTTGTGCCCACGTTGATGCAGGCATCACCATAGTCATCGCGAGCATCATCATCGTGACGAGCCATCTTAATTGTTTGGTTTTTCTTTTGCTTGTCATAATACGTTATCTATTTGATTTATGATTTCAGGGTGCGAAATTAGTGATTTTTATTTGTATATAGTAACAAACGGATAATATTTTAAATATTTTTAAATAAACATCATCGGCAATTAAGAATCATCGGGGACAGGTTCATCGACCCTAAAGAGTGAACCAATGTACCTGTCCCTATGACTTGTCAACTAAACTGTTCTCTTTCTCTTCTTATTCTTTCTCGTTATCTTTATCGTCACCTCCTTCCCCTCTTTCAGTTCTTCCAATACCCTTTCCTTCACGCAGTCATACGTGGCTTGTGTATCCACGAGCAGGCCTATGGCGGCTTTTTTTCCAACAATGATCCTACCGTCGAAACGGCGGTGGACTCC
>NZ_NPJG01000095.1 GCF_002251245.1 Prevotella sp. P5-92
CGACAAGACCCTGCTTGCCATCATCTACGACTGCGCCCTCAGGGTCGGCGAGGCATGCCGCCTCAGATGGGACGACATCTGCTTTGACCGCAAGAAGCTGTTCGTCTTCCAAGGCAAGGGGCGTAAAGACCGCTACGTGCCCATTTCCGACCAGATGATCGTCGTGCTCAAGGCATATCGGAAGAAGTATCCGAGCGACGACTATGTCTTCAAGAGTCATGGAAGCAAGACAGAGCCACAGCGCATCACTCCAGGCTATGTGCGGATCATTCTCAAGAACGCACTTGCAAGGGTCGCACTCGACCATTCCATCACCATCCACGACCTGAGGCACAGTGCGGCCACGCATCTCCTTGAGAACGGAGAGAACATAGTGCATGTACAGAAGCGGCTCGGACATGCGAGACTCACGACTACGATGGTTTATCTTCATGTTGCTGACATTGAACCTGTTAGACATGTGCGACTGATTGATGTCCTCTTTCCTCCCAAACAATGAGGACACGCTTCGACATCGGTCAGATTATACGTGACCATGGAGAGGAGTTTCTTAGTACCCATAATGTAGTTACGCCTGTAAGGAAAGCGTTTGGCCATATGGCGACGTGCCGAACCAGCGTCCTTGGTGGTCATGTGGAAGTGTGTCCCGAATGCGGAGAAATCAAGATAAGCTACAACAGTTGCCGAGACCGTCATTGCCCCAAGTGTCAGAACAAGGAGCGTGAGCAGTGGATTTCTTTCCGCAGGGAGGAGATTAT
>NZ_NPJG01000096.1 GCF_002251245.1 Prevotella sp. P5-92
GGTTTGTTAACATACAGTATTACAGTATTACAGTTTGATTTTAAACCCACAAAATCTCTCTAACTAAGGAAAAATATTTACGTGGTTGGAGAAATATTTCGGGGTAGTTAGAAATAGTATAATACACATAGTGTATTATAAAAAATGTTAAAGAAAAGAAGGAAATTAAGTAAACACTTGCAAAATCGAGAAAAATGTTGTACCTTTGCAAACGTAAAAGAAAATCGGAAGCGCGCACCGTGATTCGGATACACGAGTGAGACAAAATTTTCTGTGGCGGCAGCAAGCCTAAGACGGTTCGCCACGCAGTGTGTAACCATTAATAATTCTTAGTTATGGCAATTAGACTTAAGGCAACAGAGCGAATGCTCAAGGTAGGGCCCAACGCGGGCAAGTATGCTTACATCCTCTCAGCGGAGCTTTACTCCGCGCTGGCGGAGAGCAAGGTGATTGAAGAGGCTGCATTGCGCAGCGGCATCTCGAGGGGTGCCATCCAGGCGGCATGGG
>NZ_NPJG01000097.1 GCF_002251245.1 Prevotella sp. P5-92
CGGATGCAGAGATTGAGAAGAACACGCTAAGGATGAGCGTTGTCATTAATGCAGTAAATCTTTTATTCATAATTTCTTCCCGACACATTTTTCAGCCACGAGGTCGGGTGTTGGCGTATTGTTATTTTTTCTACTGTAGGGATTTTACCTTGTGTAAGTCCGTTTTTCCATTGAGGTTGCCCTGGGGCGGGGCGGTCTTACATAAAGTAAAGACCCTACAGAAATGAGGGGCTGCGGCGGATGTTATTTCACTGCGATTTTTATGTTTTCCTTGCCAATCTTGGCGACTACGATAGAGCCGGATTGAGCGGCGAAGGATGTTGTGCCGTTGATGGCGGTGGCGGAGCCGAGGGCTTTGCCATCTATGCCATAGAAGCTGACCTTCTCGTTGTTGTCGAGGCCGGAAATGTTGATGAAACCACCAGCTGACTGGATTGCGATGCCACGGTCTTTCACTGATTCAACACCTACGGTTCCTTCGATAGCTTTAATAGTTCCGAATCCGCTCCAAGGCTTTGTCGTTTTGTAAGCGTTGATTGCAGATGCAGGAACGTGAAGTGTTGCATTTTCTATATATGTTCCATCGAAAATCCAAACATTAGTTGATGGAACTTCCTCTGAGTAACAATAAACGTTTTTTAAATTATCACAACAATCGAAAGCCCAATCTCCAATACTTGTCACAGAATTCGGGATTGTGACTGATGTCAAGCCGCTGCATTCAGAGAAAGCCCAATCTCCAATACTTGTCACGGAATTCGGGATTGTGACTGATGTCAAGCTGCTGCAATATGCGAAAGCTGAACTTCCAATACTTGTCACGGAATTTGGGATTGTGACTGATGTCAAGCCGCTGCATTCAGAGAAAGCACCTCCTATAATTTTTGTAATATTTTCTGGAATAGAATAATGGCCAGTATATGTTTTTGGCAAATATACAAACATATCATTTACAATTATCGTATTTTTTATTCCATCACAAAGGTTCAATACGTAATCTCCAATACTAGTTACAGAATTCGGGATTGTGATTGATGTCAAGCCTGAACATTCATCGAAAGCCAACTCTCCAATACTTGTTACAGAATTCGGGATGGTGATAGATGTTAAGCCCAAACAACCAGAGAAAGCGCCATCACCAATACTTGTTACTGAATTCGGGATGGTGATTGATGTCAAGCTGCAGCAATCATAGAATGCATAATCTCCAATACTTGTTACAGAATTCGGGATGGTGATTGATGTCAAGCCGTAGCAATCCCAGAAAGCATAATTTCCAATACTTGTTACAGAATTCGGGATGGTGATTGATGTCAAGCCTGTACAGTAACTGAAAGCCCAATCTCCAATACTTGTCACGGAATATTTTGAATTTTCATAAGTAATCGATTCGGGAATCACTATGTCACCTGAATATTCATTGTCGCCATATGTTACTGTGGCGGTTGTTTCAGAAATGTCATAGTAAATTCCATCTACCTCAACAACATCTGCGGATGCAGAGATTGAGAAGAACACGCTAAGGATGAGCGTTGTCATTAATGCAGTAAATCTTTTATTCATAATTTCTTCCCGACACATTTTTCAGCCACGAGGTCGGGTGTTGGCGTATTGTTATTTCACTGCGATTTTTATGTTTGCCTTGCCAATCTTGGCGACTACGATAGAGCCGGATTGTGCGGCGAAGGATGTTGTGCCGTTGATGGCGGTGGCGGAGCCGAGGGCCTTGCCATCGATACCATAGAAGCTGACCTTCTCGTTGTTGTCGAGACCGGAGATGGTGACGAAGCCGTCGGCTGACTGGATTGCGATGCCACGGTCTTCTACTGATTCAATACCTACGGTTCCTTCGATAGTCTTGAATGTTCCGAAAGCGCTCCAAGGCTCTGTTGTTTTATAAGCCTCGATTGCAGATGCAGGGACGTGAAGTGTTGCTTTTTCTATATCTGAGTTATAGAAAACATAAACAGGGGCTAATGGAACTACCTCTGCGTAACAATAAACGTTTTCGATATTAATACATAAACTGAAAGCATAATCTCCAATACTTGTAACAGAATTCGGGATTGTGACTGATGTCAAGCCGCTGCATTCAGAGAAAGCACCCTCTGCAATACTTGTTACGGAATTAGGAATATTGACTGAGGTGAGGCTGCTGCAACCATCGAAAGCATACTCTGCAATACTTGTTACGGAATTAGGAATATTGACTGAGGTGAGGCTGCTGCAACCTAAGAAAGTACCATATGCAATACTAGTTACGGAATTAGGAATATTGACTGAGGTGAGGCTGCTGCAACCAGAGAAAGCACCATATCCAATACTTGTCACGGAATTAGGAATCGTGACTGAGGTCAAGCTGCTGCAACCAGAGAAAGCACCCTCTGCAATACTAGTTACGGAATTAGGAATCGTGACTGAGGTGAGGCCGCTGCATCCATCGAAAGCTCCTCCATTTATTGTTGATATATTTTCAGGTATAGAATAATGACCTTCATATCCTGTTGGTAAAAAGACAAGCATATCATTTACAATAATACTTTGTGTAATTCCCGTACATCCATAGAAAGCACCATACCCAATATTTGTCACGGAATTAGGAATCGTGACTGAGGTCAAGCTGCTGCAATATTGGAAAGCCCTATCTCCAATACTTGTCACGGAATTAGGGATTGTGACTAAGGTGAGACCATCGCAATTATTGAAAGCCCAACCTCCAATACTAGTTACGGAATTAGGAATCGTAACTGAGGTTAGGCCGCTGCATTCATCGAAAGCCCAACCTCCAATACTAGTTACGGAATTAGGAATTGTAACTGAGGTTAGGCCGCTGCATCCTTCGAAAGCTCCTCCAATTATTGTTGATATATTTTCAGGTATAGAATAATGACCTTCATATCCTGTTGGTAAAAAGACAAACATATCATTTACAATAATAGTTTGTGTAATTCCCGTACATCCAGAGAAAGCAGATTCTCCAATACTTGTCACGGAATTAGGAATCGTGACTGAGGTCAAGCTGCTGCAATATTGGAAAGCCCTATCTCCAATACTTGTCACGGAATTAGGAATCGTGACTGAGGTGAGGCCACTGCAACCTTCGAAAGCAGATTCTCCAATACTTGTCACGGAATTAGGAATCGTGACTGAGGTGAGGCCGCTGCATTCATAGAAAGCTCCTCCAATTATTGTTGATATATTTTCAGGTATAGAATAATGACCTTCATATCCTGTTGGTAAAAAGACAAACATATCATTTACAATAATAGTTTGTGTAATTCCCGTACATCCATTGAAAGCACCATACCCAATATTTGTCACGGAATTAGGAATCGTGACTGAGGTGAGGCCGCTGCAACCTTCGAAAGCAGATTCTCCAATACTTGTCACGGAATTAGGAATCGTGACTGAGGTGAGGATTCTGCAACCTTCGAAAGCAGATTCTCCAATACTTGTTATAGAATTAGGGATTGCGATTGATGTCAAACCGCTGCAATATATGAATGCCAATTCTCCAATACTTGTTACACTATATTTTGAATTTTCATAAGTAATCGACTCGGGAATAACTATGTCACCTGAATATTCATTGTCGCCATATGTTACTGTGGCGGTTGTTTCAGAAATGTCATAGTAAATACCATCTACCTCAACAACATCTGCGGATGCAGAGATTGAGAAGAACACGCTAAGGATGAGCGTTGTCATTAATGCAGTAAATCTTTTATTCATAATCTTCTTCCCGGCACATTTTTTTCAGCCACGAGGTCGGGTGTTGGCAGTGGTTAATATTAAGTGGGCGGTCTTACATAAAGTAAATCATCATTGTTATTTACGTTTTATAAAGCGCAAAGTAAATGCAAATCGAGAGCAGAACTTGTCAAGCTTGCTTGAGCAATTATGCCGAGATGCAACTTTGCTTACGCAAAAGTACAAAGATTTTTTGAAACGACAAAATGTTTGGCGGATTTTTATCAATTCAACCAAAAAAATCCCGCAGGGCTTGCGGCCTTGCGGGACGAGAGGTATGTGAAAGAAATGTATTTAGAAACGACTGACTATCAATTATTTGCAGTTTATACGGTAGAAAAGTGGATTGGGATTTGTTTGAAAGGGTGCGGGGTGCTATGACTTTAGCTTTGAGTGCTCCAGATTAGGACAGGGGACAGTCCCCTGTCCTTAAAAACTCCCAAAAGGTTAACTTGTTACCGGTTAACTGGTAACTTTTCCCGCTTTCCACCCCCACCCTGCCCTCTCGCTGCGACAAAAGGTTGCAAGCAGAAAAAACTTCGGTATCGCGCG
>NZ_NPJG01000098.1 GCF_002251245.1 Prevotella sp. P5-92
TATATAATAACGCGTGCGCGCGCGATACCGAAGTTTTTTCTGCTTGCAACCTTTTGAAGCAGCGAGAGGGCAGGGTGGGGTGAAAAGCGGGAAAAGTTACCAGTTAACCGTTAACAAGTTAACCTTTTTGTTTTTTTTGTGACGTTTAGGCAGAGGACTGTCCCCTGTCTTAAACTTCCGAAACTCGAGTTAGGTATATTCGGGGTCTTACTCCATGTAAGACCGCAACCCGATGAGTGGCGGATGCTTGGCGGCAATCCGATGAGTGGCGGATGCTTGGCGGCAACCCGATGAGCGGCGGATGCTTGGCAGCAATCCGGTGAGTGGTGGATGCTTGACCGCAACTCTCACCCTCTGCGGATAAAATAATGTGTGTTTCCTTCAGAAACTAACTATAAATTAGCAAAAAAGCGTGATTTTTCAACTTTTTGATGCTATTTCCTTCGCTTATTCATTTTTTTGGTGTAACTTTGCACCCTGAAAATCGAAAATAAGCATTTTATAACAATGATAACAGTCACAAATCTTGCTATCCAATTCGGAAAGAAGGTCCTGTACAAGGACGTGAATCTCAAGTTTACAAACGGAAATATCTACGGAGTGATCGGTGCCAACGGTGCCGGTAAGTCAACGTTGCTCAGAGCCATCAGCGGCGAACTGGAACCCAACAAGGGTACAGTGGAGCTCGGACCCGGCGAACGCCTCTCGGTGCTCGAACAGGACCACTTCAAATATGACGAGTACAGCGTGAGAGACACCGTGCTCATGGGACACCAACCCCTTTGGCAGAACATGAAAGAGCGCGAGGCTCTCTATATGAAACCCGACTTCAACGAGGAAGACGGCATCAAAGTGGCAGAACTCGAAGACAAGTTTGCTCAGATGGACGGATGGAACGCCGAAAGCGACGCCGACCAGATGCTGACTAACCTCGGCATCAAGGACGACATGCACGACAAGATGATGAGCGAACTGTCGAACAACGAAAAGGTGCGCGTAATGTTGGCAAAAGCTCTCTTCGGACATCCCGACAACCTGCTCCTCGACGAGCCTACCAACGACCTCGACCTCGACACCGTGATGTGGCTGGAGGAATATCTCAGCAACGTGGAACAGACCGTGCTCGTGGTGAGCCACGACCGTCACTTCCTCGACGCCGTCTCTACACAGACCGTGGATATCGACTTCGGTAAGGTGACAGTGTTTGCCGGCAACTATTCTTTCTGGTACGAGAGCTCGCAGCTTGCTTTGCGCCAGGCTCAGAACCAACGGCAGAAAGCTGAGGAGAAACGAAAGGAACTCGAGGAATTTATTCGCCGATTCTCTGCCAATGTGGCAAAGAGCAAGCAGACCACCTCAAGAAAGAAAATGCTCGAGAAGCTCAACGTCGAGGAGATACGCCCGTCGTCAAGGAAATACCCTGGCATCATCTTCCAGATGGAACGCGAACCAGGAACACAGATACTCGAAGTACAGGACCTCAAGGCGGTGGAGCCAGACGGAACAGTGCTCTTCGACCACGTGAACTTCACAATAGAAAAAGGACAGAAGACCGTGTTCCTCAGCCATAACCCCAAGGCCATGACCGCTCTCTTCGAGATCATCAACGGCAATAGGCAGCCTGACGCAGGCGAATATAAGTGGGGTGTGACCATCACCACGGCTTATCTGCCACTCGACAACACGAAATTCTTCGACTCTGACCTCAACCTCGTGGATTGGCTCAGCCAATATGGCAAAGGCAACGAGGTGCTGATGAAGAGCTTCCTCGGACGCATGCTCTTCAAAGACGAAGACGTGATGAAGAAGGTGAATGTGCTCTCGGGAGGTGAGAAGATGCGCTGTATGATAGCTCGCATGCAGTTGAAAAACGCCAACTGCCTCATTCTCGACACCCCTACCAACCACCTCGACCTTGAGAGCATTCAGGCTTTCAACAACAATCTCGTGCAGTTTAAGGGAAACATCATCTTCGCCAGCCACGACCACGAGTTTATTCAGACCGTAGCCGACCGAATCATCGAGCTCACTCCTAATGGCACCATCGACAAGCTGATGGAATACGACCAGTATATCTACGACGAGCAGATAAAGGAGCAGAAAGCCAAGATGTACAGTTAAGCAAATGGACACTGTCTGATAATATTCCGTGGAGAAGTGAAAGTGTTTGGCACGATATTTGCAAGGAGGAAAACAGAGAACAACAAAAACAAAGAAAAAATGGAAGAAAACAAGAATATCAACGAAGAGGAGCTGAAGCAACAGGACGTCAACGCCACTGAGGCTGAAAGCGAAAACATCGACGGAGCTGACAAAACGTCAGACTCTGAGGCTGTTGCCGGCGATAAGGCTAACGCAGAAAACGAAAATGCCGACGAGAATGTGGCTGCCGAAGAAGAGGAGAAAGACCCTCTGGAGGAGGCTAACCGACAGATAGAGGAACTGAAAGACAAATATCTCCGCTCGGTGGCTGAGTTTGACAACTACCGCAAACGCACTCTGAAGGAGAAGGCTGAACTCATACTCAACGGCGGCGAGAAGGCTATCACAGCCATACTGCCAGTGATAGACGATATGGAACGCGCCATTGCCAACGGAGCAAAGACCGACGACCCGGCTGTGCTCAAAGAGGGCATGGAGCTGATCCACAGTAAGTTTATAAAGGTATTAGAGGGCCTCGGAGTGAAGGCAATAGAAACCGAAAACGCGGATTTCAATACCGACATTCACGAGGCAATAGCCATGGTGCCTGGCATGGGCGACGACAAGAAGGGCAAGGTGCTCGACTGTGTGCTCACCGGATATAAGCTCAACGACAAGGTGATCAGACACGCCAAAGTGGCTGTGGGGCAGTGAAAGACAGAAAGATAGAAAAATTGAAATATTGAACGATTGAAGGATTGAACAATTGAAAGATGGCAAAGAGAGATTATTATGAAGTGCTTGGAGTGGAGAAGGGCGCTTCAGAAGACGAAATAAAGAAGGCTTACAGAAAGATAGCCATCAAATACCATCCTGACCGAAACCCCGGCAACAAAGAGGCGGAAGAGAAGTTTAAGGAGGCGGCTGAGGCTTATGACGTGCTGCACGACCCGCAGAAAAGACAGCAGTACGACCAGTTTGGATTCTCCGGACCTGGCGGTGCGGGAGGCGGCTTCGGCGGCTTCGGCGGAGCGTCGATGAATATGGACGACATATTCTCGATGTTTGGCGACATCTTCGGCGGACATGCTTCGGGCTTCGGCGGATTCAGCGGCTTTGGAGGCTTTGGCGGCGGCGGACAGCGTCGTCCGCAACAGCATCGTGGCAACGACCTTCGCCTCAAGGTGAGACTGTCTCTCGAAGAGGTGGCTCAGGGAGTGACAAAGAAGTTTAAGGTACGCAAGGATGTGGTGTGCTCACACTGCCATGGAACGGGTTCGGAAGGAGGCGGCGAGACCGAGACTTGTCCTACATGTCATGGTTCGGGTGTCATCAGCCATACCACACAGAGCATCTTCGGCATGATGCAGACACAAGGCGTCTGTCCTACATGTAACGGAGAAGGCAAGATAATCAAGAACAAGTGTAAGGAATGTGGCGGCACTGGAGTCACCAAAGGCGAAGAGGTGGTGGAAATCAACATCCCTGCCGGAGTGGCAGAAGGCATGATAGTCAACGTGCCTGGCAAGGGTAATGCCGGCCGTCGAAACGGTATCGCCGGCGACATCCAGGTGCTGGTGGAAGAAGAGCCTAACGACACCTTCATTCGCGATGGAAAAGACTTGATATACAACCTCTTGCTCGATTTCCCTACAGCAGCACTTGGAGGCGACGTGGAGATACCTACCATCGACGGAAAGAAACTAAGGGTGAAGATAGACTCTGGCACACAGCCTGGCAAGACCCTAAGACTGAGATCGAAAGGTCTGCCCGAGGTGCAGGGATATGGCAATGGTAAGGGCGACATGGTAGTGAATATCAGCGTCTATGTGCCAAAGACATTGAGCCGCGACGAGAAGAAAGAGCTGGAGAAGATGAAAGACAGCGACAACTTTAAAGGCGACGCCGCCACAAGACGCTCCATCTTCCAGAGGTTCAGGAATTATTTCAATTAATGTGAAGACTCGAGACAAAAGGTGATAGAGTAAAAGACATAACATAATTGCTAATGGAATTGAGAATTGGCGTTTATGCCAGTTCTCAATTAGTTTTATTATGAATTACAAAGAAACTACAGAATTTTTGTTCTCCCAACTCCCCATGTTTGAGAGACAAGGAAAGGATGGATATAAAAGCGGACTGGAAAATACATTAGAACTCGACTCCATCTATGGACATCCACACAAGGCGTTCAAAACCATTCATGTGGCTGGCACAAACGGCAAGGGAACAGTGTCGCACTCGCTCGCTGCACTGCTTCAGAACAACGGATATAAGGTCGGCCTGTACACTTCGCCACACCTCGTCGATTTTCGCGAACGCATTCGCATCAACGGGGAATGCATACCCGAAAGCTATGTGGTGGATTTCGTGGAGAAGGGTAGGGAGAGGTTTGAAGAGATGAGACCGTCGTTCTTCGAACTGACCACTGCCATGGCTTTCTGCTATTTCCGCGACCAGGGTGTTGACTTCGCCGTGATAGAGGTGGGACTCGGCGGCAGACTCGACTGCACCAATATCATCACTCCCGAACTCTGCGTGATAACCAACATCAGCTTCGACCACACCCAGTTTCTCGGCAATACGCTCTCGAGCATAGCAAAGGAAAAGGCGGGTATAATAAAAAGAGGTGTACCAGTGGTGATTGGAGAGACATACACCGAGACACGACGTGTGTTTGAACAGGTGGCCGACGAAATGGATGCTCCCATAGTCTTCGCCGAAAACAAAAGGGAAGTGACCGATGCCGACGACAACATTAACGGCGAGATCGACTACTTCACCACACACTACGGGAAGATAAAGAGCCGCATGGCGGGAAGCTATCAGAAAAAGAACGCCAACACCATCCTCACCGCTTACTCCGTGTTGGTGAACCTCGGCATCGCCTCTGCAGACAGAGACATTGTAGCAGATGCAATGTACAACGTGGCACAGATGACCGGACTTAGAGGACGATGGCAGACCGTAGGCACGAAGCCATTGGTGGTGTGCGACACAGGACATAACGTGGCTGCATGGCTCTATCTCGACCCGCAGATCAGGGCAGTGAAATGCAAAAACAGGCATATCGTCTTCGGAATGGTAGGCGACAAAGACATAGAGACAGTGGCGGAAATGCTGCCTAAAGAGGCCAAATACTATTTTACACAAGCAGATAGCCATAGAGCGATAAAATCGGAAGACGTGAAGGCTATAGGAGAAAGAAACAACTTGAATGGCGATGCATATAGCACTGTGGCTGAGGCATATAAGGCGGCATTGCAAAATGCCGGAGAAGATGATTTTATCTTCGTCGGAGGCAGCAGTTATGTAGTGGCCGATTTCTTGTCAAATTGCTTTTAGGTGTTTTTAACACTAAAAAAAGTGTTTTTTTTGCAGTTATTCTTGCAAGTGTAGAATTTTTTTTGTTACTTTGCAGTCAAGTTAAAACATTAAAGTAATAACTAAAAACATTTGCAATATGACAAGCACTACAGAAAATGCGAATCTGTGTGGTCTGAATCGCAAGGATTTCCAGACCACAATCAACGGTAAGAAAACCGATTTATACATATTGAGAAACCGAAAGGGTTTCGAGGTTGCAATATCTAATTACGGTGGAGCAATCTGTGCCATTATGGTTCCCGATAAAGACGGTAAGGTGGCTAACGTCGTTCAGGGCTTCGACAGCATCCAGGCTCTCATGGAGACCGACGAGATCTATCGCTCAACACTGATTGGACGCTACGGCAACCGCATCTGCAAAGGACAGTTTGTATTGAACGGCAAAGAGTATCATCTTGCCACAAACGATGGCCCTAACCACCTGCACGGAGGTAAGAAAGGATTTAACGTGCGCGTATGGGACGCCAAACAGATGGGGCCTCGTGCTCTTGCACTCAACTATACATCGCCCTACGGTGAGGAGTGCTTCTCGGGTGAGATGAAGGTGACTGTAGAATTCACTTTCACCGACGACAACGAACTCGTGATAGAGTATCTCGCCACCACCAACAAGAAGACCATCTGCTGTCTGACACACCACGCATTCTTCTCTCTCTCAGGCATCGCCAACCCGACTGCCACCATCGAGAACCAGATATGCGAAATCAATTCCGACTTCTACCTGCCTATCGACGCTACCAGCATCCCTACAGGCGAAATACTTAAGGTGGAAGGCACTCCATTCGACTTCCGCAAGCCAAAGGCATTCGGACTGGAGATTGACGCCGACAACGAGCAGATAAAGAACGGTTCGGGCTACGACCACAACTACGTGCTCAACAAGAGAGAGGAAGGCGAACTGAGCTTCGCGGCAAGAGTGACCGAGCCAGAGAGCGGACGTACTCTCGAGGTCTATACCACCGAACCGGGTATGCAGCTTTATACAGCCAACTTCTGCACCGGAAAAGTTGGACAGCATGGCGCAACCTTCCCCAAGCGCTCGGCTGTATGTCTTGAATGTCAGCACTTCCCCGACACTCCAAACCGCCCATACTTCCCTTCTGTAGTACTCCGCCCCGAGCAGCAGTATAAGCAGAAGACCATTTACAAGTTTGGCATAGCAAAATAAACCAAATGAAACGACATAATCCATGCCTTATATATATAAATATGTGGGGCATGGATTTACTGCGTTAATAACAAAAGCAAAGAATTAACAACAATAATAACTTAAAAAACAATGTCAGAAACACAGAAAAGACAAGGAAGTTTCATTGCCATCATCACAATGTTCTTCCTTTATGCAATGATCTCGTTTGTCACTAACCTCGCGGCTCCTATTGGCGTCATCTGGAAGAACCAGCCTGAGATAGGTGGCAGCAACCTCTTGGGTATGATGGGAAACTTCATGAACTTCTTCGCTTATCTGTTCATGGGTATTCCTGCAGGAAAGTTCCTTACTAAGATTGGATATAAGAAAACAGCTCTCCTCGGTATCGGAGTGGGATTCATCGGCGTGCTCATCCAGTATCTGTCTGGAATGGGAACAGGACTGACGGGATTCTACATCTACCTCCTCGGCGCTTTCGTGTCAGGATTCTCGGTTTGTCTGCTCAACACCGTGGTAAACCCAATGCTCAACCTCATAGGTGGCGGCGGCAACCGTGGTAACCAGCTCAACCTCATCGGCGGTTCACTCAACTCGCTGTCAGGCACACTCACCCCGATGTTCGTAGGTGCTCTTATCGGAACAGTGACCGCAAGCACACAGATGGCAGATATCAACCTCGTGCTTTACATCGCAATGGCTGTGTTCGCCGGTGCTTTCATCGCACTCCTCTTCATTCCTATCGAAGACCCAGAGATTGGCAAGGTGACTTCTGCCACCAAGTTTGAACACTCTCCATGGTCATTCCGTCACTGTGTACTCGGCGTGGTTGCAATCTTCGTGTATGTGGGTGTGGAGATCGGTATCCCTGGAACTCTTAACTTCTATATCGCCGACACCAGCGAGAGAGGTGCTGGTATCATGGCCAACGCAGCAGCCATCGGTGGTTTCGTGGCAGGAACATACTGGTTGCTGATGCTCGTCGGACGATTCATCTCAGGCTTTATCGCCGACAAGGTGTCGTCGAAGGTACTGATGCTGTGCACATCGGGTGCAGGCATGGTTCTCGTGGTTCTCGCCATGATATCGCCAAAGACGATGACCGCTTCCATGCCGCTCTTCACTGGCAGCTCGTTTGAGATGACAGTAGTGCCACTGAGCGCCTTGTTCCTCGTGCTCTGCGGACTCTGCACCTCAGTGATGTGGGCATCGATATTCAATCTTGCCACTGAGGGTCTCGGCAAATATACCGCACAGGCTTCGGGTATATTCATGATGATGGTTGTCGGAGGAGGCGTATTGCCACTCATCCAGAACTTTATCGCCGACAATGCTGGATATATGATCAGCTATATCGTTCCTCTCGTCGCATTGGCATACATGTTCTGGTATGCATTGCTCGGATCGAAGAACGTGAATAAAGACATCCCGGTTGACTAACTTTATTATTAACAATATCAAAAAACATTTATGGAAATAGAATTTGTAAGAAGTCGCTTCATTAAGCACTTTGACGGTAAGACAGGTAATCTTTATGCATCGCCTGGACGTATCAACCTCATTGGTGAACATACCGACTATAACGGCGGGTTCGTCTTCCCCGGAGCTGTGGATAAGGGCATGCTCTGTGAGATACGTCCTAATGGCACAAACACTATAATGTGTTACTCTATCGACCTCAAGGATCGTGTTGAGTTTAAGGTTGACGACCCCCAGGGTCCACGAGCAAGCTGGGCACGCTATATCTATGGTGTGGTTCAGGAGATGCGCAAACTCGGTGTGGATGTCAAGGGATTCAACACCGCTTTTGCAGGCGACGTGCCACTCGGTGCAGGAATGTCGTCTTCTGCAGCACTCGAGAGCTGCTATGCCTTCGCGCTCAACGACCTCTTCGGCGACAACAAAGTGTCGAAATGGGATATGGTGTTGGCAGGACAGGCCACTGAGCATAACTACTGCGGTGTAAACTGCGGTATCATGGACCAGTTCGCAAGTGTCTTCGGCAAGGCTGGTTGCCTTATGCGTCTTGACTGCCGCAGCCGTGAGTTCGAGTATTTCCCATTCAATCCTGAGGGCTACAAACTCGTGTTGCTCGACTCTGTAGTGAAGCATGAGCTCGCCGGTTCGCCATATAACGACCGCCGCAACAGCTGCGAGAATGTGGTTAAGCACATCGCCGCTAAGCATCCGGAAGGCAAGTTTGAGACTCTGCGCGACTGCACATGGGAACAGCTCGACGAGGTAAGGGCTGAGGTAGGCGAGGAAGACTACAAGCGCGCTAAGTTTGTACTCGGAGAGAAAGACCGCGTACTTGCCGTTTGCGACGCACTCAACGCTGGCGACTATGAGACAGTGGGACAGAAGATGTACGAGACTCACTACGGACTATCGAAAGAGTATGAGGTGTCGTGCGAAGAACTCGACTTCCTCAACGACATTGCCAAGGAGAACGGCGTGACTGGTAGCCGCATCATGGGCGGTGGCTTCGGCGGTTGCACCATCAACCTTGTCAAGGAAGAGCTCTACGATAAGTTCATCGCTGACGCAAAGGAGAAGTTTGCCGCAAAATACGGACACGCTCCAAAGGTTTACGACGTGGTCATCGGCGACGGTTCAAGAAGAATCGAGTAACTCTCGGTTACACCTTATTATATAATATAAAGCGCAGGAATCAGACAATTCTTGCGCTTTTATTGTTTTATGTCAATTTTATGCCTCATTTTGGCCTATAAATGGACAAAATAGTCAATAAAAGTGTAAATATTACACTAATAATAAAAAAAAACAGCAAAAATGTTTGTCATATCAAAAAAAAGTCGTAACTTAGCGCACAAATTAAGAACAATCTTAAAATTAAACTAAAAACAAGCTCATGAAGAGACAGATTCAGTTATCTATCTTGGGTGTAGGTATGCTCGCGATAGCAGCAAGTTGCACCTCAGGTCAGCAGGCTACCGAGACCGTTTCTGGTCTGAATCCTGCACAGTTCGATTCGGTAATCAACGGAAAGAAGACCGCTCTTTACACGTTGAAGAACAGTAACGGCATGGAAGTGTGTATCACCAACTTCGGTGCACGTGTGGTATCGCTGGTCGTTCCTGACAAGGACGGAAAGCCCACCGATGTAGTGCTCGGTTATGACAATATCGCACAGTATGCCGACATCAAGAATTCTCCAAGCGACTTCGGTTCTTCGGTAGGACGTTATGCCAACCGCATCAACCAAGGCAAGATCACCGTTGAAGGCAAGGAGTATCAACTGCCACAAAACAATTTCGGACACTGTCTCCATGGCGGTTTCACCGGATGGATGTATCAGGTGTATGACGCAGAACAGCTCAACGACTCAACTCTGAAATGCACTATAGTATCGCCCGACGGCGACAACGGCTTCCCTGGCACAGTGACTGCCACCACTACTTACACCGTATTGAGCAACAATACGCTCGACATCCAGTGGGAGGCAACAACAGACAAGGAGACTATCATTAACCAGACCAACCACAGCTATTTCAACCTCAACGGCGACCCGTCGCAGGTGGGTACCGACATGGTGCTCTATGTTAATGCCGACAACTACACTCCAGCCGACAAGACATATATGACAACAGGCGAAATAGCACCCGTGGAAGGCACCCCAATGGACTTCCGCAATCCACATGCCATAGCAGAGACCATCTGCGACACCACGTTCCAGCAGATAAAGAACGCCAGCGGTTATGACCACAACTGGTGTCTTAACACCTATAAGGACGGAAAGGGAGACGACACACAGGTGTGCGCTTCGCTCTATTCTCCAAAGACTGGCATCTTCCTCGAGATGTACACCAACGAACCTGGTGTTCAGGTATATACAGGCAACTTCCAGGGCACAGGAATATCTTGCAAGCACGGCATTAAATATCCTAAGCAGGTGTCGGTATGTCTTGAAAGCCAGAAATATCCTGACTCTCCAAACAAGAAAGACTGGCCACAGCCATACCTGAAGCCAGGCGAGAAGTACTATAGCCACTGTGCATACAAATTCTCTGTAAAGTAAAGAATAAACAAACTTAATCAAATAAAAAACAATGAATTGGACATCAACAGAATTTATTTGGCTTGACTGGGCCGTGCTCGCCATAGGTGTTCTCGGCGTGGTATGGGCTGTGTGGAGGGCTATTGTCAAAGACAAGAAAGCACAACAAGGAGAAGACTCTTCCGCTTACCTCTTCGGTAAGGGTGAGCCGTGGTATGTGATTGGTATGGCCATCTTTGCCGCAAATATCGGTAGCGAGCACCTCGTAGGTCTCGCCGGTACAGGCGCAAAGAGCGGTGTGGGTATGGCTCACTGGGAGATGCAGGGATGGATGATCCTCATCCTCGGTTGGCTCTTCGTACCTTTCTATCAGCTCCTTATCAACAAGATGGGCAAGATCATCACCATGCCTGACTTCCTTAAGTTCCGCTATACACAGCGCACTGGATCATGGCTGTCTATCATCACCCTCGTGGCATATATCCTCACTAAGGTGAGCGTGACAGCACTTACAGGTGGTATCTTCTTCGAGTATCTTTGGGGTCTGAACTTCTGGGCGGGAGCCATCGGCCTTATCATCCTCACCACCATCTTCACCGTGTTCGGTGGTATGAAGGGTGTGATGACTCTCTCCACCATCCAGACTCCTATTCTCGTCATCGGTTCATTCCTCGTTCTCTTCCTCGGTTTGGCCACACTCGGTGGCGGTAGCATTGGTGAGGGATGGACAAGCATGATGAACTATTGCAACCAGCTGAACAACGGCTACGGAACAACACACATGTTCCACTGGGAGGCTGGCGATAGCATGTATCAGGAATATCCTGGTTTCGTAGTGTTCCTCGGAGCAACCATCATCGGTTTCTGGTACTGGTGTACCGACCAGCACATCGTACAGCGTGTACTCGGACAGGTGCCTGGCGAGAGCAATGAGGAGGTGATGAAGCGCGCCCGCCGCGGTACCATCGCTGCCGGTTTCTTCAAGGTCCTCCCTTGCTTCATGTTCCTTATCCCTGGTATGATTGCCGCAGCATTGGCTGAGCAGGGAACAATCGAGATGCAGGAGACCGACGCTGCATTCGCCATCATGGTGAAGAACGTGCTTCCCGCCGGTATCAAGGGTATCGTGACCATCGGATTCATCTGCGCCCTCGTCGCTTCGCTTGCTGCTTTCTTCAACAGCTGCGCCACACTCTTCACCGAGGACTTCTACAAGCCACTCAAGAAGGGTATGAGCGAGGAGCATTATGTATTCGTAGGCCGTATGGCTACCGTGGTAGTCGTTATCCTCGGTTTCGCATGGTTGCCTATCATGATGAAGATGGACACCCTCTACAACTATCTCCAGGGAATCCAGTCGCTCTTGGCTCCGGCAATGGTAGCTGTGTTTGCAATGGGTATCTTCTCCAAGAAGATTACTCCTAAGGCAGGTGAATACACCATGATCGTCGGTTTCCTTATCGGTATGCTCCGCCTTGTTACCAATGTTATCACCGACACAGGCAAGGCTGCTATGGACGGTGCGTTCTGGGATGCCACAGCATGGTTCTGGCAGACCAACTGGCTCGTGTTTGAGTGCTGGCTGCTTGTGTTCCTCATCCTCTTCATGATTGTTGTGAGCTGCTTTACTCCTGCTCCAAGCAAGGCACAGGTGGAGGCCATCACATTCACAGCCGACTTCAAGAAGTCTATCCGCGAGAGCTGGGGCTTGTTCGATATCGTAGGTACACTCGTCGTTATCGGACTCTGTGCAGCCTTCTACGCATACTTCTGGTAATAATCGTAAATAATAAACTATAAAGAACAATAAGGTCGCCAGACTTGCGAGAGCAGGCATAGGCAGACATGCTCTGGCGACCTTTTACCTGTAAAGAAACCCAATTGAATATTTAGATGACACAATTTTATCAGGAATATCCGAAAGTACTCGTTTCCGTTGACTGTATCATATTCGGATTCGACGAGGGAAAGCTCCGCATACTCGTAGGTAAACGACAGATGGATCCAGGACGCGGCGAATGGTCGCTGTACGGTGGATTTGTCAACGCTCAAGAGAGCATCGACGAGGCTGCAAACAGGGTGATATTGGAACTCACCGGACTGCGCAATCTCTATATCCGACAGGTGGGGGCGTTTGGTAGGGTAGATCGAGATCCTGGTGAGAGGGTCATCTCCATCGCATATTACGCACTCATCAACGTCAATGACTACGACAAGACGTTGCAGGAACAGCATGGGGTGGAGTGGGTCAATATCGACGATATGCCCAATCTCTATTCCGACCATAATAACATGGTGATGAGAGCAAGAAAACTGATGAGGCAGAAGATTTCGAGCGAACCAATAGGTTTCAACCTCCTGCCAAACCTGTTCACACTCACACAATTACAGAAACTCTATGAAGCTGTGGTTGGTGAAGAAGTTGATAAACGAAATTTCCGAAAGCGCATCAAGGAAATGGGATTCATAGAGAAGACTGAGCTCATCGACAAGCAGAACTCAAAGCGAGGCGCATCGCTCTACCGCTTCAACCAAAAAGCGTATCGCGACGACTCGAACTTCAAACTTTGAAATTATTATCACACACAATATATATATAGGTTATATCCCACCAGTAAGGCTGGGAAATACTAATGGAAGAATAAACATAAAATTCACTTATAAAATATTGCATTATGTTAGAAGAACTGAAAGAAAAAGTCTTTAAGGCTAACCTCGACTTGGTTAAGCACAATCTCGTGATATTCACGTGGGGCAACGTCTCAGGCATAGACCGTGAGAAAGGTCTCGTAGTAATAAAACCTTCTGGCGTGAGCTATGACGACATGAAGGCCTCGGACATGGTCGTCGTTGACCTCGAGACAGGAAAGGTGGTGGAGGGAGACCTCAACCCCTCGTCAGACACTCCAACCCATCTCGTGCTCTACCGCACTTTCCCTGAGATAGGTGGCGTGGTTCACACTCACTCCACTTATGCCACAGCATGGGCACAGGCTGGCAAGGATATTCCAAACATCGGTACCACACATGCCGACTATTTCCACGACGATATCCCATGCACCGACTCGATGACAGAGGCAGAGGTGAAGGGCGACTATGAGCTCGAGACAGGCAATGTGATCGTGAAGCGCATCAAGGATGGCAACATCAACCCTGTTCACACTCCAGGCGTGCTGGTGAAGAACCATGGTCCATTCTCTTGGGGCAAGGACGCCGACAACGCCGTATATAACGCAGTGGTGATGGAGCAGGTGGCAAAGATGGCATTCGTGTCGTTCTCTGTCAATCCCGACACAACGATGAACCCGCTGCTCGTCGAGAAGCATTTCAGCCGTAAGCATGGCCCTAACGCATACTACGGACAGAAGAAGAAATAACATCGCTTACAATCTAACAATTAATTAAATAATCAAATTAAAAAACTTACATCCTATGGTAAAAGCATTTGAGAACTATGAAGTATGGTTCGTAACAGGCGCACAGCTCCTCTATGGAGGCGACGCAGTAGTAGCAGTGGACAGTCACTCAAAGGAAATGGTTGAAGGACTCAACGAGTCTGGCCGCCTTCCTATCAAAGTAGTATATAAAGGTACAGCAAACTCTTCTGCTGAAGTAGAGGCTATCATGAAGGCCTCGAACAATGACGAGAAGTGTGTCGGCATCATCACTTGGATGCACACATTCTCGCCCGCAAAGATGTGGATCAAGGGTCTTCAGGCACTGAAGAAGCCTTTGCTTCACTTCCACACTCAGTATAACGCCGACCTGCCTTGGGATACTATCGACATGGACTTCATGAACCTCAACCAGTCGGCTCATGGCGACATCGAGTTCGGTCATATCTGCACACGTATGCGCGTTCCACGCAAGGTGGTGGTAGGACACTGGAAGAGCCCAGAGGCACAGGAGAGAATAGCCGTTTGGTCGCGCGTGGCTGCTGCCGTTGCCGACGCTCACAACTGCCGCTGTCTGATGTTCGGTATGAACATGAACAACGTTGCCGTTACCGATGGCGACCGCGTAGAGTTCGAACAGCGTCTCGGCTATCATGTTGACTACTATCCAGTATCAAACCTCATGGAATACTGGAAGCAGGTTTCTGACGAGGAGGCACAGGCTCTCGTTGAGGAATACAAGAAGGAATACACCATCAAGATCGACGAGTCTGGCGAAGAGGTTTACTGGGAGAAGGTGCTTCATGCAGCTAAGGCAGAGATCGCTCTGCGCCGAGTGCTGAAGGAAGAGGGCGCTACTGCCTTCACCACCAACTTCGACGACCTTGGCGAGGCAGACATCAACGACCCGAACTTCATCGGCTTCGACCAGATACCAGGTCTCGCTTCTCAGCGACTGATGGCAGAGGGTATCGGCTTCGGTGCCGAGGGCGACTGGAAGACAGCTTGCCTCTATCGCTCTCTCTGGATGATGAACCAGGGCTTGGAGAAGGGATGCTCGTTCCTCGAGGACTACACCCTCAACTTCGCTCCCGACTGCACATCAAGCCTCCAGAGCCACATGCTCGAGGTTTGTCCGCTCATCGCTGTCAACAAGCCAACACTCGAGGTTCACTTCCTCGGTATCGGTATCCGCAAGGAGCAGACTGCACGTCTTGTCTTCACCTCAAAGACCGGTCGTGGTATCAAGGCCACCGTCGTTGACCTCGGCAACCGCTTCCGTCTCATCACCTCTGAGGTAGAGTGTATCGAGCCAAAGCCAATGCCAAAGCTCCCCGTGGCTTCTGCACTTTGGGTACCACAGCCTTCATTCGAGATCGGTGCAGGCGCATGGATCCTCGCCGGAGGTACACACCACAGCGCATTCTCTTATGATATCACAGCTGAATACTGGGAAGACTTCGCCGAGATGCTCGACATCGAGTGCATCAATATCGATAAGGACACCACTACAAGCGGCTTCAAGACACAGCTCCGCAACAACGAGGTGTACTACATGTTGAACAAGTCGTTTAAGTAATTCAGCTTTGGGAGGAAAGGGAAGGTAAAGAAGTTAAGGAAGTTAAAGAAGTTAAAGACGTATGTCTAAACTTCGGAACTCCTTGGCGGAAGCGCAATGACTATTGTCCTTAACTTCTTTAACTTCCTTAACTTCTTTAACTTCCAAAATTAATAAAGAAAATATGACCGCAAAAGAAACCATACAACAGGGTAAGGCCATTCTCGGTATCGAGTTTGGATCTACACGTATAAAGGCCGTTCTCATCGACCAGGAGAACAAGCCTATAGCACAAGGTAGCCACGAGTGGGAAAACCAGCTCGTTGACGGACTGTGGACCTATAGCGTAGAGGCTATATGGTACGGATTGCAGGATTGCTACGCCGAACTTCGCAAGGACGTTCTTGCAAAGTATGACTGCGAGATTGAGATCCTCGCCGCCATCGGCTTCTCGGCCATGATGCATGGCTATATGGCATTCGACAAGCAGCAGAACATTCTCGTGCCTTTCCGCACATGGCGTAATACCAACACTGCAAAGGCTGCTGCAGAACTGTCTGAGCTGTTCGTATATAACATCCCTCTCCGTTGGAGCATATCACATCTTTATCAGTGCATACTCGACAACGAGGAGCACGTTGCCAACATCGACTTCTTCACCACACTCGCCGGTTATATACACTGGCAGGTGACTGGCGAAAAGGTGCTCGGCATCGGCGATGCATCAGGTATGCTGCCTATCGACCCACAGACACGCGACTACTCTGCTGAGATGGTCGCAAAGTTTGACAAGCTCGTTGAGCCAAAGGGATTCGGATGGAAACTTATCGACATTCTGCCAAAGGTGAAACTGGCTGGAGAGAATGCAGGATTCCTCACCGAAGAAGGTGCAAAGCGTCTCGACATCTCCGGACACCTTAAACCAGGCATCCCCGTATGTCCTCCAGAGGGCGACGCCGGCACTGGCATGGTGGCTACCAACGCCGTAAAGCAGCGCACGGGTAATGTCTCTGCAGGTACATCGTCATTTTCGATGATCGTGCTTGAGAAAGACCTCACCAAGCCTTACGAGATGATCGACATGGTGACAACACCTGACGGCTCTCTCGTGGCAATGGTACACTGCAACAACTGTACCAGCGACCTCAACGCATGGGTAAACCTCTTTAAGGAATATCAGCAACTGCTTGGCGTTCCGGTAGATATGAACGAAGTGTTCGGTAAGCTCTACAACAATGCACTCACTGGTGACGCTGATTGTGGCGGACTCATCGCCTATAACTATATCTCCGGCGAACCGGTGACAGGTCTGGCAGAAGGACGCCCAATGTTCGTACGCTCAGCCAACGATAAGTTCAACCTCGCCAACTTCATGCGCGCCAACCTCTATGCTTCGGTAGGTGTATTGAAGATAGGTAACGACATCCTCTTCAACGAGGAGCATGTCAAGGTTGACCGTATCACAGGTCACGGCGGATTGTTCAAGACCAAGGGAGTAGGTCAGCGTGTGTTAGCAGCAGCCATCAACTCGCCAATATCTGTCATGGAGACAGCAGGCGAGGGTGGTGCATGGGGTATCGCACTGCTCGGCTCGTATCTCGTGAATAATCCGGAGGCAAAGACTCTCGCCGGATGGCTTGAGGACTGCGTCTTCGCTGGCAACACAGGCGAGGAGATATCTCCTACTGCCGAGGATGTGGCTGGATTCAACAAGTGGATCGAGAACTACAAGCGTGGTCTTGCCATCGAACAGGCCGCGGTGGAGAATAAGAATTGAACAATTGAACGATTGAAATATTGACCTAATCGCAGATTAGTTCTTTTGAACATTATGAAAAGAATATTCACAGCTATCACCATAGCCGCCTTCTCAATGGCGGCTATGGCTGACAACGCCAAGGTTACAGTGCATGTAAACCAGGGCACACAGAAAATCCATAAGGAGATTTATGGACAGTTTGCTGAACACCTTGGTTCTTGCATCTACGGCGGACTTTGGGTAGGCGAAAACTCTCAGATACCAAACATCAACGGCTATCGCAAGGATGTGTTCGAGGCTCTGAAAGCCCTCCAGATTCCTGTACTGAGATGGCCAGGAGGATGCTTTGCCGACGAGTATCACTGGATGGACGGCATCGGCCCGAAAGATAAACGCCCCAAGATGCAAAACAACAACTGGGGAGGCACCATCGAAGACAACTCTTTCGGTACTCATGAGTTCCTCAACCTCTGTGAGATGCTCGGCTGCGAACCGTATATCAGCGGTAACGTGGGCAGCGGAACGGTAGAAGAGTTGGCCAAGTGGGTTGAGTATATGACCAGCGACGGCGACACGCCAATGGCGAAGCTGCGCCGTCAGAACGGACGCGACAAGGCATGGAAGGTGAAGTTCCTAGGAGTAGGTAACGAGAGCTGGGGATGCGGTGGCAATATGCGTCCGGAATATTATTCCGACCTCTACCGTCGCTACTCTGTCTATTGCCGTAACTACGACGGAAACAAGCTCTACAAGATTGCCAGCGGCGCCAGCGACTACGACTGGAACTGGACTGAAGTGCTCATGGACCGCATCGGCAACCGTATGGATGGTGTTTCGCTTCACTACTATACTTGCGCCGGATGGACTGGAAGCAAAGGCTCTGCAACAAAATTTTCTGAAGACGACTATTACTGGACCATCGGCAAGTGTCTTGAGATTGAGGATATCGTGAGAAAGCATGCCGACATCATGGACCGCAAGGACCCAAAGAAGCAGATAGGACTGCTCGTCGATGAGTGGGGCACATGGTGGGATGAGGAGCCCGGCACCATCAGTGGACACCTCTATCAGCAGAATGCCATGCGCGACGCTTTAGTTGCTGCCCTCTCGCTCAACGTGTTCCATCGTCACTGCGACCGCGTGCGCATGGCAAACATCGCACAGGTGGTCAACGTGCTCCAGTCGATGATTCTCACCGACCAGAAGGGTACAGGCCATATGGTGCTCACTCCTACCTATCACGTCTTCGAGATGTACAAGGGATTCCAGGAGGCTACATACCTGCCACTCGACGTGGAGAGCACTTCCAAGAGAGTGCGTGGCGACAGCCATGCCAAGGAAGGCAGAAAGGTGGAGATGCTCCATTCGTCGGCTGCAAAGAAGGCTGACGGCAGCATCATCCTCTCGCTGTCAAATGTAAGCCTCACCGAACCGCAGGAGGTGGAGATAAGCCTTGAGGGAGCTCAGGCAAAGACCGTCAGCGGCCGCATCCTCACATGCAAGGATGTAGCTGAATACAACGACTTTGACCATCCAGACCGTGTGAAGCCTGTTGACTTCAAGGATGCCAAACTGAAGAAGGGCATACTTTCAGTCAAGGTGCCAGCACGCTCTATCGTTGTGCTCGACGTTAAATAATTATGTTTATTTGAACCAAATAATAATTCACAACATTAAACTATTTGTAAAAATATGAATGACAAGAATTTAATGAACAAGGCAGCGGATAATATCCGTATCCTTGCTGCCTCAGCTGTAGAAAAAGCTAAGAGTGGTCACCCTGGTGGCGCCATGGGTGGTGCAGACTTTATCAACGTGCTCTATAGCGAGTACTTGAAGTACGACCCACAGAATCCAGGTTGGGTAGGTCGTGACCGTTTCTTCCTTGACCCAGGCCACATGGCTCCAATGCTCTATTCGCAGCTCACACTTATAGGCAAGTTCACTCTCGACGAGCTTGCACAACTCCGTCAGTGGGGTTCGCCTACTACAGGTCACCCTGAGTTTGAGATTGCACGTGGTATAGAGAACACTTCTGGCCCTCTCGGTCAGGGCCATGTCTTTGCCGTTGGTGCCGCCATTGCAGCAAAGTTCCTTGCTGCTCATACAGGCAACCCTACTTTCGATAAGGAAACCATCTACGCATATATCTCTGACGGTGGTATCCAGGAGGAGATCTCTCAGGGTGCAGCTCGCGTGGCTTCTGTGCTCGGACTCGACAACCTCATCATGTTCTACGACTGCAACGACATCCAGCTCTCTACCGAGACTAAGGAAGTGATGAACGAGGACACTGCAGCCAAGTATCGTGCTCTGGGCTGGGAAGTGTTCGAAATCAACGGAAATGATGTTGACCAGATTCGCGAGGCTCTCGACAAGGCAAAGAAGGTAGAAGGCAAGCCAACCCTCATCATAGGTAAGTGTATCATGGGTAAGGGTGCCTTGAAGGCTGACGGCTCTTCTTACGAGGCTAACTGCAAGACCCACGGTGCTCCTCTTGGCGGCGACGCTTATGTCAACACTGTTAAGAATCTCGGTGGCGACCCAGAGAACCCATTCCAGATCTTCCCAGAGGTTCAGGAACTCTACGCAAAGCGTGCTGAAGAGCTCAAGGGCATCTGCGCTGAGCGTTATGCAGAGGAGAAGGCTTGGGCCGACGCTAATCCTGAGAAGGCTGCACAGCAGGCTGAGTGGTTCAGCGGCAAGGCTCCGAAGATCGACTGGAGCAAGTGTGTTCAGAAGGACAACGACGCTACTCGTAGCGCATCAGCTGCTTGTCTGAGCGTTTTGGCACAGCAGGTACCAAACATGATCTGCGCTTCTGCCGACCTCTCTAACTCTGACAAGACCGACGGCTTCCTCAAGCAGACCAAGGCTCTCGTGAAGGGCGACTTCAGCGGTGCATTCTTCCAGGCTGGTGTAGCTGAGCTCACCATGGCTTGCTGCTGCATCGGTATGGCTCTCCACGGTGGTGTCATCCCAGCTTGCGGTACATTCTTCGTGTTCTCCGACTATATGAAACCAGCAGTGCGTATGGCAGCCCTCATGCAGTTGCCAGTGAAGTTCATCTGGACTCACGACGCATTCCGCGTAGGCGAGGACGGTCCTACACACGAGCCTGTAGAGCAGGAGGCACAGATCCGTCTCATGGAGAAGCTGAAGAACCACGCTGGCAAGAACTCTTGCCTCGTGCTCCGTCCAGCCGACGCCAAGGAGACAACAGTGGCTTGGGCTATGGCAATGGAGAATACCGACACTCCTACAGCTCTTATCTTCAGCCGTCAGAACATCAACAACCTGCCTGATGGCAACGACTACGAGCAGGCTCGCAAGGGTGGCTATGTAGTGGCTGGTTCTGACGAGAATCCTGACGTAGTGCTCGTGGCAACAGGTTCTGAGGTATCTACCCTCGTCAGTGGCGCAGAGCTGCTCCGCAAGGATGGCGTGAAGGTACGCATCGTCAGCGTTCCTTCTGAAGGTCTGTTCCGCACTCAGAGTGCCGAGTACCAGCAGAGCGTAGTGCCTGCAGGCGCAAAGGTGTTTGGTATGACCGCCGGTCTGCCAGTCAACCTCCAGGGCTTCCTCATCGGTGCCGCTCCAGAGTCAAAGGTTTGGGGTCTTGAGAGCTTCGGCTTCTCTGCTCCTTACAAGGTGCTCGACGAGAAACTCGGCTACACAGCAGAGAACGTTTACAATCAGGTAAAGGCAATGTTGTAATATGGAAGTAAAGACAGTAGGAGTAGCTTGCGACCACGCAGGTTTTGCTTTAAAGAAATATGTGCTCCAGTACCTTGAAGAGCATGGTTATGCCTACAAGGACTTTGGAACATACAGCGACCTAAGCTGCGATTATCCCGACTTCGGCCATGCCTTGGGCGAAGCTATCGAGAGCGGCGAGGTTTATCCTGGCATTGCCGTTTGCGGTAGTGGCGAGGGTATCAGCATCACGCTCAACAAACATCAGGGTGTACGCGCCGGACTCGCTTGGATTCCAGAGATAGCTCATCTCTGCCGTCAGCACAACGATGCCAACGTACTGGTAATGCCAGGCCGTTTCATCGACAATAAGACAGCTGGAGCAATCATGGACGAGTTCTTCAAGACCACGTTTGAGGGCGGTCGTCATCAGCGTCGTGTTGAGAAGATACCAGTAAGCAACTAACCACTTGCTTTCCCTTACACAACTCCCCCGTTCCTAATAAGGTTCGGGGGATTTTTTTATTTCACAACAATCTCTTTGTTTCGTTATGTTGTGGTGGTCAACCCTCAGAGGTGACAAGGAACGCATCTTCGACGTAAGGACGGCAAGGCTCTATCAACTGAACATCTACACGCACAACAAATCATATCAGAACCCTTTCGCGCTCACTGACGGCTGAAAATCCGAATGTGAGGGTTAACGACAGCATAAAGCCCCTGTTTTGATTAATTTCGCAGAAAAGTACAATATTCACTGCTATTTTTTGTCATTGCTTACCAAGTTCCAGATTATGCCGCCTTGCTGTCCGCAGACATAGTCAGTCACAGGCATTCCCAGATGGTAAAGGTTGTTAAGGTAGAGCTCTTGTTTGTCCACAAACTGACTACATTGAAATGTATCGTTTTTTGAAAGCTTGCTGTTCACAGACTCCACTACCCTGAAAGTTGATTGTCCCTGATACTCCACGGTGACCACTCTGTCAGGTTTCCATACCAGCTTCACCAGGTCGCCAAATACGAGTGCTTCGCTCATCAACTTACGTTTAATTATACGAAAGCTCACGTTAGAATCATTCATACCCCCTTTCACGAAATTGTCCCAACTGGCATATCCCACCATTTGTGCCAATGTGTCTAAAGTAAACTTGCTCTGTTTGCATTCCGTGTCCACATATCCCCATACTCTCTTAAGGGTGCTTGCCGATAGCGATTCACCGGTAAAACCCTCCACTTGTTTCGACAAAAAGTTGAAGTCTCGTGGTGTTTTAATACTTTTTCCCACCACAATTTCCACTTTTTCTTTTAGTCGTTGTATGTCTTCGTCTCGATATTCCATTTATTTTATTTGTTACTTCAGAGAAATCCGCTGCAAAGTTATTAATTTTTTTCCTCTTATTCACGTTCTTCCCAAATTATTTTCACAAAGATATGCTATTTTGGCGTTTTAAGTAGTCTTACACCGACTTTGGTATAGAGTCACAGCGGAGGCAGAGTGGAGGCAGAGCCTACTTATGGTTGGGTTTTGAGGGCGTTTTTTCACAGTTTTTGTGTTGAAACATGGGTGTTTTTCCTTCCTTGTCTGATATGAATCCAGTAATAAAGCCCGTCTTCCTCCACTATTTCCCTCTATCTTGTCCAGTAGTGGTAAATAAATGGTTTTGTCTATAAATTTTACTTTTTTCATTTCCCGCTCTGTGAATCACAGGGAGTGAATCACAGGGACAAGTTCATCGACCCGAAAGAGTGAACCGATGTACCTGACCCAATGCCCGATTTCTATATATTTGAAAAAACAATGCTTTTAAAGCTAAAAAATTGCGTATTTCAGAAAAATAATGTATTTTTGCAGCAAAATTCAATTAAAAACGCAATTTATTATTTCGTATATGGTGATAGATAGTGTTGAAATTGGTGGCTTTGCCAATATCCATGACGTGAAGGTGGTGCTGAATGATGTCACAGCCTTAATTGCTCCTAACGGGAGAACATGATGCACGAGCAAAGCCGCAAGGCGTCGAATGTCCAAAATGTGGCGCGCATGCAAATCCAGAAGACGGATTCTGCATGGAGTGTGGAGCTAAATTATAATATGGTGGTATGAGTGTTAATTATATTGCAAAAATGGTCTTGGAGAGACCGTAATAGATTGTTTTGAATCGATGAAATCAAATGAAATCAGTTTATACAAAGTATCCAGTAAAGGTAAGTATGGCTATATAGACAAGACTGGCCGTTTAGTTATCCTTTGCAAGTATGATCTTGCCTTTAATTTCCACGATGGTTTGGCTTTAGTTATAAAGTCTCGTAAATGCGGCTATATAGACAAGACTGGTCGTGAAGTGGCACCATTTATATATGACGACAAAATTGGTTCTTCTGCAATTTAGTTTAAGAACACATGTTCAAGTATGAGTTTATTCTTCGACAGATTGATACGTCGATTATTATTACTATTGCGCAAAAATTAACATATTCGCACAATGGAAGGAATAAGAAAGCATCATCGTTCAGTTGTCAACTGAATACCCTATTCAGTTGACAACTGATTGCCCTATTCAGTTGACGACTGATTACCCTATTCAGTTGACGACTGATTACCCTATTCAGTTGACGACTGATTACCCTATTCAGTTGACGACTGATTACCCTATTCAGTTAGCAACTGATTACCCTATTCAGTTAGCAACTGATTACCTGACTTATACTGGAACATGTGTTCTTAAACTAAATTGCAGAAGAACCACAAAATTTGGTAATAGTATCATCACCTTCATCAAAAAGCCATCCTGACCTCAATGGGGTTGGGATGGCTTTTGTTCGTCTTTTCTGGACAGCTCGCTTTGCAACAATAGAAAGATGTTAAAAAATATTATTTTTAATACCTTTTCATTGAAATTTTTGTTATGAATGTCTATGTTAATATAGTGCCCTAAGCAGTGATTGGGCAATGGCATTATGGCGAAGAATGTTAGCGAGAAATCTGTTGAATAGACATTTTTAACATGAAATAACGCTAAATATTCCCTATAATTAACATTTATGTGATACTTGAATCAATTTGAACCAAATCGATTTAGAAAATAATTCATAAATTTGCCCGCGAATCTGCGAATTGCTGTTTCAGCATCGCATGTATAAAAGGCAATAACAATAATAAAAACAATAATTATGAAGGTAAAATTTACTATTTTGATTCTCTTGTCCCTTTTGTGCAATTCCATATACGCACAACTTTCAGAGAGGGATATTACAAACCTTGTAAACCGGACTAAGGATGATTATTCTCGAACAGGCATGCTTGGACCGAAGACTTACAAGACCAATTCCGGATACCGTGTTTTGGTATTGGTGGTTAATACGGGAAAAACAAACCACAATGGCAAAATGCTGGCAGAACGAGAGGCTATAGAATATTTAAGAGGTGCAGAGCAGGAAGCGAAATCTGTATTAGATATTAATAGTGACATGTCGTCTTCAAAGGAAAAATTGTCGGAAGAGATTATTCAGACTTCAAAAGGTCAAGTGAAGAACATCGAAACACTTTGCAAGATAAATGAAGAGGTCATAGCGTATTACCTTGTGATATCTAAGACAAATGCAAATAAAGGATTGGCTGGATTAATGTCGATGGTTGTACCTGGTGCAGGTCAATTCTATAAAGGTTCAACAGCTAAAGGAGCAGTCTTTCTTGGATTGACAACTGCTGCTGCGGCTGGAGTCATCATTTGTGAGTCAACCCGTAGCCAATATAATGACAAATATAATAATGTCAACAACAACTTGCCGATGTATTCTTCTGAAGATGCAAATGCCTTGCTAAAGGAGTATAGCGACAAGAAGAAATCGTGGCGAACAGGTACATACATATGTATTGGAGCCGCAGGAGTGGTATATTTATGGAATGTGTTTGACGCATTCATATCCGAGGGCGCCCAGCGTCCAGTTTACAAGAAAGGTGGCAGAAGTCTTACTATTGCCCCAAAAGCGGGTATAGATAATTTCGGTGTTTCATTAGCATACAAATTCTAAAAACTAACATTATTAATATGAATATGAAGTACATAAACATTAAAAGCATTTTGGCGTTTCTGATAACTCTTGTTACATTGACATTCGTGTCATGTGCCAAGGATTCTGATATTGAGGGAAATGTAAGTGTAACTGGAAGCATAAGCGGTGTTGTAAAAGACAATACCGATGGACACTTGTTGGCAAACGTTAATGTAAGCATAACTCCCGATAATCAGTCGAAGATAACAGGTGACGATGGAGCTTTCAGTTTTAAGAGTCTAAAGTCGGGCTCTTATACTCTTACTTTCTCAAAAACGGGATATGAGGATATCTCAAGGACTGTTGAAGTGAAAACCGGACAGACTGTTGATGCTTCCACTATGATGAAATCGAAGGGTGCATTTTCTCTATCTTCCAATACCTTGAATTTTGGTGACCTCAACAGCACGATGACGTTTATCATTTCAAACAATAGCGATACACAGACCACATTCTCTATAGGCAATGTTCCTGCATGGGCTTCATTCAGTACAACAAGCGGGACGATAAAAGCAGAAGGAACTACTACTGTATCGGTTGTCGTAAATAGGGATGCTGTGGAATATGGTGATTATACTCATAATGTTGTTATCTCATACAAAGGTAAGTCAGAAGGCGATGTGGTGCTGACATTAAGCATGTCGAAGGTGAAGCAGACCACTCCGAAGGTGTCAATTGCTGCCACTGCTACAGACGTAACGCAGAATAGCTTCAATATCGGTGGAAGCCTGATTGGGACTGGTGGGTCTGCCATTACGGCATACGGCCACTGTTGGAGCTTATCTCACAATCCTACAGTGAATGACACAAAGTCAGACAATGGAGGAACTCAGGCTATTTGCGAATTCTCGTCTGCTGTAACCAACCTTGCAGTGGGCACTACATATTATGTAAGAGCTTATGCCACCAATGCCCTTGGTACATCATATAGTGACGAGGTGGCAGTAACTACCCAGGATGTAGCCAGCAATAAGTGGGACGGAAACATTGCTTCGGCATTCGAAGGTGGTAGCGGAACGGCTGCCGACCCCTATCAGATAACGACTGGAGGTCAGCTTCTGCTGATAAAGGATTATTATGACAAGAACTTTGTGCTTGCCGCCAATATCGATCTGGATAATAAGAATTGGTTGCCAATTCCAGATTTCACAGGAACGTTGGATGGCGCAGGATATACAATAAGAAACCTGCAGGTTAGTCGTACAGACGATGGACAGGGATTGTTTGCTAATATTAGTGGTAATGCTGTAGTAAAGAATCTCAATATAAAAGGTGTTTATATTAAGGCAGGAAGCAATGATTACATTGGTGCCTTGGCCGGAGTAATAAATGGCAAATCTATTTTGATTGAAAATATAAATGTCATATTGACCGAAAATTCTCTTATCTTGGGAAATGATGCCGTAGGCGGTATTGTAGGTGAAACTTGGAGTGGATATGGTAAATTAGTAAGTTTAACCAATTGTCATGTTGAGTCAGTATCAACGGATTATACCATAAAAGGCAACAGCGCAGTTGGAGGAATCCTTGGTCATGCCAGAAATTCAGACTTAGCTACTCAAAAAATTGAAAAATCAACGGCTAAGGTGTCCGTGTATGGTGGTGACTATACGGGTGGAATTTTGGGCAATATGTCCGGATATGGTGCTATTTCATTCCAAATTTCGTCTTGTGGCTTTGACGGCAAAGTCTCTGGTGGCAATTGTGTTGGAGGAATTGCTGGACATTGTTTACAAATTGTAGCATGTAAGGTTGATGCAGAGATTAGCGGAAAAGATCTCGTTGGTGGTATTTGCGGAGATATTTATAAAGATTTGGTAGCATGTTATTCTACAGGTTCATTGACTTGTTCGTCCTCTAAAGTTTCTGGTATGGCAGGAAATCATGGCAAATCCGTATTGTCATACACCACAATGAGCCAAGGATTGTCTTCAGACTGTAAGGATTGTGCTACAACCGCATCTAATGGTTCTGGAAGTAACACGGCTACAAACTGTACAAACATCACCGAGCATCTGAAGAGTTGTTATTCTGAATATGCTACTTATTGGGATTTCAACAATACTTGGACTTGGTCGGGCAAGGTAAATGGCAAAACAACAAATGTCTCTTGTCCAAGGTTGGCATGGGAAAAGTAAAAAAGCAAATTAATTATTAACATAAAAAGATATTAATTATGAAGAATTTAAAAAGAATATTGGTAGTCCTTGCAGTTATTGTTTCTGCAGGCAACGTTATGGCTCAGTCAAAAAAGGAGTTAGAACTTGAGAATGAAAATCTTAGATTGCAGCTTGAACTGATGAAGATGAAAGCTAATCAATCTAATAATGCTCAGCAACAGCAGTCTATTCAACAACCCGAAAATGCGTCGATAGATGGCCGTATAGTTCAAAAACTATCAAGACTTCAAGAACTTCAATTTAAAGATCCGAGGAAACTGAGAGCAGTTGGTGAAAGTTCTGACGAGGATGCTCAGGATGCAAGAAATTTCGCCGAACTTGAAGCAAGAGCCCAGCTTCAACGTACCATTGAGAATATGATTAAGGATGCATTAGATAGATATTCAAGAAAAACTCAAATGAATGGCGCAAAGAACAAACAATCAAAGAAAGAGCAAATTACTACATTGGTTTCAAAAAGAATTAATAATGGATGTAAGATTATTGATTATGAAAAATATTATAATCCATCAACAGAAGAATATACTTATGAAGTTCTTGTAGAATATGACAAACAGGGGGTCATCGGATTAATAGAAGAGCAGGATCAGACAATAATGCGCAATCGTGCCGAATTTGCGAAAACTATGCAAGAAGTTTTTGATGAGTATGAAATGGAGAAAACAGGCTCTACATACTCTATGCGTAAGGCAGCTGCGGAAAATGCTATGCAGCAAGATAATCTTGATCGACAGGCAAACCGGGATGCTCGGGTTCGTCAACAGGAGGCTGACAATGCTTACAGGAAGATGGAGTCGCAACAAAATTACAAGCTCAAGAGTCAGCAGCAACTAAATAATGTAGTTAAGGATCTTCAAGAGAAGAATATTGACTATGAGATAATAAATGGCACAAACAATAATAGATAATGATGAGAGGGTTATATAAACTGCTGGTGGCATTCGCAATGTTTGCCATCAGCACTGCAACTTACGCGCAACTATCCGACGGGGAAATGTTGGAGTTAATGAGTAAAGCTAAGTCTCATTATGAACTATCAACAATCGCAGAACCTAGAATATTCAAGTTGAATAAATACTACGTCTTGGTGGATTATGAGACTATGCGTTCTTCCATGAATAAAACAGCACAGGAACGTGCTGCAAAAATAAAAGCAACACGTTCTATTGGTGAGTTTCTTAATGGTGCAAAAAACAAGTCACTGACTGTTTATGATGATGAGAATGACAGAACTACAGAAAAGGAAAGCAGAAAGACAGCTAACCATGGTATGGATGATGATTTAGTTGAATCAGAACTTTCTTCTTCTTCGAGTTCATATAATTCATCCTTTACAACAGAGAAGTTTAGTGACAAGATAATACAGGAGGCCAAGTCAAAAGTAGAAAGAATTCAGTCGCTAATGAAGTTCAAAGGTCCAGAAGGAGAAACGGTATATTGCTATTTCCTGATGTTGTCTAAATCAAAGGCAAAGAAGAAATACTGACAATGCATCTTCTTTGCATATATTACAATACACAATATTTCAAGAGTAGTTAATAAGGACGGTTCATTGACTGATTTCGAAATTACGAAGAGTATAGATCCATCTCTTGACAAGGGGGCTATAAGGGTTGTGAAATCTATGCCAAAATGGAATCTGGGAAGAAGGATGGGCAATTTGTAAATGTAAAAATTTGCAGTGCCTGTAACTTTCAGACTAAAATAGTTTCTATATAAAATACCACCGAATAAAAATTGTTTGATTATGAATATCGAAGAAGAAATAGCCAGACAGAACAGAGAAATCGAAAAAAAATTGGCAGAGATGACGGAATCCATCAACGCCCAGATGAAACGTATGATGGAAGCAACAGATCCTTTAAACTTTCTGAGGACGAAGAAAGAGAAACCGAAAGACAACGAGCCCGAAGAAATAGTTAACGGACAAATAAAATGGGATGATATCGAAGATTGGAACTGTACCTTCGTGTATGAATACGAGAGGAAGGGCAAGACTGTGAGTCGGAGGGTTGACCTAATAAACACTGATGAACTTTTCCTTGCATTGAACGACGTGCCTCTGTCGGAAGAACAAGAGCCGAAGGATTATAAAAAGATTGACATTGAATTGAAGGATACTCTGCTCAAGGGATGTGTTGACATCGACGATGTGGGAGTAGTGATAGCCAAAATGATAATCAAGGACAACGACGAGGTTGTGCTGATGAGCATATACAACAGAAATTGTTATGACGAAGAGTATGGAGTGTATAGTGCACAAGTGGAACTGGATAAGGACTTGGACTATCTTATACCCAAAGACGAAGATTGTGATTGTACTCTCACACTCACTGCCGACATGGGCAGACCGGTGATGTGGGCAATATTTGTTGAGATATATAATCCTGACAAAGTGAAACAGTTTATAGAGGACGAGGATACATACGAGTTGTTTGAAATCGTTAGGCATTACGACTACGAGGACTGTTATTTGTTCAATATCTGGGGTGACGAGGATGAAGAACGCATAAATTATAAGTTGGAGGACAGTAAAGGTCTGGAAATCGTCAGTGGTGATATTTGTATAAGAGAAAACAACGTGTTTGACTATGGCAAGGAAAAAAACTATATTGTCGATAAAAATAATCATCCTAAATATGTGATGGTGTTTACCGACCTGCTTATTGATTTTTCGGCAACCTTTAAGGTGCCTTCATGGTTTATCATGCAAAGTTGCCACTTTGCAGATGCCAACCCTTCTAATGTGATGTATCCAATGGCTTTTGGCGACACCATCTCTTCCATCTCAAGCACGATATGCTGCAATGGAAAGAGATACCATGCGGTGGAAACTAATGAACATGGCAGGAAGAAATTTATGAACTGCTATCTATATGAGTATAACAAGAAGAGAGAATATTATAAAATGATAGCTTCATTATGTTGAGGTGGAATTGAATTTATATTTTATCATTGAATATATATATGGTCCTATTTATTTGACAAACAAAGATTAAAAAATTATCAATATGGAATTGTTTAGAGTAAAAGATAATAACAAGTATGGTTTTGTCGATAAAGATGGTAATGAGGTCGTGCCTTGTAAGTATAATAAAGCAAACGACTTTTGTGAAGGAATGGCAAGAGTGCGTCACCATGGATATTACGGATTTATTGATAAAACAGGTTCAGAAGTTATCCCATGCCAGTATGGGATTGCAAGAAACTTTAGTGATGGTTTGGCATATACAAGGAATAACGGACAGAAGTTCTACATTGACAAGGCAGGATGCAATGTAGTTGAAGCCAATTATTCTTTCTGTTTTAGTTTTAACGAGGGGCTTGCGAAAGTATGTTCCTTTCGTACTAAAGAAAAGGGCTTTATTGACAAAACAGGTCAAATGGTTATAAAATGCAACTATGATAGAGTAGAAAAATTCAGTAATGGTATGGCTCGCGTTGAGTTAAACCGTAAATGGGGATTTATTGACAATACAGGAGCAGAGGTCATTCCTTGCAAATATGATTGGGCAGAGGATTTCAGCGAAGGTTTGTCTCTTGTGCAATTAGGCGGAAGTTATGGATATATTGACAATAAAGGTAATTTGGTAGTGCCTTTTAAGTATGAAACAGCAGACGATTTCAGCGAAGGCTTGGCTCCTGTTAAGTCGAATGGCAAATGGGGGTATATTGACACTACTGGTCGTGAGGTTATCCCATGCATATATGATCATGCAGAAAAATTCAAGAATGGCTTGGCTGCAGTTGGAAATGGTAAAGGATCTGCTCAACAATGGGGCTACATTGATAAATCGGGTAGTGTGAAAATTCCAATGAAATATCAAATGATACTTGATTCGGAGTCGGATTTTGAATAAATGTATAAAGAGACAGCCGAATCGCTTGAAAGGACGTAGGCATTTTCTTTATAAAGAACTGGTTATGCATATTCTGTTGTGTTATTCTAAAACCACGGCACTGGATGTGAAGATATGGATTCACATGATGGCTGGGGAACATCAGCTTGAAGTAAAGGAGGTGGCATGTGAGAGTGAGGAGTTTGAAAAGGTGCTGAGTGATGAGGCGGCTGATGAGTCGCTGGCGGCTATCGTCGGGATGGACAATGCGGGAAAGGCTGTGTTGCAGGTGCATGATGTGCCGAAATTACTGATTAATCCTGTGTTGTCGTTCAGCAGTGAAGAGGAAGAGAAACGGATGTTGGGCTCCGCCACACGCTTCGATCGAGACAACACGTGGGGCATATTCAACTGCGAAGGCGACAATGAGATGTATTACGAGAAGATGCATTCGTATAGCACTAACCTCGCTCTGCAATTCGGCAACCATTTTAATACGGCAAATGCCGAACTGATTGCTGCAGGATTTTTCTCCGACATCGAATTCTCTAAATAGATAAGATTGAAAAGAATGAGCATATTTAAAAAGGTAATTTTTAATAAATCCCTTGGATTGGCAAAAAAGGCTCATAATGCCACCAAGAGGGAAATGTGGCTTTCGTTGAAGATTTTGTTCTGCATCACGTTTGTGTTGTGGTGGGTATTTTACCACTACGAGCATAAGGCGCAACCGGAGGTGTTTGGCAATTGCTGGCAGGCGTTGGCATGGACTGTAACAAGATATCTCGACAATTTGGATGGTGTGGTAGATAAATATCCCGTCACCATCATCGGAAAGATTGTGGCAGTGATGCTCAGTATTGTGGCTATTGGCATTGTGGCCATACCTGCTGGTCTCATCGGTTCGGGACTTACGGAAGCCATAAACGAGGAGAAAAAGGAAAACCATCTGAAGGAATTACTCAATCGACTTAAAAAATCGTTTAGGCGCAAGCAATGCAGATACACGAAATATCGTACGGTGCCGCAATTGGTGTCGATTGTTGACATTCAGGCAAAACAATGTATTGACACAAACGACATCATTGAAGCGGTAAAGGAATCCAAGGACTTTCGCCTGCGTAATCTCGCCACTGCACAACCTTTAGGTAGCGTGGTAAACGACCGCCTTGTGGTGGAACACTTCCCTATAAACACTCCTTACGGATGTAAGGTTGACCGTGGGTCAAACGTCACTATCGTCTCTACTTCAAGTGTTAGTGAGGCTGGCATAGGCAATTTCTCATGGTATCTCGCGCTTTATGGAGGGTTTAACTATGTGAGCAAGGAGGTGGAGGTGAATCCCGACGAGCCGTTCAGCTACTATAACATTGCTGATGAGAATGGCGACCCGAACATAGCCTCATTCCTTGGTGACATAAAAGCTATGCAGAGAAGTGGGAAAAACTGGGTGGTGATGCTGCTGTCAGCAAGTGGAGCCGAAGAGCCTACCTATCCTTCACAACTGCATTGGATACATGGTGCAAAGCGTGGTGACAGTGGCTTTGCAGATCCGAACATCACTGTGCGTGATACTGTTGCATACGACAATCTATATAAGGCGTGCGAAACGATGGCGCAAGAGAAATTCGGATATAAGAGCGACCGTCAGGAGTATCATTCCGGTTCGGGCAAGATGAACATCGGACGTCATGTTGACGGAGGAAAGGGTGAGGTGAACGCCTTCACTCTACGTATGGCGTTTGAAGTGACGGTATGGGACGACCGCCGTATTGCCATTGCCAAAGAGATGGCCTTGCTTATGAGCCGCCATCTTGCAGGCAAGGAACTGGAGGAAAGTAATGACTGGAAGGTTAAGGGAATAGGGTATGAGATGTAATAACAAACAAGAATTTTGTGATATAAAAATATGTTGCCATTAGAACTTAAAGAATTGATTGATAAATACTGCACTGGTGTACAACCAACCGTTGGTCAGTTGGACGATATAGTAAGCGTGATATATTTTCTTCAGGCAGATGCCAAAGAGGCTATGGAATATATGCAAATAAGAATGGCGAGTACGACAAAGGAAGAGGAAAAATGAGACTGAATCACAATGAACAAAGAGATAGCCGAATCGCTTGAAAGGACGTAGGCATTCACTTAAACAACAATATATTATGCCAGCATTTATCATCACAGCCAAGTCTGACCGCTGTGGACGTAAAATCAAAAAAGGACAGACATTCCAGATAGTGACCAACTACGAGAACATCTGCACGGCTGCCATAGCCGACGGACTGGAGGCGCAACTCGGCAAATGGGCGAGGGAAGCTTCGCATATAGATTATTGGATAGTAAGGAAAATGTGATAAAAATATAATGTGATTGGCGGCGTAACCAAATAACTGTTATTTGAGAAGATCGTCTATTGTCAGGCGGCCTTGAATGGAAGACAGATGTTTGCCAGGTTTTATTCCCTCGAATCACTGGGATATTTGAAAAATCAACGGAAATAGGACTCTTTTCTTCATTTTCGCTGATTTTTCAAATAATTGTTTGGAGGTTTGAAGAATATAGCCTATCTTTGCAGAAATTCTTGAAAAAATGACTGAATTATGGGTAGATACATAAATAAAGGCAATATTGCATTCCGCGACATCGTGTCACATGAATATGTTGACAAGTCGTCGCTCATACCACTAATAAACGGCACGCTCAACTCCGAGAACCGTTATAGCTGTGTTACCCGCTGCCGAAGGTTTGGCAAGTCGATGGCGGCAAAGATGTTGTGCGCATATTATGACAAGTCGTGCGATTCGAGAGAGTTGTTCAGTGGATTGGCGGCAGAGAAGGACAAGTCGTTTGAGGCATATCTTAACAAGTACTATGTTATTAGCATTGACATGACCGACTTTACCACAAAATACAGGAATGACAAGGCTATCGTTAAGAAAATTCAAGACCGAGTCATTAAAGACATACAGGATGTTTTCTCCCAAATCAGTGTAGAGGATGACGACGACTTGATGGATGTGTTATACAGTATCAGTGCCAGCACTGGCGAGCGTTTCTTTATGATTATCGACGAGTGGGATGCTATCTTGCGCGAGATGGGCAAAGACGAGAGTGTGACAACGTCATATGTTGATTTTCTTCGCCGTCTGTTCAAGGGGTCCGGGTCAGACACGGTCTTTGCGGGAGCATACCTCACTGGCATATTGCCCATCAAGAGATACAATACAGAATCTGCGTTGAACAATTTCAATGAATATTCAATGATTGATCCCGCCTATCTCGCCTCTTGTTATGGATTTACCGAAGAGGAGGTGGGCATTTTGGCAATGCGTCATAATGCCTCAATCGAAGATCTAAAACAGTGGTATGACGGGTACAAAATCGGCAATGAAAAATCCATCTATAACCCATACTCCGTGATGAAAGCCTTGCAACGTGGAGCATGCAAAAGCTATTGGTCAACCACGGGTGCCTATGATTCTGTCAGGACCTATATCCAAATGAATTTCGACGGACTGAAGGATGACATCATCAGAATGTTGTCGGGAGAGCATGTTTATGTCAACACCCTAAAGTTTCAGAACGACATGCGGATAGTCAACAGCAAAAATGACGTTCTGACTGTATTAATACATCTCGGCTATTTGGCATACGACGGAGATACCGGCAAATGCTTTATCCCGAACAAGGAGGTAGGCGAGCAATTTCTTAACGCAGTTGAAGATACTTCGTGGACTCGTCTGGTGGAAGCGCTTACCGCCTCACAGAATCTTCTTGACGCAACCCTTTCATGCAATGAACAAGCCGTGGCTAAGGGCATAGACAAGGCTCATGACGAGAATACGAGTATTCTTGCCTACAATGACGAAAACTCGCTTGCCTGTGTTCTTTCCATTGCTTATATATGGGCTAAGAACGATTATGTCATTCATCGTGAATATGCAACTGGCAAGGGTTATGCCGACCTTGTAATGATTCCCCGGCGCAATGTCTCAAAGCCAGCCCTTGTCATAGAGCTTAAATACAACCACTCCTCAGATACCGCAATCAATCAAATTAAGCAAAAGAACTATCCCTCGAAGTTGGCCGATTACACAGGCGACATCCTCCTTGTGGGAATCAATTATGACAAGGAAACGAAGGAGCATACATGTAGGATAGAGGAATACAAGAAATAGACTCCTCGGTGTTAACATTTACGTCAGCCTAATCAAAATATAATACTCCCATTTTTTCGAACCAGTGCATAAGTCAAATAAATTTAGTAACTTTGCACTCGCAATGAATACTCAAACAACTCGTGGAAAACTCACCCCTGAGTTCAAAGCAAAGGTGGTGATTGAAGCTCTCAGAGAGCAGTCAACCTTGGTAGATATCGGCAAGAAGTATGAAATCACCCAGGCTCAGCTTAGCCGCTGGAAGAAGGAATTCCTGGCAAATGCTGCTGCCGCTTTCGGCGACCCCGAACAGCAGCAGGAGATGAAGAAACTGGAGGCTGAGCGTGACAGTTGCCATCGCAAGATAGGCGAACTGGAGATGGAACTGGATTTTGCAAAGCGGGTATCCAAAGCATTGGGGATACCGATACCCGCAAAGGATTAGTATCCCCTTCCAACGAGCTCAGTATCAATCGCCAGCTTGAGGTACTAGGCATCAGCTACATACCTATGGCTCATGGCTTTATGTACCTCACAGCAATAATAGACGTGTACAGCCGCGCAATCATGGCGTGGGGACTACACAATAGCCTTGACGCTGAAAACAGCATAGAGGTGCTACAACTGGCCATAGAGTCTCACGGAAAGCCAGAGATTATCAATTCCGACCAAGGCAGTCAGTACACATGCCCAACAAGGGAAAAGGCTTGCGAAGGAATACGCATGAGCATGGACGGAAGGCGCAGGTGTCTGGATAATGTTTGGATAGAACGGTTCTGGCGAACAATCATGCGCGAGTATGTATATATCAATCCCACGGATAATGTCAAGGAACTGCGTGAAGGCATCAAGAACTACATTGAATACTACAACACCAAGCGCCCTCATCAGGGTATTGAGCACCAGATCCCGATGACGAAATATGCCAAAATCGCTGCATGATGAAAAAAAAACGCAAATTACTTGCCAGTTCCGCAAAGAATGATTACCTTTGCAGCAGCCAAGGAAAGGGACACTAGCTCCCCATTGCCTGTTGTTCTACCTGCGGAATGCATGTAAGTTTTGCCTAAAAAACTAACATCGCTGGTTTGAAAAGCGGTAGTAGTATATATTTCCGGAAAAGACTTCTTGAAAAAAAAATAATCTTAAAAGAATTTATTTATGAAAGTATTTGATTTGACGCGCGGCAAGTATCCTCAGTTGTATTATGGGAACGATATAATTTCCCAATATGAGGATCAGTTTAAAATGACTATACATTCAAGCTATTCGTTCCAGCGAAAGTTCCCAAAGCGAGGATGCCTGCATGATGTTGAGGCTTTAATAGATACTATTCCAATTTTCCTCGTAGAAACGTCTATGACAAATGAATATGTTGCTGTACCAGGAATGCAATGTTCAATTCTGGTGCCAGAAGACCGGTACTATGTACCTACGGAATATTCGGAATTCGACATTGATGAATGGGTCAATACAAAGGAAAGCGAAAAGGAAGATGACCCGCGTGAGAGACAACCTCAAAGCCTCAGCATTCTCGATTTGCTTGGAGTATATATCTTTACAAATGATGATGATCTCATTCCAAGAAGAATATTTGTCTGGATGGACAAAATTATGGATTATGCCAAAGATCATACAAAAAAAGGAATTAAACAAATTGGTAGTAATGCTGCAACCCTGTTTGATTTTGTCGTTTTCCATGAGATAGGACATGCATTGATGGACGTAGAACTCTATGGAATTCATCCATCTCCCCATTTTTCGTATAGTAGCGACTATGTATACAGATTCATTGAAGAGGCTTATGCCAATGGCATAGCGTTATCCATAGTATACGACAATCTCAAATCTCAAGAACAGGACTTTATCAAGGACTTTGTGTTGAGTCAAGGTGCGGGATATGCTCGTGGATGGGATTTACGAGATTATCACTTGGAAATAGACCAATGGTTAAGCATCAAAGTCCTTTTCAAATATGATATTGCATGCTTAATAAGAGATTGTTGGAAGAATAATCATCAAGAGCTCGTTCCTGAATGTGTACAATCTGTAGGTCATAATGATTGGTTAGCGCTTAAAGACCGACATGACAAATGGGGAATAATAGAGTTGCCTAGTCAGAAAGATATTATTGGTTTCAAGAAATATGATTCATTCTGGTCTTTCGATGAAAATGGATTATGTATGGTTCGGCTTGACCAACAAAAGGGTTACCTGTATGGCTTTGTCAACGAGCAAGGAGTGGAACAGATTCCTGTAGAATATGATCATCTTTATTCGTTTGAAAATGGCATTACGATTGCAAAGAAGGATGGTAGATATGGTGCTATAGATTTGAACAATAACACCGTCATACCATTCAATCTTCCCTATGAAGACATCCGGGGGTTCCGTAATGGACGTGCCAGTGTAAAGGATAGGAATGAAAAATGGGGCGTGATTGACACTAACGGGAAACTCATAGTCCCATGTGAGAATAACAACATCGTTTTGTAAAACCACCCCCAAAAACGAAACAATAATAGGGATGCGACTGTGAAAGTAAAAACGCCGCATGTGACTACAGAAAATAATAATATAGCGCTCGTCAAAATAATCACGGAACAGGGGACAGGTCAGTGTACCGCTTTTGAGGTTATATTTTTGTCTTTTCCTGCGGGAAAGTGACCTGTCCCCTGTCCCGACAATATGTCTTATATCACCTGCTTTTTACAAAATATCACTGCTGTCCCGTTTAGAAATCATCGTTGCCAAAAAGGCTCGGATATAGCTCTTCGTCACTCTTATCTTTTGGGACAGTTTTGTTAAACAATTCATTTAATGGGGTCTTATCCGTAAGGAATAAACCGACGTTTTTTGAGATAGTATGTAATGATTGATCTATATGCATTACCTTTTTTGCATAAGCCAAAAGCAGATATGTGCATATGGCAATCCAAATTTGCATGTATATGGCATTCTCGGAAGTACCATAGAATGATTTTATATGAAGATGCTGCTTGATACATTTGAAGAAAAGCTCAACATTCCATCTTTCTCTATATAATTCAGATATGGTTAGAGCTTCATATTCCATGTTGTTTGTGAGAAACCTATACATGTTGTTAGTTGCATAATCTTCATACGTAACCATTCTGATTTCTTCTGGATACCATTTGGATGTTCGTTGTCCTGTGAGTTTGATATGCTCATCAGAAATTACGCCTGTGCTTTTGTCGACTTGGGCATTCGACATAACCTCAAAAATCATGTTGTCTTTTGCCCTGGTAACAAAGAATGCGTTCTTCTTATTTATTAATTTAAAAAGTCTGTTGAAATCCACATATCCCTTGTCCATCAGGTAGATAGCTCCGGGTTCTATATATAAATTATCAAGAGCCTTCATGTCATTTACTGATGCAGGAGTCAAATATACGGAGATTGGCAGATTGCCTCTCAAATCTACAAGAGTATGCATTTTTATACCACCCTTGTTCTTGCGGAATTTAGCCCATGGACATAATTTGAGACATAGACTAATGGTACTGCTATCAAAAGCATACACCATATTATCGAGGTCTAATCGGAAGTTGTCCTGAGCATAAAGTGGACGTACTTTTTTTAATAGAATATCAGCAAAATCTTTATAGATACGCCAGTCTCGTTTCTAGTTTGCCTTAGCCAATGTGTTACGAGGTACAGCATAACTAATACCGCAATGATATAGCTTACTGGATAGTGCAGACAGGCAATTTTCTATATCCCGAAGACTGTCACGGCCTGTTAATTGGGCATAGCTCATGACTAAGAACTGATCTTTACAAGAGAAGTTCCTTGATCGATAGTTTCCCTTATAGCGGTCAACACATGCCTTGAAATCACGTTCTGGAATCAGTGACATTATCTGAGAGAATATGGTTTTACCTTTGTTCATTGCACACGTCATTTATTAACGAGTGCAAAAATACAAAATCAAATCGAATACACAAAATATTGCTCGTAAAACGTTGACTATTAGTTAATTATTTCAAAATCTTCTGACCTTAACGGGACAGCAGTGACAAAATATTGTTAAACATGTTTGATTATAAGACATTTATTGTATATTTGCAGAAAATAAATAACAGAGGGTATAATCATGAGATATTTAAATAGAATCATTGGTCAAAATTCATAGAGACTAATTCATATATGAAGGCCCGAACCATTCTGTCAGATTTGCGTGTCGCATTCATTGATGATTTTTCAAAATATGCAGGCAGAATGGATCCTGACTTGCTGAGACATACCCTGATAAGTGTGGCAAGGCAAAGCGGGACAAAGTTCGTGTTCAGTATGGTTGACGGTAGTTATCGTACGGAGCAAGTGAAGAAGGCACTTACTTATCTCAGGGATGCCGGATTGAGTATCCCTGTCATTCATACCGCATCAAACGGCATTCCATTAGGTGCTGAAACAAACAGCAAGTTTGTCAAATATATAATGATAGACAATGCACTGATGTTGGATTTCCTTGGCATTAGTGACAATACCCAAGAAATAGACAAGGCTATTCTGACAGATACTGTGCCTAACCTTGTTGACAAGGGCAGCATTGCCGAGATGATGGCAGGATTGGAAATACTGAAATATATGTCACCGTATGAGCGGCATGACTTATATTATTGGCAGGATACAAACAAGGGTAATGCGGCCGAGGTGGATTATGTGGTGGCAAAGAGCGGTCATGTGGTTCCTGTGGAGGTAAAGTCGGGAGTAAAAGGTTCAATGAAAAGCCTTTATGAATTGCTGTCCAAACCACAGAAGGACATTCCTTATGCCATACGTTGCTCATTAGAGAATTTTGGCTCGTTCGTTAGTCCTATAGGCAAGCCAATCTCTATATGTCCCCTATATGCCATCTCCAATATCATCTCCAAAACTCTCACTTCTAACCCAATTGCGTAGGTTCACAACAGAATAGACCCCTGTCCCGGTCCTATAATTTTTCTTCTCATAACTCTGTATTTTAGATGGATAGATAGGAATTCCTGTCGATTCGCGGCTGCAAAGTAACACTTTTTTCCACGAACTTCCAAGTAAAATCCACAATTTTTTCCACGAACTTTCAAGCATTATCTACAATTTTTTCCACGAACTTCCAAGCAATATCTACAATTTTTTCCACGAACTTTCTTTGTTTCTTCTCTCCATATGCAAGTTTTTTGTACTAAATCTCACTTTTTTTCATGCGATTTAGTACAAAAAGGTGGCATAAATGAGATTGGCGGCGTAACCAAATAACTGTTACTTGAACAGGTCTTCCATTGTCACTTCATTGCCCACGATGCCATTGTGAATGCCGTTTGCCACTCCAAACGTGGTGACAAAGGTGGAGACCAATGACTTGCGGGTCTTGGTCTTCTCTCTGAATATCTGAATGCGATGGCGCACCTTTTTCTCATATTCGCTGGTGATTATGTATTCTTCGGTACTGAATTTCATTTCACACAAATTGATTACTTGGTCGCCCCTGTCTATTACAAGGTCTATCTGGGCTCCTTCTTCGCCATCGGAGGATTGTGGACGAGGGACGTATCTCCATGATGAGGCACTTGTGGATATGCCGTCGATGCCTAACTTGCGACGAATTTGGGGAAGATGGGTAAGGCACACTAACTCAAAGGTTGTTCCCTGCCATGATGCCACAGAACGGGAATTGTAGTTGTGAAGCCACCATTCCTCGTCTTTGGTATCTGAGGACTCGATGAATTTCAAGTAAAACAAGGTGTAGAAGTCAACGAGACGATAGATGGTGCCCTTCGACTTATTGCCAAATTGGGAGTAGGACAGAACGAAATCACATCTTTCGAGATTATTCAATATTGTGGTGAGGCGGGAGCCAGTGATGCCTGTGGATTTCTGTACTTCTGAATATGTCATCCCTTCCTTGTGATTGTTCAACAGTTTTACTATATCAAGGTATTTTCCTGAGTTGGTGAAAATTGCTGTGTAAAGTTCGTCAAACTCTATTTTCAGCTCGCTGTTCTTGCGGAAGAACAGATGGTTGATGTTGTTGATTAGAGTCTTGCTGGGGTCTAACAGACTAAGATAAAAAGGAATGCCGCCCATTGACATATACAGCTGCAAAATCTGGTATTTGCTCCAGCTGAATCCTCGGCTTTCCAAATATTCTTCGGTTTCCCGTAGAGTGAATGGTCGAACATATATGTTATTTGTTATACGGGCATGAAGTCCACCTGGATTTTTCACCAGTTTGTCCATCATCCATGATGAAGCCGAACCGCTTGCCACAAGCACAATATCGTTGCGACGGGCTCCCCATGCATTCCAAAATCCCTCTAATGCCTCTACAAATTCCGACTGTGGGGTGTCAATCCATGGCATCTCATCTATGAAGACAACTTTTTTCCTGTCTTCGTCAAGCGACTCAAGATATGTCTCCAAGGCATCGAAGGCGTCAAACCAGTCGCCAAAGACAGGTTGCTTGGGCATTGCGGCATGCTTTTTCAGAGATTTGGCAAAGGCACGCAATTGTTTTGCCATTGCCTGATTGTTTCTTCCGACAAAGGAAAAATCGTATTCTCCATCAAAAAATCTATCTACCAAGAATGTCTTTCCCACTCGGCGTCTGCCATACACTATGACAAACTCCGACCTGTCGGACTCCATGCATCGCCTAAGCTCTGCCATTTCCATTTCTCGGCCTATAATCTTTTGTTGCTTCTTGTTTGTTGCCATAATCGCTCATTCTTAAATTCTGTGCAAATATAGGAAGAAAAGCCGAAATATGCAAGCTTTTTGTACTAAATCTCACTTTTTTCATGCGATTTAGTACAAAAAGGTGGCATAAATGGGATTGGCGATGGAACCAAAAAACTGTTATTTGAAAAGATCGTCTATTGTCAGGCGGCCTTGAATGGAAGACAGATATGAATCACAATACTTCATATACTCAGGTTGACTTAGACTAGAAAAAGTTGTCACTTTAGGAGGCAAAAGAAGTGACAACTTTTTCTAGTCTAAGTCACACAAGTCGGTATGTAAAATCGTTTCCACATGAAGGTATCATCTAAAAAGTGGGAATGAGCAGAATTAAAACAAAAATATCATGGTTACTGCTCAATACTTGTAGAAAACGTTTGGAATTGAAAAAGAATGTTAATTGTCATACATTCGTGCAGCTATTTGTTGAAATTATGAAAGATAATTACTATATTTGCAGAATAGCAATATTCTAAGCCAAGAAAGAGAAGATTATTATGCAACAAGATAGCTCGGAATTCATTTCATCCGGAAATCCCGAAGACCGTTCTTGGACCATCAACACCACCTATTACCAACTTTACAAAAAAGTTGAACACGGCAAGGTGATGATGGTCAAAACCCTTCGTCGCGAATATCTATCTGACAAGCAGATGCGCAACGCACTGGAAAAAGAATACTACATAGGGCGCGAGGTGTCTGCCACGACTCCCTTCGTGGTGCGATACCTCGACTGCTACACTGATGCAGAGGAAGTCAGCCTGACGATGGACTTTGTGGATGGCGACACTCTAGACCGGTTTCTCGTCACACATCCAAGCTATTTCGCCGACAAGGCAAACCTCCGCCGCTTCCTCAGGCAGCTGCTCGAAGGCTTGCTGGCCATTCATCAGCATAAGGCCATTCATCTCGATCTCAAGCCTTCAAACATCATGATGACTCACGTCAACAAAGACGTCTGTATCATCGACCTCGGCTTTTGTTATGCCGACACTTGGCCAAACCAGATAGGGACGACCAAGGACTTTGCCGCACCAGAGATGCTCGACGGCACATACGACATAGACGCTCGTACCGACATCTATTCCGTAGGAAAGATCCTGCTGTATATTGAGTTGCAACTGCAACAACACGACAGCACCTATCGTCTGCCAAAGGATATCCTCCATGTGTGTGAGCTATGCGTAAGACTAAGGAAGTCAGAACGTTGGGGCTCGGTGGAAAAAGTGCTGGATTATCTCAACAACATCACTCGCCGTCTCTCCTTTTGGCGCCGTGCAGCCATCGCAGCCTCGTCGATACTCGTCGTCCTCGTTGGCTTGTTGTCTTTAAGCAAACTAAACGACAAACCCGCAGAATTTGTTGACGAGAATAGCATAGTCTATCAGGTGGTGTCTGAAGACTCCGCCACATGCCGCATCATCGGCAGCGACTCAACGCAGTTTTTCCGCCACATTTACATCCGTTCAAACGTGTTCCACAACAACAAGACATATACCGTGGTGGCCATTGCCGACAGCGCTTTTCAGAACAATAAACTCGAAACGCTGAGTCTGCCGCAAAGTCTTGAGCTGATAGGCAAGAACGCCTTTATCAGATGTCATCAGTTGGAGTTTGTAGATATCCCCGACCGTGTGAAGACTATTGGTCCTCAGGCATTCTGGCATTGCCAAAAGTTGTCGAGCCTGCGTCTGCCAGCCGGCATCAAGGAGATACCTCAAGGGGCATTCTGTTTTGCAAAGATGAAGGAAGTGGTAGTGCCCGAAGGAGTGACGTCGATAGGGTGCGACGCCTTTGCTGGCAACGAGCATCTTGAGACAGTGAGACTGCCCGAGACGTTGAGTTCCATAGAACGTGGCGTCTTCTGGAAATGTAGCGCGCTGAAGAGCATCACCCTGCCGGCAAAAGTGCATGAGATAGGAGTGCTCGCCTTCTACGACTGCACTTCGCTCACCGACATCTACAACCACTCGCCTCAGCCGCAAAACGTAAGCAAGATATTCAGTCCTGAAATGAAAGTCACCGTCCACGTGCCCAAGGGCAGTGCCGAGCTCTATCGTGAGGCTTACGTATGGAAGGAAATGAACATCGTCGAGATGTAGCATCACAATAAAGCTCTCTATGAACTCTAAATGCCTTGGCATTAAACTCAAAACAACATCCGTAAATCTCTTAAACTCTTAATCTCTATGGTTTAAACAAATGGCGGATGTGTGCTTTGATTTTTGGGGGATTTCTGAATAATTTGGTGTTTTGATAATGAAATCAAATAAGTAAATAATATGCAAAATGTTTGGAAGATTAAGAGAAAGTTCGTATATTTGCAGCCGAGTATTTCGTAACAGATGAAAGCAACAGTTGAATACATAGAAAAGAAATTTGAGGAGTTTAACCGACAGATGTTTGCCGGGAAACTCCCCAAACTTCCCATTGAGCTAAGCAATGCCAAGACCTTCCTCGGACAGTGTGCGTTCAAAAAGCGTTTGACAGTTTTCGGGAAGGTGAAGCTCTATGACTTCCGCATGCGAATAAGCACCCGCTTCGACTTGACTGAACGGGAGATAGAAGATACGATAATCCACGAGATGATACATTATTACATAGGTGTCAACAACCTGAAGGACACCTCTGCCCACGGCCAGCTGTTTCGGCAGATGATGAACTCCATCAACGAGAGATACGGCAGGAGTCTGACCATTTCCCACAAGATAACAAAGCAACAAAAAGAGGAGGCGCACGACACACGGCAACGCTGGCATGTGGTGGCGGTGATCGACTTCAAAAATGGGAAGACTGGAATAAAGGTTCTGCCACGGATAGTGCAACGAATACTCAATTACTATAATAAGGTGGGCGCAGTAAGTGAAGTTGCCGCGATAAGGCTGTATATGAGCAACGACATTTTCTTCAACCGCTATCCTAACTCTGGAGCACTCACCGCCACCTTCGTTGAACGGGAAACGGCAATGAGCCATCTGGCGGATGCCGAAAAGCTGCAGTGCGACGGAAAGAGAATAATAAGAACAAAATGAAGCTAACAAAATAAAAAATCAATTAGTCTATGAAAATTCCTGTAGTATTTTGGCTCGTGCCAATAGCCTCGGTAGTGGCATTGGCAATGGCATGGTACTTCTTCCGCCAGATGAGGAAGGAGGACGAGGGCACTCCGCGAATGATAGAGATTGCGGAGTATGTAAGAAAAGGTGCCATGGCTTATCTGCGACAGCAGTATAAGGTGGTGACCATAGTCTTTATTGTACTGGCAGTAGTGTTTGCATTCATGGCCTATGTGCTGAAGGTACAGAACCCATGGGTGCCGTTTGCCTTCCTCACCGGAGGTCTTTTCTCTGGCCTCGCAGGATTCTTTGGCATGAAGACCGCCACCTATGCCTCTGCACGCACAGCCAACGCAGCACGCAAGTGCCTTAATAGCGGACTAAAGGTGGCTTTCCGTTCGGGTGCAGTGATGGGTCTGGTGGTAGTGGGTCTCGGACTTCTCGACATAGCCATCTGGTTTCTGGTACTCAGCTACTTCTACCAGGGTTCGAGCATGGCTCTCGTCACCATCACCACTACGATGCTCACGTTCGGCATGGGAGCATCCACTCAGGCTCTCTTTGCCCGCGTAGGCGGCGGTATATACACAAAGGCTGCCGATGTGGGAGCTGACCTTGTGGGAAAGGTTGAGGCAAACATACCTGAGGACGACCCACGCAATCCGGCCACGATAGCCGACAACGTGGGCGACAATGTGGGCGACGTGGCAGGCATGGGTGCCGACCTGTATGAGAGCTATTGTGGAAGCATACTCTCCACTGCAGCCCTCGGCGCAACGGCGTTTGCCATGAATATCGACATGCAGCTCAAGGCTGTGGTGGCTCCAATGATCATAGCATCGGTGGGCATATTCCTCTCGCTCATTGGCATCTTCACCGTTCGTACCAAGGAGGACGCCACCATGCGCGACCTGCTGCGTTCGCTCGGACTGGGCACCAACGTCTCGGCATGTCTTATTGCCATCGCCACATTCGTCATCCTGTATTTGCTGCAGATAGAGAACTGGCTCGGCGTGTCGTTCTCGGTGGTGAGCGGACTTGTGGCTGGAGTGGTGATAGGACAGGCAACAGAGTATTACACCAGTCACAGCTATAGGCCTACACAGAAAATATCTGAGGCCTCGAAGACTGGTCCTGCCACGGTTATCATACAGGGAATAGGTACGGGAATGATCTCCACAATGATTCCCGTGGTGACCATCTCGGCAGCCATCATGCTGAGCTATCTCTTTGCCAATGGCTTCGACCTCTCGATGAATGCCGCAAGCATATCCATGGGACTCTATGGCATAGGAATAGCAGCCGTAGGCATGCTTTCTACTCTCGGCATCACTCTTGCCACCGACGCCTATGGACCTATCGCCGACAATGCCGGAGGCAATGCCGAGATGAGTGAGTTGGGCGAGGAGGTACGCCATCGCACCGACGCCCTTGACGCTCTTGGCAATACTACAGCCGCCACTGGCAAGGGCTTTGCCATTGGTAGCGCCGCACTCACTGCCCTAGCCCTTCTCGCCTCTTATGTGGAGGAGATAAAGATTGCCATGGTGCGTGCCGTGGAGGAAGGACAGTCGTTTGTTGATGCTGCCGGCAATGTGTTTAATCCCGCCACAGCCAACATGCTCGACTATATGAATTACTTCCAAGTGAACCTGATGAATCCGAAGGTGCTCGTGGGTGCATTCATTGGAGGTATGGCTGCATTCCTCTTCTGCGGACTCACGATGGGTGCCGTAGGACGTGCGGCCCAGTCGATGGTGGAAGAGGTGCGCCGACAGTTCCGCGAGATAAAGGGCATACTCGAGGGCAAGGGAACACCCGACTACGGCAGGTGCGTGGAGATTAGCACCCGTTCTGCCCAGAAGGAGATGATATTCCCAAGTCTTTTGGCCATTGCCATTCCTATAGTTGTAGGCATGCTGCTTGGTGTGGCTGGCGTGATGGGCTTGCTTGTCGGCGGACTGACTGCCGGCTTCACTCTCGCCGTATTCATGGCTAATGCCGGCGGAGCGTGGGACAATGCAAAGAAGATGGTAGAGGAGGGCAACTTCGGCGGTAAGGGCTCGGAGTGTCACAAGGCAACGATAGTTGGCGACACCGTGGGCGACCCATTTAAGGATACGAGTGGTCCGTCGCTCAATATCCTCATCAAACTCATGTCGATGGTGAGCATTGTGATGGCAGGACTCGTCGTCGCCTTCTCATAATCTTGTGATATAACAGATCTTATAACGTCGGGTCTGACTCCCAATAAAGGAGTAAGACCCGACGTTGAAGTATTCGCCTTTTGGGTAAGTGCCCTCAATAGACACACAATTTTATTCAGGATTGGAACAGAACCTATACAAATAAATTCATGATTTCTCTCTATATAATTAAGTATGAAAAGTTACAAAATTTCTTCCATATATGCAAGTTTTTTCTAATGTTCACAAGTGGAAAAGCTGTCAGGCGGCATCCCGCCTACAAAAAGATTCATGACATGATGCTGGACGAAGAAGTCGTGGGTGGTGACGAGACTACAGAGAACATCAATGGAGTACTCAAGTGGCTGTGGACATGGCGGAGTGAAAGACTGACCTACATGGCTGTACGAAAACTCTGCGTCCTCCGTCGCTTGCGACCTACTCTTTAAAACCATGCTACTTAGTGGTCTAACTTGACGCTGCCACCATCAACAGAAACCGCCAACAGCAGCCATCGACGACCCTTAGTCCATAAGATCTCGTTGTTCTTATGACCTAACGATCGGGTATCCTTGTATTACAACGATCGGGTATCCTTATGACCTAAGGATCGAGTATCCTTATGACCTAAGGATCGAGTATCCTTATGACCTAAGGATCGAGTATCCTTATGACCTAAGGATCGAGTATCCTTATGACCTAAGGATCGAGTATCCTTGTACCATAAGAACAGAGTGTTCTTATGACCTAACGATTAGGGTGTTCTTATATCTCAACAACAGCCATTGTTTTTGCATTATGAAAGCGAAGGCCCCTTTACTGGTCAGAAGGAGCCACCTTCCGTTCATGCACAACGTTTCAACGTTTCAGTGTCTTAGTTGTTTTTACAACAATGAAAGGGAATACATTGAATCTATATGTCTGTAAACAATTGCTTTAGTGGCTTTTCACCATATAACCGATTAATCCACAAGTCGAAAAAATGTACGCATACAGAGTATTTGCCGTTCAGTTTCGTCCGTTATCGACAGATGTAATAAGTTGTTCGCTCTCCTAGATACGGTCATAGAAATATTCAGGTGAAATCTTGCCTGAAACGATAAACGGATTTTTATTAACCGTGCAAATTTATTGCACCAGTACTAATCACATATTTTAGAATAATTAACTCAACTTTCTCTTCCTTTCGGGAGTTATTTCAGCTCGAACAAACGTCTTTTTTTTCGCTTTGCTCAAGGAAACTTCTTCCTTAACTTCTTTAACTTCCTTAATATGACATTACGGAACAACAACCGAAAACATATAACACCACTCGGGCAAATGTCCGGCTTTTCTCAGCGACAAGTTGCCACGAGCTCCGTAGAACCTTCCCGACTTGCCTTTGTCGCCATTTACTGCATAACGCACCTTACAACCCTTAACACTCTCCGAGGCAGAAATCTCGACAATGCTATCTCGAAGGCTGACCGATGTAGCTATATCTCTGCCATCGGGGGTGATGACGGAGAACCCGTAGTTTGGGGCCATTTTTACTTGTATGGTATCGAATGCGAGATGTCCGCTGCCAGTACGGAATGTGACATACGCCTTGTCGTCGTGAGCTGACACGCTTGACGGATATAGTCCACTGCGTGATGTCGTATGGCGAATGATGTCTAATGCAGACATGGCATTATACCTGCCAACTGTCTGTTGGCCCTTGCCGGCAAGATGCAGCTTATGGTTAACAAAGTCAAGGAAGTAAATAGGTGTTCCTGCCTCGAACAGCGAGTCGCCAATAATGAGTTCCAACTGTGCTTGGGGTATTGTCGCTTCATAGCAATCATAATCAGTAGCTCTGAACTTCAGGCATTTTGCCAGGCAGCACGACTGGTAGCAGATAATTTTCACATCATCATGTTGGTGTGTCAACAACTTGATGTCACGATTGACGTCATCAGCAAACTGCTTGAGAAGAGCCTTGTAATTCACCCATGTATAGTCATACATGTCGCTCTCGCCTTGCATCCAGCAGATGGCCGGCACATAAAACTCAAGTCCCTTCTCACATGCCTTTTCATACGACTTGCCGATGTTGTCAAGCAACGACTTGTATGGTTCGCCACCCTTGACAAGTTGCTCAATGGGAGTGGCACCTCTTCCCCCGGCAAACACGCAGACCATAGTATCGCTGCCGAGTTTTGATGCAAGAGCCTCTCCCATGGCAAAACAAGAGTTTTCATATCTTCGACTATCGAGACGAAGACAGCGTTTCACATACTGTTTCCATCCCGTATTCTCGTAATAGCCAAAACCATCATCCAGTGATTCTCCAACTAATCTGCCGTTGTATTTCTCAGTAAGATTGTCGATGTCTGTGATGATTGCTGCTTCTTCGCCCAAGGCTAAGCTTTGCCCATATACAGGCACACACACCACTACCTTTGCCTTGGGCTCTTCCCTACAAGACATCATGCTCAAGAGAGTTGAGCAAAGCAACATGACGGATATGGTTCTAAACAAAGGATTCATTCCGGCATCTTGTCATACATAGAGTTCCACCACGACGCATCGTCCTGAAGCCACTTGGCAAACCAAGCGAAGATGGTGTTCTGCCACTTCACGCGCTTGTCGTATGTGAGAATATGGTGGTCTTCACCTTCAACGACGACAAAAGCGGTGGGACGGCCAAGCAGACGAAGAGCATTGTACATCTGGATGCTCTCGCCGACGGGCACATTATTGTCTTCAACTCCATGCAAGAACAATAGTGGTGTGTGTATCTTCTCAACATTGAACAGTGGACTGCGGTCGATATAAAGGTCATGACGTGTCCATGGATAACTGTTAGCCATCGATACCTCGCTATATGAATAGCCCCAGAATCCTTCACCCCAATAACTGGTATGGTCGCTGATGCCTGCATGAGAAATGGCTGCTGCAAAGATATCGGTCTTTGTCTGCAGATACTGTGACATAAAACCGCCATAGCTTGCACCTATACATCCAATCTTCTTGGAATTGACAAAGTCGTGCTGCTCACAAAAACGGCGTGTTCCCTCGATAATGTCCTGGGCTGGCCCTTCGCCTGCCGTGTTTACATGACGCGAAGAAAATTCCTGGCCAAAGCCTGTCGCACCACTTGGTTGAAGCACATAGACCACATAACCCATTGCCGCATACAGATGATGCGGATAGCGACTTTCAAAATTTCTACTCGTGGGAGAACAGCCACCATAGTAATTGACTATCATCGGGTATTTCCTTGTCTTGTCAAAATGGGGCGGGAGATAATAGCGGCCGCATATCGTGTCGCCACGCGAGTTAATAAAATCCCAATTACGACATTCTCCAAATGCCACGTTATGGAAACGCTCCCGATGACAGTCTTCAAGAAGTGACGACTTGCGACTCTTCAAGTCCATGCTATACAGACGATCGGTGTTTGACGCTCCTTGTCCGAAATATGCCATCTTAGGAGCCTTGTCGGCTAATGAGAATCCGTTGACCATATCCTCACCAGTAGTCAAGATCTCAGTCTTCCCCGTAAAGGCGTCCATACGGTAAAGACGCTTATAGTCACGGTCAAGGGCGGTAAAATAGATCTTATTATCGTATTCATTCCATATTACATTCTCTATACTTGGATTAAAGCGTTTTGTGAGTGGTGTCACTGTACGACTTTGACAATCAACTCTATACAACTGATTGTCAACCATGCTTGGAATGACTCCTTCGGGTAGGTCTTTGCCAATGCCGTCGAATGCCTCAGGAGATCCCATGACTACAATGGACTTTGCATCTGGCGAGAACAAAGCGCTACTGATAAAACCGTCTCTTGATATGATTTCCTCTGTTGTCATGGTCTGAAGGTCCATACGATAGACAGAGAATAGGGTGGTGGGGCGCTTTGTCAGGCGGGGCGAAGCCACCATATATAATATGTAACGTCCGTCGCGAGAGATGTCGAGAAGATGAGTGGAGTGACACCCAAAAGTCAAGGGTTGTAGTAATCCGCTCTTTATGTCATACTTCTGCAGGACGGTACGGTTTCGCCAACCAGGTTGACGGTCGTCTGGATGGATAAACTGATGAACGTCACTATCATCCTTTGGACCTTCGACAGTCTTTGAAAAGATGAGGAAATCTGCAGTTGGTGACATTCTGAAACCGTCAGAAGGAATGTCTGAAGCTATTATGGTCTCCTTTCCTGTCTGCACATCGACAGAAACGAGTTGCCTGCCTTGAGATGACTGACGAGTGAACCAATAGCTGTCTGAATTTGTCATCCAATTGATGTTATTGGGGGTAGAAAACAGCGTATTGCCTGTCTTAAGGTCCTTTAATGTCCAACTCCACACATTGGTTTTGGCATCAATCACGTCATTGGAAGATACAATGAGATAACGTCCACTCGCCGACAAAGAAGTGCCACGGAAGTGTTTCCCGTTGAGCACATCTGTCATCGTATAACTACGTTTACCGCCTGTAGTCAACTGTATGAGGTTTTCCTTTTCTGTGTCTATGCTTACGTCTAAGGTGTCTTTTGCAGCGCTATCGGTGAGATATTTAATCACTATGCTATGGGTTGCAGGCAGGAGTGTGACATTGGGGTCGCTCCTCTTGCCATCTACATATAACTGGTAGAATTTCATCTTGCCGATATTGATTTTTGCCTTTACATAGCCAGTGTTTGTCAGCTGAAACTGAAGAAGATGGAGTGCGCAGCCAGAATCAGCTGACGGGGCATAGTCGCCTGTAAGTTCCATGCCGTTTTCGGCTTCCATGAGATTGATGGTAGCATCGAGCAGGATGTTGTTGTCAAATGCCTTCTTGTTGACATCGATACTGTCTATCATCACAGGACGAAGGATAGGGAACGGACCTGCATAACGGAAATGCTTGACGGGAAGATTTCCGGAAGAAGCCAACTGCGAAGCCAACAACATGGCAAAAAATACGTTTTTTTTCATAGTAGAGACGTTTTTTGTCATTCGTGTGTAGTATGAAGAAAATCCTTATTCTTATGATCTATATGGCGTACTCCTTTCAGCATCTTCCATGTGAGCCTACCAAGAACGCTTACCTTTCCGAAAAGCGCACGAGTGCGCATCGTTTGTGGAATAGCCATAAACAGGGAGAGACATATCATGGCAAATAAAAGCCACCACTTAAGACTCCACCAGGGTGCATAAAGTGTGGTGAGCACGGAAAAGAACAGTGTGCCCACAAGGAGCATCGAACGAGGTATGAGCATCTGTTGGATGGTCTTGTCAACATAGTTTACATTTAGTGAAAACATGGCTTTGGGCAGGTGTGGAAGCATGTCGATTAGGCTGCGTATCTGAGCCGACATCCAACGTTGACGCTGACGCTGGAAATTATCTTCGCTACTTACCTTCTCGTCATAAACCAAGATATCGTCAGCATAGCTGATAAAGACTCGTTCGCGTAGCAACATAGCCTCTAACTCACGGTCTTCGCCTGCTGTTGACAACTTATTGACATGAGAGGCAAACCACTGATAGTCGAAACACATGCCTGAGCCTATGAGTGCAGAGGATAGGCCTATTGCGTTATGTGCACGACGGAATATCGTGTTGTTTATCTCTTCGCTGACACCATCGAGCACGGATATGGAACTATCTGAATTCTTGGCACAACGATGACATTGCAATACCTTATGCCCACGGAACATTTCGTTGTTTACAGCCCTCAGAAAGTCGGCGTTCACAATGTTATCAGCATCGAGAATCACTACATAGTCGTAATCACGAGCCATGTTTGCAATGGCATACTGCAGTGCCTTTGCCTTGGAGCTATGGTCGAAACTCGGTTGTAAAAGGCTTATTGGCAGTTGGGACAGGAGCTGATTGGTGACTGGTTTTTGATGATCAGATATCACAGCTACATGATACCTTTCTGACGAGTATGACTGCAGGAGGAAATTCTCTACAGAACGTACTATCACCTTGTCTTCACTATATGCAGGAAACAATACAAGGAACGACGACTCGCGCACCTGGGATTGAGATACCTTATGCCGTGTTCTCACGATTAGACTGACGATGACAAAAAATGCCACGTATGCCACGGAGAAGGCTGTCAGAAGCCAAAGCGTGATGTCGATGGAGTGAAGACATGTCCAGAACATAGGCAGAGTATTATGATTTATTCCTGTTGATGAGTCTCTTCTTGCCGCGAATTATGGAAAACACCTGTATTATTGACATAAACATAATGATAGGTGCAATGAAGAACGAGCGCCCCCAGCGGTTATCAACAAGATAGTCGGGAGTGGCTACGGCAAATATAAACAAGATAAATGCAGCGAGAACCCACCATTTTATGGCAAGTGTTAAATAAATAGGAGACAACACAATACTCATAAGTATTATCACGCTCATCATTATGGTACGCGGAACAAGCAACCACTGAAGGATCTTGTCTATAAGGTCGTACTGTTTGTTGACGATGGCATGAGGGAGATGACGGATGTTTCTGATGACACTATGGAACTGGGTGAAAACCCAACGATTGCGCTGACGATTGAAATCGCTCGAGCTACGGGTCTTCTCATCAAAAACGAGAATATGGTCAAAATAGTCGATATATATTCTTTGACGAAGCAGCAATGCCTCAAGTTCCTTGTCATCCAATGCTTCGGATGTCTTGGTAATATTGTCCTTAAACCAATTGAAGTCGAACGCCATACCAGAGCCGGCAATAGCTGAAGGCATACCTATTGCAACGTGTCCAAGACGGAAAATGGAATTGTTGATTTCCTCAAAGGTCGCGTCGAGAATGGCTGAAGAGGTATCACGGTTTTTTGACAGGCGATGAACCTGTATGGCCTTTGTGCCGGCATATTCGTATGCGGCATTCAGTTCCTCAAGAAACTCTGGCAGAACGATGTTGTCGGCATCGAGAACAACAACGATATCATATATCTTGAACTGAGGCAGATTGTTTATGGCAAACTGAAGGGATTTTGACTTGCTGCTGTTTTTGAAATTGGGGGTGAGAAGAGTGATGGGATGCTGGGCAAGACGGAAATTAGTCATCTCTGACTGATGGTCCGAAATGACTACTACGTCGAACAGACGCTGGGGATAGGTCTGGCCGAGTATGCTCCTTACTGTCCTTTCGACAACGGCATCACTCTTATATGCAGGAATGAGCACTATGAAACGATTGAGACGCTTTGTCTTGGGAATGTCGGGACGCCGAGCAAACAGAGATGCAATGGCATAAACTGCCAGATACAACGATGTAAATGCCATAAGGGCAAACAACACTCCGTCAACAATGAATAATACTTTCCAAAATATCATAATAGTATGAAATCAAAAAATCCTTTAACACATGATCTTGCCAAATCCCAACGGCGATGAACTACATGGGAGAAGATGTCTCTTGGCAACACTAAACAAGAGAGATATGCGTAAGTGCCCCACCTGACGAGCTTGCCCACATTCCTACGTGCGAAAAGAAACCTGTTGCGCGTGATGTAATAGGTGCGTAAGGGACTATCGCTGCCAGTGGTGGCACTCTCCTTATGGAATACAGTGAGCACGGGATCGTAGATTATGTCATATCCTTTTCGACGCATCATCAGCGACCAGTCGAGTTCCTCGTAATAAAGAAAATAACATTCAGGTAACATTCCCACACATCCGATGGCTTCACGACGCACGAGCATGGCTGCTCCATGGGCGTATGGGGTAGAATGGGGCGTGTCATACTGACCATTGTCAGATTCTCCAAAACCAATAGCCCGATTACGCAGTGTGAGTCGTGACAAAGGTGTATATCCAGAAAACTGAATGTGGCGTTCGCCGTAATAGAAGCGCAGCTTGGGACTGATAATGGCTGTCTGGGGCGACTTGTCCATACGGTCGGCAAGAGCGGAAAGCCCTGTAGGGTCAAAGACGGTGTCGTTGTTGACAAGGAAAAGATATCTGCCATGCGCCTCGCGTATGCCCACATTGTTTCCTCCTGCAAAACCGCTGTTTACAGAATTACGGATCACCCTGACCCAGGGATAACGTTTCTCAATCTCTGTGGCTTCGTCAGCAAAAGAGGCATTATCCACCACAATCACCTCCATTGTATTGCCAACGGATGCGATTGAGTCAAGCATTGAGCATGTTTCGTTTAGCCCATTATAGTTGACAGTGATGATGGAAATCCTACACTCTTGACGCACGTTTCTTTTCAAGCTTTAGACGACGACGTTCTTCTTGCCGAGCAAGCTGTTTTGCTTCCCATTCAGCCCAGGCTCCTTCCATCTTTGGCAGACAATAAACTATGGCAAGTCCGCCGTAATATATCAGGATGTTTGGGAACTGCATGAGTATTTGATTGGCATATCCTCCAAGGTGCATACCTATGAATGCTCCAGTATAAGCTGCGCCAATACCTATCAACGTCTTGTTTTTCAGACGGAACATGACTATCCAACTTGCGCCAAATGCCAAAATAAGAGTGGTGATGATAAAGACCGTAAGACCTATCTTTCCAGTACGAACCCATATATATACATACTCAGAGTCAGGTGGTACTTGGGTGATAAGCCTAAACTTGTTGAAAGGCGGAATGTCTGAATTCTCCAAACCTATGCCAACACCCCAAGGTACTTCTGCCATATATTTACGGAGCGTAGCCTTATTCATGTCTCGGACATTCATTGAAGCATCTTCAGTATCAAAGGCTGTTCTCATTCGGCGAATGCTATAATTACTGTCTCCTATTGTTGTAAAAATGAGGATGTAAAGAGCAACTAGCATTAATCCACCAAAATATAGCATTAGTTTTACTGACTTTGACAATACTATATACACTAAAAAAACAGCTATGAGACAGAATATGGATGTTCGTGTTCCAGACTGAAAAAATGCCCAAATGCCAATTAGACCAACTGCGAGGAAGAAATAGCGGTATCTCTTAATCTTTAATGTTATTGCCAAGATAATGAATACGGCAGAAGCTACGGCTGTATGGATACCGAAATTGGCAGCATCGGTAAAGCAAGAGAAATAACGGATCTTTCCTGCCACGATATGACTTGGGGAACTATATAGGAAACTCTTTTCCGCATCAGTCATGCCGATATTAATCTGTTTCCACACCCAAAACGATGCAAAAAGAATGAAACAAGCCCAAAGCACAAAGACTCGCATAAGTTTTTCGGGAGTGTTGACAAAGAGCGTATAAACTATGAATGCATATACCAACTGCATTGACATCAATCGGGCGCCTGTGTACCAACGATAAACATCGATACCTATATCGCACGAGTCGTTAAGCAGTTCCAATGTACAGAACGCCAACCACACTAATAGGGTTGCACCCATAACATTAAGGAGATTGGTTATTTTATAATTTGCCACTTCAATCAAAGCCATGGCTATCAGCATTATCTCCATCATCTCATTTATCATTGAAATGGGGACTGGTATGCTGTAATGACGTTGGGCAAACATCAATAAGGTGTTGACTATAAACAGAGTATAGAACAACGACATCTTTATCCTAAAGAAAAAATAGCCAAACAGAATGACAAGAGGCGCACAGCAGACAGCAGCAAACGAGGTGAAGCCAGAAGACTTGAAAGACAATAAAGCGACAAAGAACAGAAGAAGAAGCACAAGACTTCTTCCTCCGTTCTCTACAGAATATTTACTTGATATGGTATTCTTGGTTTGCATTAATTAGCACGGGTGTTTTCTGTCGCTGTAAGACCCAACTGAGAAATACGGTAAACGAAATTGCTGAAGCGGGTATATGGCGGCAACTGTCCTACAAATTCTTCTACTGCATAGCGATTAGACTCGGTGAGATACATATACAACGAATCCTTATTCTCAAGCTGTGAGTTGACTTCCTTCAACGCCTTCTGGTCGATATCCTTCCATGTGCGGTTGGCTCGTGTCACCATAAGGTTGACGGTGCCAAGATTGAGGAGTGCCGACGGGATAGAGTGGTCGTTGAGATTAGGATACTCCACGATGAGAATCTCGTTGGGAAGTACGTCGGGACAGAGGTCCTTTATACTTGTGGACATGATATACTTGCTGTCATCGGCAAGGAAGTCTTCGTCGTAAGTAAGACGACGCACTTGCAAGCCAATAGATATCCAATAGTTCTCCAACTCTTGGGCAATATAGCTCTTTCCATTAGAAGAGTCGGTAGAAAGGAGATTGAGCACATTCTGCTGTCCTGTCTTGAAGTGTGGAAGAAGAGCCTTGCTGAGCTGACGCAACGCCATATCGCCAATGGTCTTGTTATAGCGACGATAGCGCAAGCTGCTTTCTTTGGGATAACAACCAAGGACAGGTATCTCTGTGATACGCTCCGAACGCATGCGATCGCGTAGAGTGCGGTCGAGAAGCTCGATAAGGAAGAAATAAACCGCAACCAAAACAAAAGTAAGGATGAAGGCTCCAAGCAAGATCATCATACGATTTGTGGGCAGGGCGTTGAGCGGGAACAATGGCGGATTGAGAACACGGAGCGTGGCAGTGGTCATCTGAAGGTTGCGCTGGCGCAGACGAGCCTGGTTCAATGCACCGAGCATGCTCATGTAGTTCGACTCAACAAAGCTAATATGACGGTCTTTTCTGCCCAAGGTGGCGCCAATAGGCGAGAAGAACAAGAACTGACGGTCGATGTTCTTACGCATAATGTCTTGTGCAGACATTCTCGCCTTTGTCTCCTCCAACAAGAGAACCTGGTCAAGCCACTTGTCGATAAGATCATTTGACTTCACTCCCATATCGGTTGAAGTGCTGTTCGCCTGGAAATCCTTTGTAAGGCTTCTTACCTGAGCTGTGGTATTCTCCAACTCCCTTTGTGCGTTTGCCAACTCGAGTTGAGCTTCTTCTGAATTTCCTCCTTCGCTCGACATCAGGCGCAGGTTGGAAATACGCGATTGTAGCTTTGAAATGTCCTTAACGCGATCAGTAAAGTCTTGATTTGTGCGTATATTTTTGACACGATTGCCCAACTTACTTTCAAGATAGTCAATCATAGACTTTGTAATGGTATAGTTCATGAGCAAATCATTGTCGGATACCTGCTGAGATCCTTCAAGACCAGAAAGAACTTTTGTCTGCTCACCGTAGTTGATGATGCGATTCTCGACGTTATAAGCTATGAGGTCGTCCTCGGCATCACAAAGCATGCGGTAGAGACGGCCTACCTCACGCTCGAAGAACTTGATGACATTGTTGGTCTCGCCATAACGTATCTGCTGATACTGATTGGCAAAAACGGAGTTGAGAATGTCGAGAGTGTTGTATGCTATACCAGCATCGTTGGCCGAATAACCTATGTTGATAATATCACTCTTTGAAAATTGTGTTACTTTCAGCCGGGAGGTAATGCTATTGAGTCCGAAATATGGATGATAGTTGGTGAGACTGAAAATGAAATTGTCGCGGGTAGGTTTCTCGTACGCCTTGAGGCTGGTATATGTAGCGTCCTCGCTATTACGATTGATGAGTGCCTTTACCTCTGCAGGTACACTGGCGTTCAAAGCACGGAAGTGCTCTGCTGAGATATAGTTGTTGTCCTTACGCTCATTACCATACATCATACAACGCGCAAAAAGGCGCAACGACACTTCGTGGATGGTGTTGTCGGTGGTGATTATAAGCATCAAGTTGTTGATGTTGACCTGCGAATTACCACCTGCAGTACCTGTGCCACCCTCAATGTTGTAACCTGTGATCATACCTGTGTAAATGGTGGTATTGGTATCGTACTGACGCTCCATATTGCGAGTCATGAACCATGCCACTACAAGGGATATCATAGGAAGAATGGCAAGATACCAACGGATGCGGTATAAAAACCGAACTATATATCTGAATATGTCCATAATATTTGACGTTTATGGGGTTATACTTGTTTGTTTGATTATTTTGACGACTTCTTTTGTGACTTTTGTTCGGCTTTCTTTGCCTTTTCGCGAGCGTCTGCTTCTTTCTTCACTGCCTTCTTTTCAGCCTTTTCAATGTCGTCGAGTTTCTTCTTGTCCTCCTTCATCTCTTCTTTAAGGCGTTTCTCGAACTCTTTATGTTCTTTCTCCAAATCCTTAAGAGACTTATCAACTGCCTCGTCGAGGGTGATGTCGGTGGTGGTATTAGTGATGATAGGAGTATGGGTGAGAATCTCTAAAGTTATGATGTCGGTGGTAATCTGAGTCTGGAGTGACTGATAATTGCTTACAGCGCCATTCTCTCTCTCCTTTGTCAAAGCGAAATCCTCGATAGACATCTCGCCATTTTGGAACTGCTCCTGATTGATAGAGCCTGCACCCTGATAAATGGCGGCGTTCTCGCTGGCAGATTTCAAAGCTACGAGATTGTTGGTAATCTTAACCCATAGCGTGGCAATCTGAAGCTTTAGCTGATCGAAAGCGGCATCTTTCGCAATCTGGGCAGCATCGACCTCAAGACGCTTACGCTTGACAGCAGCCTTAAGGTCGAGAATATCCTCTACAGGTATGGCAAGGTTGACACCGATGTTCCAGTAGCTCTGCTCAGAACCTTGGAACTGGTATAGGGTAGGGCTATAGGTTGATGAGTTGTTTCCCCACATATCTGCCTTTCCATAGCTGTAGCTGGCATGTCCGGTGACATAAGAGAAAATGTGACGCTTCTGCTTAGCCACTTCAGCCTGAGCTATCTGTTGCTGTTTTGCAAGAGCCAAAATGTTGGGATTGGATTTTGCATTCTCAAACAGGACGGCCAAAGGAGGCAGATGAAAATTAGTAAAGTTCAGCTGGCTTCCTTCACTTGAATCGAAGAAGCCTGCATTGATGCCACTCTTGTTATACTGAGCTGAAGCGGGTATGACCGCCGCCGAGAGGCTTAGAGCAACTATAAGATGTTTTACTCTTATCATTTTTTCAGATTTACTTATAATAATAAAATGGTATTCGGTTGATGTCTCAGACATTGTCTTTTTGAACGAATGCCGTGAGTGTACGGAAGATGATCTTCATGTCGAGAGAGAAACAATAGGTCTGACCATATCTGATGTCGAGCTGCTTACGCTCTTCAGCAGACATGTCACCACCCTTGCCACGTTCTTCTACCTGCCAAAGACCTGTCAGTCCGGCAGGAGCCATAAAGCGGTCGATGCAGTTGTCAGCGGTCAGACGCTCAGCTTCGTATAAAGGCAACGGACGATTGCCTACTATTGACATATCGCCACGAAGGATATTGAACAGCTGAGGTAACTCGTCAATGCTATACTTGCGGATGAAAGCTCCCACCTTGGTGATGCGCGGGTCGTTTTCAATCTTTACGAACGCATTCTGTATTTCTTCATTCTTCTTCTTGTTGAAATCGTCTTCAGCAACGACAAAGTCGTCGCCGACAAGCATCACCTCGTCGTCGCTGATAAGCATATCGGCACCTCCAATACCATCAAGAAGACCTTGGTCCATGACGTCGCTTGAGTCGTCAACCAAAGGCAAAGTGGGTTGTGGCTCGTCGGTGTGCTGTGCATACTGGTTCTGGGTCTTGCTTAATTCGGTCAACTGTTTGTCAGCGTCAACATACATGCTTCTGAACTTGAGGAAATCGAAGATGGTGTAATTGGTACCAACACGTTTTGACTTAAACAACACCGGACCCTTACTCTCCAGTCTTATCGCAATAGCCGTGATGATGAATACTGGTGACAAAATGATGATGCCCAACAAAGAGAACACGATATCAAACAATCGCTTCCAAAGAGGTATCTTGAAACGAAGGATCTTGAATTTCGGTGCAACATTGTCGAACAAGATGCTCTCACGATCAGAAATAAACTGTATCTTCTTGTTTATCTCCGTGACAGAGGCCTTACGGTCGAGAGTGTCGTTAATGCCACATTGCTGATAACACTTTCTCTCTTCTGAGTTAAGGCTATCGGTAAGAAGAACGATATAGATGTTTGGACACTTCTTCTTTAGATAGGTGATAGAGGTAATGTCTATGTTCTTGTCGTTACGTTCATAGAAAATGATGAAATGCTCGTTGTGTACCTTTGGCACACATAACTTCGCTGCATCCTTGTATGCAGAAGTCATACGAACCAACTGTCCAGGAACATATTTCAAACGTTCTCGGGTGTCATGATTATCACCAAGGTAAACTACACCTATCATAATAATTGAAGTTAATTAGGAAGTATCTTTTTAACACGAATCTTCAACTCCATGGGGTTGAATGGCTTAACGATGTAATCGACCGCTCCAATCTCCAACAGGCGGATGCGCTCATTAGTACTGTCCTCACTACTGAGCATGATAACCGGAATGTGGCGGAACAACTCGTTCTGTTTTATCCATTCCAAGAAGTCGTCACCGCGCATGCCAGGCATCCGGATATCAGAAATGATGAGGTCTGGAGTGTTCCCAGACTGCAACCACTTGACACCCTGCAAACCATCAGGGAGCCATTGTACATCGTAGTCACTCATAAGGTAGATCGACAACACCTTTGCTATCGTCTCCTTGTCGTCCAATATAAGAATTTTCTTTTTCATAAAAAAGCTTTTATATGTCTTAAGGTAAAAAAGGTTTATCGCTCGATTGAAGACCTGCCATACATGACAAAATCGACTCTCTACGCTTTCACAACTGCAAAGGTAAAAAAATATTTGAAATATCGCACAATATTTTCAAAAAAAAATGCGAAAACACAAAAAAAATTTTTTTTTTGCCCTTTTATGGGGGGATTTTCTTTAATAAAACGTATTATTATCGTTAAAAATATAAATGTATGGCAAATAGATATTTATTAGGATTTGACGTGGGAAGTAGCTCTGTAAAGGCTTCGCTCGTCAATGCAGACTCTGGAAAATGTGCTGCTACAGCCTTCTTTCCAGAACGTGAAGCTCCGATTACAGCAGTAAAAACAGGTTGGGCAGAGCAGGATCCTGAAATGTGGTGGGAGAACGCTAAGTTGAGCCTTAACAAGATCATGGCGGATGCCGGAGTAAAGGCTGAAGAAATCAAGGCTATCGGCATTTCTTATCAGATGCACGGCTTGGTATGTGTGGACAAAGATTTGAAGCCTCTGAGACCAGCCATCATCTGGTGTGACTCGCGCGCCGTGCCTTATGGTGATAAAGCTTTTCACAATATAGGTGCAGAAACGTGCTTACAGCACCTGCTGAACTCTCCTGGAAACTTTACTGCCGCCAAGTTGGCTTGGGTGAAGGAAAACGAACCAGAACTATATAATAAAATATATAAGGTGATGTTGCCTGGAGACTATATCGCCATGAAGTTGAGCGGTGTAGCAAATACCACTATAAGCGGACTTAGCGAAGGCATGTTCTGGGACTTCAAGGAAAACAAGGTGGCTGACTTCCTTATGGACTATTATGGATTTGACAAGTCTATACTTGCTGATATCGTTCCTACTTTCAGCATCCAAAGCGAAGTTTCTGCAGAAGCTGCCGCTGAGACAGGACTGCTGAAAGGCACTCCTATCACATATCGTGCTGGCGACCAACCCAACAATGCCGTTAGTCTGAACGTGTTTAATCCTGGTGAAATTGCTTCTACTGCCGGTACTTCTGGAGTGGTATATGGTGTCCTAGGAGATATCAATTACGACAAGAAGAGCAGGGTGAACACATTTGCCCATGTGAACCACGAAGCCGACATGACACGTCTCGGAGTATTGCTTTGCATCAATGGCACAGGTATTCTCAATGCATGGGTAAGAAGAAATATTCTTTCTTCAAGCATAGGATATGCAGAAATGAACGACTTGGCAGCCGGTGTACCTATCGGTAGTGAAGGTGTGAGCGTCATTCCTTTCGGTAATGGAGCAGAGCGTGTGCTCGAGAACAAGGAGATTGGATGCGCCATTACGGGACTGAGTTTTAACAAGCATACAAATGCCCACATCGTCAGAGCAGCTCAGGAAGGAATAGTGTTCAGCTTCTGCTATGGAATGGAAATCATGCAGCAGATGGGAATGGACATAAGAAAGATTCATGCTGGTAAGGCGAACATGTTCCTTAGTGATATATTTAGACAGACTTTGGCTGGTGTTAGCGGTGCCACAATAGAACTGTACGACACGGACGGTAGCGTAGGTGCTGCAAAGGGCGCTGGCATTGGTGCTGGCATTTACAAGGACAACAATGAAGCATTTGCTACTCTTGACAAGCTTATGGTGATTGAACCGAATGAAAGCAAACGTGCAGAGTATCTTCACGCTTACTCTGAATGGAAGAGCAGACTTAACGGACTTGTATAAACATTGATATTAGTTAAATAAAGAAGCCGCCAGAAACAAGAATGTTTTTGACGGCTTCTAATTTTTTACGGCTTATTATTTTTATTTTACGTAGAAATCTATGAGACGTTGGAGCGCCTGTTGACATACGGGACAAAAATCCTTGTGTTCATTGGTACGCATGCGGCAATCAGGTAGTCCACGCCAAACGCCTTTGGTCTGATAACCTCCACCTTCGACAAGTCCTGCTTTACCTTCGTCAATAAGGTTTTGCCATTTCAGACCGAAATTGTGCTTTGTCGTGATGTTGGGTTCCCATGGCTCTGTATCTGAGAAATACATTGGATCAGAATCCGTATATTCATACTCATCGGCAAGACCTCCAAAACTATGTCCGAATTCATGGACAACAACAGGACGGAAATGCTTGTGCTTTGTTGAGCTGAGATTATAGGAATTATATATGCCTCCTCCTCCGTATTGTGAAGTATTGACCAAAACAATAATATGTTCGTAAGGAATACCAGAGAGAGCATCATGAAGGCGTTTCAGATGAAGAGTGGTTAGATAACGTTGGCTATAAAACGTGTCGAAATGAGATCCAAGTACGGTATCTTTCCATTTGTTGTCATGGGGAATACTTGTCCCTTCCTCTTTAGATTCTGATTCCACGCATACAATATTAAAAACACCACGCATTGTCTTGAATGGCTCATGCTCGAAAAGAGCCTCTGTAGCAATTTTCGCGTCTTCGAGAAAAGAGTTCATTTGGTTTTTTGTATATCCTTCGGCCACGTATGCAATCTTAATGCAATTTGTGGTGTCGCTAGCTTGCTGGAGAGTAACGCACTTGTTGGAAGTGAGAGGAAGACAACGGATTAGGATGTCAGAAGGATCTACGACATGTGTAAGCGACGATGATACGTTCTGATGATAGTCGAAGAGGTCAACACGGACGATGGCCGTGCGTTGGGGAAATGGTACGAGGAAGACATTTTCGAATGACTTTGGCGTATTTTTTGATTCTTCTGTGGATATCCATTCTTGAAATAGAGTGGAAAAAGAGTGACGGTAGATCACTTTCCCCGTCAGCGAATCGGTGACGGTGATTTGTCCATTACCTTCTAATGGCAATTGGTTAAGACGTTTGCGTCGTCCGAACCATCCTTTGGTTTTTGACAACTGATCTACGTAGATGTTTTGCTGATTACGGTCGCCCGCGAAGATATAATCTATGCGCAGGGTGTTGTCAGTGAAATAATCATCGAAAACTTGAGCATGCAAATACGTAGAGCACATTAATGCCAAGAATGAAATAAGTAGTTGTCTTGTTCTCATAATTGTGATATTAATATGGTTATATAATCTCTTTTCCAATCAGAAACGTGAAGTAGGGTATCGTCATATTTCATTATGTCGATATCAATCTCTACGACTCTTTTGTCTGAGGACTTCTCTCTCCCCAATACCTTTTCAACTGCTTTTAGGTTTAATGACAATTGGGACAGGCTTAGTGTGGTGGTTGCAGAAACCATCATGTTCAGGAAGTTTGGAGATATTATTCCCACGGGTGACGTCTCGATGACAGGGGTGACTTTTATTACAGAAACAGACTCTTTACACAATGTAAGAGCCTGTTCCAGTTTATTTGCTGCATCAGGGACATTTGATCCCAGAGCCAATATTATGGGGTGTATTGTCATCAGTCGTTCATTGACAAAAGAAACTCCTCGTTACTGCGTGTCTTAACAAGACGGTCACGAACGGTATTCATAGCCTCGACAGGGTTCATAGAACTTAGGAAATTTCTCATTACCCACATGCGTTTAAGTGTTGTCTCGTCATGAAGAAGATCGTCGCGACGCGTGCTTGACTGAATAAGATTGACGGCAGGGAAGATTCGCTTGTTGCTGAGGGTACGGTCAAGCTGAAGTTCCATATTTCCTGTACCTTTGAATTCCTCGAAGATGACCTCGTCCATCTTAGAACCTGTATCTATAAGGGCTGTAGCAATGATCGTCAGCGAACCGCCTCTCTCTATGTTTCTGGCGGCACCGAAGAAACGCTTTGGTTTCTGAAGAGCGTTGGCGTCAACACCACCAGTGAGTACCTTACCACTTGCAGGACTGACAGTATTATAGGCTCGTGCCAAACGAGTGATAGAGTCGAGGAAAATCACAACATCGTGTCCACACTCCACCAGACGCTTTGCCTTCTCCAGCACGATACCAGCAATCTTTACATGGCGGTCAGCTGGTTCGTCAAATGTAGAAGCTATTACTTCCGCGTTTACGGTACGGCTCATGTCGGTAACTTCCTCTGGACGCTCGTCGATGAGGAGCATCATGAGATATGCTTCTGGATGGTTGGCTGCGATGGCATTGGCAATGTCTTTCATGAGAATTGTCTTACCAGTCTTTGGCTGAGCGACGATAAGTGCACGCTGTCCCTTACCGATTGGCGAGAAAAGATCCACAATACGCGTACTTGGGTTTGTGGTCATAGGATCGCCACAAATATTGAATTTCTCATCAGGGAATAACGGTGTGAGATGCTCGAACGAGACACGGTCACGTACATCCGCCGGATTACGGCCATTAATAAAGCGTACGGTACTCAATGCAAAATATTTCTCGTTTTCGTGAGGAGGACGTACATAACAGTCAACCACATCACCAGTTTTCAAGCCATATTTCTTTATCTGTTGAGGCGATACATATATATCGTCGGGAGAGGACAGATAGTTATAGTCGCTCGAACGAAGGAAACCATAACCATCGGAAATTATCTCAAGTACACCGTTGCCCTCGACGATGTCTGAAAAATCATATTCCTGAATTGAAGGTAATCCGGGAACTTGTATTGTTGTTTCCTCTTCGTTAATGTTTGAAGGTGAAATATTGGAAGGTACTGCCATCGGGCGATCGAACATGTCAAGCTGTGGAATAGCTTCATTGTCCTCGATAGGAATGTCAACAACGACAAAGAAATCGGTGCCGTCGCATGGATCACCAGTCCACATTCCGCTCTCATCTACACCCTGGGTCAATTCATACGAAGGAGTATCGTCAGTTGGGGTAGGAAATTGCATTTTCAGTCTTTCAACTTCAGCATCATCCACAAAATCTTCACTATCTTCATTATCGTAATACCCTTCAGGAACTACGAAATCGTTGTTTGTCTCTTCGGTTTTTCCTTCTTCCGGCTCATTATTCTCATTTTCAAAAGAAGGCACCTCTGCTGTTTGTTCTTCGGGATATTCTACAGTCTCTTGTTCTTCAACTATAGGTGACGGAATGTCTTGGTTTTCAACTGGTAGTGATGCATTCTCCTGCTCTTCAGCTTTTCTCATAGCCTCTATCGCCGCAAGTTCAGCCTTTGACCGGCGACCGCGATGTTTGGGAAACATCTTTTCTATCTTTTCTTCGGTCTTGCTCTTTTTCTCGCTTTTGGCATCCTTGGGCGATTCTTCAACGTTGTCGTTGTCAAACAATTGAAGTTGTGTAGCTTCAGAAGTGGTGCCACGAGTGACATCATAGTTTTCTCCGTCTTTTCCTTTTACGGTATATACCTTGTCTTTCTCTTTCTTTTGTATTCTTGTCCTTTTTCGTTTTGGAGATTCTTCCACAGCCGCAGTATTCTCGGCAGCTTTGTCGAGGATTGCGTAGATGACAGACTCTTTTTCTTGTTCTTGGGTCACTTTTATACCCAAGCTGTCAGCGATGCCCACGAGTTGGGCATTATCCATTGATTCTAATTCTTCTTTTGTGTACATATATATTAAATGTGTATATGTTTTGCTATGTAAATATGCAATTTTGGGGAATTGTTTCTATGAAAAAAGAAACTATTGTTGATTTTTCATCTGCAAAGGTAGATAAAAAAAATGAGACTCGCAAATTATTCCTTGATTTTTTCACGACTTGCATTATCTTTTTTCTTGTCAGACGTTTTGGCGCTTCTTGATTTGCCTCTTTTCCCTGCAGATGTTTTCCCTTTTGCAGGGGAACGTCTTCTGCCATGACCTTTCCCGCGTTTCCCATGACGGGGAGAGTTTGGTCTTTGTTTTGAATATTTAGGAGCGTCGCCAAGATCGCCTGGCAATGGGATTTTTTCAATGTCCTTTTCCAAAAAGTCTTCGATCTGTCCAAAGGCATACATATCCTTATCTGACACTAACGTGACAGCTTCTCCCTCACGGTCGGCACGAGCGGTTCTTCCGATACGATGGACATAGTCTTCACAGTCATGGGGCACATCATAGTTGATGACCATTTGTATGTCGTCAATATCTATTCCACGGGCGACAATATCGGTTGCTACTAGCACGTCACACTGACAAGCTTTGAACTTTAACATTACTTCATCACGTTCTTGTTGTGACAAATCACTATGCATGGCACAGCAATTTACGCCGATCTGTTTTAGCTGACGTGTAATTTCCTTGACTTTGTCTTTTTTTCCGGAAAAACAGATTACCCTTTTCAGTTTGTTCCCCTTGAAGAGATGACGTATGATGCCAAGCTTTTGAGGCTCATAGCAAATGTATGCCATCTGGTGTATCTTTTCTGCAGGCTTGCTTACAGCAATCTTTACTTCCACAGGGTCTTTCAGTATCGACTTTGCTAATGATTGAATCTTCTCGGGCATTGTCGCCGAGAAAAGAATGGTCTGCCTGTCTGAGGGTAAGAGCTTGACAATCTGCATAATATCGTCACTAAATCCCATGTCCAGCATACGGTCGGCCTCGTCCAGAACGAAGAAACTGACACGGCTAAGGTCAACATTCCCCATTCTTATGTGGCTGAGCAGTCTTCCAGGTGTAGCTATCACCACGTCTGCTCCCATGCGAAGGCTTTTCATTTCCTGGTCATAACGGGGGCCGTCATTACCTCCATAGACCGCCACACTGCTTATACCGTCAAGATAGTATCCGAATCCCTGCATGGCCTGGTCTATCTGTTGGGCTAACTCGCGTGTCGGAGACATGATGATGCAATTGATGGCATCTTTCGGGTATCCGCCATCATCAAGCATGCTTAATATGGGCAATAAATAAGCAGCAGTCTTTCCTGTTCCTGTCTGCGCTATTCCGATGACATCATGATAATCGAGTATCTGTGGAATACAGCCCTCCTGTATCGGAGTACAATCATCAAAATGCATGTCATAGAGTGCATCGAGGATATTATCGTTCAGGTATGTTTCTTCAAATTTCATTAGTTTGGAGCTTTTTTATAACAATAATATGCAATAAAGAAATACAAAATATTTGGTATCCAAGCCGCCAATATTGCCGGTGTATTGGCATTAATAGCGAAGGTGGAACTGATTGTCTGCAAAAGGATATACGAGAAACTTAACAGAAGACCGATTCCCAAGTACATTCCCATGCCTCCCTTACGTTTTCTGGCAGAAAGGCTTGCGCCGATAATGGTGAGGATAAACGATGCGAAACAAGATGCTATTCGTTTGTGATACTCTACCTCATATTGAATGACATTGCTCGAACCTCGGTCCTTTTGTTTTGAAATATATCGAAGCAACTCAGGACTTGTGAATGTCTCCTGCTGTCCCTTGCTGAACACCAAATCCATAGGTTCCATCATTATCAGCGTGTCGATTTCCTGACCCGATTTTATCTGCTCACGCATTCCCTTCAGTGTTCTAATCTTGTAATTGATAGCCCTCCATTGGTATCTGCTGTCAGAGATGGTGTCGTACTTTATGACATTGGCAGTCATGTGGCTAACCAGTTTCTTGTTCTCGAACTTATCTAAGAAAAAGCCGTAGCCAGTCTTTGAAATGTCATCATATTGCTGAATATATGCAATCACACCTTTTCCTACCTGCAGCTGGACGTTGGTAGCAGAGGTGTTTTTCTTGTTGTTTTTGTATTTTGATTCAAAATCGTGACGTACTACATTGCCTTTGGGAATGACATAAGAGCCTAATGTGAAGTTAAGGACTGAAATCAGTGCGGCCGAGACCATATAAGGTCTGAGCAATCGCTTAAAACTCATACCACTGGCCAACATCGCGATAACCTCTGAGTTTCCTGCCAGTTTTGAGGTGAAGAAGATGACGGCAATAAATACGAACAACGGACTGAACAGATTCGCGAAGTAGGGTATGAAATTCGCATAGTAATCAAACACTATTGCATTCCATGGTGCATGGTTTGTCGTGAACTTAGCAAGATTCTCCTGAAAATCGAAAACAATAGATATTGAAATGACAAGGATTATCGAATAAATATAAGTGCCGATAAACTTCGAGATAATATATCTGTCTATCCTTTTTATATACCTGAAAGGATTTAGGAAAACCAACGGATGCAGAATCTTTGAAAGAAGCCACAACAAGGGATGGAGGCATTTGCCGACAAAGCTATGCCTGCCGAAACACTTGTTTAGTCCCTTGCGCGTTTTTTGGACAAACCGGCACCAACGTCTATGTTTTTTTATTTTTCTATATTTCATGATGTTCTACAGTAATAGAATAATGTTAAACACGTCTGCCCAAATCGTCTATTATGCCTCTTTTCCACTCTGCGAAATCGCCAGCAACGATGTGATTTCGCGCGTCGCGGACCAGTCTGAGATAAAAAGTCAGGTTATGTATGCTTGCGATCTGCAGAGCTAACAGCTCTTGTGCCTTGAACAGATGGTGTAGATAAGCCTTTGTATAAATCCGGTCAACATCGCATCCGTCAGGGTCGATTGGCGAGAAATCATCCTCCCATTTCTTGTTGCGGATATTTATCGTGCCTTGATATGTGAACAACATCGCATTTCGTCCATTTCGGGTAGGCATAACGCAGTCAAACATATCCACTCCACGCTCAATGGCTTCCAAGATGTTTTGTGGCGTACCCACCCCCATCAGGTATCGTGGTTTGTCCTTGGGCAGAATCTCGTTGACCACCTCAATCATTTCATACATGACCCCTGTGGGTTCACCGACAGCAAGGCCTCCGATAGCGTTTCCATCGGCCCCCTTGTCGGTTACGTATTTTGCGGCGTCACGTCTCAGATCTTTATACGTACATCCCTGAACGATAGGGAATAGAGTCTGGTCGTATCCATAAAGGGGTGAGGTTTCGGAAAAACGCTCGATGCAGCGATCAAGCCAACGTTGCGTGAGTTGAAGACTCTTTTTTGCATACGAGTAGTCACTTTGTCCGGGTGGGCACTCGTCAAAAGCCATTATGATATCGGCACCGATGACACGCTGTATCTCCATTACATTCTCTGGAGTGAAGAAGTGCTTTGACCCGTCGATATGCGACCTGAATTCACAACCCTCCTCGCGAAGCTTTCTGATGCCTGTGAGAGAAAAGACCTGGAATCCTCCAGAGTCTGTCAGGATTGGACGTTCCCATCCATTGAAGCCGTGCAATCCTCCTGCTCGACGCAAAATGTCAAGTCCTGGGCGCAAATACAGGTGATAGGTATTCCCTAAGATTATCTGAGCTTTTACTTGCTCGCGTAATTCAGAGAAATGAACACCTTTCACGCTTCCGCATGTTCCCACGGGCATGAAAATAGGCGTTTCTATCTGTCCGTGATCCGTTGTGATCAATCCTGCTCTTGCATCCGAACAGAGATCTGTATATTGAAGTTCAAATTTCATTATTTTTCTTTATTCTCTTCGGTGTTATCTATCTCAAATACTTGGTGATTCTCAACCAGTTCATCTGTCAAGACCAGATCCCACACTTCTTTTACATTGTCAACATAGTGGAAAGTGACTCCCTTCAGATACATCTCCGGTATTTCGTCAATGTCCTTTTGATTATCTTTGCAGAGTATAATGTCTTTTATCCCGGCCCTCTTTGCCGCAAGGATTTTCTCCTTTATGCCTCCTACTGGCAATACTTTTCCACGGAGGGTTATCTCGCCAGTCATCGCTACCTTGTCACGCACCTTCCGTTGGGTAAGTGCAGAGGCTATCGAAGTGGATATGGTTATTCCTGCTGACGGACCGTCCTTGGGAGTCGCTCCTTCCGGCACGTGGATATGGATATTGTAATTGTCGAAGATACGATAGTCAATGCCAAGCATATCGACATGTGACTTTACGTACTCAAGGGCAAGAATGGCCGACTCTTTCATTACATCACCGAGGTTGCCGGTAAGTGTGAGCTTCGAGCCTTTTCCCTTGCTAAGGCTTGTCTCTATGAACAGAATGTCGCCACCCACGCTGGTCCATGCCAAGCCAGTAACCACGCCAGCATAGTCGTTACCTTGATAAATATCACGATAATATGGCGGCTTGCCTAACAATTCCTCTATCTCAAGAGGCGTAATCTTGGCAAAAGGCAAATGCCCCTCTGAAGCGTATCTGAACGCCACTTTTCTCAGTGTCTTGTCTATCTGTTTTTCAAGTTGGCGCACACCGCTCTCACGGGTATATTGCTCGATGATTTTCTCAATGGCAGATTTCGAAAACGAGATCTTTCCTTTGTTTTTCAAGCCCGTAGCTTCCATCTGCCGTGGTATGAGGTGTCGTTTGGCAATCTCGATTTTCTCCTCTGTAATATAGCCTGACACTTCGATTATTTCCATTCGGTCGAGTAGGGGACGAGGAATTGTGTTTAGGTCGTTTGCCGTGGCTATAAAGAGTACTTTCGAGAGGTCGTAATCAACATCAAGATAGTTGTCGTGGAAGGCGTTGTTTTGCTCAGGGTCGAGCACTTCAAGCAGTGCGGAAGCGGGATCTCCGTTCACCACACTTTGAGTTACCTTGTCAATCTCGTCAAGAATGAACACAGGATTTGATGTCTCTGCTTTCTGTATTCCCTTGATGATTCGTCCCGGCATGGCTCCGATATACGTCCGTCTATGGCCACGTATCTCAGCTTCGTCGTGAAGACCACCTAACGACACTCGCACATATTTCCTGCGTAAAGAGTCGGCTATACTTTTCCCCAAACTGGTCTTTCCTACACCTGGAGGTCCATAGAGGCAAATAATAGGAGATTTCAGGTCTCCCCGCAAACTCAAAACGGCAATATATTCCAATATTCTTTCCTTCACCTTCTCCATTCCATAATGAGCGCAATCCATAACTCGTTGGGCTCGTGTGAGATTATGGTCGTCTTTACTATATACTCCCCAGGGAAGTGAAGCAAAAGTCTGAAGATAAGTTAACTGTACGTTGTAATCAGGGCTTTGAGGATTAAGCTGCTCCAGTTTGTCAAGTTCTTTATGCAAGGTTGGAAGAAGAATGGTTGGAACAGTCTTGTCTCGCATCTTTTCAAGGATAGCTTCGCGTTCGGAATCTTGCTTTCCGTCAGTTATCTCCGCCTGCAGGTTCTTTATCTGCTGCTGGATGAAGTAGTTGCGTTGTTGTTCATCCAGGTCGTCGCGTGTTTTCTCGCGGATATTCTGTTTCAGTTCCTGAAGTTTCAACTCGCGATCCGTCACCTTCATCAGTCCGAAGAGACGTTCTTTGATGTCAGACTCTCTCAGCAGGTTCAGCCTGTCGATGAAATCGAAAGGCATGTTGGTGCAGAGGTAGTTGATAGTCATCACGTCGTTTTTAACGTTGTTTATTGCATATACGGCCTCGTCTGGAATGTCTTCGTTTATGTGAATGTACCTGTTGGTACGTTTACGAAGGTCTTCCATTGCCGCCATAAACTCCTTGTCGCCTACATGGTCGAGTATCTCTGGTGCAGGAGCGACATTTGCCATAAAGTAGGGAGAAGTAGAGTATATGTCGCCTACAGACAGACGGCCGAAGGCTTGGAGTATTGCACTGACGTTTCCTCCCGGCAACTCAAGAATCTTTATCACCCTTGCATATACTCCCAAGTCGAACATTTCGTTTCGGGAAGGGATTTCGATTTCCGGATTAAGCTGAGGTACGATAGCAATAAAGCCTTTGTTCTTTTCGTATTCGCGAACAAGGGTTAGGCTTGAATGACGTGCTACAAATATTGTTGTCACAATGCCGGGATAAGGCACGATATTTCGCGTGACCAATAGTGGGACTTGCGTAGGCATGTCTTCTCTTGACATCTCCACGAAATCGCCATCAACATCGGCTATCATTGAGAAAGCATTATTGTGATTGTTGTCCATTGCTGTATCTTAAAAAAAATGATGGCAAACATCTAAAGGATGCTGCCATCACACTGTTGTTTGTACGCCTGCAGGGGCTCGAACCCTGGACACCCTGATTAAGAGTCAGGTGCTCTACCAACTGAGCTACAAGCGCTCCTGATCTTATTGTTTTTCGTACGCCTGCAGGGGCTCGAACCCTGGACACCCTGATTAAGAGTCAGGTGCTCTACCAACTGAGCTACAAGCGCTAAATAGAGACGATTTGGATATTTCCATTCAAAAGATGTACGCCTGCAGGGGCTCGAACCCTGGACACCCTGATTAAGAGTCAGGTGCTCTACCAACTGAGCTACAAGCGCATCACTTTCGTGTTTTGCGGGTGCAAAGGTACTGCTTTTTTTTATAACAACCAAATTTTTTCCATTTTTTTTTGTTTTTTCTCTACTTTTTCTTTCCTTAATATATATAATAAGGTGAATAATATTATTAAATGTATGAATCTTGCCTTCTTTTGTCAAAGAATCTATGATTTAGACTTCAGAAATTGTTAAATTATGCTTGGTCGTAATCAACGTTATGATAAATATAGTTTTTATTTTTCTAACCAAGGATATATCTCCCTTGGTTAGAAATAACTCGGTAACTTGTCAACTATCAATAATCTTGTCAACTATCATTGAACTATTCTTTGCATATTCAGTTCAGTGATTTTGTCGTCTGAAGAGATTTTTGCAGAAATCTTATACGTGTTGAATGAGTTGTCAGATGGATCTGTACATTCTGTAGTTTGGTCAACGGAGAAATTGACGCTGTATGAGAACGAGCCATTGCCATCGTCTTTTTTCTCAATCTTCCAGTCGTTGTTCATTCTGTATTCAATCCTTGACACTTCAGGGTTCTGGTGCAGTTTATTCATATAGCCGATGACATCTGTCTTCGACGCGTTTGCCTTATGTAGGAAACTTGTCATGATATTGTCAACACAAGAAGTCAGTGTTGGTTCGTCTCCATTTCCTAGGGCATTGAAGAACGTAGAGAACAGATTGCTGACACGAGCCTTGTCGTCGTTGTTCACTTTTTTTGCATCCAGTTGCGTGTAAGCGTCGTTAGCCTGGTCAATATACATTCCGTCAGCGTGTTCATCAATGTATTTCTGATATGCTTCAATGGTGTTTTTCTGTGAAGCTTCAATCCAGTCGAGAGAGTCAATCATGATTTTTGCCTCAGCTACATAGATACTGTTAGGATGCAGCTGTAGGTATCTCAACAAAGCTGATTTAGAGCCACTTGCCACGGCATTAGTCCAGTCGCCATCCACCTTTTTCAGCTGTTCCAGATGGCTTATTATCGAGTCTCTGTGTTCTGATGGAGCATCGACATACATGTCGAGGTAGTTTTGTACTACAGCCGGTTCAGAACTTGTCATTGCGTTTTGATAGGCCTCTATTTCGTTCTTTATCTGCGTCGATTTATAGAAATAGAGTCCTACGAAGACAATAGCCAAGGCTATTATGAACGAAACGCCCCAGGGAGTATAAGACTTTTTACTTTTTCCCGTGCTTGCAGACTGTGGTGCTTTTGTCTTTGAATCAGAATCGCCTGTCACGTCGTCTTTTTCCGTTCCATTCCTGCTATTGCCAGAGACTGTTGTCGAGCTGTCTTGGATTAACGGACAGTGGCAGTTGGGACAAAGAGTAAGATCCTTGAAGACTATCTCTCCACATTCCGGGCACGTTGTGATGTTCCCAGCAATGCCTACTCCACAACTTGGACATGTAGCGGCCTTGTCGCTTACCTGATGGCCGCACTCAGGACATTTTATTATTGCCATATTTATTCTTTTATTTATTATTCTTTTCCTTTAGAGTCACTTGTTTCGAAGTCTGAACTTACTTATGTCGAAGTCTGAACTTTACTTATGTCTATACCTTATTTCTTTCAGCCCATGTTGTCCGACAAACCTGCTTTTATCGATGTAACCATTCACTCCGACGATACGCCCTTTGCACGTATATTGCCACATCAGGTATTCACGGTCGTCTGCGAGGACGGGCTCTTTGTCGTTGTATTGGGCAATCATCAGCGGATAGCCGTCGATTTTGCCCACGAGCCATTTGTTATAGAAATTTGTAAAAGTATATAAAAGAGGTTTCTGCTTGTAAGTTTGCTCAACTAAATCGAGAAACTTCAACAGAGAATCGCAAAACTCCTCGGTAGGGAGTCCGCTTTTTGTCTCTATGTCTATCATGGGGATGAGATCCTGCTCCCCAGGGCGACATTGCGTCATGAAGTTTTCGAGTTGCTTTTGCTGCTCGGTTTTCGGCCTATAGAAATGGTAGCTGCCCACCTTCAGTCCATATTTATGAGCCAGCGTAATGTTGTTCTCATACCTTTCGTCAATTCTGTCGCCACCTTCAGTTGCCTTGAGATAAACGTATGCCATTTTTGTGTTTTCGCCTACCGTTTCCCAAAACACCTCACCCTGGTAGTGACTAAGGTCTATTCCGTGTACATGTGTACACGTATCTTCACACTGTTCATACAAATTTTGCCCTTTTGCGGCAATTGACAGGCCTAAAAAGGCCAATAATATCAGTTTTTTCATGTTATATTTCAAATTTAGGTGCAAAGATACAAACTAATAACAAAAAAATTGTATCTTTGCACAAAAAAGTTGATTATATGAAATATTTATTAACCGTATTATGCGGATTTATGCTGTTTGCCAGCTGTAATGAAGACAATGAAGCGACTAATGACACTGAGTCGAAAGAAAACACCGTGATTGTTTATGTCACCGGTGACAACTCCTTAAATGATTTCGTTGACGAGAATGTGAACGATGCCATTTCAGCCACTGAGCATTTGGACGACAGCTGCCGCCTTGTTATGATTGTTGACAAGCGATATGCGAAACCATATATTCTCGAGGTGAAAAAGGGCGTTGTGGAAAAGAGGACGGATTACGATAAAGATTTCACTATGACGGATCCTGCGGAGATGAAAGAGGTGTTGACTTCTGTCATGAATGAACATAAGTCAAATAATTTTGGACTTCTCCTGTGGGGACATTCCACTGGTTGGTTTATCGAATCAGACAGTGTCAAGACCCGCGGCTATGGTCCTGACAGTGAAAGTGGGACTGGGCAGACCTCATCGAAATGGATCAACTTCCCTACCCTCGCCTCCGTGTTGGAATCTCTTCCCCTAAAGTTTGAATACATCATTGGCGACTGTTGCCTCCTTCAGTGCGCCGAGGTGGCGTACGAGCTCCGCAACTCAACACACTACCTGATAGGAAGTCCTGCAGAGACGACGAGTGTCGGTTTCCCTTATAAGCAGATTGTCCCTTACTTGTTTGATTTTTCAGAATCATCATACTTCAAGATAGCCGACATCGGAAACCACTATTATTATGATACTGAAGAAATAACGTTGCCCTTGTCGGTAGTCAAAACCTCAGCCATGCAGGACCTGGCTTCCGCCACCAAGGGCGTGATAGAGGCAGGGGCTCTCCCCTACCCTGTAAGCACATCTGATGCTGTTTATTATTTCAAATGGTATGATAAGAAAAACGTCAAGACCCCGATAATGTATGACATAAGAAGCATCATGAAGCGCAATGTGGCTACAAACCATTATACCCAATGGGAGAAGGCGCTTGACGCGGCCGTGATTTACAAGAAGCGCTGCAACAAGTGGATCACCTCATACCAATGGACCGACGACTTTGCGGTCACCGACGACAATTACGGCGGCATGAGTATGTATTTTCCGATGGAGAAGATGGACGGAATGCCCTATTACGACTGCAATGAAAACATAAAGAAGATGCAGTGGTATGAGGCGGCTGGAATAGACAAATATACGAAATAACGACAATAAAACAGAGACACATAACATTAAAGAAATGGAAACAAAGAAGACAACAGAAAACGAAGAGAAGAAAAATCTTAGTTTCGTAGAACAGATTGTAGAAGGCGAACTGGAAAAAGGCAAGAACGGAGGACGCATTCAGACACGTTTTCCGCCAGAGCCCAATGGATACATCCATATAGGACACGCGAAGGCGATATGCATGGATTTCGGTGTGGCTGACAGGAATAACGGCGTCTGCAACTTGAGATTTGACGACACCAATCCTTCTAAGGAGGATACAGAATACGTTGATTCAATACTTCACGACATAGAATGGCTTGGATTCAAGTGGGGAAATGTCTATTATGCTTCCGACTACTTCGAGAAGCTGTGGGACTTTGCCGTATGGCTGATAAAGAAAGGCCTGGCTTACATTGACGAGCAGACCTCGGAGCAGATAGCACAGCAGAAAGGCACGCCCACCACACCGGGCATTGCCAGCCCATACCGTGACCGTCCCGTGGAGGAGAGTCTGCGACTGTTCGAACTGATGAACACTCCCGATGCTGTTGAAGGCTCGATGGTGTTGAGGGCGAAGTTGGATATGGCAAATCCCAACATGCACTTCCGCGACCCAGTAATCTATCGTATCATCCACATACCGCATCATCGCACTGGCACGAAATGGCACGCTTATCCGATGTATGACTTCGCTCACGGACAGAGCGACTACTTCGAGGGTGTGACTCACTCCATCTGCACCCTTGAGTTTGTGCCTCACCGTCCGTTATACGACAAGTTTATCGACCTCCTCAAGGAGATGAACGGCGAGACGGATAACATAGCCGACAACCGTCCACGACAGATAGAGTTCAATCGCCTGAACCTTACATACACGGTGATGAGCAAGCGCAAGCTGCATACGCTTGTAGATGAGAAGCTCGTGAGCGGATGGGATGACCCTCGCATGCCTACCATATGCGGAATGCGTCGCCGCGGCTATTCGGCACAGAGCATCCGTAACTTCATCGACTCTATCGGATACACAAAGTTTGACGCTCTTAACGACTACGCCCTCCTTGAGGCAGCCGTGCGCGACGACCTCAACAAGAAGGCTTGCCGTGTGTCAGCCGTGCTGAATCCCGTGAAGCTCATTATCACCAACTATCCAGAAGGCAAGACAGAAGAGCTTGAGGCCATAAACAACCCCGAAAACGAGGCCGACGGCACACACACCATCACGTTCAGCCGTGAACTTTGGATAGAGCGTGAGGACTTCATGGAGGACGCTCCGAAGAAGTTCTTCCGCCTGTCGCCCGACAAGGAAGTAAGACTAAAGAATGCGTATATAATAAAATGTAAGGGATGCAAGAAGGACGAGGAAGGCAATGTCGTCGAGATCTATGCTGAGTACGACCCGACGAGCAAGAGCGGCATGGAAGGAGCCAACCGTAAGGTGAAGGGCACCCTCCACTGGTTGAGCGTAGGCCACTGCAAGAAAGCTGAGGTAAGGCTTTACGACCGCCTGTTTGAGGTAGAGAACCCTTCTGCCGACGACAGAGACTTCCGTGAGCTGCTCAATCCAAACTCTCTGACTGTTCTGGACAACTGCTACGTGGAAGGCTACCTTGCCGAGAAGAAAGTCGGCGACTTCCTACAGTTCCAGAGAATAGGATATTTTACGATCGACCCCGATTCTACCCCAGAGCATCTCGTGTTCAACCGCACGGTCGGATTAAAAGACACGTGGGCAAAGATGAATAAATAAATGCAGATAGACGAAGAATACTTTAACAACGAAGAATTCAAACAGAAACTGAGATTATTCGAGGATTCTGTCAAGTCGGGTCATCCAATATACCTAGATGACGACGACTTGACGGACATCATCGACTATTACAATCTCATGAACGAGGGAGGCAAGGCCATGCAGACAGCTGACTTTGCCCTCTCCCTCTATCCCAGTGCCCCAGGCCCTATAACATACAAAATAAGGAGATGTATTGACGCCAACGACATAAGTAGAGCAGAGGAGTTGCTTGAAAAAGTCACCGACAAGGAGATTGACTACAAATTTCTCAAGGCAGAAATACTCCTTTCCCAGGAACAGCCTGGCCTCGCATGCCATCTGTTGGACGAGGCCATTGAAGCCGCGGAAGAAGACGACAGAGACAATTGCGTCATCGACGCCATCTACCTTTTTATGGATTATGCCTACTATGAACTAGCGAGCAAATGGCTGAAAAGAATTAACAATACGAGAACTGAAGAATATGCAGACCTCGAAATCAAGGTGCTTGGACTGTTAGGCGAGATTGACAAGGTGATCGAGATTCTCAACCGTCTCTTAGACAAGAATCCGTTCCAGCACAAATACTGGAACATGATTTCCTTTGCTCAGCTGACTAACGGCAACTACAACGAAGCACTCGACAGCAGCGACTATTCATTGGCCATCACCCCCGGCAACCCGGGAGGCCTGATGTGCAAAGCCCAGGCGTTGATGAAGAGATTCTATTTCGACAAAGCGGTAAAGTATCTTTACGAATATCTGAAGACGTATGAGAACGACGTCAACTGCTTAATGCAAATCGGCTATTGCCTCATGAACATGTCGAAAAACGACAAAGCCCTTGACATTTATCTAAAGGCAGAGACAAAGTCAAGCTGCGATTCGGAATTCATCGGTTCTATATACGAGAATGTTGCATTGGCGTACAGCCATACGGGTAATTTTGAAAAGGCAATGGAGTATATCGACAAGATCGAGGCAAATTGCGAAGACGCTGAGAGCAAGCACATAAAACTTCTCAGAGGCTATGCTATGCTTGAGGCTGGCAGATACAAGGAGGGGCTGTTCTTGTTGGCCGACTTGCTTGTCAAGGCCGACTACGACCCAGCCGACACGCTGAAGGTGAGCGTGGTGCTATTTGAGAATCACTGCGAGAAAGCAGCCTATACGCTCATGCGCGACAACTTCCCGTTAGATGACGACACCATGGTCTTTGGTTTTGCCTACTATGCTTTGTACTGTTTAGAGGTGGGTGAGGAAGAAGAATATCTGAAATATCTGAAGATAGCCGTCGAACGCAATTCCGACGAGGCCTTTATGACCCTACACCACCTCTTCCCCGAGGGAATGACCCCGGAGGAGTATTATGATTATGCTATAAAAAAGACAAACAACAATTAAATCCCACATGAATTTATCATCGTTATTAGGAAATCTAAACTACGGCACGATATTGCTTCTTATGCTTATCGAAAGCACTGTCATCCCGTTCCCATCGGAAGTCGTCGTCGCACCGGCAGCCTACCACGCAGCCGCAGGCTACCAGAACGTCTTCCTCGTCGTGCTCTTCGCCACCATAGGAGCCGACCTTGGAGCTGCCATAAACTATGCGGCAGCCTACTATCTCGGCAGGCCCATCATCTATAGTTTCGTAAGAAGCAAATGGGGAAAACTATGTCTAATCAACGAGGAGAAAGTGCAGAAGAGCGAGAAATATTTTGACGACCATGGCGTTGTGGCCACACTCACCGGTCGGCTCCTGCCAGTCATTAGGCAGCTCATATCTGTTCCCGCCGGATTAGCAAAGATGAACTTCTGGAAGTTTCTCCTTTACACCACCATCGGCGCGGGAATATGGAACGCAGTGCTTGCCGTCTTGGGATGGTATCTACATTCCATCGTACCCGAAAGCCAGCTTGAAGACAAAATAAACGAGTATTCGGAATACATCAAGATCGTCATCCTCGTCGTCTTCGTGATAATCGTGGGATATTTCGCGATAAGGGCTGTATTGAAAAAAGAAAGAAAGCAAACATCATGAACCATTAAAACAAATAATGTGAGTATGGCAAAGAATAAGAACCATTTAGTTATTATGGCCGGTGGCATAGGAAGCCGATTCTGGCCCATGAGTACCAACGAGATGCCCAAGCAGTTTATCGATGTCTTAGGTACCGGAAAGTCGTTGCTGCAGATGACCGTCGAACGCTTCGCGGGCATTTGCGACATTGAAAACACATGGATTGTCACCAACAAAAATTATACCGACATCGTAAGGGAGCAGCTCCCCGAACTGCCTTCCAATCATATCCTATGTGAACCCTGCAGACGTAATACAGCTCCTTGCATCGCTTACGTCAGCTGGAGAATAAAGTCTGTCGATCCGAAAGCCAACATTGTGGTCTCGCCAAGCGACCATATAGTGACAAATAACGTGGAGTTCCAACGCGTCATCAAGTCGTGTCTGAATTTCACCGCCGAGACCGACTCTATAGTCACCCTCGGCATGAAACCCACACGCCCCGAGACGGGATACGGATACATACAGGCCGACCTCAGCGTCAGCTCGATGCGCAACAAGGAGATATTCAGAGTGGACTCCTTCCGTGAGAAACCCGATCTCGAGACGGCGAAGATGTACATTACCAAAAACAACTATTTCTGGAACTCTGGCATCTTCCTCTGGAACGTCAGCACCATCGTCAATGCCTTTAGGGTCTATCAGCCCGTCATGTCCAGAGTGTTTGAGTCTCTGCTCAACGTTTACGGAACCGACAGGGAACAAGAGGAAATCGACCGCCTGTTTCCCACCTGCCAAAGCATCTCTGTAGATTATGCCATTATGGAAAAGGCGGAAGAGATCTTCGTTTGCCCAGCAGACTTCGGCTGGAGCGACCTCGGCACATGGGGCTCGCTGCTCACCCTGACCAAGAAAGACTTCTACGGCAACGGATGTATTGGCAACAACGTCAAGATGTTTGAGTCAAACAACTGTATGGTCCATACCTTACAGGAAAAGACTGTCGTCATCCAAGGTCTTGACGGCTATATAGTGGCAGAAAACGACGACACGCTCCTCATCTGCAAGCTGTCTGAAGAACAAAGGATAAAGCAGTTTGTCGGCGAGAATTAGCCCTCAAAAAAAGATGGCAAATGCTCTGTGGCGAGTGTTTGGCATCTTTTTTTTCATCTTGTCTGCATATTTCTTGGTTATTATGATTTTTTTCATTACCTTTGCAGACGTATTTAGGTAATTTATTCATTAACTAGACGACGAATAGCAATGAAACAGACTAAGATTGTAGCATCCATCAGCGACCGCAGGTGTAGTGTGGATTTTATTCGCCAGCTCTTTGATGCTGGAATGAATGTAGTAAGAATGAATACGGCACATGCCTCAGCTGAGGGAATGTGGACCATTGTAAACAACGTGCGCGAGGTGTCGCACCACATAGGTATTCTCATCGACACCAAGGGTCCTGAGATCCGCACTACTGGATGCGAATCCCCCATACATTATAATACCGGTGATGTGGTTAAGATATTCGGCCGTCCAGAGATGGACACCGAGCATGACATCATCAATCTCTCTTACCGCAATTTCGCTCAAGACATCCATATAGGCGACGACATCCTATTCGACGACGGTGCCCTCGCCATGAAAGTTCTTGACATCAACGGGCCGGCAGTTATTGCCCAAGTGCAGAACGAAGGCAACCTCGGTTCTCACAAGAGCGTCAACGTTCCAGGCATACATATCGACCTCCCCGCCTTGACCGAGAAAGACATCCAGAACATCAACCTTGCCGTTGACATGGACATCGACTTCATCGCCCACTCGTTCGTGCGCAATGCCTCTGACGTCAAAGCAGTGCAGGACATCCTCGACGAGCGTGGAAGCGACATAAAGATCATTTCAAAGATAGAGAACCAGGAAGGCGTTGACAATATTGACGAGATTATCGAGGCGTCGTACGGCATCATGATTGCGCGCGGCGATCTTGGCATCGAGGTACCCATAGAGCGTATCCCAGGCATACAGCGGAGTATCATTCGCAAATGTGTGAGAGCGAAGAAACCAGTCATCGTGGCCACACAGATGCTTCACACCATGATCCACAACCCACGCCCCACACGAGCTGAAGTGACCGACATCGCTAATGCCATCTACTATCGCACTGACGCGCTGATGCTCAGCGGCGAGACGGCTACAGGCGACTATCCCGTTGAGGCCGTGCGCACTATGGCGCAAATAGCCGAACAGGCCGAAAAAGACAAGGTGTGTGAAAACGACATCGTCATTCCTATATCGCCCAAGTGTAGCGTAAGGGAATTCCTTTCGCGTAGCGCAATAGAAGCTACAGAGACCATGAACGTGAAGGGTATCATCACAGACAGTTCCACTGGTCAGACGGCACGCAACTTAGCTGCCTTCCGTGGACCAAACCCCGTGCTTGCCATTTGCTACAACGAGAAACTGCAGAGATGGCTCAACCTCTCGTATGGTGTCATCCCCGTATACCAAAAGGAACACATTTCTTCTCAAGAACTGTTTCTCGCCGCCGTGCGTATGCTCCGTCAGAAGGGCTACCTCGAACTCGATGACCGCCTGGCTTATCTTAGTGGCAGCTTTGGCAAAGGCGGAGGCACCACCTTCCTTGAGATCAATACCGCGCGTGAGGTGTTTGACAATGAATACAAGTTCCATTTGCCCGAATAACAGGGCAAATGGAACTTGTATTCATTGTCAAACGTGAAATATTTTACATAACACTTGTTTGGAAAAGTAAACCAATCAGTCTTTGACCCGGTCTTCCTTCCCCTAGCCTTTTCAAAGCACAACACGTGTATCCTTCTCATTGGCTCTCGTTTCAAGAAACATGACTCGTGCCGACGCGACAAAATTCGGGACAAATCATGTACAAAACTCAGGACAACTATTGCACGTCTCGGAGAAATCTCGAACCTTTGCAGCGTCGAAAAAACAATCCGTGCAGTGCCCATCAGATTAAAAATATCGCGCCCGTCAAAGAAAAAAATCTCGCTCGTGAGAGCGAAAGAAGAGTCAGTAAGACTTACATTGTACGCAATGCAGCGAGGAGTTCTTGGTTTTCTGTCTTTGTACCGATGGTGATGCGCAGACAGTCTTGACAAAGGTGAACCTTGTTGCGATTTCTTACAATAATGCCTTTCGACACGAGATAGTCGTATGTCTTCTGAGCGTCGTCAACCTCCACGAGTATGAAGTTTGCGTCGGTGGGATAGACCTTACGGCACAGGGGTAATAACTTTATGGCATCGATAACTCGCGAGCGTTCAAGCAATATGGTGCGCACCCACTTGTCAATCTCGTATGGATCCTTGAGGATGTCGAGGGCCTCACGCTGAGCCAAGACATTGATGTTGTATGGATATTTCACCTTGTTCATCAAGTCGATGATCTCCTTTGACGCGAACGCCATACCCATCCTTATGCCGGCGCAGGCCCAAGCCTTGCTCATAGTGTTCAGGACTACGATATTCGAATATTTTGCCAGCTCATGACGGAATAACGGTTGGCTGCTGAAGTCGCTATACGCCTCGTCAACTACCACAATACCCTCAAAGTGGGTGAGGATTTTCACCATCTCTTCGTGGTCGAGGGCATTTGCGGTGGGATTGTTGGGCGAACAGAGCCAGATGACCTTAGTGTTTCTGTCGCATGCAGAGAGCAGACGGTCGGCGTTCAGACTGAATCCGTCGGTGTCGAGAGAGACGCTACGGTATTCCACATCGTTGATGTCGGCACATACCTTATACATGCCATAAGTAGGGTCGATGGCAACCACATTGTCTATTCTTGGCTCCGTGAAGCATCTGTACATCAGGTCGATGGCCTCGTCGCTGCCATTGCCAAGGAAGATGCACTCCTCGGGCACGCGTTTCACCTTTGCCAACAGCTTCTTCACCTCCAGCTGCAGCGGATCTGGGTAGCGGTTGTATGGAGCATTATATGGGTTTTCATTGGCATCAAGGAAGACACTGGCGTTTCTGCCATTATACTCGTTGCGTGCACAACTATATGGTGCAAGATTCCAAATATTGGCTCTTGTCAACTCTTTTAGTTCTTTCATAATTGAATCATTTTGATTGTTCACAAGCATATCAGCACTTGCCGGATATTTCCTTCAGTCTCACAGTCATGGCATTCTTGTGGGCATCGAGCGACTCGGCGGCAGCCATGGCCTCCACGGCACGCCCGATCCTGCTGATTCCCTCTTCGCTGATGTGCTGGAATGTGATCTTACGGCTATAGCTGTCGAGGTTTACGCCGCTATAGGCTGTTGCATAGCCGTGTGTTGGCAGTGTGTGGTTGGTGCCGCTGGCATAGTCGCCGGCACTCTCGCAAGCATACCGTCCGAGGAACACGCTTCCCGCATTGACTACACGTGTGGCAAGGGTCTCGAAATTGTCGGTCTGGATGACGAGATGCTCAGGAGCATAGATGTTTGAAAGCTCAATGGCTTCATCGTCGTCTCTCACTACGACGATCTTACTGTTGTCTAATGACTTGAGAGCCATGTCCTTTCTCGGAAGGAGTTCAAGCTGACGCTCCATTGCCTCTTCCACTGATTTCGCCATCGGCTCCGACGTGGTGATCAGCAATACCTGTGAGTCGGTGCCATGCTCAGCCTGCGACAAGAGGTCGGCAGCCACAAACTCGGCATTGGCATTGGCATCGGCGATGACACACAGCTCCGATGGACCTGCAGGCATGTCGATAGCCACATCGTGAAGGCTCACCAGCTGTTTTGCAGCCATCACATACTGGTTGCCCGGACCAAAGATCTTATACACCTTAGGCACCGATTCAGTTCCGTATGCCATGGCTCCAATGGCCTGAACGCCACCAGCCTTGAAGATACGGCTCACGCCAGCCACCCTCGCCGCAACGAGAATGGCGGGATTCACCTTCCCCTCGCACGACGGCGGTGTGCAGAGCACAATCTCGCCGCAACCGGCTATCTTCGCCGGGGTAGCCAACATCAGCACCGTGCTGAACAGTGGTGCCGTGCCGCCAGGAATGTAAAGTCCCACGCGTTCGATGGCTACGCTTTTCTGCCAGCACTCCACGCCAGGTTGGGTCTCTACACGCACCTCAGAGAATCGCTGAGCCTCGTGGAAAGCCTTTATATTATGGTGAGCCAGGATGATGGCCTCCCTAAGGGTGGCGTCAACAAGAGTCTCTGCCTCGTCCATCTCCTCTTGGGTAACGGCCAGCTGCTCCAGCACTGCCTTGTCAAACTTCAACTCGTATTCCTTCACGGCCTCGTCGCCACGTGCTTTCACATCGTCGAGCACAGCCTGCACGGTTGATGTGAGCGTCGAGACATCAAGGTGAGGGCGTTCGACTATCGAAGCCCACACCGATTTATCTGGATATAAAAACGTTTTCATGTCTTAAAGTATCATCTTTTCAATACTTAATGTATCATCCTTTCAATACTTAGAGTATCATCTTTTCGATAGGAGTGACCAAGATCCCCTGTGCTCCCATCTCCTTGAGCCGGCCGATGATTTCCCAAAAACGCTTCTGGTCGAGCACCGTGTGAACCGAGCACCACTCCTCGTCAGCAAGCGGAATGATGGTTGGGCTCTTCAGTCCCGGCAACACGTCGATTATCTCCTGCAGGCGAGCCTTGGGGACATTCATTCGTACATACTTCTTGTCCTCGGCGCTGCGGACGGCCTCGAAACGGAAAAGCATCTTCTGAAGCGTCCTGCGCTTGTCAGCGTCCATATTCTTGTTGCCAATCAGCAAGGCCTCGCTCTGCATCACCACCTCCACCTCGCGGAGGTTGTTGCTTACAAGGGTCGAGCCGCTGCTGACTATGTCGAAGATAGCGTCAGCAAGGCCGATGCCCGGAGAGATTTCCACACTGCCCGTGATGACGTGAATCTCAGTCTTTATGCCGTGATTTTCCATAAAATGTCGAAGTATGCCAGGATATGAAGTAGCAATCTTCTTTCCGTTGAACCACTCAAGCCCCGGATAATCAATATCCTTGGGGATGGCCAACGACAGGCGACAAGCACTGAATCCCAAACGAGAGATGATCTCAGCGTCTTCGCCACGTTCAACAAATTCGTTCTCGCCGACAACACCTATGTCGGCGACACCTGTAGCCACACTCTGTGGGATGTCGTCGTCACGAAGATAAAGCACTTCGAGTGGGAAGTTTGACGACTGCACCAGCAACGTGCGCTTGCTTGAACTGATCTTGATGTCTGCCTCTGAGAGCAGATTCATGGTGTCTTCAAAAAGACGACCTTTTGACTGTACTGCTATACGTAACATACTTAAATTATATTTATATTTTGAAAATCACGATGCAAAATTACTAATTAATGATAGATTGTGCAAGAATTTTGTTACTTTTGCAACCAAAAAATACGATTTTGTTGATAAAAATAAGAAAAATGAGGCGAAAAGTACATCTTTTGACATTCGCTTGCATCGTTTTATGCTCAGCTGCCTCTCTTTGCTCGTGCGGAAAAAGCAAAGAGGGAAAGGTGGTCACGCCCTGGGGTGAAGTGACCGACACCATCCCCTCAGGCGACAGTTTCGACCTCGACCAGATAGTGGCCAACGGCGAGATTATCGTCGCCACCATCAGCGGACCCACCACATACTACGACCATCGAGGAAAGCAGTTAGGACTACACTATATGATGGCCCAGCGGTATGCAGAAAAGATTGGCGTGGGCATAAGGGTGGAACTGTGCAGGGACACGATGGAGATGATAAGAAGACTTGTATCTGGCGACGCCGACATCGTGGCATTCCCATTGAAGAAAAAGGAAGTCGAGCTTACAAAAGACTCGATAGACATGATGGTCTTTTGCGGAGCCGGAAACGACTCCATAGGACAATGGGCAGTGAACGGCGAAAAGGTGAAGTTGGCGCAGTCGCTAAAAGAGTGGTACAACCCGATGATAATGGCTGAGGTGAAGAAGGAAGAAGACTTCCTGCTGAGCACGCGTAGCGTGGTAAGACACGTCTATGCGCCGATGCTCAACCGCAAGGGAGGAATAATATCGCGTTACGACGGACTCTTCATGACTTACTGCCAACCTATACGCTGGGACTGGAAACTCATGGCCGCCCAATGCTATCAGGAGTCAACTTTCGACCCTAAGGCACGCTCGTGGGCAGGGGCTCAGGGACTGATGCAGATAATGCCTGCCACAGCCGACCATCTCGGCTTGCCGCGCGATAAGATACACGACCCGGAAAGCAATATCGCGGCAGCCGCCAAATATCTCGGACAGCTTGAAGGCAAGTTCTCAGACATCAGAGACCGCTACGAACGGCAGAACTTTGTAATGGCAAGCTACAACGGCGGTTATCATCACATCAGAGACGCGATGGCGTTGACAGAGAAATATGGCGGCAACAAACACTCGTGGAACGACGTGAGCCAATATGTTCTGAAACTCAGCAACCCTCAGTTTTACCAAGACCCCGTAGTGCGTCACGGCTATATGAGAGGAACTGAAACGGAAGACTACGTGAGGAAGATTCGCCAGCGTTGGCAATCGTATAAAGGAGTGAAGAGCCCACGTACCGGATACTCAAACATGGCACCGCAAAAAGCGAAGAAACACAAAAGCAAATATGATGTGTGATTAAGCCATTTGAATAAACAATAATACAACATAGCTATGACAAACATTACAATGGTGGCAGGAGCCAGGCCAAACTTCGTAAAACTGGCTCCTCTCGTTTGGGCTTGTGAAAAAGCGCGAAACGAAGGCAAGGCGATAGGTTACGACCTCATCTATACAGGCACACCTATCGACTCTACACTCGAGCCTATGCTCTTCAGCGACCTTGGATTACGCATGCCTAACATCTATCTAGGCGTTGACTGCGAGAAACTCAACGAACTGACGGGGCGAGTGATGGGCGAATTTGACAAATACTTGGACGAGCACAAGACTGACATCGTCATTGTCGTCGATGACTTGGCTTCTACCATGGCCGTTGCCATCGTATGCAAAAAAAGAGGCGTGCGACTGGCTCATCTCGTCGCCGGAACACGCTCGTTTGATTTCAATATGCCGAAAGAGGTGAACCGTCTGGTCATCGACGGACTCAGCGACTTGCTATTTACCGCTGGAACCATGGCTAACAGCATACTTAGCAAGGAAGGCGCTGAACTGCAGAATACGTATATGGTGGGAAACATCATCATCGACACCTTACGCCACAACTACTCACGATTCTCACGTCCCACACTTCTTGACGACAAGAAGATAAAGGATGGCGACTATTATGTGCTGACCGTAAACCGCAAGGCTCTCCTTTCCGACGAGGCGTATCTGTTGTCGATGCTTACCACGCTGAACAACAGTGTCAACGGGAAATACATCATCGCCCCACTTCGGGGAGTGGCAAAAGAGAAAATCTCAAATATGTGTCAGAGGATGACAAACATACTCGTCGTGGACAGTATGCGCTATCTTGAATTCGGCTATCTCACCTCTCATGCGAAGGGCATTATCACCGACTCGGGAAACATTGCGGAAGAGGCCACCTTCAACAATATCCCATGCATCACGCTGAACGACTACACCGAACACATTGAAACCATCACCAAAGGCACAAATCTGCTTGTTGGATATGATGTTGAGAAAATGGAAATGGCATTGGGCGACATAGAGGCTAACAGATGGAAATCGTCTTCCCTACCCGACCGTTGGGACGGACGCACTGCCGAGAGAATACTGCAGATAATTGAATCAAGTTTGGGGAGGTAATTGGGGAAGTATTAAAAAATGGGAAGTTTAAGAAGTTAAGAAAGCTTCTTCCTTAACTTCTTAAACTTCCTTAACTTCTTAAATCTTATTGATATCGACAAATCCATGCGTCACAGCATAGATGGTGAGAGCCGACACACTTCGCAGATTGAGCTTCGTCATGATGTTTTTGCGGTGAGTAATAACTGTTGAGAGGCCTATGGAGAGCGTGTCGGCTATCTCTTTGTTTATATTGCCCTGGGCAATAAGTGCCAACACCTCCGTCTCCCTGTCAGTCAAGGCAGGATGTTCCGCCATTTTCATGATATTGCTCGGAATATTCCGTCCCCCTTGGTGAGCATGGGTGGCAAGTTGGAGTATCTGTTTTAGCAACTGCTTCTCCGGCACGTTTAACAGCAAGCTATGAAAGCCATTGATCTGAGACGACGCCTCGTTGCTCAACGTCAGGATGATGGTCTTATGACGACGGTCAACAAAAAACTGGCGATGTTCCAGTACAATATGCATTGACACAAAATAGTGAAAATATCCATCCGCGTCATTTGCTTCCAGTTCGGCAAACGACCCGAAAGTGGCAACCTGCATCACGGGCATCATACCCTGAAGGATATTCTTCAAGCCAATGGCGGCAAGAGTATTGGAATCTACAATGGCAATTTGAGGTTTCATTGCGTATTTAAAAAACGAGATGAGAGAGGCTGTTTACACTCCTCTCTCATCTACATATTGATGGTTTATGACAAGAATCCGAGCAAGGCACCGGCTGCAACGGCAGAACCTATGACGCCAGCAACGTTTGGTCCCATAGCGTGCATGAGAAGGAAGTTGTGGCGGTCGTATTCAAGTCCGAGATTATTACTGATACGAGCACTCATTGGTACTGCCGACACTCCGGCGTTACCGATAAGCGGGTTGATCTTCTTGTCTTTTGGCAAGAACAGGTTCATGATCTTCACGAAGCAGACACCGCTGGCTGTAGCTACCATGAATGCACATGCACCAACGACAAAGATGAACAGAGTGTTCAGTGTCAGAAACTCGCTTGCCTGGGTAGAACAACCCACGGTAAGACCGAGAAGCATGACTACAATGTCGTTAAGCGACGAACCAGCTGTCTTTGCCAGACGAGTGGTCTTTCCCGACTCTTTCAGTAGGTTGCCAAAGAAGAGCATTCCGAGCAGTGGAAGACCCGAAGGAACGATGAAGGTGGTCAGCAGCAGTCCGATGATCGGGAAGAGGATGCGCTCAGTCTGGCTAACCTGACGACCTGGTTTCATCTTGATGACACGCTCCTTCTTGGTAGTTAGCAGACGCATCAATGGCGGCTGGATCAGAGGTACAAGAGCCATGTATGAATAAGCGCATACAGCAATGGCACCCATGAGGTTTGGACAAAGCTTCGAAGAAAGGAAGATGGCCGTAGGGCCGTCGGCTCCACCGATAATGGCGATACCTGCAGCTTGGTTTGGCTCAAAACCGAGGGCCAATGCCACCATATATGCGCCGAAGATACCGAACTGGGCTGAAGCGCCGATGAGTACTAACTTCGGATTGGCGATGAGAGCCGAGAAGTCTGTCATTGCACCAATACCAAGGAACACCAATGGCGGATACCAGCCCTGACGTACTCCTTGATAGAAGATGTTCAGCACAGAATTGTCTTCATACAAACCGATTTCAAGACCAGCATCGGCACGGAAAGGTATGTTTCCGAGGATGATACCCAAGCCGATAGGAATGAGCAACAGTGGCTCAAAGTCTTTCTTGATTGCGAGATAGATGAGCACAGCACCTACCACAATCATAATGAGGTTTCCTGCCGTTGCGTTGGCAAAGCCTGTATAGGTAAGAAACTCATTAAAGTTTTCAACTATAAAATCTGTAAATCCCATACGTCAGAACCTTTTTTAACCGATAGTAACCAATGAGGCGCCTTCCATTACAGAGTCGCCGGGATTAACCAAAATGGCGGTGATTGTTCCTGCACACTCAGCCTCGATATTGTTCTGCATCTTCATGGCTTCGAGCACAACAACGGTGTCGCCTACGTTCACCTTGTCGCCTACCTTCACGTTCACCGTGGTGATGGTGCCTGGAAGCGGAGCCTTGACAGCTGTGCCTGCGCCTGCGGACGCTGCAGGGGCTGCAGGACGTGCCGCCGGTGCTGCTGCCGGAGCCAGAGCTGGAGCGGCAACCTTCGGACGTGATATTGCCTTTGCAGGATTGATGGGTTGCTTGAGTTCTACCTCAAATGGGATACCATTGACTGATACCTTGGCGATGTTGCCTTCCATCTCCTCGATTTCTACTTCATAGTCAACACCTTGTACTTTATATTCAAACTTGTTCATATTGTCTTTAATACTTTATTTTTTTTTAATCTTTAAATTTGACTTTGTCGATTTCCACATTTCAATACTTCAATTTTTCCATCGTTTTATTCATGGAACTGTGTCATCTGTGGCAATTCCATGTTCCAGTCTGTTTTCTTTGGCTTGATGGTAATGATACCGCTCTCAACATCGTGCACATTGTCTTGATACTGCTTGAGAGCCATGGAGATGACGGCAATGTAAACCTCCTTATCGATACCCTTGCTCTTCAAGCCGTCCTGGAGGATGACATTTGTCTTGTGACCTATTTCCTTTGTCATCTCTACTGTCTTTACTCCAGCCTTGACGGGCTGTATCTTAGCCACTGTAGAGCGATGCTTCATGAAGAGGCCGAAGAGTGTAAAGAACACGAACAACAAGGCAAGGCAGAAGAATACGATTCCCATGGCCATCACAGTAATACCGAAGCCATGTGGGTCCTCGCGCTTGAGCTTAGCTGTCTTTGTCTCAACGATGTCTGTCATGTTTGAAATGCCAGGAGTCACATGGCCGAGCTGCTTGACAACCCAATTCTCCGAGCCATCTTTCTGGCGCGCGAATGAGATGTTTGGCTCAAGAGCCGGAATGGTGACCGAGTCGATGAGCTGCGTTGCATTTCCGCTGTAGAGACCAAGCCATGTAGGTTTTCCGGGTTCGATCTTCAAGTCGAGATGGAGCGAACCTTTTGACGGTTGGCTGTTACAAAAGAGAACCAAATGCTGACGTCCGCCGAGAGATGTACGGGGGTCGCCATTTGGTATGACACTCATGCGCTTCATGCGCTCTGGCACACTCATCTGGGGATTGAGGACAGAGCGGTCGGTGGTGATAAACATGCCACGGATGTTGTATGTCGTGAACGACACATTGGCAATCTCTACCCACGCCTCACGTTGACCGTATTCATCCTGCAGATTCTCAGTGTTGTCCGTTAGTACCTCATTGATCTTTATGCTCTTTTCTACCTGAGCATGCATCAGCGAGCTTCCTGCCAGCAACAGTGTACCTAACAGTAATTTGAATTTGTTCATTTGTGTACGTTTATTATTATTGTTATTTATTGTTTTTATTTCTTCTTATGCCCCGCAGCACAACAATATTATTACTTGTGCCGTGAATATGCGAAGGAACATGCTCAGAGGATAAACCGTGGAATAGCCAATGGCGGGAGCCTCAGTGGAGCACGACTGGTTGGCATAGGCTAATGCAGGAGGATCGGTATATGTTCCTGCCAACATGCCCATAATGGTAAAATAGTTGAACTTGAATCTCAGGCGAGCTATCGTTCCTATTATTAAAATAGGTATAATAGTAATGAGGAAACCAGTATATACATATTTCAGTCCGTCGCCTTGGATCACCGTCTCGAGGAATCCGGCGCCTGCCTTTATTCCCACACTGGCCAGGAACAACACTAATCCTATCTCACGCAGCATCATGTTGGCACTCGTCGTGGTGTAAGTGACAAGATGCACCTTGTAGCCATAACGGCCAATGAGAATGGCGATGATCAGCGGGCCGCCAGCAATACCGAGTTTCATTGGAACAGGCATTCCGGGGAATGCAACGGGGATGCTTCCGAAAATGATACCGATGACGATGCCGAGGAAGATGGTTGCGATATTCGGAGCCTCAAGACGCTTGATAGAGTTGCCGAGCACATCAGCCACACGGTTTACCAGATCCTCAGGTCCTACCACCATCACGCGGTCGCCAACCTGCAGAGGCAGACGTGGAGTGGCAAAGAGTTCCATGCCTTGACGGGTGACACGGGTCACATTCACGCCGTAAGCCGAAGAGAAATGCATCTGACCTAAGGTCTTTCCATTGATCGACGACTTTGTGACGAGGATGCGCTTAGACACCATAGGCTGGTCGGTCTCTTCCCACTGTACCTGTATCTCAGGACCGATGAAAGCGATAATGGCTTCGGCATCTGCCTTGGCACATACTATAAACAACTGGTCGCCCAGTTCCAGCACTGTGTCGCGGTTAGGGATGGTCACATGACCGTCGTGCAACAGGCGCGAGCATACGAAATCGCGGTTCAGGAAGTCGTGAATCTGCATTATTGTCCTTCCTGCAAGATAGGAATTAGTCACCTGAAGATGCATCTGGTGAGGCTTTACATGAGCGTCCTCAGCATTTGACGCCTTCAGCTCCTCTTCCTCCTTCTCAAGGCTTATGCGGCAGATGAAGCGTATCGCTATCGTGGCACCAATGATACCAACTACACCTAACGGATAGGCACACGCATATCCCGATGCTATCTGAGGTATGTTGTCCGTGAACACACTTGTCAGGGCTTCGTTGGCGGCTCCAAGTCCAGGCGTGTTGGTCACAGCGCCATAGAGCGTGCCGACCATCATCGGCAGGTTGTGAGGATTCGAGGTGTCGAAGAAGATGAAATAGCACGCGAACATCACGGCGATATTCAGCAAGATAGCACTTGCCGCGAGGATATTCAACGTGACACCACCCTTACGGAAACTCTCGAAAAAACCTGGTCCTACCTGAAGACCGATCATAAAGACGAACAGGATAAGTCCGAAATCCTGAACAAACGTAATGATGTTGACAGGTGCCGTCATACCGAAATGTCCGGCGACGATACCTGCAAAAAGGACGAATGTTACGCCCAAAGCGATACCACCAAACTTTATCTTGCCCAATAGCACGCCTACGGCTATCACCATAGCGTAAAGGATGGCAATATGGGCAATAGAATCTGTCGTGGTGAAGAGATTAATTAACCATTCCATAAAATACTATTGTTTTTTTTTGCGCTGCAAAATTAGCCAAAATATTACTCATTTTATAATTTTTGTGCAACAATTTTTAAAAGAATGCCCAACTTTTTGAATATTTCACAATTTTATGCAAATTTCTTTGAGTTTTTATATAAATACAAAAATTATTCGCTATCTTTGCACCGCAATTCGACGCCATGAAATAACAGGCAGGGGCGAATTGTGTCTAAATAGACGACATTAAACTTATATAATAATTAAAAACAACCGACTATGTCAGACATTAAGGAAAAACTCTTCACCGAGTTTACAGCACCTACAAAACAGGAATGGCTTGATAAGATTCAGGTCGATCTGAAGGGTGCGGACTTCAACAAAAAGTTGGTATGGAGAACCAATGAGGGCTTTGATATGCAGCCCTTCTACCGCAGAGAGGACATTGAGGGTCTTGCCACCCCGAACGCTCTGCCAGGCGAGTTCCCATACGTACGTGGTAACAAGAAAGACAACAATATCTGGCGCGTGCGTCAGAACATCGTTGTCGAGGATGCAAAGGCTGCCAACGCCAAAGCACTCGATATCCTTAACAAAGGTATCGACTCATTGGGATTCAAGATTAAGGGTAAGGACGTGAGCGCAGAACTCATCGACACCCTGCTTGAGGGCATCTGCCTTGAATGTATCGATATCAACTTCTCTACTTGCCAGTGCCACGCCATCGAGCTGGCTCAGATCCTGGTGGCATATTTTGAGAAGAAGGGATATGACAAGGAGAAGATCAACGGCTCTATCGCTTTCGACCCAATCGAGAAAATACTCATGAAGGGTAAGGATGCTACTGAAATGGTAGCAAAGGCCAAAGATCTCGTAGAACTGCTGAAAGACTATCGTTTCTTCCGCTGTGTGGCTGTCAACTCTGAGGCACTCAACAACTCTGGAGCTTACATCGTTCAGGAACTGGGATACGCTCTGGCTTGGGGTAACGAATATCTCCAGCAGATGGTTGAGGCAGGCGTTGAGCCTACTCTCGCCGCAAGCAAGATTAAGTTCAATATGGGTATCTCCGAAAACTATTTCATGGAGATCGCCAAGTTCCGTGCCGCACGTATGCTTTGGGCAGAGATAGTCAAGCAGTATGAGCCAAAATGCGACTGCGCTTGCATGATGCAGGTAAATGCTACCACATCTTCTTATAATATGACTGTTTTCGACAGCTACGTAAACCTGCTACGCACACAGACCGAGACAATGTCTGCCGCACTGGCTGGAGTTTATTCTATCGTGGTTCGTCCGTTCGACGATGCTTACCAGACTCCGACTGATTTCTCTGAGCGTATTGCACGCAACCAGCAGCTCCTACTTAAGGAAGAGAGCCACTTCGACAAGGTAGTTGATCCGTCTGCAGGTTCATACTTCATAGAAGAGCTTACCAACTCGCTCGCTGAAGCAGCATGGAAGATATTCTTGAAGGTTGAGGACGAAGGCGGCTTCCTCGCTGCAGCTAAGGCAGGAACGGTGCAAGACGACATCAACGCAACTAACGTGAAACGTCATGGTGACGCCGCCAAGCGTAAGGAATTCCTCCTTGGCACCAACCAGTTCCCTAACTTTACAGAACTCTCTGACGGAAAGCGCGCGAAGAAGTGCTGCTGCTCTTGCTCGACAGAGGAAGAGACACCGCTGAAGAAGATCTCTTCAACCCGTCTGGCTGCCGATTTCGAAGACCTGCGCATCGCTGTTGAGGAGAGTGGAAAGACTCCAAAGGCATTCATGCTCACTATAGGTAATCTTGCCATGCGTCAGGCTCGTGCGCAGTTCAGCTGCAACTTCCTCGCATGCGCTGGTTACAAGGTGATTGACAATCTTGGCTTCAATAGCGTGGAAGAAGGCGTTGACGCAGCACTGGCTGCTGGTGCAGACATCATCGTACTCTGCTCAAGCGACGACGAATATGCAGAATACGCTGTTCCTGCTTTCAAGTATCTTGACGGCCGTGCCATGTTTATCGTAGCAGGAGCTCCTGCTTGTATGGAAGACCTCAAGGCTGAAGGTATCGAGAACTTCATACATGTACGTTGCAATGTACTCGAGACCCTTAAGGAATATAACCAGAAGTTGGGAATCTAAAAATTTTGAATAGTCATGAGAAAGAATTTTAAAGATATCAATATTTACGCCGGCATCAAAAATGAAAATGGTGCCGAGTGGCAGAAGACTAACGGTATCGCTCCCAACTGGAAGACTCCTGAGCATATCGAAGTAAAGCCCGTTTATACCAAGGAAGACCTCGAAGGCATGGAACACCTCGACTTTACAGCAGGTATTCCTCCTTATCTCCGTGGTCCATACTCAATGATGTACCCATTCCGCCCGTGGACCATCCGCCAGTATGCTGGATTCTCTACCGCCGAGGAGTCTAACGCATTCTATCGCCGTAACCTCGCTTCAGGACAGAAAGGTCTGTCGGTAGCGTTCGACCTTCCTACTCACCGCGGCTACGATCCTGACAACGAGCGCGTGGTAGGCGACGTGGGCAAGGCTGGCGTATCTATCTGCAACGAGGAGAATATGAAGGTGCTCTTCGACGGTATTCCACTCAACAAGATGTCTGTCTCGATGACAATGAATGGCGCCGTGCTTCCTATCCTCGCCTTCTACATCGTGGCTGGTCTCGAACAGGGCGCAAAGCTCGAGGAGATGGCAGGTACTATCCAGAACGACATCCTCAAGGAGTTCATGGTGCGTAACACCTATATCTATCCTCCAGCATTCTCAATGAAGATTATCGCCGACATCTTCGAATATACTTCGCAGAACATGCCTAAGTTCAACTCTATCTCTATCTCCGGCTATCACATGCAGGAGGCTGGTGCTACGGCAGACATAGAGTTGGCTTACACTCTTGCCGACGGTATGGAGTACCTCCGCGCAGGTGTGAACGCAGGTATCGACGTGGATGCCTTCGCTCCCCGTCTGTCATTCTTCTGGGCTATCGGCGTAAACCACTTCATGGAGATTGCCAAGATGCGTGCAGGTCGTCTGCTTTGGGCAAAGATTGTGAAGAGCTTCGGCGCAAAGAACCCGAAGTCACTCGCATTGCGTACCCACTCTCAGACTTCAGGATGGTCGCTCACTGAGCAGGATCCATTCAACAATGTAGGCCGTACTTGTATCGAGGCCATGGCTGCCGTATTGGGTCACACACAGTCGCTCCACACCAATGCCCTCGACGAGGCTATCGCTCTCCCGACAGACTTCTCTGCTCGTATTGCACGTAACACTCAGATCTACATCCAGAACGAGACAAAGGTCTGCAAGCATATCGACCCATGGGCAGGTTCTTACTACGTTGAGACCCTCACCAACGAACTTGTACACAAGGCATGGGAGCACATCCAGGAAATAGAAAAGCTCGGCGGTATGGCCAAGGCTATTGAAACTGGAGTTCCAAAGATGCGCATCGAGGAAGCTGCAGCCCGTACACAGGCTCGTATCGACTCTGGCATACAAACCATCGTCGGCACTAACAAGTATCGTCTTGACCATGAGGATCCTATCGATATCCTTGAGGTTGACAACACCGCTGTGCGCAAGCAGCAGGAAGAGAGCCTCGCCAAGGTTCGTGCAGCCCGCGATGAAGAGGCTTGCCAGGCAGCTCTTAAGAAACTCACAGAGATAGTACGTACGGGAGAAGGCAACCTCCTCGCACAGGCTGTAGAATGTGCGAAGTTGCGTTGTACCCTCGGAGAAATCAGTGACGCCTGCGAAGAAGTAGTAGGTCGTTACAAGGCAGTAATCAGAACAATTTCAGGCGTGTATTCATCAGAAAGCAAAAACGACAAGGACTTTGACGTGGCTTGTCAGCTCACAGAGGAGTTCGCTCAGAAGGAAGGCCGCCGTCCACGTATCTTCATCGCCAAGATGGGACAGGATGGTCACGACCGCGGAGCAAAGGTAGTGGCAACAGGTTATGCTGACTGCGGATTCGATGTTGATATGGGACCATTGTTCCAGACTCCAGCCGAGGCCGCTCGTGAGGCAGTTGAAAACGATGTGCATGTTGTGGGTGTCAGCTCACTGGCTGCAGGTCACAAGACTCTCGTTCCTCAACTTATCGACGAGTTGAAGAAACTGGGTCGTGAGGACATCATGGTCATAGCGGGCGGTGTCATCCCAGCCCAGGACTACGACTTCCTCTATCAGGCTGGCGTGGCCGCCATCTTCGGACCTGGTACATCGGTAGCTAAAGCTGCTGTTGAAATGATGAACATTCTCCTTGGTAAATAAAATGATCGCAAGACTCAAATAGAACTTGCCGCAGGCATCATCAAACGGGTGTCTGCGGCATTTCTGATTTCCAGCATTGTTCGTCACACTTTCCAGTTCTTCTCACCTATTTATATTTCCCTCCTATTTATTATTTTCCGCCTTATTATATTTTCCACCTATTTAATATTTTTTCCTATTTATTATTATGGACATCGCAATTGTTGGAGCTGGAGCTGCAGGGTGCTTTGCAGCAGTAGAAATAAAACGACGTATGCCTCATTCGCGGGTAACCGTTTATGAAAGAGGCAAACGCCCTTTGGCAAAGGTCGCCATCACGGGAGGCGGACGGTGTAACCTTACAAATAGCTTCGAAGGCATTCCCAGCGTTGAGACTGCTTATCCAAGGGGTGCCAGGCTTATGAAACGACTTCTGAAGGAGTTCAGCCACAAAGATGCATTCGAGTGGTTTGAAAATGCCGGAGTAAAACTCACCATACAGGAAGACAACTGTGTGTTTCCTGTGTCACAAGACGCAATGGAAATTGTAAACACACTGCTGTCGTTGATGCATAAGCATGGAGTCGTGATTCGTACGCAGCAGAAGGTGACAAAGATTGCAACAGGAAGAAATGAAGGCTATGACGTATTCACTATCGACAAGGAGGGAAAGACAAATACGGAATCTTATAATGTTGTTGTAGTGACCACTGGAGGAAGTCCGAAAATCAGCGGACTTGACATGATTCAAGATCTCGGATTTGACATTGTGACACCTGTACCGTCGCTCTTTAGCCTATGCCTGAAAAACAATCCTATAACAGAACTCACAGGCACGGTTGTAGAGAATGTCACATCATCGATTGTCGGGACAAAAATTAAGGCTGAAGGACCATTGCTCATCACTCATTGGGGACTGAGCGGACCGTCAATATTGAAATTGTCTTCCTATGGTGCACGATATTTACAAGAATGCGACTACAAGACAAACATTGCTATAAATTGGTTTCACAAAGACAACGAGGCCTCTGTCTGCGAACAACTTACTTCTCTTGCCCTCAATAATCAACACAAGCAATTGCAGAATGTATATCCACAAAGATTCAACAGTCGTTTGTGGTCTTATCTGCTTCATTGTAGCGGACTAAATCCTATGCTACGCTGGGCGGAGCTGGGTAGGAAAGGCCAGAACAAACTTGTAGCCACTCTCACTAACCAACAGTTCGTCATCGATGGGAAAAACCGCTTCAAAGAAGAATTTGTCACTTGCGGAGGTGTTGCATTGGGAAACATCAATCCATCGACACTCGAAAGCAAAAAATATCCTGGATTATACTTTGCCGGTGAGGTATTGGATGTAGATGCAATAACAGGCGGTTTTAATCTTCAGGCTGCATGGACAATGGCATTTGTAGTGGCAAAATCATGTATAAAATAAGGAAAAATGGGCAAAATTACACTTTTATTTCAATAAAATGAAAAAAAGGTTTGGATATTGTCGTTTTTTTATTATCTTTGCAACCATAACTGAAAACAAATATAAAAAACAAACAATTTATGAAGTATATCAACTTAATGGTAGCGCTCCTGCTATTGCCGCTCTCAGTAGTGGCGGATGCATGGGAGACGCAGTACAAACAAATCGAAAAGAGTATCAGACAACCCGAATTCAAAGACAAGTGCTACGACATCACAAAGTATGGTGCAAGCACAAAGGCTAAAGCGTCTGACAATCAGAAAGCCATCAACAAGGCTATCGCCGCTTGCTCAAAGGGCGGCGGAGGGCAGGTCGTCGTTCCTGAAGGTACGTTTCACACAGGCGCGATCACCCTTCTTAGCAAAGTTAACCTTCATGTTAAGGAAGGTGCAGTGCTTCAGTTCGTATTCCAACCCGAATTATATCCTATCGTTCCTACACGATGGGAAGGAATAGACTGCTGGAACCTACAGCCATGTATTTACGCTTACAAACAGACCGATATCGCCATTACTGGCAAAGGCACTATTGACGGCGGCGGTGAAAACACCACCTGGTGGAAGTGGTGCGGAAAAGACCGTTACGGATGGAAACCTGGTGAGATAGGTCAGAACTGCGGCAGTCGTGCACGTCTGCTACAACTGGCTGAGGATGGCGTGGATATGAACGAACGAAAGTTTGGTCCTGAAGATGGATTACGCCCTCAGCTCATCAATATCAACCAATGCGATGGTGTGCTCATTGAAGATGTCACATTGTTGCGTTCTCCTTTCTGGGTGATACACCCTCTGCTGTCAAAGAATATCACTGTACGTGGCGTTCACATCAACAACGATGGCCCGAATGGGGATGGTTGCGACCCAGAATCCTGCGACGGCGTTCTTATAGAGAACTGTTATTTCAACACTGGCGATGATTGTATTGCCATAAAGAGTGGACGCAACAACGATGGGCGCCTTTGGGGACGCTCAAGCGAAAACATCATCATACGTAATTGCGAGATGCAGAACGGTCATGGTGGCGTAGTGTTAGGAAGTGAGATCTCTGGCGGTTGCCGTAACGTGTTTGCCGAGAACTGCAAGATGGACAGTCCAGACCTAGATCGCGTAATCCGCATTAAGACAAATACTTGCCGAGGAGGTATTATAGAAAATCTTTACGCCCGAAATATTGAAGTGGGCCAGTGTGGAGAATCTGTGCTGAAGATCAATCTCGACTATGAGCCAAAGGAGAAGTGCTGTAGAGGATATGCGCCTACAGTACGTAATATCAACATCGAGAACATTACTTGCCAAAAAAGCAAGTACGGAGTTCAGATCATCGCTCTCGACTCCGTATGCAATGTGTATGACATAAACGTCAAGGACTGCCATTTCAATGGGGTCAAAGATGGAAACTTCGAAAGTGGACAAACTCGAAATGTACAATTCGAAAATCTTTTCATCAACGGCAGCCTTGTGTTAAAAAAAAAACCTTATGACAACTATGGTCAGTGGCTCACATATTCAGAGATGAAACGTGTGCCTCAGTCTTACATGCTCGATTTCGCCAAAAAGCCAAGATGGAGTTATGTTATGGGTATAGAGTTGGAAGCAATGCTCGACACATATATTAAATATGGTGGTGATGACATAAAAAAATACTGCCAACTCTATACCGACACGATGATAAACGAGAAAGGTGAAATAAGAACATATAAGCTCGAAGACTACAATCTCGACCAAATACGTACCGGACATTTCGTGGCTCGTATGTATCAGTTGTTTCCCGAAGAGAAAAACCTCATGGCGATGAAGACTCTGATGAAGCAGCTCGACAAGCAGCCTCGTACCAAAGAAGGCGTGTATTGGCACAAAGCCATTTATGCTTATCAAGTATGGCTTGACGGAATATTTATGGGACTGCCCTATCGTGCCCTGACTGCCAACATGTTGCTCAAGCCAAAGAAAGCACTGAAGATATACGACGATGCCGTCAATCAGATTAGCAAGACTTATGAGCGCACATTCGATCCAGCAACGGGACTTAACCGCCATGCATGGGATGAGACACACGAGATGTTTTGGGCTGACAAGAATACTGGATTGTCGCAACACTGCTGGGGAAGGGCGCAAGGATGGTACACAATGGCTCTCATTGAACTACTCGACGCTATGCCAGAAGACTACAATCGCCGCGGCGAGGTAATCGAACTGCTGAAAAAAGACCTCGACGCTGTGATAAAATGGCAAGACAAGAAGACTGGACTGTGGTATCAGGTGATGGATTCTCCAGAACGCGAGGGAAACTATCTTGAATCAACTTGTTCTTCAATGTTTGCGTACGCCTTGTTGAAGGCTTACAATAAAGGATATTTAGGCGAAAAATATCTTAATGCAGGAAAGAAAGCATATGAGGGTATTATCAAGAACTTCATCCGTGTCAATGCCGACAAGACCATCTCACTCACACAATGCTGCTCAGTGGCTGGACTCGGTCCTGGCATGAGCGAGGCTGTGAAGAAAGCCGCACCAAACGTAAAGGAGAACAAACGTCGCGACGGATCTTACGACTATTATCTTAGCGAACCTATCAGAGACAACGATGCTAAAGGAGTAGGACCGTTCATTTGGGCTTCACTTGAGTATGAACGTTTAAATTATTAATTTACCTAACATATTTAAAATTGTGAACCAACTAAAACAAATTGGAGTACTTTGCATGTTGCTTGTATTCTCACTTGCCGCAAAAGCAGGTGATGTGTCTGCCGTATGGGACTTTAAGAACGACCTGCCGGCTGGTATCAATAATGCCACCAATATCCAAGGTACAACAGGAGAAGTGGCTTCTACCGTAGAGGGAATCGCTTTGTTTGTCGATGCCACTAACGGAAAACTCAAAGGACGCGGAACTGATGCACAGTTCAATAGCGGCACTCTCATCCGTGTGCCTGTAAAGTCAACAAGTGACATCGTCACCGTGGTGAGCTATCCCGGCTATCACTATTATACAGTAGGCGGAATAGCTGCTGACGCTGATGAGGTCAACCACAAGGCAACAACTGCCGAAGTGTCACAGGGCTACGTGGAAATTGCTGGCACTGGAAGTAGCTACCTATATTCAATACAGGTGCTGCAGGTGTCGCCACTTCAGGAAAAATGTATCTATTCCACCAACTTCACCGAATGGAAAGACTATGAGAAAAAGGCTGAAGCCAGCGAGACAAAGGTGACATGGCAGACAAAGTACAGCCATGAAGAACTTACTTTCTCTATTTACAACACTCAGATAAGTTCCTCAAACTTCAATACCGGTAAGTTCCCAAACTGGAATGGAGGTATGCTGATGGCAGCAAAGAGTGCAGATCCTTATATCATCACATCTACACTTGCCTCAATATCAAAAGTTCATTTCTTTCATGGTGCCACTGGAAGCAACCGCGGATGGAAACTTGAAGCAAAGGGCGACGGCGATGAAGACTGGGTAGTATTATCTGACGCTGTTGCTACCACACAGCAAGGTTCCGACGTTGATGTAGAAGTCAACCGTACAAACGTGCAGTTACGCTGGACTAATCTCAACGCCTCGCAGAATGCCTACATGATGGAGATTGATATCTACGGAATGGTTGACATGTCGCTCACTCCTTCTCTCGGCAATATCACCGTAAACGGCGCCGTATATGCAGCCGCAGATATCTTCGACGAACAGCCAGACGGAATTTTTGCCGCTACGGTTGAGATTTCAAAGCTTCAGAAAATGATTTCCGAGAGCAATCCTCTCACAGACGTTACAGCAAGTAATGGCAATATTAAGTCAACAGATTATTCTTCAGACAACAAAGGCAACGCTGTTGTCACTATTGTTGTTGAAGCTAACGGCGCTGAAGCTACTTATGTGCTGACAGTTGTCTATAAACCTGATTTTACGCTTACTTACTATGGTGTATCAGGCTCAGTAATTGGAACACAGACCGTAGAAAAGGATGCCGACATCGGCAACTTCTCATGCGATTACAATGAGGAGATCCCGACAAGCTATGCCTTCCGCGGCTGGTATGCAAAACCTGACGGTGGCCGCCGCTTTGCCACAACAGATGTAGTGACCGCTGATTTTGCTCTATATGCTCTTGTCACACCAAAAGAGACAATGAGTCCTGACGCCCGATACAGCTATAACCTTGCTGACCAGTATTTTTATGCTGACGATCATGAAGCGTTCATGCCGGAAGGAAACGGCAAGTTCCACGACGGTACTCACGGATGGGTGTTCGGTGAAGGCGACAAGCTGCACCTTCTTGTTGGCGGTCATGCTTACATCAACCTTGGCTTATGTAGATATTCTGCAGGCGACATCACTATTTCCGATGCCGCAGGAAATGTACTCAAAACCATGGCAGCACAAGTGGAGTCTGACGGACAAAGTGGCTCATACGAATATACAGGAGACGCCACTACTCTCACCCTCACATTCAGCGCAACAGCGTATATTCACAACGTTTTGATCATCAATGATGCCAACTCCAACATCAAGAAGGACGACAATGGTTACTTCACGGTCAAGGCTGGAGATGCTGACAATCTGTTGGCAGTAATAGAGATAGCCAATGCACAGGCCTCAGCTGATAGCCGTACAAAGATCTTCGTTCCTGCAGGAACTTACGACCTGGGCAAGACTTGTCTCACACGAATCTCTGGCAACAACATTTCTCTCATCGGTGAGGGAATGGACAAGACAATCATCGTCAACGCTCCCGAAGTTGCCAATGAAGGCATCGGAACTACAGCTACCATACTTATCACTGGCCAGAATGCATATCTGCAAGACCTTACTCTCCAGAATGCCCTCGATTACTATTCTGCAGCCAGCGCAGGCCGTGCGGTATGTCTTCAGGACAAAGGTGCAAGAACAATCTGTAAAAACGTTAAGATGCTGTCTTATCAAGACACATATTACAGCAATGCCAACAAACAGTTCTACTGGGAGACATCAGAGATCCATGGAACCGTTGACTACATCTGTGGCAATGGCGATGTGTTCTTCAATAAGTGTATTCTCGTTTGCGAAAGCCGCAAGAAAGACGGAAAGAACGGTGAAGCAACAATCACCGCTCCATATACAGATGCAAGCAATACCTTTGGTTATATATTCGATGGATGTACTATCGAGAACAAGGCATCGAAATTCAACTTTGGACGTGCATGGGGCGGCGTGCCTCGCTTGGCATTCCTTAACACCACACTCAACCAGCCATCGGAAATTGCCGCTACACGATTCACGGCAAGCGGCATGAATGTTGTTGCTGACAAGTTTGTTGAGTATAACTCCGTAAATGCTGAAGGCACTGTCGTATCGCCTGCTACAAATATTGTCAAGTTTGTAAAAGACAGCAAGAGCAACGAGATGGAAACCATCATCACCTCTGAGCAAGCTGCTTCATATAGTCTTGACAAGGTGTTCACCGACTGGACTCCAGCTGCTCTTGCCTCACAAGTTGAGATAAACTCACCTTCTATAGCAGACGGTAAGCTCTCATGGAAAGCTGTAGAGGGTGCTTCGGCTTATGCGATCGTTGCTGATGATAAGGTTAAGGCTATCGTTGATGCCAACACTACATCTTATGTCGTTGACAACCCAGAAGCCGAATACGCAGTACGTGCAGCCAACGAGATGGGTGGTTTTGGCACTCCAGCAGTAGCAAGCCCTGGCGCCGGTATCAACTCTCTCAATGCCGACAGCAACACTTCTGCCGAAATACACACACTGGCAGGCGTTCGCGTAAGCAAGGCCTCAAAGGGTGTTTATATCATATGCAACAAGAAAATAGTTAAATAAAATCATTCAAACGCTTATCACCGTGGAATAGCCGTCAACGACAAGATGGCTGTTCCACGGTTTATCAAAACAAAATGACATGAAAAAGACTCTACTATCACTATCATTATTCTTGGGGACTCTTTCCCCCACCCTCGCACAGTCTCCGGCATTCCCGGGAGCTGAAGGACACGGACGTTATGTTACCGGAGGACGTGGCGGAAAGATTATTCACGTTACAAACCTTAATGATTCTGGCGAAGGCTCACTACGTTGGGCTCTGTCCCAGTCGGGCGCTAAGACCATCGTCTTCGACGTTAGTGGTTATATCGACTTGAAGTCGCAGCTTAATGTTAGCTCCAACACTACTATTGCCGGACAGACAGCCCCCGGCGACGGTATCACTCTTCGCTACTATACCCTCTACTTCGGCAAATGCGATAATGTCATTGTTCGATTCATCCGTTGCCGTCGTTCACAAGTGAAAGATGTCAACGACGGAGCCGATACCACATGGGGACGTAAACACAAAAATATCATCATCGACCACTGCTCATTCTCTTGGAGCATCGACGAGGTCGCTTCGTTCTACGACAACCGCAACTTCACCATGCAGTGGTGTAACATCACTGAGGGTCTGGCAAATACCGGACACAACAAAGGCGCCCATAGCTATGGAGGCATCTGGGGAGGCAAGGACGCATCCTTCCACCACAACTTCATCGCCCACGTTCAGAATCGTGCACCCCGATTCAATGGTGCACGATACAACTGGGACGGATATGACAAAACACTCTATGAGAACTCTATTCAGGCAGAGCGAGTTGACTTCCGCAACTGTGTGATGTACAACTGGGGTGATGGCAACGGATGCTACGGTGGTCCTGGCGGTGGATATATCAATATGATAAACAATTACTATAAGGCAGGTCCTGGAACAAAAAACAAGACTCGAGTCACCCAGGTGTCGGTGTCTGACGCTTCAAATGGCGGCGACAATCCCTTCCCCGGCTATGCCTCACGATACTATATCAATGGTAATTACGTGACAGCAGCTTCTTCTCCTGAGAATTACGATTGGCAGGGAGTTATCTATGACTCCGGTCTATATACTATAAATAGTGAAAAATATATTGCCGATCCTAATCATTACTACGGAGAAAACCAAACATATTTGAAGAATACAAACGGAGTCGACTGCATACGCCTGAAACTTGACGAACCGATTGACGCGGGCGAGGTGACAACCCACAAGGCACAGACTGCTTTCAAGAAGGTGTTAAAATACGGAGGCGCTTCCCTCGTTCGCGACGAATGCGACAACAGATATGTGGAGGAAGCCACTAACGGAACCATCACCTATAAAGGGGCTGTAGCAAAACGCGCTGGAATCCTGGATGTCATCAATGACCCATCTGGAACAGAAGACCCAACCACGGCAAGCTTCCCAATCCTTCGTGAGGAAGAACGCACCACAGGGTTTGATACTGATGGTGACGGAATGCCCGACGACTGGGAGGTGGCCAATGGTCTCGATCCAAACAATGCGGAAGATGCCCAGCTCACTACCATCGACTCACAGAAGGAATGGTACACCAACGTTGAGGTCTATCTAAATAGTCTCGTGCAGACAATTATGATAGAGGGTAATAAAAACGCTGAGTCGCCAGTAAAAGAATACTATCCCGCATACCACAATGCTGACGGCACTATCGTTGAGGCTATTAACAGCAACGATACAGGTATCTCCGGTAATGTCACCGATGACACTACGGTGGTCTCTACCACTACGTATGATGCAGCAGGTGTGGAACGCAAGAATGACGCAAAAGGTGTCACTATTCATGTTAAAACGCTTAATAACGGGGAAAAAATATCATTAAAAGGTATTAAATAAAGCCTGAAAGAATATTTTTCCCAGATTTATTTTCTTCTTTGAGAATTTTTGCATAACTTTGTACAATAATTGTCGCAAAAGGCAGTTTATACATATATATAAAACATAACGTTATGCAAAAAAACAGATTAAAAAGACTTATATTAACAATAACGATGATTGCGGCGATGGCAGGAAATGCCATCGCACAATCATCTATGACCGACGAACAAATCATCTCGTTCGTCATTAGCGAACAACAGAAAGGCACCTCCCAGGCACAGATCGTGACAAAACTCATGCAACGTGGAGTGACTATCGAACAGATCAGGAAGGTAAGGGATAAGGTTGAAAGACAAAAAGGCGCACAAGGGCTCGGCGCGAAGGACATTACAGGTAATACTGACCGCATGCGTGCTAATGACGTTCAGACCAAGCCCGTCAATCCACAACAAGTGTCTAAATACCAAATTGCTGGTGAACGACAGTTGCAACACACCTATGACAGCAATGATGCCGAATACATGATGATGCAGGGCGAACTCAATTCTTTTATGCCCGACTCCACTTCTTTGGCTGAGCAAGAGATGTACGAGCGCATCATGCAAAAAAACAAGAAGAAAGTCTTCGGACGCGACATCTTCAACAATCCGCAACTCAATTTTGAGCCAAACATGAATATAGCCACGCCGCAGAACTATCGTCTCGGCCCTGGCGACAAAGTCTTTGTTGACATATATGGCGCTTCACAGAAGTCTGTAGAAAGCACCATAACTCCTGATGGGACCATTGTCATCGAGGGGTATGGTCCAATAGAGCTCGCCGGTCTCTCTGTAGATCAGGCAAACCGCAAGCTCAAGACGACACTCGGAGCACGATATAAAAGCTCAAGCATAAAACTCACCGTTGGACAGACAAAGACCATTTCTGTGAATGTGATGGGTGAAGTGGCCACACCAGGCACCTATACCCTATCAGCTTTTGCCACGGTATTTCATGCCTTGTACATGGCAGGTGGAACCAGTGATATTGGTACATTGAGAAACATCAAGGTGTTTCGCGACAACAGGCAAGTCACCACTGTCGATATCTATGACTATATACTCAACGGCAAGATGACAGGTAACATCCGTTTGACAGAAGGCGACGTCATCGTTGTAGGCCCCTACGAGTGTCTTGTACAAATTACTGGAAAGGTCAAACGCCCTATGTACTACGAGATGAAGCAAAGCGAGAGCCTCGCCTCGCTAATGAAATATGCAGGAGGATTCACTGGCGACGCTTATCGCAAGTCTATCCGCGTGGTAAGAAAGTCTGGCAGTCTCTACTCCGTATATAATGTCGGTGAGTTTGACACCAGTTCGTTCCGTATGGCAGATGAAGACAGCGTGAGCATTGACTCCGTCATCCCCCGTTTCTCCAATATGGTAGAGATCCGTGGAGCCGTATTTCGTCCAGGCATGTATCAGGTGGGCGGTGAGGTAAACTCAGTACGTTCGCTCATAGAGCATGCCGAAGGAGTGACCGAAGATGCTTTCACTGCCCATGCCGTGATGCACAGGATGAAATCCGACCGCACCCTCCAGGTGATACAGGTAGATGTTGACGGCATCATGAGCGGACGTGTGGCAGATATTCCCATTTGTAACGAAGACGTACTATACATCCCAAGCAAGAGAGAACTCCAGGAAGACATGACACTTACCATACATGGTGAAGTGATGTATCCTGGTATATACAAGTATGCCGACAATTCCACCCTTGAAGATCTTGTGCTTCAAGCAGGCGGTCTAAAAGAGACGGCTTCCATCATGAAGGTAGATGTGGCACGTCGTATTGTCAACCCGAGTCAGACGGAATCCTCTGACACCATTGCCCACACGTTTACATTTGCCCTTAAGGACGGGTTCGTCATTGATGGCGAGCCAGGATTCTTGCTCAAGCCGTACGATGAGATATACGTACGTAGATCGCCAGGCTTCTACAAGCAGCAAAATGTTATGTTGGAAGGTGAAGTGATGTTTGCCGGCACCTATACCCTTTCGAAGAAAAACGAACGCATAAGTGAGGTGGTTAAGAAAGCCGGTGGACTCAGCAACATGGCATATCCACAAGGAGCACGTCTAGAACGACGTCTTACAAACATCGAACGCAAGCGAGTGCAAGAAATAATGAAGATTCAGCGCGAGCAACGAGAAGATGAGTTAAGGGCACAAGCCATTAAGTCTGGCAAGTCATTATCCGACCTAAAGCAGTTGGCCGCCAACGACGAGAATGCCATACCCGAATTCTATCCAGTAGGCATTGAGCTTGACAAGGCGTTAGCTAATCCTGGATCTGATGCCGATATCGTACTTCGTGAAGGCGACAAGTTGACGGTGCCTGTATATAACGGAACGGTGAAGATAAACGGTGAGGTGATGTACCCCAATACCGTAGCATACAAAGAAGGGAAAGGGGTAAACTACTATATCGACCTTGCCGGAGGCTGCAGTTCCAAGGCAAAGAAGAGCCGCACCTATATCATCTATATGAACGGCGACGTAGCTAAGGCAGGTCGCGGAGTAAAGGTAAAGCCAGGTTGTGAGATAGTAGTGCCTCAGAAGTCGATGTCAAAGATGTCCGCAGCCGAGTCCATATCGCTCATCTCCGGCACCGCCTCCATAGCCGCCATGATAGCCACCATAGCAAATATACTTAAGTAATAATTATGGAAGAGAAGAAAGAAATGGAAGTGATAGACCTGCGGGTCGTCTTCAAAAAGATATGGTCAAGGCGGAAATTGTTCTACAAGGTTCTGCCGATAACATTCGTGGTGTCGTGTGCATACATATTGTGCATACCAAGATACTATACGTCGAGTCTTAGCCTCGCACCAGAGATAGCAGGAAGTTCAGGGCTCGGTGGAACCTTAGGTTCGTTGGCCTCGTCATTTGGTGTTGATTTGGGAACAATGGAGACCACCGATGCCATCAATCCAATGCTTTATCCCGACTTGATGGATGACAACGGATTTGTTGTTGGTCTTTTTGATATAAGAGTTAAGAGTCAGGATGGAGAAATTGACTGTGCCTATTATGATTATCTTGCAAAGCATCAGAAAAAGGCTTTTTGGTCATATGGTATAAGTTGGGTAAAAAATCTTTTTAAATCAAAAGAGAAAAAAAAGAACAGTGGACAAATTAATCCATACAATCTTACTAAGAGACAGGATGATATTTGCGGTGTTATCAGAAAGAACATAAATATTAATGTCGATAAAAAGACAGCAGTAATCTCTATAAGTGTACAAGCCCAAGATGCTTTAATTAGCAAGACAATGGCTGATTCTGTAAAGGAAAGACTTCAAACATTCATCACCAACTACCGTACCAATAAGTCGCGCATCGATGAGCATCATTATAAAAAACTCGTAGATGAGGCAAAGACAGATTACGAAAAAGCCCGCCGTATATATGGAAGTTATGCCGATGCCAACACAGACGTGATGCTTGAAAGTTTCAGGGCAAAGCAGAATGACCTTGAAAACGACATGCAGTTAAAATACAATACATATACCACGCTTATGGCTCAGTACCAAGCCGCCAAGGCAAAAGTTCAGGAGCGCACACCGGCTTTCACTCTGGTAAAGGGAGCTGCCGTGCCAATCAAGCCAACAGGTCCGAAGAGGATGCTATTTGTTGTCGGTATGTTGTTTTTGGCTTCATTAGTTACATCCTTTTTTATTTTAAAGAATGATCTAAAGCAGTTCATATTATCCTCAAAATAATAACCCAATGGATAGTTGGGAAAGCATTTGCCCGAAAATTGACAACGTATTGTTCAATATTATCATGGATAAAAACAAAAGAATAGTTTATAATACTTTAGCCCAACATATTAGAGCTATCTTAAGCATCGGCATGTCTCTTTTCTCGACAAGATACATCCTCATGGCTTTGGGCAACTCTGATTTTGGCATTTTCTCGCTCATCGGCAGCACGGTGGCCATGCTGGGATTCATCACCAACGCATTGGTGGTAACCACCCAACGGCACCTGTCGTTCAGCCATGGCGCAGGACAAGAGGCTGAAACCAAAGCCATATTCTCCAACAGCATGTTTGTGCATCTGATGATGGGAATTGTATTGGTTATCGCACTCATGGCCCTGGAGCCAATCCTGTTCAACGGCATACTGGAGATAGAGGCCAACCGCGTGGCCTCAGCACAGCATGTGTATTTCGTTGTCATTCTCATGCTCTTCCTCTCTCTGGTAACAGCCCCCTTCAGGGCACTTTTCATAGCAAGGGAAAACATCATATACATTTCCATCATCGATACCCTTGACGGCGTATTGCGACTTACATTGGCCATTCTGCTGTTATATGTCAATACCGACAAACTCATCACCTACACTTGGATGATGCTGTCTATCTCGGTGTTCAACCTGCTGGCTTTCTCGCTCTATGCCAAAAGACATTTTCCCGAAACATGCCTGCTGCCCCAACGCAAGGACATCAGCAAGCAAACCATCATAAAGATCCTCGACTTTGCCGGATGGACATGCTACAGCACAGGTTGCATCATCGGGCGCACACAGGGCATGGCCATTGTGCTGAACAGTTTTTTCGGCACCATCATCAATGCGGCATACGGCATTGCCTCGCAAGTGCTCAACTCCATCCAGTTTGTATCACAGGCCATTCTCAATGCCATGAGTCCGCAAATCATCAAGGCTGAAGGCAAGAACGAGCACAGCCACATGCTGTCACTTGCCCAACAGTCATGCAAATACTCGTTTCTGCTGCTGGCACTTATCGTCATCCCGGTATCTTTCGAAATCTCGTCTATCCTGACCTTGTGGCTTGGCAAGACCCCATCGGCAACAGCAGAAATATGCCGTTTCGTGCTCATCACATCACTCATCGACCAAACCACCATCGGTCTGGGCATTGCCAACCAGGCCACGGGCAACATACGCAATTACTCGCTGACCATCAACACCATCAAGGTGATGACATTGCCCATTGCCTATCTGGCCTTGTATGAGGGATATGGACTATCGGCCGCCATGTGGTGCTATGTTATCGTTGAGGGAGTGTGTGCCCTCACCCGCCTACCCTTCCTGAAATATTCAGCAGGATTGTCCATCAGGAAATTTGCCCGACAAGTGTTTGCCAAACTCATTCCCTCCACCATGTGCATTCTGGCCACCAGCTATCTCTGCACGCATTTCATCCATTCCTTGTCGGGGTTCAGGTTCTTGCTCACCGTTATGCTGTCGGCACTGGCTGGCCTCGTGTGTATATGGGCCACAGCCATGGACAAGCAGGAAAGAGAAACCGCCCTTAGAATCATCAAGAACAAAAGTTGAAAGAAATGAACAGTACGATCAAAAACATATTAGGAAACGCTTATCCCGTCATACAGAAAAATATCTTTAGGATGATTGGGACCATTTCGCCGAAGACCCTTGCTTCTATCCAATACCAAAGAGGATTCGGCAGGAAAATTGACTGGAATGACCCCAAAGACATCAACGAAAAAATCAACTGGCTCAAATTCAACACCGACACCACGGCATGGACCACCTTGGCCGACAAATTCCGTGTCAGAGAGCATGTGGAACGCATGGGGCTGGGCAATATGCTGGTCAAACTGTATGGGCATTGGGATGATGCCGAAGACATCAATTGGGATGCCCTTCCCCGGCAGTTTATCATGAAGACCAACAACGGTAGCGGCGAAGTGTTCATCTGTAAGGACAAAGCCGAAATCGACACTGCTGCATGGACAGCAGCCTTCAAGACACAGCTTGCGGTGAAGTTTGGTCGCAGCATGGGTGAACCGCATTACAACCGCATCAAGCCATGCATCATCGCCGAAGAACTGCTCGACTGCCGGAAACAACCCATCCCCTCATCGTCACTCATCGACTATAAGATATGGTCTTTCGACGGAAAGCCAGCCTACATCTGGGCGTGCTACAATAGGACACATGCTTCGGTGCAGGTGGCCCTGTACGACCTCGATTGGAAATTCCATCCAGAATACAGCATATCCACCCCACACTACATATTGGCCGACAAACCCATGCCCAGGCCAAAATCATTAGACCAGATGCTACATGCCGCAGCTGTGCTGTCGAAAGGATTTCCCGAACTGCGGGTAGATTTATACGAGGTGGATGACAAGCCCTACTTCGGCGAACTCACCTTCTCCTCGGCAGCTGGATTCAACGATTTCTATACCCCGGAATTTCTTAGGATTCTTGGCGACTTGACTATACTCAACAAGTAAGGAGGCAACAAAGCATGATAGAGAAGTTAAAGAAACTGCCACTCTTGCAAATGAATATGCTGACATTCCTGGTACTAAATGTCAGCATAAGCTTCACTACATTCCATTTTCTGCAACTGCTTTCCTATCTTGTGCTCGGTGTATGTATGCTGAGTTTTGCCATACTCTCCGTCATGACGCTCAGAAAACCCATCATCAATTATCTTGACGCCTGCACCATCATCTATCTGATACTGCTCATCGGGTTCACCGTGATGAACGGTACAGACGTCAAACTGGCCATCTACCGTTCCATAGAAGTGGGATTGCTCATCATGATACTCAACTATTGGGAAAAGCCTGAGGTGATGGTCAAGACCTTTGCCTTTGTGCTTTCCTGTTGCGTGTATGCCAACCTGCTGATCATGATTATCTTCCCCGACTGGATGTTTGCAGCCAAAGACGCCTTTGACAGTTATCTGCTTGGCGGCAACTACAACCAGATAGGCGGCCGACTGATCTTTGCCCTTGTGCTGTCGTTGCTGTGCACGAAATTCCACAAACTATGGATGGTCAACTTCGTCATCATGGCCATCGTCTCAGTGGTCACACTGGCTATGGTAGGCTCAATGACCTCGTTATCATGCATCCTCCTGTTTCTTGTGTTCTGCATGATTCCATCAGAAAAGCTGCAAAAGGCATGCTGCATCGGTTTCTTCCTATTCTACCTGGTGTTCCAGACGGTGGTGGTGTTCAGTGGAGAAGGATTGCACAACAATGAGATGGCCGTATATATCATCGAGGATGTGCTGGGCAAAGACGTAACATTCACCCACCGCACCCAACTGTGGGATGCCGCAGGGCGCAAGTTTGCCGAATCGCCATTCATCGGCTACGGCTTTGTGGATAGCGAATGGTTCTTGTCTGAAATGGACTCGTTTGCCATCGGCCCACACAACTTTATCTATAATGTGCTGCTCAATGGCGGCCTGACACTGATCAGTCTTTTCCTGCTGATGTTGATTATCATCCTCAGGAGAATACGTATGCGATACGACAAGATGGGCAATATGCTGTTGTTGGGACTGTGCACCATGTTCTTCATGATGACCATGGAGGTGTTCCCCTTCTTCTTCGTCTTCTGCCTGTTCTATGTCGTCTATTATTATCCAACCATGAAATTCAAAACATCATGTGCAAAACAGCAATGAATGAAACCAAGGAAAGCGGACAGCCCATAGTGTCGCTGATCATGCCGTTCTTCAACAACAAGGAACTGGTGGGCAAGATGATTGACAGCATACTGGCCAACACCTTTGAAGACTGGGAGTTGCTGGCCATCGACGACGGCTCGTCTGAAGAGACATTGGCATATCTGTCACATTACACGGCAGACAGCAGGGTGAAAATCATCAAGAGAGAAACCACGCCCAAGGGGGCACAGACCTGCCGTAACCTTGGTATGGCTCATGCCCAAGGACAGTATTGGATGTTTGTGGATTCTGACGACTATCTCACACCGGCATGTATCGGCACCCGGGTGGAGTGGATAGAAAAGCGGCAAGACCTCGATTTCATGGTGTTCCCGTCGGCCGTATATATCAACGATGTGTTTGAGCCACATGCTCCGGAAGATATATTTGGCTATAACGTTCATAATGATGACTTGAAAGGATTTGCCCGTCGTGAACTTCCATTTATTGTGTGGTCAAATATTTATAGGGCTGATTCGTTAAGAAAAGCTCATTTATTATGGGATACTAAATTACTGTCGCTACAAGATGCAGACTACAATGTGCATGCCATTATGGCGGGACTGCGCTATGAATATGCTTATGTGGCACCTGACTATGGATACCGCATACGCCATAGTCAAGGAAGCGTTTCTGCCAAGATCTGTACTCCTGAGCATTTCAAAAGCAACTTATATGCATCAGTCAAATTTTTCAAAACATATCAAGAGCGTTTTGGACACAAATATGATAGATTTATATACGAAGGTGTATTGAGATTGTACAACAGGGTTTTTTCAAATGGCATCAACAAACAATATGCCGTGGAAATGGTGCGTATAGTTAAAAAGTACAATCGTTTTTATGGCACTATTATGGCATTACAAGTTTTTTCCACATTGTTTCTGGAAAAGATTCTACCGAAGAAGTTGGCGCGCCAAATTCCAATGGCATTGTACTTATTTAATTTAGATAAAAGGAAAAAGAATATCAGTAAAAGAATCAAGCCAATATTTTGATATATGAAACGACTTTCAATAATTATTGTAACTTATAATTCAGAAAAGGATATTTTTGACTGTATAAGTAGCATCAAACAATGGTCAGACATTCCATTTGATGAGTTGGAAGTTATTATTGTTGATAATAATAGCAGAAATACTGACTCTATGTTTGAACAACTACGGTCATTATACGGCAACGACATCGTGCTCGTAAAAAATACCCACAATGGTGGTTATGGGCAAGGCAACAATATGGGAATTCGTAGGGCCACTGCTCCAGTCATCCTCATTATGAACCCTGACGTTCGTATGATGGAACCAGTATTCAAGACAACATTGGATGCATTTGAGAGAAACAATTCCCTCTGTATGTATGGTATGAAACAGATGTTATCTGCTACAGAAATGAGCTGTAACTCCTTTTGTTGTGCATACACGGTAAATGGTTACTTGCAGACAATTATGACCTCGATAGGCAACCGCTATGATTATTATTTACCTAGATATATGCACTTTTCCGGTTCTTGCTTCTTTATTAGAAAAGAGATGTTCGAGCAAGTTGGATTGTTTGACGAAACCATATTCATGTATGGAGAAGAAGAAGACATACATTACAGAATGAGAAAGAATGGTTTCAAACAGATGATATATAATCCCAAATTACATTATATACATCTCACAAAAAAACGTGAGCCTAACCTTGCATACGAAACCAAACTTCTTGATGTGGCAATAGAGCACAGTAGGAAGAAAGGATATGATGTAAGCAAAACCATAAAGAACAGACTGAGAAACAATACCATTTTGCTTTTGCGCGAGATGGTGCTTGTATTCTTAGGAAAGAAAGATAAAAGGCAAATGAATTTGTTGAAGGAATTCAGAAAAGAAATTACTAAACGTCTCAAATGATTTATATTAAGAATACAAATATGACTTTTAACATCCTTATTTCATGTATGCATCAAAAAGATGCAAGTATTATTAAACGGAGCAATATACAATCAGATGTTGTTGTTGTTAATCAGTGTGACCATGACAGCATTGAGGAATATGACTTTGTTAATAAAAAAGGCAGAACTTGTCATGTAAAATTTATATGTACAAGGGAACGTGGATTATCCAAAAGCCGAAATATGGCGATACGTAATGCCTGGGGGGATATTTGCCAGATTTGTGATGACGATGAAGTATTACCTGATGATGGAGAAGAGAAAATATTGAAGGCTTATGCAGAGAATCCTGATGCAGGTCTTATTGTTTTTGCTGTCGTAAGAAATGACCGTCCTATAAAATACCCACAAGAGAAGAGGCCTTTGGGATTTATACAAATCTTAAAAACATCATCCATACAGATAACATTTTCACGTCATCTATCTAACAAACATGGTATCCTTTTTGATGAAAAAATGGGTTCTGGCACTGGAAATGGAGGTGGAGAGGAGAATAGGTTTATGCTCGATTGGCGGAAAAAAAGAGTAAAAATGCTTTATTATCCAGACATTATTGCTACGCTAATGTCTGCTGATAGTCAATGGTTTCATGGATACGATGCCCGTTACTTCGAAAACTTAGGTTGGACAGATAGACGTATTTTGGGTAATGTGTTAGGAATGATCTATCTTTTTTACTGGCCATTATTCCGTAGAAAATCTTACAAACAGGATGGCTCTCTTTCTTTATTAGAAACTATAAAATACAGTTTGAAAGGGTATTTTTCAAAAAGATGACTATTCTGATCGAATATTATTTGTTATGCCAATTTTTCTGATACACCCTTATCCAGTCAAACTCTGTGGTATATATAGCTTTTGTATCGGGAAGTTGTCCAATCTTCCCGTTACATAGGCTTTGGTTGAGACGCAAGAACATTGGTTGATCGAATGTCCACTGGCCTTTTGCCAATAAAGCGGGGACGTCTGATTTGTGATATCGTCCAGTCTCTTTCCCGTCAATTGTCCATATTACTTCTGTTGGAGTCCATATAATACCATAGATGTGCCATTTCGTGACATTAATGTCTGACTTGAAAAGGTTTTTCTCTCCATGTTTTGGAGTATTCACTGTGTATTGTGAGTGAATGGTATGGAAAAGCTCTTCCTTTTTGCCGAACGATTCCATGATGTCAATCTCAGAGTATAACTTGTGTTTCTTAGGGTCATTTCTTATCCACGCGGCGGGTGAATTGCCGCTCTTGACGTTTGTCCTCATTCTCACCTCCACCTTGCCATAGGTAAAGTCAAACAAGTCCATCGTCTCCACCGCTCCCGTCAACATCGTGGCAGTGTCGGTCTCCAAGTTCTTGTTCGGTATGGCTCTACACACGAGTCTGCCATTCTTGATATATACCACATCCTTGCTGTCGGATATCCATCGTGCCCACCTGCTTGGGTTACGGCAGCAGCGTTTCCACTTTGTGCTGTCGGGCTGCGAGCCGTTAGGCAGGTTGAACTCATCGGCGAATACCAACCTGTAGCTGTTGTCTTTTATTACGTCTTCCCGTTTGTCATTTAAGGAAAATGATAATATGACCAATGATGTGGCTATTGTCAATCCGTAAATGTATTTTTTCATAATCTGCTTATTCCTTCTTATATCTGTCTTGTCATTTCTGACAGGACAGTCACGTATTTCTAACATACGTCTTTTCAATGTTGGTGTGCAAAGATAGCAAGTTTAATTTATATATGCAAGAAAACAAGGATAAAAACTACTTTGATTGATATTTATATCAAATCAGGTACAATATTTTCCACATCTGTCCGTTTATATATAAAAAGAATATATGACTGAACAAGATTTAGTCTCGATAGTTATGCCCACATTCGATTGTGAAGCATATATTGTTGAGGCGATAAAGTCTGTTAAAGCACAGACTTATATGAATTGGGAGCTGCTCATTGTTGATGACTGCTCGTCTGATGCTACGGAAAGTGTCGTTTGTAAAATGATAGCAGACGATGCAAGAATAAAGTATATGCGTAACCCGAAGCGACTTGGAGCAGCAGAGAGCAGAAACAAGGCTCTGAGTATGGCAAAAGGACGATGGATTGCATTTTTGGACAGTGACGACCTTTGGTTTCCTGATAAGCTTAACAGCCAGATCAAATTCATGACAGACCACGGATACCACTTCTCTTATCATAAGTATTATGTTATTGACGAAGAGGGGAATTCGTTGAACACCATCGTCGGTGGCATGGAGAAAGTCGGTGTTTTTGGAATGTATAGCTGCTGTTGGCCAGGATGCCTTACGGTTATTTACGACCGTGAGTTTGTAGGATTGGTTCAGGTTGCCAGTATCGAGCGTAATAATGATTCTGCCATCTGGTTAGACGTAGTTCGGAAATGTCCTTGTTATCTGCTGAACATGCCATTGGCATATTACAGACATAGAAAAGGTTCTCTTACCCCTTCTTCTGCATGGAAGAAAGTCTTGGCTCATTATCCTCTCTTCCGGGTCGGTGCCAAGATGAATCCTGTAATGGCATGGATCATGGTTGGCGTCAATATCTTGGGTAGTATATATAAGAAAGTCTTTTATGTAAAGACGGTAAGAGAATTGGCTACTACATAATATAAATAGTCATAAACATTAAAACAGATTAACCATGCAATTATTTCATAAGTTCATCAACTGGTATTTCAGCCGCAATGCGTTGCCCTATTGGTGCATCCTTGCTGCTGATTGCTTGATATTGCTCTCATTCTATCTCTTTGGCTATTATTGTTTTCTCGGCGGTACGTTGTTAGTCGATTACTTTTGGGAAAAGGTTGGGGCTATATTGTTCTGTCTTTTGTTTTATATGATTGGCTTCCGGGTATTGCATACGTATTCTAATGTCATAAGATACTCTTCGTTTGTAGATCTCTACCAATTGGCATGTGCGAATGTCATCGGTACAGTTTGTGTTTTGTTGGTTCGGCTCTTATTTATTGACAATGACAATATCATCTTCCCTGGTTTGCGCATCACGCTATTTGCTTTCTGTTTCGGTACTTTGGCCATGTGGGCGGTCAGGGTTCTTGTGAAAACCTTGTTTGATGTGGTTGACGTCAATGTCAATGCAAAAAATGTTTATATCTACGGCACCACGTCACAAAGCGTAAGCATTGCGAAAAGCGTGAGAAACCAGCATCCTTCGAAATACATCGTGAAGGGTTTTGTCTCTCCTCTGGAAGATAAGAAAAATAAATATCTTGTAGGCCTGCCTGTGTATAACGTTCATAAGGATCTTGTCAACCGCATGAAGAGGGATGATATTGAAGGCATAATTGTGTCTCCCGTCTCTACCGTTGACTTCTGTGCCGACCAAGAGTTTATCGACTTGCTCACAGACAATGGGATAAAGCTCTTTATGATGCCTGAGGAATTTGAGTGGGATGGCGTGTCGCCAATCGAAAACGGAAACATGCCCCATCAGGTGGATGTGGAGGAACTGCTGCCAAGAAAACAGATAATGATTGACATCGATGCCATTGCCAAGAATCTAAACGACAAGACCATTCTTATCACAGGCTCGGCTGGCAGCATAGGAAGTGAGATGGTAAGACAGATTGCCAGCTTTAGACCTAAGCGCCTCGTACTGATAGACCAGGCTGAGACGCCACAGCACGACATCCGATTGATGATGACCGAGAAATGGCCCGGCATAGAGTGTCACACTATCGTGACCAGCATATGTGGTCAGAAGAATATGGAAAGGATATTCGCCGAATACCGTCCTGAATATGTCTTCCATGCCGCGGCATATAAGCATGTGCCGATGATGGAAGACAATCCTTCGGAAAGTATCAGAAACAATGTCATCGGCACAAAAATCATAGCCGACCTTGCTGTGAAATACGGTACCGCAAAGTTTGTGATGATTTCTACTGACAAGGCGGTCAATCCCACTAACGTAATGGGATGTTCCAAGCGCATATGCGAGATCTACGTGCAGAGTCTTGACAAAGCCATTAAAGATGGTAAGATATCGGGAAAGACCCAGTTTGTGACCACAAGATTCGGTAATGTGCTGGGCTCTAATGGTTCGGTAATACCATTGTTCCGCGAGCAGATAAAGAAAGGCGGACCGGTAACGGTGACTCACCCCGACATCATCCGATTCTTCATGCTCATTCCCGAGGCTTGTCGCTTGGTGCTCGAAGCAGGAGTAAAGGGCAATGGAGGCGAGATATTCGTTTTCGATATGGGCGAACCGGTAAAGATTGCTGACTTGGCAAAGAGAATGATCAAGCTCAGCGGTGCCAAAGACGTTGAGATAAAATACACGGGTCTGAGACCTGGTGAAAAGTTATATGAGGAAGTGTTGAGCACAGAAGAGACCACCCTACCCTCTTTCCATAACAAGATCAGGATTGCCAAGGTAAAGGAGTATGATTACGACAATGTCAACAGGCATATTACCGACATGGGTGAGAAATGCGACACTCTCCCTGATCTCGATATTGTAAGGATGATGAAGGTGATCGTGCCTGAATATATCAGCAAAAATTCGGTGTTTGAGGTCTTAGACAAGAAGTAGGATAGTAATGGTTAAACAATTATTCTCTTTTACTTTATATGTTGAACTCAAGAGGAAAAAATAACGGTTTATCAGAACTAAATAAATAATGACAATGAAATTGCGTAATGTACCATTCTCGCCTCCTGACATGACTGAACGGGAGGCAGAAGAAGTAAAGAATGCCATCATAAGCGGATGGATCACTACCGGTCCGCGCACCAAGAAACTGGAGTCTCTGATTTCAGAATACCTGCATACCGATAAGACGGTGTGTCTTAATTCTGCCACAGCTTCTATGGAAATGGTCCTGCATCTGCTCGACCTTAAGCCAGATGACGAGGTGATAGTTCCTGCATATACTTATACAGCTACAGCGTCTGTAACGCAACATATAGGCTGCAAGTTGGTTATGGTTGACAGTCAGAAGGACTGTGTCGAGATGGATTACGACAAACTCTCTGAGGCTATTACTGAACATACAAAGGTAATCGTGCCTGTAGATATAGCCGGTATCGTGGCCGACTACGACCGTGTGTTTGAAATAGTTGAGGCAAAGAAGCATCTCTTTCATCCAGACAACGCTTTGCAGGCTAACGTCGGACGAATCATCGTCAGTGCAGACTGTGCCCACTCTTTCGGTGCCGAAAGGCATGGGAAAATGGCTGGCGAAATAGCCGACTTCTCCTCGTTCTCGTTTCATGCCGTGAAGAACTTCACTACCGCTGAGGGAGGTGCAATGACGTGGAACTTGTCGTTCGGCAATAGTGTCGTTCCTGTGGATGTGGATTATCTGCCCATTGTACCTAAGAAAGAAGGAGAGACGTGGAATGAGTTGTTGTATCGAGTCAGCCAGTTGTTCTCGCTCCATGGTCAGAACAAAGACGCCTTAGCCAAAACGAAGCTCGGCGCTTGGGAGTATGACATCATCGGACCGTGGTATAAGTGTAACATGACAGATATCATGGCGGCTATGGGACTCGTTCAGTTTGAGCGTTATCCTCAGATATTGGCCAAGCGCATAAATTACGTCTCTATGTATAATAAGGCGATTGATTGCCTCAACCTTGATTCTGCGCCTGACCACAAGGTGGTTTATCTCAACCATGAGGACGCTGACCACCGATCTTCTCACCACCTTTATCTCTTGCGTCTGCTTGGACGCACTCGCGAGGAGGTAAACAGGGTGATTGAACTGATGGCAGAGCGTGGCATTGCCACCAATGTCCACTACAAACCACTGCCTATGATGACTGCCTACAAGGCTCTTGGATTTGACATCAAGAACTTCCCTAATGCCTACCATATGTATGAGAATGAAATCACGCTTCCTCTAAACACCAAGATGACAGAGGAGGATGTGGAGTATGTCGTCTCAAATTTCTGTGATATAGTCAAGTCGTTATGATAAAGCGTTTGTTTGACATAGTGGCATCGGGCTGTGGACTGTTGGTTCTCAGTCCCGTGCTTTTGCTTGTGGCCCTATGGGTAAAATTGGATTCAAAAGGTCCTGTTTTCTATCGCCAAGTGCGGGTAGGCCTGCACAATAAGGATTTCCGCATATTCAAGTTTCGCTCCATGCGTGTAGGGGCCGACAAGGGTTCTTTGGTCACTATCGGCGGTCGTGACCCCCGGGTCACTCGTTCTGGCTACTTCATTCGCAAATACAAACTCGACGAACTGCCCCAGCTCATCAATGTCTTTGTCGGCGACATGAGTCTTGTAGGACCGCGTCCCGAAGTGCGTCACTATGTTGATTACTGGACTCCCCAACAGATGCGTGTGTTGGATGTGCGTCCAGGCATCACCGATCCGGCCTCGATCAAGTTCCGTAACGAGAATGAACTGATGGAACAGGCAGATGATCCAGAGGATTATTATATCCACATTATCATGCAGGAGAAAATTCGCCTCTATTTGGAATATGTTGATAATGCTTCGTTTTGGTATGACATAAAGTTGATATTCCAGACTTTCAAGGCGATCGTATGAAACGGCTTCTCCCTCTTAATGAGATGGCAGTGAACTTTGGTTTGGTGAGCAACCATCCAGTACGGAAGCGTGGCCGTAAGTCCTTCTTCTCCCCGGAGGGCAAAGTTGCTCTGATGTTCCTGAAGATGTACACCCAGCTGAGTGCCCCGAAACTGCTGGAGCAGTTGAACGGCAACGTCCACTATCAGATATTCTGCGACGTGTACGTCAATCCTCTGTGCCCCCTGACGAACTACAAGCTGATAGATGACATCATCTCCGAGCTTTCCGACAAGCTGAAGATCCAGCAACAGCAGAACATACTCGCAGATGCATGGAAACCGTACATGAAAGAGCTTGATACATTCTACACAGATGCGACATGCTATGAGAGCGAGATGCGGTATCTCTTTCATCGAGACACACTCCTTCAACGCCTTCAATGAGGGCACAAGACTCGGACATTGCATCAAGATGCACATGCGGCTGTTTGGTGTGGATGCGAAGAAGATTGGTGGCGACACCGGCTATGCAGGCACAGCCAACAGGGACCTCTGCAAGGAACTGGGCATACAGACATCATTCGTCAAGCGTGGCCGTCCATCAGCAGAGAAGAAGAGGGAGGAAGACTATGTCCGCAAGGAACTGGCAAGAGTCAGGGCCACTCAGATGGAAGGCTCGTTCGGAACACAGAAAGAGCATTACGCCATGCGCAGGATCAAGGCCAGGAAGAAGAAAACAGAGATCCTGTACATCTTCTTCGGCATCCACACAGCGAACGCAGTCCATCTGGCGGGGCGTCTGGCAGGGCTGCAAGAGACCAAGACGGCATAAGAGACATCTGAAACGGAATTAAGATGGAGTCCTCCGAAGAGAACTCCTAATCTGTTATCGGCAAAGGTAGCAAATACACGACTTTGGAGTGCCGTTATATCAGCAAAAAGCAATTAAAACTTGTCGCATGGAACATCAAGATACCAAGCTGACCTCTATGCGTCCACGACTGAAAAAATTAAACGACAATCCCTAGTTAAACTACACGGCAATCTGCAAGAAAAGCGGTTGGGACTGTTGTTACATAACTAGTATCACGACCGTCCCACAACTATGGAATACTCGTCACCATAACTATGGAACGTGCGTCTCAAAAGCTATGGAACAACCGTGATACAAGAATGTGGTACAGTCGTGCCAGTAGTTAGAGAGTTCTGTAATACACAATAATAAGAAAAAAACTAAGATTCCTTTGTTGGTCTTAGAAAAAATCGCTATCTTTGCAGCATATTTTCATCATATTCAGAATCATATGGCAAACATAAAAATTATGGTGTGTGCCCACAAGAATGTGGCACTGCCTAAGCATGAATACTTTTTCCCCATTCAGGCTGGTGCCGCCCAACACGACATCATCCCCGAATATCATGCCGACAACACTGGTGACAATATTTCAAGCAAGAATCCGCATTTCTGTGAATTGACTTGTCATTATTGGATGTGGAAAAACGAAAAGGCAGATATTGTTGGATTGAATCATTATCGCCGATATTTTAATTTTGAAAGACGATGGCCGATGTTTTCTCCCGACCGTAGTTTTACGACCATAGATTATATTGACAAACCATACATATTTCCGGATTTGGAAAAGATGCTTGACACTGAGTGTGACATAATATTGCCTCCCAAACGCCATTATCCATATAGTGTAGGTACGCAATACAAGGTTTTCCATCTTGTTAACGACCTAAATATCCTTAGGGATGTTATCTCGGATTTGTCGCCTGACTATCTTCCGGCCTTCGATCATCTGATGAATAATGAGAACGGTTATTCAGGATATAACATGTTTATTACCAGATGGAAACATTTTGATGGGTATTCAGAATGGATGTTTAAGATACTGTTTGAGGTGGAACGCAGGGTAAAACTATCTCCATATCCCGACCAGGCACGTATATTTGGATATATGTCCGAACGACTTATCAATGTTTATTGCATGAGGCAAAACCTTAGGGTGAAGTATGTACCGGTGATAATGCCCATAGAGGACAAGTTTGTTAATCCTTCGAATCTTAGGTATTGCTACTGGAAGTTTAGGAATTCTTTAGCGTTTAATATATCATGATTTTTCGACATTGGAAATAATATTAAAAAAATTATTATGGGAAGAGAAAAAAAAATTGATAATGCGTGTGGAGTGTTGATACTCTATATGATCTTGTTGCATTGTTCAATACATTTCGGTTTTGATGACACCTCGTTTATGAGCTTCTTTCGCCATGTATTCTTTTTTTTCATGCCATGGTTTTTTTTCAAAAACGGCTACTTTTTCAAGTTATCAGAAAGAAAGGTATTGGCAAAAAATAGTTTTAAGAGATTAATCAAGCCTTATTTAAAATGGATGCTAATAGGACATCTTATCTACTGCATCTTTTTATGTGTCAGTGGTTTTTTTGATTGGAAACTGTATGTTATTTATCCTCTTAAACAACTTGTTTGTGACAGTGCCCTTGTAGGCAACTTGCCTCTTTGGTTTTTATTGTCGCTCTTTCTTGTAAGATTATTGGCAAACGAATTATTGCAATTCAGATTCAATTTGATAGTTGTCATTCTTTTATTGGGTATTATATGCTATATATCTTACATTTTTTCACCTCTGAGATTCATCCTTCTGTCTAATGTACCAACAGGGCTATTCTTTTTTCTATCAGGATATATTATTAAAAACAATAGTAATATAATTTCTGAAAAATCTTCTATAGTTCAACATATAATGACTACTTGCCCTATTATTATTTATTTGTCTATAGTCTGCTTAGAGCCAAGTTATGTGGACATGAGAGTTAACATACTATGGGAAGGTTCGTATGTGTATTGGTTGATAGGTTCAATACTAGCATGTTTGACAATTAATACAATATGTAAAATGAGAATATTTGATAGGCTTGGCTTGGGATATATTGGTAGGAATTCAATGATGTTTTACGTTTCACATTGGGTAATCTTATATATTATTCATATATGTATTGCAATATTGACCAACATGGGTTTTGATGTTCCAATAAAGTCATTTGTATGATAACATCATGCTTTTTATCTTTTTTGTGATGAATAGTAATGTAACGTTTATGAAGGTAAGAGGGGATGTTCTAATGCTTAAAAATAAATCATACAGGCATTGTTTAACATTCTTCTGTATCAACGCCCTCTCAAATAGCGTCTTCGCAATGGTGTTGTCTATAGGTTTGCGTGCAACAATGGGAAAGTTTTCCTTTAGACATTCAAAATGCTCAGGATTATTCATCTTGCACTTTATGAGTGCATTTTGATTATATGTTAGCCCTTCTCCTTGTATTCTATAAACAGACATTTTTCTGCTAATGCCTCTGATTTTCCCTGTCATCGCACAACTAAGAATAATGAATATGTCATAGTTTTGAATGCGCTCAGCGCCCTTGATATTAGCATAGAAATCCATTGCTTCTTTCCTGCATACTACAGAAGCAGTGGGAACTGTCCAATTAATGAATATGTCAGTAGCATCATAATCTTTGTCTTCAATATTCTCACAATTAATCCATGCTATAGTGTCACATTCATATTTTTTTACTGCACTATGGAAACACATAGAATAATCTGGATGAGATTCAAGAAAATCTATTTGGGTTTGGAGTTTGTCTGGGGATGTCCAATAATCATCTCCTTCACAAAATGCTATATACTTGCCAATTCTAAAGCGATTATTCATTATGTTAATAATATGTTTTAGCCCTCCCTTGCTCCATTGGTTTTCTGTTTCAATAACGGGAATGATAATATCAGGGTACTTTTGGGCATAGTCTAGTATTATATCTGTAGTACCATCTGTTGACTTATCATCATGAACTATTACGACAAACGAGAAATTTGTCTTTTGCATAATAAATCCATTAAGAGCATCCTTAATAAATTCTTTTTGGTTATATGTAATGCACCAAACTGCTACAGTATATTGTTTTCTATCCATATTACTTTTGTATTAGCTTTAATAAAAAAAATAATTTGTGATCTGCAAGCCAAAATTTGAACTTTTCACGTTTAGTGTAGTTAATCTTGCGCCAAATACCCTTGGTTTCAGGAAAGCAATTATTGTATTCATCATAATCCAAAAATCTGTTATTCAAAAAATTGCTTCGAATGTTGAATTTCCTAAGCATAAGTTGCTCAATAATGGCCTCATTGTTAATATTTTGATTCTTGAAAAATGATTCTACTTCTATAACTGCCTTCATGTGATCTTTTATTCCTCTTTTTATTTGTGATGAAAGCCGTGATTTATTTAATTGGACATAATGATATAGATGTTGTTCTACATGTTTGAAAGACTTTGCATAAAAAAATAGTTTTATTGATATTATATAATCTTCTCCAACATTTATATTACTATCTATCTTAAAATTTCTATATAATGATTTCTTAACAAGCAATTTCCATAACACAGGTGTTATTTGAAAATTTATGGTTTTAATCATATTATCAAAACATGAACCTGCAAAATTATCAAAATTTGCTTTAGTTCTTCCATTGGCATATTCCCAAAAGAAATCACAACCTACGATATCAATTTTACCATTGTCGGTAGCCTCAACCATGGCTTCAATCATATTGTTTTCTATCCAGTCGTCACTATCAATAAATTGTACATAGTCGCCATCAGCCTCTGCTAACAGCTCAATACGAGTCTGGGCAATTCCCATATTTTCTGAATGTCTAATTATTATATATCTTTCAGAGCTAATTGAGTATTCGGCTAATTTGGATTGTAACACCATCAAACTATTATCGGTAGAACAGTCATCTGCAAAAACATAATTGACATTGGTGTAGGTCTGGGAAAAAATTGAATCCAGACATTTGCCAATGAATTTTTCCACATTATAAATGGGAACTAATATTGAAACCCTAATGCTATTCTTCATACGATTATTGTTATATTTTTAATAATAATGTGCCTATACGATGCAGTATTTTGTCTATGCTGTATCTTTGTCTGAGTATAGGAGTTAGAGATTGAGTAAGACATTCTGATTGTTTCATATTCTCATAATCCTGCAACACTCGTTGGGGAAGCATAGTGCGCATAACTTCCAATTTCTCATTCCATGTCTTTTCAGGATTTGTAGTGCTCACTCCATCTACGTCAAACTTTGATACAACTATATCAACAAATCCCACAGAACAATTATCATATATTATAGCATCCACAAAAAATTTCCAATCGGAGGTAATCTTTAATGTTTCATCGTATGGATGCTTTTCCAATAGTTGCTTTTTGATAAAAGCACCTTGATGGGGAATAGTACTTGAATATAAAAAATACATTGTCAACTGCTGAGGTTGGTGCATAAATTCCTTGCCATCATCTGTTAAAACCCTGCCCACAATAATATCGTCTGTTTTTTGTGAGAATTCGATATTTTCAAAAACTCTATTATTGTAGAACACATCCCCCGAATTCATAAATATCAGATATTCTCCATGGGCGACTTTTACGCCTTTGTTCATTGCATTGTATATACCACCATCTTTTTCCGATACCCAATAGTCAACATGCTTGGCATATTTGTGTATTATATCAACACTTGCGTCAGTGGAGCCTCCGTCGATAATGACATACTCGTAGTCGGAATACGTCTGGCAGACCACGCTTTCTATCGTTCTGCGAAGCCCATCAGCATTGTTGTAGTTAATGGTTATAATAGTATATTTCATATCAATGTTATGTTCATAGATGCATAAATCCAATGTGCAAATTGCATATTTTGAATATCGAGTATGATATTTTGTGCAAAATTAAGCTATTTTTCCCAAACCACCAAATAATATCTTAGTTATTTTTAAATATGCGTAACTCGTAACTCGCATTTTTTCAATAATCAACACACTGTTTCACGACAACAAATCATATGATTTGTATTATATAAGGTGTATAAAGATTAATTAATCTAAAATATGCGGTGACACATATTGAAATATGACCAATTTTTGTTATCTTTGCCGAAAATAAGTATCACATGGAAAAGACGCAATTAAGACTACTGACCATGGAGATACAGACTCCTCAAACTACCGTGGAGGTGAAAATACAAAAATGACACAATATGAATGAAAATGGCATAAAAAGCAAGCCTCTTGGCATACCTTACGGCATGATGAACTTCGTGGCAATTCGTGAAGACAACTATTACTATGTCGATAAGACACGTTTTATTGAGAAGAAATAAAACTCCAACCGCTACTTCTTCTTCATCCGCCCCCGACGGTTCGGCAAAAGTCTCACCATGTCGATGCTCCGCCACTACTATGACATCAACACAGCAGATAAGTTCGAACGACTTTATGGCGACCTATATATAGGCAAGAACCCAACGCCAAACCGCAACAAGTATCTTGTCATGAACCTCAACTTTGCAGTGGTAAATGCCGACTTGGGCAACTACCGAAGTGCGATGGATGCACATTGCAGAATAGAATTCACCATGTTCTGCAGAAGATACGCTAATCTGCTGCCCTTTTCTTGCTTAGATGAAATGATTAAGGAAGATGGTGCTGTTAAACAACTCGACTATCTGTGTAAGGCATGTCTTAACGCTCGTCAGAAGATCTACCTCTTTATCGACGAGTATGACCACTTCACCAACAACATCCTCTCGGATGCCACGCGCGAAAAAGAATACCGTCAGGAGACTCATGGCACTGGCTATCTGCGCACGTTCTTCGACACCATAAAGTCTGGAACAGACTCATCCATCGAGCGTGTGTTCATAACAGGCGAAAGTCCTGTGACGCTTGACGACCTTACAAGCGGATTCAACATCGGCACCAACTATTCCCTTGCCTACGGCTTCAACGAGATGGTTGGATTCACTGAAGAGGAAGTGCGCCAGATGCTGACATACTATTCCCAGCACTACGAGTTTCATCACACAATAGACGAGCTCATAGAGATAATAAAGCCGTACTACGACAACTACTGCTTTGCAGAAGATGCTTATGGCGAAACCACCATGTACAATTCCAACATGGTGCTTTCCTTTATGTATAAATATTTAGACAACAGATGCCGCATTCCCCAAAAAATGCTTGACGAAAACATCCGTGTGGACTACAACAAGCTTCGTATGCTCATACGCAAGGACAAGGAGTTTGCCCATGACGCATCAGTCATACAGACAATTGTGTCGCAAGGCTTTGTCACTGGAGAGATAAAGGAAGGATTCCCTGCCGAGGACATCGCCAAAGATAACAACTTCATCAGCCTCTTGTATTACTTCGGATTGGTCACAATTGGAGGTCGCTATCAGGGAGACACCAAATTTATCATACCCAACGAGGTGGTTCGTGAGCAGATATTCTCCTATCTCCTTGACGCTTATAGCGACAACGACCTCACATACAACGATTATGACATCAGGAAGAAAGAGCAACTTATGGCATATTGTGGCGACTTCAAACCCTTCTTCCAGTTTATCGCCGACAGTATCTACACCTTCGCCTCACAACACGACCGTCAAAAGGGCGAGTCATTTGTGCATGGATTCACCCTTGCCCTTACTAGCGTGTGCCGATTCTATCGTCCCATCTCCGAACTTGACAACCAGAACGGCTATGCCGACATCTTCCTCCGTCCTCGCCAGGAGATTTACGACGACATGGAGCACTCCTACATAGTAAAGTTGAAATATCTCAACAGCAAGGCTACAGACGCCCAGGTGGCTTCCACCATCGAACAGGCAAAAGCCCAAGTATGCCGCTATGCCGACACAGTCAATGCCAAACAACAGATAGGCACGACTACCCTCCACAAGGTATATGTAGTATATCGTGGAGTTGAGATGGTGGCGTGCGAAGAGGTTGTTGAATAAATGTAACTAAGATTCTTACGAAATGGAAACAGTAAAGCAAATACCATACGGAGTGGCCGATTTTGAGTCGGTGATCGATCGTGGTTTATATTAGGGATTGTCGTTAAATTCTTTCAGTCGTGGACGCATAGAGGTCAGCTTGGTGTCTTGATGTTCCATGCGACCAGCTTTAATTGCTTTTTGCTAGTATAACGGCACTCCAAAGTTGTGCCCTCATTGAAGGCGTTGAAGGAGAGTTTCTCGATAAAAGAGATACCATCAACCTGTATGTTGTTGCACTTGGCTCCAAACTCCACGTTCTTCACCTCCTTGCCACGGACGATGGGCCTCACGTATGGCTTTGATATGCTCACGATCCTGTCGGGAATGCTTTCCCTGGGGGCATTGCTGTCAAAGTGATTCTTCTGCTGGCGGTACACCTTTGTGATTCCCCCAATTTGTCACTTTCTGAGGGTGATTGGGGGATTTTTCTTATCATCTACAAAGGTACATACTAATTCTCACTTTAGTGAGAAAGCTAAAGTCCTGAGGCGATGTTGATGGATGATTACTAATTACTGATAATTGATTTGGCTGGTGGCTATGGTGGCTGCCACTATCGACGACGATGTGGTGAACCATCAAATTTTCGTACTTCTTGGTCCGCAAGGCACGTATAAGACGTCGTTTATGAACAACCTGCAGCCGCCCGAGCTGCGCCGGTATTTCTGCGTGAAGACCAACTCGCAGCGTATGACCAAGGACGATGCCTTCGCTCGTCTTTGAAGTCGATCATATCGACAACCCGTGGGAGGCCAACATCAACTATGTCGGCGTATATTCTCAGATCCGTCATCTTCTCGACACGGGATTCAGGTATTGGTTTGACACTGGTGAGGTTGCGAAGCTCAACACCCGCAACCGCGCCTATGAGCCCCCAAACCTTGCACGCGAACTCATCGCCACCCGCTACCGCGAGCCCGGCGAAAATGAGAAGGCAGTCTATCTCACCGCCTCCGACATCGTCGCCCGCTTCGGCGGCCAGGTACGCCTGTCGCCAGTGCAGGTCGGTAAAGCGCTGCAGGACATGGGGTTTGTAAGCTATCGTAGTCATAATGGCAAGTTTTGGAAGTTGTTTGAGCGACCAGCCTCTGACATCGGATCTGTCATGCCTGATGACGTAGATATTCCGAAGGAGGGCATGCCGTTTTGAGGTCTATGGCGTGTGAGATGTGTTAGGTTGCGTAAGATTATATATATTATTTTCGCGTAATTGAATTAAAGGGTTACTATATAGTAGGGCTTTAATAGAAATTATAAAAATGTTAGTATATATACCCCACATACCTCACACACCTCACACGCCTGTCACGGAGAATTTCTTTAAGCTTTCAGCTTTTAAGACTTTAATCTTTTAATTTTTAATTTTTAATATCTTTGTCTCATGACTCGCAGAGCATTAGCAAATATGTATTTCCCGGACAAGACCCCGATAGAGGCAGTCCGATCGTTACGAATGTGGATAGCCAACTGTCCCGACCTCGTTGCCGCCTTGGAGGAAATAGGTCAGCCATACAAGAAGACCAAGACCCTGACAGCAAGGCAAGTCCGTCTCATCATGCACTACCTTGGTGATCCGTAAACTGACCACCGCATTCAGTTCCCAACTGAAAGCCCTATTCAGTACCCAACTGAATACCGCAATCAGTTACCAACTGACTACCCCATTCAGTACCCAACTGAACACCGCAATCAGTTACCAACTGACTACCCCATTCAGTTCCCATCTGAATCCCCCATTCAGTTATCACCAGGCAAGAGCCCTTTCATCTCTCCCGCTCCATATGAGCAGACATGAGCAAACATGAGCATCCGCCAAATTAAAATGTAGTACCTTTGCATCAGAAAACGAAACCCAATCGCTCTTTGACTTACTGCCACTCCCTTTTTTCTTTTGAACGGACACTGCGAAGCTGATGAGCTTGCGAAAAACTTGCTTTAGCTTGATGAACACCGCTGAAAATATATAATGTGTGAAGAACTTGCTTTAGCTTGATGAGCACCTCTAAATATTAACGCTGTGCGAATAATTGCCAACAATATAACGGCAATTAAAAAAATCTTTAAATTGCTGGACAATTGCTGATAATTGCTGTTCCCTCTAAAAAAATATCTGAACGCAAATTACCGCAAATTATCCGTGAATTTCCATAAAGAATAATTTTCTTCAATTTACGTATAATTTCCGATAATTCGCGTTCATATAAAAAAAGATCTTATCTTGGAACAAGAATTCACACGAGAATAATTTTCTTCAATTTACGGTCAATTCCCGGACATTCGCGTTCACCCCAAAAATATTATGTTTAACCCCCTGCCGGGCACAGCCCCCTTGCTGTGTAAACACCAAGTCCCATACCGGCGATGGGCAATCACAAATGAGTAAAGCTTACAAAGTAACTAAACACACGGTGATGTTCGACAAGGAGAACCCAAAGACCGTGTACAGTGTCCAACCCGTCAGCTACGGCCTCCTGACCACCGATGACGTCGCCAATCAGATTGCCGCCGAGTCCTCCGCCACCCCAGGCGACGTAAAGAACGTCCTCGACCGCTACGCCTACTACGTGAAGGAGAACCTCAAGAAAGGCTACAACATCCAGCTCCTTGGCTTCGGCAACCTCTCCATCCGCTTCATCACCTCCGGCACTGTGAAGACCGAGGCAGAAGCCACTGCGAAGCTCATCGTAGGCCTTGTCCCCACCTTCAACCCCTCGTTCAAGCTGATCAACAAGAAGCGCATCTACGACCTTCTGCCCGACAAGATCACCCTCGTGAAGTACAACGGCACCGTCCCCGCCGACTCCACCGTCGAGACACCCGACAACAGTGAAGATCCCGGCACGTCAGAAGAAGGCGGCGGCGGAAGTCTGATCTAAAGTCCTGACGAAAGCGATAACGAGACGGGAGACTGATCTCGACGGCCATTGACTGTTTCAGTCATCAGCATCATCGGTATAATCCGTAATCGAAATGACCCGCTTGTCAGACCGGTTCCCGTCATCGTTATCGTCATCGTTATCGTTATCGTTATCGTAATAACAACAATGTCATGCTCCACGAACAATACCCTATGAACATCGCTGGCGGCACGGTCGCCACGGAGGACATGCTCCTCACCAAGATCGAGTCAGGCATCTACATGTCGGCCGAATCAGTCAGATTTCTCGTCATCCACTGCACCGCCACCCGTGAGGACCAGGACTACACCCCTGAGCAGCTCAGGCGCGACCATCTGCGGCGTGGATTCATCGACGTGGGTTATCACTTCTACATCCGCCGTGATGGCACCGTGACGCAGCACCGCCGCCTCAACGAGGTAGGAGCCCATTGCCGACCCTTCAACCGCTGCTCCATCGGCATCTGCTATGAGGGCGGCCTCGATGCCAAAGGCAAACCGAAGGACACCCGCACCCTCAAGCAGCGAGCTTCCCTCATCGGTCTCCTCCGCGACCTCCATCGCCAGTTCCCCAAGGCCCTCATCTGCGGCCACTGCGAGATGCCCGGCGCCACCCCCAAAGCCTGTCCCTGCTTCAAGCCCAGCAAAGAATTCGCCTACCTGATGAAGGGATGACTGATGGCTGATGACTGATGGCTGATGCCCTCCAATGCTCACCGATGCCCGCAAACAACTCGTCAACCCATCATTATTTATTAATCTTTAAATCTCAATTCTATGTCAACAACAAACAGATCCACCTGGAAGCTGATCCTTCAGCTCATCGTCTCCATCGCCACAGCCATCGCCACCACCCTCGGCGTCACCAGCTGCATGTCCATGTTATGACGATCGCGGCGGGCATCAATCACGATGCCCGCCCTTTCGTTGTTATATGCCATTCATATCCCTTTCATTTCCGCATAACGCAACTCGAACTTCACCGTAAGCAAACAGAGGCTGCTTGTTTCGCTTCTTGTTGTACATTGTCGCTAAAAATATAAAGTGAAAATATCAGCGACAAAGGTACGATAATTATTCTATATGACAATGACGGGGTTCACCGAACAGTTACATTATTTTTTTGCTCCATCCGGCAGTATCGAACTGCAAGCATTGCTGCTCCACCTGTGCGGATGGATGTCCGTTTAATCCCAGACCTCTTCTACTTGTTGGCCATCCCATCCATTGTTAACGTCAAGGATTGAGACTATGGCTAATCTACCATCTGTGGTGTGAAGATAGAATGAACATGGGATACCTTCATAATGCGAAGACATCCACGCTTGTACCTTCATGCCAAAATCCTGCAACTCGTCTTGAGTAGCATCTGGGGCAAGAAACAAGAATACCTTGTCCTTGCGAATTTCTGAAATTGAAACTTTCATAATGTAAAGAATTTAGATTGTATAAAATTATAATGTGATGCTTGTAAGGATTCCGAATCCCAGCATCGCGCCTTTTGCCTGCTTATTATATCACGATTATCTTATCGTGTGGAAATCATCCCATACCCCATCCCTCGCCCTTTGTGTTTATAGTGATCTGAGTCGAACTACTTGCCTAAGAAGAATCATGCGCCGAACTTGCCCACGTGGAGTAAACGACCATTATAACGTAACCACTATTTTTCAAGCATTTACGAGATAACTTTTTTCAAAAATAATTCTAAATCATAGTTTTTAGGGTCAAGGATGATGCATTATGCACACTCCTCGACCTTAATTTCGGGTGCTTTATAATAACATGGGAGCATAGAGAGGTAGTCCTCATCACCGTCTTTCATGCGGGTAAGGATGTCTTCAATATACCTTCCAAAGTTCAAATTGTTCATTTTGCAGCTTTCATACAATGAGATGCGAGTCTTTCCGCTTCTGCTTTTTCCAATAAAATTTGTGATTCAAGCTCTTTCTTCAAGGCTTCCTTACGGGCTAATTCTTCATTCTTTGCAGCTATCTGCTGCTTAAGTTCCGCTATTCTTTTCTGATCCCGTTCATGCTTGATGAGCATCTCCTTTTTCAACTCTTCATACATTTCTTGGACAGTTTCGTACTCACGTCCTGCCAGACGTGACACCTGGTCCTCGTCCAATCCGCGGACACATTCCATGTACCGCTCAAATCCCTCCTCCTGCTCTTTGGTCATCTTTGTCGTTGTCATAAATGTATATTTCTGATTGAATCGCGTTTGACAGCAAGAACATGGCCTGCTCACGCGTGATGTGGTGAAATCGTTATATGATTATCTGCTTTACAGTCCACCCGGACTCCTTGCGGTGTTCTTCGGGAGTCATCTTGCTCTCAATGACATCCAGGGCGGTAAAACTGATACCATCCGTCGTGCTGTTTTTTGTGGCAGATGCGGTCTTGGTAGCGCCATACGTGCGCTTGTATTCGGACAGCCACTTGTAGTCAATACCCTCATCATTACAATACTTGCGCAGGTTTCGACCTTTGCGGTTCTGGTTAAAGTCCTGCATAACCTTTTCAAAGTATTTTTCGCCTTCGCTCAACAACTCGTCCTTCGTTTCCATTTTCAATAATGTTTTGAATTCGGAGACAAAAGTATTACTATTTATTTATGTGACCATACGTTATAATAGTGGTTTACATTCACTCCGAACGTCTTTCCGTTGGGAAACACCCCTCCGAAGAAGTCATGCCCGTAAGGGTTTTGCAGCGACATGTCCAATCCTGCCTCCAGATACCAGTTCGTCCAGAACGAGTCAATCACATATCCCTCATCCGTATCCGCAGCCGTTGAGCCCAAGCTCATCACACCTGCAATAATTAATCCAAATACTCTTTTCATAATAAACGCAGTTTACATAAACTTCGCCTTGATGAACTGCGGCACTTTCCACAGCATCTTTTCAATTTTCGTTATTGTAGCATTCATTCCATGCGAGTGATACATACGGATATCCTCCTTCCACATCTGCTTTCTTCTGGCACTATCTGTACTCAATCCTCCCATTCTCATACGGACTATATACTCCGGTAAATAGGTAACAGTAATATCACCACCCAATAGATAACGGAAAAGCAGATCGGAGTCTGCTGCTATCTTATAGGACTCGTTGTACAGCCCTCGTTTCTCCATTACTTCCCTACGTATATAGCATGTAGGATGCAGTGGCAGCCACCCATGACGTACTTTCCATAACCTATAGGTTCCACCAATCCATTTCCTCACCACCTTATCCGTGTTTTCTGGATTCACAAACATGCCATCTCCATACAGGAAGTCTGCATGAGTAGCTTCCAGCTGCTTCACAATATCAGAAATAGTATGAGGCGAATAGAGGAAATCATCAGAATGAACCAACCCGATATAATCCCCAGTCGCCATCCGTATTCCCTTATTGATAGCCTCGTACATCCCATGGTCAGGCTCTGAAATAAACTTTACCTTATCTTCATGTCCCTTAATTGCCTCAAGTATGACATCCACAGACCCATCCTTAGATGCGCCATCCACGATAATGTACTCAATGTTCGCATAATCTTGCTCCAGCACACTATCTATTGCACCACGTATCGTTGAAGCTCGGTTATAGCAACTTGTTATAATTGAAATTTTCATGTTAATGTCTTTATTCTTCTCTCTCTTATTTTCACCGCAGGATTGCCCTGATATATTCCATTTGCTTCCATATCCTTTGTAGCCACACTGCTAACTTATCCACTCCAATGTCTTCACAGTTCCCTCTTCTCTGCCAACAGGCAGATTCGGAGCAATTTCCTTGATTGGATTCAGATTATGCACATTATCTGTAGTCATATTATGCAAGCGGAAGCTGGTCATTGGGAATGAAATACCAAATAGCTTTAAGAAATCTCCAAACCATCCTGCCAACTTAAAGCAGGAATACGGAATGTCAGGTATCTTGATGCCAGCATGTTTTGCTATCTCGTTGGCCCATTCCGTAATATCGTACGGTTCATAGTCTCCAAGATAGAACACCTTGCGATTAACTTTTTCGGCATCAGCATTCAATATCGATATGATTTGATAAATAGCATTATCCACATATCCGTACGTCTTTTTACAAGCACGTTTGCCCATATGGAAATACATTCGCTTCAAAACGATATGGAAGAATCTGTTGTATGGCTCACCGAACCAAGGCCCCCAAATAGAAGTTGGACGGATGATACTCCATGTGTAAGAAGGATTAGCTGTCTTGATACGCTTTTCAGTTTCCACCTTACTTTCACCATACAAAGTATGAGGAGCATAATCCTCGAAGTCCTTTGGCTTATAGCCAGGCTCACATACATACATGGAAGAAGCAAAGATTGCACGTTTCACAGTACCTGCAGTTTCTATTGCATCAAGCAGGTTGCTTACACCACCCATATTGGCTTCATAGTCCTGCAACGTTTTGCCATTGAGGTCTGTTCTTGCGCCAAGATGAATAACATAATCTGGAGCAAAAGCCTCTACTGCTGCAACAACAGCATCATGATTACGCAAATCAACTTGCACCCAATACTTATCCTGAACCGAAATCTTTGGCTTCACAATATCAATATTCTGAATTTCGTACTGAGTATCTTTTGATAGATGCTCTATGAGGTTAGTTCCAATGAAACCAGAGCCTCCAGTAACCAATATCTTACTCATTTTATCTTATTATTCATTATAAAATTAACAAATTCATCAACTCGAGAACAATATAATTCAACAGAATAATTAGCCCTAGAATCATCGAAAGCTCCCTTTCTTACTTTATTATATTCACCTTTTGAACACAATAATTGTTGTAAGCCAGAAACACATTCTTCCGCACTGGAAAACAAATATCCATTTATTCCGTTTTTTACTAATTCCGAAGTACCACCACTATTATAACCAAGAACCGGAATAGCTCTCTGCATAGCTTCAATTGTAACCCGTCCGAAACCTTCACTCCTTGAACACATCATCAATATATCCATGTCCTTATAAATTACATTCGGATTCTTTTCAAAACCATGAAAGACAACACTATCAGATATTTGCATTCTTTGAACCATTTTATATAGGCTATTCTTATATTTTCCAACTTTATCACCCCAAACATGCAGCTTAGCATTAGGATATATTTTCAAAATTGTTGGTAATATTCTAATAGCAACATCTTGCCCTTTTTCAGGATCAAGAATACCTACTATGCCCAAATTTAATTCTTTAGGAAGTTCTTTATCAGAGTAAGCAAAATCTATGGTATTAACGCCATTATAGATAACCTTCTGCCATGACTTTAATGGTTCCCCAAGATTAACATGATTGGCAACAGAATTAGAAACATATATTACGCCATCACTTTGATTGATATAGTCTTTTTTCTTTTTTCTACCATATACAAATCTAGCATCATGATCCAAATCCATAAATTCACGAATATGACTGATATGCTTAATTCCATTCTTTTTAGCTATGTTTATACCCAAATTCTCTGCTGAAGTGTTAGAATAAATAAGGTCTGGTTCAAAACTACATACATATTTATCAATTTTAGATAGCTGAAAATAAGTATGCATAGCTAAGAAAGGAAGAGCTAGATACTTTAATTGAGGCTTATAATAATAAAGCTGCGTAAAACAGCTTATTACAACATATTCTATATTCTTTTGCACTAACGCCTCCTCTATATTACCATGTTTTGGCAAAATCAAAGCGACCTCATCTCCTTTTTTCTTGAAATGCTCGATTATAGTAAGCATGGAACGATTTGCACCATACAAGTCACTATAATTTGATATAAACAATATACGCATTATTTTTATATTTATTCAAGTTTCGCAAGCTCAGAAGTTAAAGGAGTTATCGCTCCCTTCGGTCGCTGAGGAGTTAAGACCACAGTCTTTTGGGCGTAGTTTTTTAAGCAGCAAGACATACGTCTTAACTCCTTAACTTCCTTAACTCCTTTAACTTCCTGATATGCGAAAGTTCAGTATTTATAATTTAATATCTACTCGTTCTCCATTAAGCCTGACAATACGAGCAGGCACTCCAATAACAGTTGCATTATTTGGAACATCTTTAACGACAACACAGTTTGCTCCGATTTTTACATTGTCACCAATTTTTACCCCCCCCCAACACACATGCGCCGCATGCTATAGAAACATTGTTGCACTAATTTTTCATTGCGGTGAAAAAAGCTAAAGTCCTGCGGCTTATAACCTTCCACTACAATATTTCACACTTATTTTACGTTTCTCTAAAAGGTGAAGGGAGATGACGGGTCTTTTCCCTTAACACCCCCGTCATTAATCCCCTCCACCACAAATAACCATGCCCAATAATACATTGGACAAGGCGATCGCGGCTGTACCCAAATTCAGGGACCGCATTTCGCTTGTTACTAAAAAGCTGCGTCTGGCACAGTATGCAGACGGCAGTATTTATGATTATCGCCTGAAGATTGCTCAGGCAGTGTTGTTTTTCAATAAGTTGCCGGAGGAGTTCACCCAGACGGACATCGACTACTATCTGTCGACACTCCTGGACAAAAACCGTTGCAGCCTGTCCTTCTTCAAGCACACCGTATTCGGACTGCAGGCCTACTACAAGGTGATGGGGCTTAAGCAACCTGGAGGTCTCGTACTCCCTCCCGTGCGCAAGCCGAAGAGGTTGCCGCGAGTGCTCTCCCAAGAACAGATTGCCCGTCTTATCCGCAACTGCGCCCTGTTCGACAAGACCCTGCTTGCCATCATCTACGACTGCGCCCTCAGGGTCGGCGAGGCATGCCGCCTCAGATGGGACGACATCTGCTTTGACCGCAAGAAGCTGTTCGTCTTCCAAGGCAAGGGGCGTAAA
>NZ_NPJG01000099.1 GCF_002251245.1 Prevotella sp. P5-92
CAGCACATAGAGCCGATTATTTAGAACGAGAGATAATTAACAGAATTACACGAGCCGTGTGCGGCGAAAGTCGCATGCACGGTTCTTGAAGGGGAAAGCGGGGGAAACCCCGCAGACCTACTTAGATATTAAAGAAAGGAATAAATATGAAAGCAATAATGTCAATGGACAGAAGGGTCAGGCACCTGTCCCCTGACCCGCTTGATTTCGTAACATACTGCATCGGCAATCTCTCACGCCGATTGAACATGAGTGCCGCTGAGGTGTATCGTCGCCTTAAGCAGTCAGGCATTCTGACTGGCTACATCGTATCAAGCTACGATGTGCTCCACACCTTTGGCAAGGAGTATCTTATGGAAGACCTCACCGAATACATGAGGGAGAAAGGAGTGTTGGCATAATGGAAGTATATCACGCATCAACCATAGTCGTGGAATCACCCGACACAACGCATAGCCGAGCTTTCCTCGATTTCGGTCCTGGATTCTATGTCACCATCTTGCAGGATCAGGCAGTGAAATATGGAGCACGCTTTACCAACCGTGGCAAAGAAGCCTTCCTTAACACCTACGAACTTGCCGATGACCTCAGCAAATGTAAAGTCATTGAGTTCAAGCGTTATGATGAAGCATGGCTCGACTTCGTGACAGAATGCCGTCAAGGAAGAATCGTTGGTGACTATGATGTAGTCATCGGCGGTATAGCCAATGATAAAGTCTTCCGTACCGTTGACCTGTATTTTGCTGGCGACATTTCAAAGGAAGAATGCCTTCGCCGCCTAATATTCGAAGAGCCAAACAATCAGATTTGCATCCGCTCACAGCAGGTACTCAACGAATGTCTAACCTTCAAAAGTTCTCAGCGCCTATGACACCTATACACGATGAAGCCTACCATGCAATCTTGGAGGCAAAGTATGCTCGTATTATCAATGAGATAAGCCAGATGCACAGCGTGAGTCTTGAAGATGCCATGGACATTTTCTACAACTCTCCGCTATTGCCCCTTCTCGAAGAAGGAGTTGCCGACCTTCATTGCCGAAGCGACAAGTATCTGGCAGAAGAGATTTGGAGAGAACAGGGTCAGGGGACAGGTATGAAGTGAACCCAAAAAGTTGGACACAACCCTTACTGTTCATATGGAAAACACGGAGGGGAACGGAGGTCCGCAAGCGGACTTTGTGGGAAAACGCGAATTATTCGCACATTGTTTATTAATAGCGGAGCTCATCAAGCTACGCAAGTTCTTCACACATTGTCTATCAAAAGAGGTGTTCATCAAGCTACGCAAGTTCTTCACACATTGTCAATTAAAAGAGGTGTTCATCAAGCTGAAGCAAGTTCTTGATGGATGATTATTCAAAGAAATTTGGGGAAATGTTTGGTGGATTGGAATTATTTGAGTAAATTTTGATAAGATAGGCTGCATCTCAACAAAAAAAATAAAAAAACGCTTTTTTATTTTGTTTTGTCTTCGATTTAAATAAAAATCTTACGCTCAAAAAAGATAATTCATTCTCTTTTTCTTTGCTAAATCGATTTTTTGCACTATCTTTGCAGCGAAATATTAATTATATACATGGAATTATTATGGAAGCAACAGTCAATAACATTCAGGTTAATGTCATAACAGTGGCCAATGCTGGTGTTGCGAAGGAAACTACTTATCAGAAGTTGAAAAGGTTGAGCAAAAAGTATAACCTTCAGACCAACGACCCAAAATTTGCGAGAGTTTGAATTTATGCGGGACAGGGGACATGCGGGTGAAATGAACCCAAAAAGTTGGACGGGTTAATAACTGTGAGCCTGTTCGAATGCCTTTCTGTATAAAACAGGTGACATACCGTTGAGTCTCAATTTTATTCTTTCATTATTGTAGTATTCCAAACAC